>NZ_JAQKGN010000001.1:0-651792 GCF_027956555.1 Agrobacterium sp. ST15.16.055
TGTCCGACTTGAGAGATAGGTGACGTTTTGTACCGGAGACATGGGTAACACTTTTCGCTTTGCGGGAGGTGTTGATGCCGTGGAGAGAGACTTCGGTTATGGAAGAACGTCTACGCTTTGTCGCCCGTTTGCTGGAGGGCGAAGGAATGAGCGAGGTGTGCCGGGACTTCGGCATATCGCGCAAGACCGGCTACAAGATATTCAATCGCTACAAGGACGACGGGCTTGAAGCTCTGACGGACCGCTCCCGGCGTCCGGTGCGCTACGCCAACCAACTCCCCGATCCCGTCGAGGCAATGATCGTGCGCCTCAAAAAGGAGAAGCCTCATTGGGGTGCGCGCAAGATCCGCGAACTGCTGGTGAAAAAGCTCGCTGGCGACGTCCGTATTCCGGCGAGCAGCACCGTACATGCGGTGCTCGACCGCCATGGCCTTGTGCGCCAGGCCCGCAAGAGGAACCGGGCAAACAAGGCCATGGGCACCACGCTGTCGCAAGCCGTCAATGCCAACGATCTGTGGTGCGCCGACTTCAAGGGCGAGTTCAAACTTGGGGATGGCCGTTATTGTTACCCTTTGACCGTAACCGATCAGGCATCCCGCTATCTATTGGCTTGCGAAGCCTTCGAATCGACACGAGAGCAAGCCGTGATCGAAGCCTTCCGCCGCCTGTTTGCCGAACATGGCCTGCCTCAGGCGATACGCTCGGACAACGGGCTACCTTTTGCCTCACCAAACGGGCTGTACAATCTGTCGAAGCTGTCGGTTTTCTGGTTGAGGCTTGGGATAGCGATCGAGCGCATCAAACCGGGCCATCCACAGCAGAACGGCCGGCATGAGCGTATGCATCTGACATTGAAGAAGGAGGCAACTCGCCCACCCGAACGTAGCCTTCTCCAGCAACAGGTACGCTTTGATGCATTCGTCAGCGAATTCAATGGCGAGAGGCCGCATGAGGCGATCAGCATGAAAGTGCCTGCTGATCTCTATACCGCCTCTTTGCGCCCCTACCTTGGCCTGCCGGAGATCGATTATCCCTTCCATGATCGAGACATCATCGTCACCAATTGCGGACGCGCCTGCCTCTTTCGCAAGAAGATCAATATATCGACCGTACTGGCCGGACAGAAACTGGGATTAAAGGAGGTGGAAGACGGCATTTGGCTCGTCAGCTTCATGCATTACGATCTAGGATATATCGACCTGGAACAGAGAACGCTGCAAACAATCGACAATCCGTTCGGCACGAGATTGTCACCTATGTCTTAGGTACAAACTGTTACCTATGTCTCCGGTCTGGACAAGAGAAATTTGGAGCGGGCGAAGGGATTTGAACCCTCGACCCCAACCTTGGCAAGGTTGTGCTCTACCCCTGAGCTACACCCGCTCAAATCCACCGGTCCGGGGTAGTTCGCTGAACCGTGGGCCGCCAAGCGGCGACGGGCGCTATATCGCTCAATCGATTTTGGAATGCAACAGGGAAATGACAAAAACGCGAAAATTTCTTTGAGAAATGCGACAAGCGGCGGAAATGATTGAGAATTTTTCATCTCGTTGTTTTTTCCTGCGTTGCCAAGCGTCGGTTGCCCGCTTAATCAGGAAACAAGGATTGTGGAATCGGCAGAGACAGGCGGCAGGATATGGCGGAAAATTCCCGGAAGACGGCAACGGAGCTGTTCGAGTTTCTCGACGGACTCGGCATTTCCCACAGTACGAAGCAGCACGAACCGGTGTTTACCGTCGCCGAA
This sequence comes from Agrobacterium sp. ST15.16.055, assembly GCF_027956555.1. NCBI lineage: Bacteria > Pseudomonadati > Pseudomonadota > Alphaproteobacteria > Hyphomicrobiales > Rhizobiaceae > Agrobacterium > Agrobacterium sp. ST15.16.055. The sequence continues at coordinate 1,745 of NZ_JAQKGN010000001.1, forward strand.
TCCCAGTCGCTGCGCGACCTCATTCCCGGCGGCCATACAAAGAACCTCTTTGTAAAGGACAAGAAGGATCAGTATTTCGTTCTGACCGTTGAGGAAAACGCGGTCGTCGATCTGAAAAGCGTTCACAAGACCATCGGTGCGGCAAGCCGTGTGTCCTTTGGCAGACCGGAAAAGATGCTTGAATATCTGGGCGTCGTGCCGGGCTCGGTGACAGTGTTCGGCGCCATCAACGACACGGACAGGCAGGTCACCTTCGTGCTCGACAGCGATCTTCTGGAAAACGAGTTGGTGAACGGCCATCCGCTTTCCAACGACCAGACGACAACGATCGCGTCCAAAGATCTCATTCGCTTTCTCGAGGCAACCGGACATGCGCCGCTTGTCTTGAAAGTCAGCGAGTGAGATACGATCTTTGCTTCAAATAAGCCAGATGACAGAAGTTTACGGGAGACCGGCATGAGCGGCGACAATAATCCTTACGGCGGTTCCTATAGCGGGCAGATGACTGCAAGCGCCCATCATAATGGCGAGCTGAACGGTGCGGCCTCTGGCCACATCAAGGACACCACGACGGCGGCTTTCTCCATGGACGTTCTAGAGGAATCGCGTCGCCAGCCGGTACTGGTGGATTTCTGGGCGCCCTGGTGTGGCCCGTGCAAGCAACTGACGCCGGTGCTCGAGAAGGTCATCAACGAGGCGAATGGCCGCGTGAAGCTGGTGAAGCTGAACATTGACGATCACCCGTCGATTCCCGGCCAGCTCGGTATCCAGTCCATTCCGGCAATCGTCGCCTTTGCCGACGGCCGGCCCGTGGACGGCTTCATGGGCGCCGTGCCGGAAAGCCAGATCAAGCAGTTCATCGAGAAGATCGCCGGGCCTGACGCGGGCGACCCCAAGGCCGAGATCGAGGCTGTTCTGACAGAGGCCAAGCAGCTTCTGGCGGATGGCGATTTTAATGGGGCTGCGCAGCTTTTCGGCGCCGTCATGCAAGCCGATCCGGAAAATCCGGCAGCGATTGCCGGTATTGCCGAATGCATGATCGCTGCCGGTCAATATGAGCGGGCAAGCGAACTGCTCTCTTCGCTGCCTGCGGAACTCAACGAAGATGCGGGCATTCAGCTCGTTTCGAAAAAGATCGCGCAATATGAGGAAGCCCGCAAGATCGGCGACCCGGTGGCGCTGGAGCGCGAGCTCGCGCTCGATCCTGATCGTCACGAGGCGCGGGTGAAGCTTGCCAAGGTGCTGAATGCTCAAGGCCGGCGCGACGAGGCCGCGGACCATCTGCTATACGTCATGCGCAAGGACCGGACCTTCGACGATGACGGCGCGCGCCGCCAGCTTCTGGAGTTTTTCGAGGCCTGGGGCTTCAAGGATCCGGCAACCGTTGCCGGCCGCAGGAAGCTTTCGGCGATACTGTTTTCGTAGTGCGGGCATATCCCAGCTGTGGCGGTCGATCCGCCGGCCGGGCAGCAGTGAACAGGGGGGCGTGATTCCCATGCATGTCGGAAATGCGAGATATGTGAAGAACGACGATCTGCCGGAAACCGTGCCGGTGTTTCCATTGCCGGGCGCGCTTCTTCTACCGGAAGGCCATCTTCCGCTCAATATTTTCGAGCCCCGATATCTCGCGATGATCGACTGGGCATTGTCCGGCCATCGCATCATCGGCATGGTGCAGCCCGCCCTGCATGTCATCGAGGCGGGGCTTGAGGGCGGTCCGCTGAGCGCGGTCGGATGCCTCGGTCGCATCACGTCCTTTTCTGAAACCGGTGATGGCCGTTATATCATCTCGCTCACCGGCGTGTGCCGTTTCCGTCTGTTGGAAGAGGTGGAGGCGGGCAAACCCTATCGCAGCTTCCGGCATGCGCCCTTCATCGCCGATCTTTCCGGCGAATACGATGAGGATGCGGTGGACCGTGAAAACCTGCTGCGGGTATTCCGCTCGTTTCTGGAGGCCAATCAGCTGGAAGCGGATTGGGAAAGCGTGGAAAGGGCGGGCAATCGCGTTCTCGTCAATTCGCTTTCCATGATGTCTCCCTTCGGACCGGCTGAAAAACAGGCACTGCTGGAAGCGCCTGACCTGAAGACACGGGCCGAAACATTGATCGCCATCACCGAGATCGTCCTCGCCCAGGGATCGGGCGAGGGCGGCAACGTGCTGCAATAGGATCGCCGCCATGGACGACAGGATGAGCAATGTCGATCCCAAGCTCCTGGAGCTTCTGGTCTGCCCTTTGACGAAAGGGCGCCTTTCCTATGACCGCGCCCGCAATGAGCTTATCTCCGAAAGCGCCAGGCTTGCTTATCCGATCCGTGACGGTGTGCCGATCATGCTGATTTCGGAAGCGCGAAAAATAGAAGACTGACCTTCCCGCTTACCCGCCTTCGCACATTGCGCGTCGCGAATTGACGAAGATGCGTTGACAACCATGCGTGGATTTGACCAGAGTCCCGCCCGACATGTCTGTTGCGGGGAGAAAACTGATGTCGTTGCGCGCGCTCGTCCGGATTTCGCTGGTTGCGGTTTCCACCGCCCTGTTTTTCCCGCCAGCCATGGCGGCGGAGCCCTCCCGCAAGGTCGTTACGACCCAAAACGGCGATTATTTCGGCTTCGATCTGAGGACGGAGCAGAATGTCTCGCTGGAGCAATGCGGCGACATTTGCGTCGGCGATACCGCCTGCAAGGCCTTCACCTACAATCCCAAGGTGAAATGGTGCTTCCTCAAATCGGATTTCAATCAGCTGAACGCCTTCCCTGGCGCAGTTGCCGGCAAGATTGTGGAAGTGGCCGCGGAGGCCGACATCGGCGCGCCGCAGCGCCTGTCCCTCGTGACCGACAGCCTGCAGCAGGAAGCGCGCCGGCTGAAATCCGGCCTTGCGGCGAATGAGGGCGAGGGCGAACAGGGCCTGGAAGCCCTTGTGCAGATCGCGCGGCAGCAGGCAGCAGCAGGCAATATTCCCGATGCCGTCACGACCTACAAACAGGCCCTTGCTATCACGCCTGACGATGGCGCGCTCTGGGCGGAATTGTCGGAAAAGGCGGCGCAGGTTACTGATAATTATTCCATTGCCGGGCAGGCGGCGTCTGCCGCCATCAATGCCTATCAGCTGAGCCGCACGGTCAGCGCCCGCACCGAGGCCCTGAACCGGCTGGCGAAGGCTTTTGAGCGAACCCAGAATTATCGCGCGGCGCTCAGTGCTTATAAGGAGAGCCTTGCACTTACCGACAATGCGCAGACAAAGGCGGCCTATGCCGATCTGCGCACGCGTCAGGGTTTCCGCGTCATCAACAATACCGTGGATACGGACAGTATCAGCCCGCGCGCCTGCGTGCAATTTTCCGAGCCGCTGGTGAAGAACGGTGTCGATTATTCCTCGTTCGTCACGCTGGACGGGGCCGCTCCCAAGGCCATCGAGGCGAAGGGAAGCGAGATTTGCGTGGAAGGCCTGACCCATGGTCAGCGTTACAAGATCGCGCTTCGCGCCGGCCTGCCGTCTTCAGTGGAAGAGCCACTGGAAAAGCAGGTCGATCTCGATATTTATGTGCGTGACCGCGCCGCCAGCGTTCGCTTTACCGGCGAGAATTTCGTGCTGCCGGGCACGGCCCGCCGCGGCATTCCAATCGTCTCTGTCAATGCCGACAAGGCGGACCTGAAGCTTTATCGTGTCGGCGACCGCAATATCACCTCGCTTCTTTCAAACTCGCAGTTTCTGACGCAAATGGACGGCTATAATGCCGACCGCATTGAAAACGAGATCGGCGAGCTTGTCTGGCAGGGGTCGATCGATATCCAGCCTGATCTCAACAAGGATGTGGTAACGAGCTTCCCGGTGGATGAGGCCTTGCCCGAGCGCAAGCCCGGAATCTATGTGCTGACCGCCGTGCCGCCGGGCGTAGCACCGGAAACCTGGGATTCGCGCGCCACGCAATGGTTCCTCGTATCCGATACCGGCATCACCACCTATGCCGGAACCGATGGTCTGAATGTTTTTGTTCGCGCCCTTGGCAGCGCAAAGCCGCTGGCAGATGTGGATTTGCAACTGCTCGCCAAGAATAACGAGGTGCTGGGCACGGCAAAGACCGACGCGGAGGGCCGCGCGGTATTCTCGGCCGGCCTGATGCGCGGTACCGCGGCACAGGCGCCTGCAATCCTGACGGCGCGCAACGGCGACAAGGATTACGTCTTCCTCGACATGACCCGCGCCGGCTTCGATCTTTCGGATCGTGGCGTGACGGGCCGTGCAGCCCCCGGCGCCATCGACGTGTTCAGCTGGACCGAGCGCGGCATTTACCGCGCCGGCGAGACCGTGCACGCCGCAGCGCTTGCCCGCGACGTCGACGGCAAGGCAATCGAGGATCTTCCGCTCACCTTCATCTTCTCGCGCCCTGATGGCGTCGAGGACCGACGTTTCGTCAGCGATGGTAAGGCACTGGGCGGCCATACGGTCGATCTGCCATTGCAGGCAAATGCGATGCGCGGCACCTGGACTTTGCGCATCCACACCGACCCGAAAACGGCTGCGATCAGCGAAAAGAGTTTCCTCGTCGATGATTTCGTGCCTGACCGGGCGGAATTCGACCTCTCCAGCAAGGCGAAACAGATCGATCCGAGCGCGGAAACGGCAATCGACGTCGATGGCCGTTATCTCTATGGCGCGCCCGCCGCCGGCCTGACGCTGGAAGGCGAGATCGCCATCAAGCCGACGCGCACCAGCGCCGATTTCGAAGGTTATTTCTTCGGTCTGGCCGATGAGGAGAGCGAAGAGGAAAACCGCACCGCGCTTGCCGATCTGCCTGATCTGGATGAAGAGGGCAAGGCGAGCTTTAACGTCGATCTGACCGATCTGCCTTCCAATACCCAGCTTCTTTCGGCCAACATCACCGTGCGCATGCAAGAGGCCGGGGGCCGTGCCGTCGAGCGCTCGCTGACGCTGCCTATCAAGGCGGATGCGCCTGTCATCGGCATCAAACCGCAATTTTCCGGCGATCTCGCTCAGAATTCCGTTGGTCGTTTCCACATCATTGGCGTCAGTGCCGACGGCGCCAGACAGGCGATGAATGGCCTGACCTGGAAACTCATCAAGGTCGAGCGGAACTATCAATGGTATCGTCAGGGTAACTCCTGGCGTTACGAGCCGGTGGAATATACCAAGCAGCAGGAAGCCGGTACGCTTTCGGTCGATGCCAATGGTGGCGAGATTTCCGTGCCTGTCACCTGGGGCCGCTACCGGCTGGAAGTGGAGGGCGCCGGCAATGGCGCGCCGGTTTCCAGCGTTGAATTCGATGCCGGTTTTTATGTCGAGGCAAGCTCGACGGAAACGCCGGATGCGCTGGAAATCGCGCTCGACAAACAGAGCTACAAGATCGGCGATACGGCTAAACTCAAGATTTCGTCGCGTTTTGCCGGCGAGTTGATGGTAACTTCTGGTTCAGAAAAGCTGATTTCCGTTCAGAATGCCGAGATCGGCGCGGATGGCGGCGAGATCGATATTCCGGTCACCGAGGAATGGGGCGCGGGCGCTTATGTCACAGCCACGCTGTTCCGCCCGGGCGATGCGCAGGAAAGCCGTATGCCGATGCGCGCCATCGGCATCAAATGGCTCGCCGTCGATCCGGCCGAGCGCAAACTTGCCGTCACGCTTGGCGCGCCGCAGAAAACGCTGCCGCGCCAGCCGCTTGAAATTCCGATCACGGTCGCCGGCGCTGACGTGGGCGAAAAGGCTTATGCCATCGTTGCGGCAGTCGATGTCGGCATATTGAACCTTACCCGCTACGAGCCGCCGAAGCCGGATGAATGGTACTTTGGCCAGCGTCGGCTGGGACTGGAAATCCGCGACCTTTACGGCCGCCTGATCGACGGTTCACTTGGCGCCACCGGCCGGCTGCGCACCGGCGGTGACGGCGGACAGGTTGCTCTTCAGGGCAGCCCGCCCACCGAAAAGCTGGTGGCTTTCTTTGCCGGTCCGGTCGAACTTGACGCTGACGGCAAGGCGACAGTCAGCTTCGATATTCCGCAGTTCAACGGCACGGCCCGCATCATGGCGGTGGCCTGGACGAAGACGGGTGTCGGCCATGCGGTTTCCGATGCCGTCATTCGCGATCCTGTCGTTGTCACGGCCAGCGCGCCGAAATTCCTCGCACCCGGCGATGTGTCGCAATTGCGGCTCGATATCGCCAATACGGATGGCGAGGCCGGTGATTACCGGCTGGATGTGACCAGTAATACGGCGCTGACGGTCGATCAGGGCGAGATGTCGCAAACTCTCGCGCTTCAGAAAGGCGGCAAGTCGTCGCTGACAGTGCCGCTGACGGGCGAACAGCCCGGCAATGGTGCGATCACCATCAAGGTCTCCAATGCATCGGGTGTCTCGCTGGAGCAGGTGCTGAATGTTCCGGTGCGCCCGGCCGTTCTGCCCGTTACGATGCGGCGCGAAATCAGGATCGCGCCCAATAGCAGCCTGACGATCAACGGCGATCTTCTGGCCGATAGCATGCTTCTCGGCTCTTCCGTCGCGGTTAACGTGACGCGCTCGCCCGCTTTCGATATTCCGGCGCTGGTGATGATGCTGGACAAATATCCCTACGGCTGCGCCGAACAGACGACGAGCCGCGCTTTGCCGCTGCTTTACGTTTCGGAACTGACGAAGGATAGCGGCATGGTCGAGGACCCGGATACCCGCAAGCGGGTGCAGGAGGCGATCTACCGCGTGCTGTCCTTCCAGTCGAGTTCTGGCAGCTTCGGCCTCTGGTCGCCGGGCTACGGCGATCTGTGGCTCGATGCCTATATTACCGACTTCCTGACCCGCGCCCGCGAGCAGAATTACGATGTGCCCGAAGCCGCCATGGTACAGGCGCTGAACAACCTGCAGAACGGTCTTTCCTATGACAGCAATGTCAAGGATCGCGGCAACGAGATCGCCTATTCGCTTTATGTCCTGGCGCGCAACCGCAAGGCGGCGATCAACGATCTCAGATATTACGCGGATACGGCGCTGGCCGATTTCGCCACACCGCTCGCCAAGGCGCAGGTTGCTGCCGCCCTTTCGCTTTATGGCGATCAGGCCCGTTCGAAGAGCGTGTTTGGTGCTTCGCTCGATATGGCAAGCCGTACCACCAATGTCAGCTTCGCCCGCGCCGATTATGGCTCGGCCCTGCGTGACGGGGCGGCGACGCTGGCGCTTGCGGCGGAAAGCCGTCCGGTTCCGGCCGTCGTGCCGCAGCTTGCCGGTGCCGTGGCCAAGGAATGGGAAAAGAAGCCTTATACCAGCACCCAGGAACAGGCATGGATGCTGCTGGCCGCCCGCGCGGTCAAAGGTGAGGACAAGGATATTCGCCTGGATGTGAACGGTGACTTGCAGACCGGCGGCTTCGGCAAGCGGATGAGCGGCGACGAGTTGCTGGCCGCCCCCTTGAAGATCGCCAATGCCTCGGCCGATCCGGTGACGGCTGTCGTCACCACGGTGGCACCACCGGCGCAGCCGCTTGCTGCCGGTGGTGAGGGCTTCACCATCACCCGCACCTATTATTCCATGGATGGCGAGGAGGTGAACCCGAGCGAGGTGACGCAGAACGAGCGTTACGTCGTGGTGCTGAATGTGGTACCGCAGAATAACTGGCAGTCGCGCATTCTGGTGACTGACCTGTTGCCTTCCGGTTTCGAAATCGACAATCCGAGCCTCGTCAATTCGGCAGCGCTTTCGAATTTCGACTGGTTGCCGGAAACGGAAGCGGCACATACCGAATTCCGCTACGACCGTTTCGTGGCGGCCTTCGACCGCTCGGCCGGCGACAGTTCGGAAATTGCGCTGGCCTATGTGGTCCGCGCCGTCACCCCGGGCACCTATGACCACCCGGCAGCTTCGGTTGAGGATATGTACCGGCCGCAATTTGCCGCCCGCACGGCAACCGGCCGCATGGAGGTGCGCTCGGCAAACCCATGAGGCGACGCAAGGCGATCATTGTCGGCATCATGACGGCCGCTCTGCTTATGGGCGGCGCGGCCTTCGGTCTCGATGCGCTGGACAAGGCCTATCCGCCGCCGCTGGACGCTGCGCAGCAACGCTCCTTCGAGGTTCTGGACCGCGACGGCAAGCTTTTGCGCGCCTTTGCGACACCCGATGGCCGCTGGCGACTGAAAACCACGGCGGCCGAAGTCGACCCACTGTTCCTACGCATGCTGGTGGCCTATGAAGACCAGCGTTTCTATGAGCATCACGGCGTCGATCCCTTCGCGCTTTTGCGCTCCGCCTGGCAATTGGTCAGCAACGGCCGGATCGTTTCCGGCGCATCGACGCTTTCCATGCAGGTGGCGCGGCTGATCGAGCCGCGCGCCGATCGGTCGTTTTCGGCGAAATTCCTGCAGGCCGCGCGCGCGCTCCAGATTGAGAGGCGACTCACCAAGGCGGAAATCCTCGATCTCTATCTGAATATCGCGCCCTATGGCGGCAATCTCGAAGGCGTTCGCGCCGCAAGCCTCGCCTGGTTCGGCAAGGAGCCTGGCCGGCTCGATACGGCGGAGGCGGCCCTATTGGTGGCGCTGCCGCAACTGCCGGAAAAGCGACGCCCGGATCGTTTTCCAGAGGCGGCGAAACAGGCGCGCGAGCGCGTATTGCAACGGCTTGCCGTCGAGCGCGTCGTGGGTGAGGGGGAGGCGGAACGTGCGGCTCTTGCGAATACGCCTTCCAGCCGGCGCGATCTTCCGGCCTATGCGCCGCATATGGCCGTCGCCGCGCGGGTGAAATTCCCAAATACTGCCGCGGTGCGCTCCACGCTGAAGCTGCCGATCCAGCGGGAGCTGGAGGGTGTCGCCCGCCATGCTGCGGAAAAGCTCGGCGACAGGGTCTCCGTCGCCATCGTCATGGCGGATGCGCAGAACGGCGATATTCTGGCGGAAGTGGGGTCGGCGGACTATCTCGATACGGCAAGACGCGGTTTCGTGGAGATGAGCCGGGCCATTCGCTCGCCGGGCTCCACCCTCAAGCCATTCATCTACGGCCTTGCCTTCGAAGACGGTCTTGTCGGACAGGAAACCATCATCGAAGACCGCCCGGCCGACTTTTCCGGCTACAGGCCGCGCAATTTCGACATGCATTATCAAGGCGATGTCAGCATCCGGCAGGCGCTGCAACTGTCGCTTAATGTTCCTGCCGTCAAGCTGCTCGATGCGGTCAGCCCCTCGGCGCTGATGGTGCGGTTCCGGCGGGTGGGCGTCAAACTCGCACTTCCCGCCAATGAAGCGCCCGGGCTTGCCATCGCCCTTGGCGGCGCGGGTATTTCGCTGGTCGATCTGGTGCAGCTTTATGCGGGGCTTGCCGGCGGCGGCGATCCCGTGCGGCTTGGAGACGGTGTCCGCTCCGCCCCGGAACGGCTGGAGAGCGACCGTTTATTCTCCGATGCGGCGATCTGGAACATCTCCGACATCCTGTCCGGCGTGCTGCCGCCGCTCGGCATGAAACAGCGCGGCATCGCCTACAAGACCGGCACCAGCTATGGCTATCGCGATGCCTGGTCGGTGGGTTATGACGGGCGGCATGTAGTTGGTGTCTGGGTCGGCCGGGCCGACAATGGCGCGGTGCCGGGCATTGCCGGTTATGCGACGGCCGCCCCGATCCTGTTCGAGGCCTTCGAGAAATCCGGCGTGGCGATCACGCCGATGCCGGCCGCACCTTCCGGTGTCGCGCGGGTGGCGGTCAATGACCTCCCCGCCAATCAGCGGCGTTTCACCACGACGGCCAGCGGCCTGCTTTCCGCTTCAAGACGTGAAAGCGCCCCGCGCATCGTTTACCCGCCCGAGGGCGCGCGTGTGGAGCTTTCCGGTCAGTCAGGCATCTCGCCGCTGGTGCTGAAGCTGCAGGGCGGGCGGGCACCTTTTCGCTGGCTCGCCAACGGTTTGCCTTTGCCGAATGCGTCCCATCGCCGCAACAGCGAATGGCGGCCCGAAGGTCAGGGATTTTCCACACTCACGGTGATCGACGCCGACGGACGTGCCTCGAACGTGCGGGTTTTCGTCGAGTAATTCGCAGGAAAATTTGGTGTCCACGAGAAACGCCAATCCTGTTTTGAGGTGTCGAATTACTCAATAAAATCAATTATTTCTGCCGGGATGTCAATCGCGGTAATGTAGCAGCCCGTCATTTTTCTTGTAGCATTTGCAACTGCTCTGGCAGGCTTCGTGATCGCTTACCGGGGCGATGGGATGTCCTAAATTACTCCACGATAAGAAGCGCTCGAACGGGAAACGTCTGTGGTCGTGAAACCGTATTTGCTCAAGAATGCCTTCGCCACGTCCAAGGGTGTTGGATTTCTTGGTCCTAGGACAATGCGATCTATCGACATTGAGGGCGTAGTGCTTGAGAAATGGATCGCGTAGTGCGGCACCAGCTTTTTGCCAGAAGTATGAAACTCGCACTCTGCGTAGTTCTGTGGAACTGCCCTCGTCAGCCGCGTTTCGTTCTCTTCTCGAAACGCTGGATTTTTCATCCGGTAGGATAAATCGATTAGTGCCAACATGAATGCGCCGACTACAGCGGCAGGGCTTGATATCACTGCACGGAACTGATCTTGGGCACCTTGCCAACCGGTTGAAGTAGCTACTGGTATTTTGGAAATTACATCGCGTATTGCTTCCTTTTCAGGAAAAAAACGAGTACGGAAAATTTCAAGCTGTTCGGCTTCGCTGTACGCTACCTGTTGTAGTTTTAAAGTATTAGCAGCCGCACAACTCGCTAGCGAATCGTCATTGAAACCTATCGCAAAACCAAAGCCATCGTCTGCATAGCCTCGCCATTGACTGAGCATATCATCATCAGGTGTTAGACAGAGACCTAGGACATCCCAAAAATCGAGCGAAGTTTTAAAAAGCTCTGATAGTCGCTCGATTTCGAAGCTTGTGTAGCCGTATTCGAGACAGACTTTTCGCAACAAACTGTCCGTCCAACGCCCTTCTTGGGTGTCATTCGATGATGAAAGTGATGACAGCCAAATACTTTTGGTGCGAATGATGCTCTCAAAAGTCGAAAGACTACAATAATGATACAAAGTCAAAGGCTTACCCCAAAAAATTCGTGACTTGGTTGGATGCAAGTAAAGCAAGGAATGCCTTGATTTCCTATGCCGAAGCTAGGTTCCCACAACTATTTCGAAGCTTTGTCGATAACCCGTTCCAAAAATCCAGAAATCCGTAATTTTCTAAATACTCCTGAATTCAAAAACAGGAGATTTACTAATGGATTTAAACAATTACTTTGATGGTCTTAACAGCAAGAAGCACGGTTTCAGCAAGTCTGAAGATTTTGAGAAATATTCCCTCTATCGTTGCTATATCAATATCCTTGCTCGTTGCCGTAATGAAAACCACCCGCGTTATGCCGATTATGGCGGTAGAGACATTCTTTGCCATTTCGAGAGCTTTGAAGCCTTCGCCCGTGAAGTTGGTCTTCGTCCATCTGCCGATTTTTCCATTGATCGTATCGACAACAATAAGGGCTATGAACCCGGCAATGTTCGTTGGGCGACAGATGCTGAACAGTCTCGCAATCGCCGTCCTTACAAGAAGCGGACGAAGCCAACCGTAAGAAAGCCTACCCTTCACTAAGCGGAAAAAGCCGGGGGTGTCGTGTTCGTCTACATAATGGATGAACAACAGAACATCCCCAAAAGCTCTTCAGATCATCAAGGCGTCTGAAGGCTGCAAACTCAAAGCCTATCTCTGCCCCGCAAACATTCCGACCATCGGATATGGACACACCAAGACAGTCACTTTGGCTGATGTGAAGCGCGGTAAGACAATCACCCAAACCGAAGCTGACAGGCTGCTCGCCCTTGATCTGGCTGAATTCGAGAAAGGCGTGGTAAGGCTGGTCAAAGTCCCATTGAGCGACGACCAGTTCGGCGCGCTTGTATCATTTGCCTTCAATCTCGGGCTTGGAGCATTTTCAGGCTCAACCCTTCTCAAGAAGATCAACGGTAAAGCGCCGATTGCAGAAATCGGGAAGTCTTGGCTTCAATGGGACAAGGCAAGGGTGAAAGGCGTTCTCACACCCTTGCGTGGGTTGACCATCCGAAGGCAGGCAGAATTCGACCTGTTCAGAGCGGGCTAAATCTTACCGTTCTTTTTGATCACTTCCGCAGCGTTGAACGCGCCCTTTGCTCCAGCTTCATTTGCGTGGAACATGACGACTGTTACGCCGATTTGTGCTGTCGGCGCGTACATCGGCGTGCTGAAGGTGTTTGCACTGTACGTGCCGTAAGCGGTGTTGCCGTAGACGTTCGCAGAAGCATTGCCATAGGTGTTTGTATTCATTCCGACGAAACGAGAACCCTGCGCGGTGGCGACCTGATCAAGCCTGAAGTGGGTGTATCCACGTTTCACTGTGGCTTCAGCCGCTTTTTTCATGGTGATGGCACCGGCTGCGCTCGTGAAAATCAAACCACTCGCATTGGTGTCCAGTCGCACCGCGTTAGGTGCAAGTGGCATTTCGCTGGTGGTGGCACAGCTTGAGAGCATCGCGCAAAGCACGACGCCAGCAATAAACATGTTCTTCATAGTTCCCCCGAGAAATAGACAACAGCATTTGTATGCATTTTCAAGGGGAAGGCAATTGAATCGAATATCCGACCACAACTTTAATTGGATTTTTAGTTAAGTGACGAGTCCGGCAACAGTGCCCTTGTTGTTCATTTGAACGATAGCGGTGCGATACGCGGTTCCGGGTGCACCACCGGCTTGACCGCCTGCACCACCGCCATTGTTACCGCCGCCGCCAGCTTGACCGTTTTCACCATAACCACCCCATCCAGCACCAGAGCCACCGTAGCCGCCCCATCCAGCGTTTGTGCCGGGTGCACCACCGCCGTTTCTGCCGGTTGCTCCACCATCGGAGCCTTGACCGCGACCACCTGTTCCGCCAGCACCACCATTTGTCCATCTACCTTCCCAACGCCGACGCGAAAGTTCGTATCTTGAGATGTTGAAAATTGGCGAGTCACGATAGTTGCCACGGTAATACCTCCAACCGTCATTGCCGTCGAACTCGGTGGCACCACCATTACCAACCCCGCCCTTGTCCGCACCGCCCCAAATCGCACCTGCGACATTTGACGTGTAGTTTGCTCGCCAGACGTAGTTAGCGCCGTCATATGCCGGACCCTCGAAGTATTCTTGTGTCCAGTACCCGCCGCCACCGTCACCTCCGCGACCACCGCCCCCGCCGCCAGCAAGGATTGAGCCAAAATTATCGACCAGCATCTTCTTAGACCAAGCGACACCGCTATCGGGATAGATGGCATGTCCACCACGCCCACCATTGTACCAACCGCCGCGCCCTTGGATCGAGCCATAATTTTCAAGCGTAAGTGTTCCGCCCCAAGTCGCAGTTGCTTGCCCACCATTCTGGGCAGCCAATGCCCACTCGGCAGTCGATCCAGTAACGACGACACCGGAACTGATAATCACTCTCTTACGTGCGCTGGACTGCCATTGGGCAGTCGTGAACAAGTTACCCAAGATTAGGTCAGTTCGGTTGCTTGTGATTGTGACGACAATTTCACTTGAGAATACGTGTTTTAAAATACCGGAACCCGGCAGCTTCGCGTACAACTCTGTGGAGGGTTGCCAAACGCCATTAATTTTCCTGTACGCATCCACGACTTTACGGGGAGCGCTTGCCACCTGAACGTAAGTTTCGCCCATTATTCGTACCTGAAATAGATGTCGCCTTCCGATCCAAAATTGGATGCAGGTACAGCGGTCCCATAATAGAAATTTTTGCTGGCGGAATTACCTAGAGCACACGGCTGAACTGCAGTATCCGCTTTTGCTCCTTGGGCAGTAGTTGCTTTGCCATCGAGAGCAGCTTGGGTTGCCGTGGAAATTGGAAGAGCAGAAGGCGCATATCCGGCGAGCGTAGTCGCGTTACCGTTGATGTTGATCGGCAACGTGTCACCGAAGTCAGTGTTGTCTGCCTGCATAAGAAGGCGATTACTGGCACTCATACCGAGCGAAATTTTCGCGCTTCCTTGATTGGGACCAGTGCCTTGCTGAACAGGGGTAAAGGCGACACTGAGCAGTTCAAATGCGTTACCGTTGTAGACGACCTCAACCATCCGACCGGTGACGATAGCCCCGGCAATTAATGGCGAACCGTCAACTCTCGATACGATAGCCCGTGCACCAAGGGAATTGATGTTCAGAGTTGTCGCACCGGTATTTGTCGCGTGTGCCCAAAATCGGTAGATGATACCTTTCGAATAGGCGGCTAGTGGAGCCTCAAACGTCAGAACGTAAGCGTTAACTGCGCCAGTCGAAGTGTAAACGGGATTGGTCTGATTATAGAAGCGCTTCAGCGAACCGCGAATTGATCGAATGATTGGCGCTAATTGGGAAGGACTGTATCCGCCTTGGACGCCGTTCGGAGAAGGCTGACTGTTGTCCGCGTCAAGCTCTTTCCAATCGGAAGAAATTAGGTCTGTCATGAGCTTTTCGCCCTCTTATTATTATTGATTTTATTTAGGTTATTGGTCGTCTTCGTAGCCAAGATCACGGAAGTAGTCGGCAATGGCAGTTGCCACCGCCTGATCAGAAGTACGTTTGCGGATTTCCACGAGCTTCTTCATGTGCCCCTGCATTCCGCCCTTTTGCATCTCTGCCTTGGGAATATCGGCAAGCCACGCGACTGTTTCCGGGTTCTTGAAAAGTGCCATGCGACTATTGGTGAAGAGCTTGTTTGCTCCTGCTTTTGCAGCACCTTTTGCCGCTCCAATGGCAAGTGCGGACATCGGTTCAACACCCGCCGCCATACCGAGCGCGGAAGTCAGCACGTTGTTCTTGTCCAACGGATTGATGTTGTCGAGCATCTGTTTGTGCGTCTGACTATTTGAATGGTTCGCACCCCGGGCATATTGCTTCATGTTGTTGGAGATACGTGCAAGCCTGTCCAAATCCTGTCGGTATTGCTGGTTCTTCGTTCCCTTGAAAATGGCATCTTTGGCTTCTGGAGACATTCTCGACCACTTGTTCAGGAACATGGTGGAATTGAATTGCTCAACGCCTTCAACGTCCGTCGATTTGCCAAGCTGCTCGATGCTGCTGGAAACAACATCAGCCCACGCGTCCTTGCCACCTTCAGATTTTTCAACAGTCCTTCGAATTTGCGCGATACGGTTTCCGCCCTTATTGGTGGTCTCGGTCGCAAATTGCCAAATCTTGTCTGTATCGGGAGCTTGAATAATCTTGTCGGCAACCCCGCCTTTTCCGAAACCTTTCGCCGGGTCCATGTGGCGGCGATACTGATTATTGGCTTTGCGCCATGCTTGCGCGGCATCTTCACCAGACGCGAGAGCCGTCTTTTCCATGTCGGCAGTCAATGCGCCATACAAGCCATTGAGATGGTTTGAAAGAACCTTGTCGTCTGTGTCTTTCGCCCGTTGACCAATGATCGTTCGAGTTTTCTGAAGCTGATCGAAAGTCATGCCGTTCTGTGCATCTTCCAGAATAGCCGTCGCATCATCAATCACGCTGTCAGTCTGAGAACCGATTGCACGCTTGTCGAAACTGCCCATAGCTTCACGATCCGCCTTCAGCTTCTTCAAAAAGGAAGACGTGTTGTCGATGACGGCGGGAGAGGTCACTTTCTCGCCAACGCGGTCATAGAGTTGATTGGAGCGTTGGAAGCCAGCCTGTTTTGCAGCCTTTGCCTGTTCCTTGAGAAGTTCCCCAAGTTCAGCCTGCGTTCTGGCAGTTCCTGTTCCCGATACAATCCGGTCGAATTCGCCGTCCATCGCCTGATGAGCATCATCAATGCGTTTCTGAATCTCGTCTCCGTTTCGAAGCGAAGAAAGAGCATGTTCAAATTTTGACGTGCGGGGATTACCGTTCACCATGCCGGGAAGTGGATTGTCAGCGCCAATGGCGTTTAGGTCTGCCAATCTCGCCTGAGCTTTGGCAACATCGTCAACTTCACCGACCAGCATCTTCTTGTAGGCGTTTTTACCTGCTTTCCAGCCAGCGCCAACCGCACGACCGGCACCTTCGCCAGCCGCACCGAGTGCAAATGTTTTTGCAGCATCGGCAGCTTGTTCAGAACCGGTTCGAGTGTCTTCGTTTCCGAACAACCAGTTCAAGCCGCGCTGGACACCTTCACGACCGGCAACAGAACCGCCACCAGCACCAGTTACCGCGCCACCAAAGGCACCAACGCCTGTTCCAATAACAGGAACGGCGGAACCAACTGCACCGCCGCCGAGACCGCCGAGAACACCACCAACAGCGCCGCCAACGGTTTCACCGATTTCCGGCGCGATAGACGCGAAGTCGCCAAGAGACGGAAACCAGCTTTCGCGATTGTAAAGACGCGTCCTGCCGTTCTCATCCGTAAAAATGAAGTTGTCGTCGCCATAAGGTTTTGCGTCGGGATATGTCTTCTGAAGCGCCTTCAGACGGTCTTCGGGCTTATCCAAAGCACCAACCGCCATACGGACATTCCAAGGTGCATCGCCCGCATCGTTAGAAAGGTCGCGAGGATCGGGACCAGCATATTCGAAAACGTTGGTGCCGCTGTCTTTCTCGATGATCTTGCGCTTCCAATCCGGAATGGCACCGCCATCGCGCTCAATAATTTTCTTCTTCCAATCGTCCATATGTTAAAGCGTGAAGCCTCCAAGCCCGGAGAGACCGCCCCGGCGTTTGCGCTGTTGTTCTGGCAACGAAGAAAGAACGGCTATTTCCACGGGACTGCCGCCCCCAATACGACCGCCTTGCGCCCTTGCTGTTGCCTGTATTTGGCTATTTAGCGCGGCGTCCTGTTCCGCGAGGGTCTTGGCGAAATCACCGATCTGGCTGAAACCTTTGGTCACTTTATCTGTTTCCATGCCGAGAATGGTGTCACCAACCTGAACGTCAGAACCAGTCAGCTTATTGTAAGCATCGATCAGAACACCATTCCGGCTTTTCGGCTCTTCCGTCTTTTGAGCGGAAGCGACAACTTGTGTGCCGGGGATTTGTTTTGGCACTGATGCAGGATCGGCAGCAGCAATCACTTCCGAGACAATATCGGGCTTGGTTTGGGACGGAGCGCCATTGTAGGCAGCTTTCAGCCATTCCGGCGCATTACCGGCTTTGCCGCCAGCACCCCAAACCCCGGGCGAACCCATGCCGATATGCATGGAACCTGCCTGCATATAGCCGGGACCGGCACCAAAGCCGGTAATGCCGTTTGCTTTGCCTTCACTGACAATCTGCTGAAAGATCGGGCGATCCTGATCGTTCGCCCAATCCAGCTTCTTGCCGTCTTTATAGAAAAAGACATCTGCTGCGCCGCCATGATCATGCCGGGTGGAACCAACGCGACTTCCGCCTTCCTCGATTCCTGGCTGTCCTCCTGAGAAGACTTCGGCTGTGACACCCATGTTTTCCAGATAGCCAAGCCGCTTCAGAAGTTCGTCAGAAAGCTCACGATTACGCGTGGCTCCCTGATTGGCATAACGGATGTAATTGACCATCAGCGCTTTCTCCGAACCATCTCGGGCGGATCATCACTGAAGCGATAGGCACTACCAGCCGGAACAGCTTCATAACCTGCTTCACTATCAACCACGATTGCCTCAACAGCAGACCGCTTTTCAGGAACGGCAATGCCGCCCTTGAGGAATGCGCGTTGCTTCTCGTTTTCGGGCGTATCAGGATAAATGGCATCGACCCGAGAACTGTAGGTGGCGATCTTGTCTTTCGCGACCTTTTCCTGAATTTCGAGTAGGCGCAAAATGGAGCCTTCATCAAGGCTGATATTGCCGCCTGCCGCTTTCTCTGCAAATGCGCGGTCGCTATCGGAGATGTTGGCAGAACCAACGATGTCCTTGATCATCGCGCCGACCATTGGAGCTACGGCACTCTGGAAAGTTTCAGTATTCTGAATTTCCTTCGTGTCAGCCACGCCGAGCAATGCGCCGACCTTCTGGAGATAAAGCCGCTTATCAGCCATGGCACCGGTAATTGCACCCGACCGAATTGCATTCTGCGCCTCGAAGTTTGATTTCAGACCAGCGACGGCAGAAGTTGCGCCTTTACGTTCGTCAATGAATTCTTCGAAGATTTTGCCGTCTTTGGGAGCCGTATTGACGTTGATGTTGGTGTCGTTCTTTTTCGTAAATTCGTATTTTCGGAAATCAGGATTTTCGACGCCAAACTGATAATCCTTCTGATCGGCAGTAATTTCCGCATTCTGCCCAACCGCCGAACCAAGGCTTTCCGCCTTTTTCGTATCGAAGATGCTCTTTCCATAACCATCCGCAAGCCGATAAGAACCATCTTCCCCAAGGACCATTCCATTGTCTGCGGCATGCTGCTGCAATTTCTGGATTTGCCCTTGCGTCTCCCGAGCGCCAGCATCATCACCATTGGCAAGCTGCATTTGATGAAGGGCGAAAAGCGCCTCAATCGAATAGCCGTTCTCGGAAGGCGAGCCGTATTTTTCAACGAAGGTCGCAGCCCGATTCTGTGCATCCTGCACGCTCTGGAGCTTCACCTGATTGGCTCGATTGGTAATGCCTTTCGTCTGGCGATCAGCAATGCCATCCATGTTCGCGTTGTATGCGCCCACGCCATTGCCGAGACCCTGCCCAACAATAGACAGAAGGTTTGTCGGTTTCTCAGAAGGACCACCAGCCGCCATCATTGCAGCGCCACCCAACAAAAGGCTTTGGGCAAGCGACTGACGCTTATCGGCGTCTTCCGGCAGGAACTGCGAAAGGAAGTTTTCCTTCTTAGCCTCTTCAGGGCTGAGAACGGCTTTTAGATCGTTCTCGCCGTTGGTTTTCTTTTTGAAAAGGAAATCAAATACACCAGCCATTGTTACGCTGCCTCCATGAGTTTGTTCACATCAACATGGAGCTTTCCGTCGATTTCGATTGCGGCGTCCGTCTTTCGATCAACTTCTTCCGCGATTGGTCCATACCAAAGCTGTTGATCAGGGTCGTTCTTGTAGGTGAATTCGTAGATTGCGAGGCGATCACCATTGGTCAGCGGCATGAAACCAACATGCTTATGCAGGACTTTTTCAGACGCTTGGCAAAGGGCAAACAAGCCAGCAAGCGACGACAAGCCGCCAAGGATTTGACCACCCGTATTCGAATAAACCGGCGTCTGCGAGGTCGTGCTGTTGTAGCCGCCGCCATTGAGCAGGTTGATGAAATTCGCTGCATTCATAATTGGCTGCTGTTGCTGCTGATCCCAAGAACCGATTTCAGCCGCCTTGAGAGCATCCAGACGAGAATCCTGACTTGCCCCGACATTCGCCAATTGTTGAGAAGGCAGGTACTGGTTCTGATACGTCTGACCAGCCATGTTGGCAGCATTGAGCTTTTGAGAAGCCAAACTGGAATCTGCCGCAACAGAAGCATTCGCCGCATTCAGCTTCTGATCGTTCAAGCCGAGCATGTTGGAAATGTTGTTCTGGTAGTTGTTGCTGAGCGTGTTCATACCGGAAAGCTGGTAGGAACGGTCATTCGCTTGCTGGTTTTGATTGTTGGCGATGTCCTGATTATAGAGCGAGCCATAGGCATTCGCTGCATTCATCTGGTTCGAGACATCCTGATTGTACTGGTTTCCGTACATGTCAGTCGCAACCTTCGCCATTTCATTGGCAGCAGCCGTTTCCGCATTATTACGCTGAGTGGCGTAAGCGCCGGAACCCATACGACCGATTGCAGCCGCCTGACTATCAATGCCGGGATTGGTGATGTTCTTCAGCTTATTGGCGATCTGGTCTTGCTGGTTCGAAACCATCTGAGAAAGATACGGATTGTTCCCGATATTAGCGCCCGAAGCAGTCTGTTGAAGGTACTGCATTGCAGGGTTGTTCGAAGTCTGACCGCTTGCAAACTGCCCATTGGCAATCCTGCTCGCCATGTCGTTCGTCGGATTGGGAGAAAAGCCAGTAGTATTCTGAAGCTGAGAATAAGTGTTCTGTGCCTGCTGATTGCCAGTGCTATTCATCACCGAATTAACGGCGTTCGTTGCATTGGTCAGCGTGGATGTATTGCCGTTTCGAGCGATATTTTCCGCCTGAGCCAGAGCGTCTTTCGTAGCCTGAGACTGATCAGCGATAAGCGAACCCTGATACGCTTGCGGTGCACCAGACTTATAGAGATTGTCAAGCGTCGAATACTGGTCAAGCAGATATCCTTTTGCGCCAGACCAAGGTTCAGTAGTCGAAGTGGTAGTGGTTGTCTTGGGAGTTGATGCCATTGGTTTAAAGCCTCTTTATGAATTCTTCTTCTTGTTTTTCGAAGCCATTTTTCAGGATTAGTTTATGCCATTCGGGACGGGGTGTTCCGACAAGTTTTGTGAATCCTTGATCTTTCAGGAACCGACAAAGCACGACTTGGCAATGCATTATTTCTTTCAGCGATTTGTTTTTTTCCCCGCCTAAAAGCAGAACGTTGGCAATCCATTCTCCCTCATATTTACACAGTTCCAAAACACATGCAGAGCGATCAACCGTGACAAGATGCCATTCGTTCTTGCGCAGCTTTTCGAGCATTTCAGCTTCATTAAATACTGCTGGTGTCCGCTCAAATGCAGATAAAAGCCAACCACGAACCCTAGTATATTCTTCTTCCGTGAAACCCATCTGCATCATACGTTGAACACCACATAATCAAATGTTCTAATGGTCGTTGCAGCGGCATGCGTGATCACAAAAGAGCCGTTATTGATCGCTGAAATGAACGTTGAATTCAAAGCAGTTGCAGCATCAATCGACCTTGCCTGAAGGAAGATTTTGCTTTGGCTATTAATCTTCGGGTTCGTAATCGTTGTTGATGTGGTTGAACTCGTCAGAGTCACAGAACCGGTATTATCAAACTGACTGGCAATTTGATTCAAAACACTCGTGATCTGTCGTGTATTCGTATGATCGTAAACTCTTTCCATTACGCTATTTAGCGTTTTCCCGCCGTCTGCCCGTCAATCTGAACAGCAAAGGCAGTCTTCCAATCACCAGAAATATTGATGCGGAAACGCTGGAATCGTGACTTTTCCCGGAAATAAGCAAACCCGGTTTCGTTGCTTGTATCCCGGAGATTCGACCATTCAACAGGATCAGAAAGAAGCTTTCGAGTGCCTACTTGAACCCGCGCCATTCCATTGCCTTCAAACAATGGTCTTGCTCTTGAAATAGAAGCAATGTCAGCACCAGTCTGATTGGGTAGGATTTTCGAAAGCTGATATTCAGGGGTCTCAATGGACAATTCGAGGGTCTGACCCGAGAACGAATAAACAGCGCCCTCATTGCTCATCGCCCAAAGCATGGACTTGCCGCCCGACCAAATAGGGTCATCAAAAGAAGCTGGAACATTATCCAGCGTTCCATAGGCGTCCAACTGATCAATCGTCCACGGCAGGGAAATGGCATTGAAAATCATGTCCGCTGTCGCATCAGCGGTAGTCCATTCGCCCGTGACGTAATTGAATATCAGCATCATGTCTGGATGACCGTTCGGGGAGTTAACCGAGCAGAATGACCAGTAAATCAGGGTTTCGCGGGGATCGGCAGCTACTGAGATAAGATGCAGTTTGTCGGGATCGGCATTTTGCAGAAACCACTTATCAATCCGACCGGCACCGATAGGTGTGAGACTACCGCCATTGAGCATGTAGAACCCATCATCAGACAGGAAGAAGTGCCGCCCTTCGACGGAAATCACGGATTCAGAAACAGAACAGCCTTTTCCAACAACACGGTCTGTGAAGCTGAAGACGTAAGGGGCACCAATGTACTGCATCTGAACAATGCCGCGTTGAAGCAATATCCAGCACTGATCATCGGTGACGATACCCATAATCGAACCAGAGCCATGAATGTCTTGGAAATCTGCCTGAGTGGAGGGATTGAAAGCCCAATCGGAAGGTGACTCGATTCCGCTCCAACGAACGCGGTAAGGAACAGCACCGTCCAGAGCGTCATAGGTATTCCCGAGAATGGTGAAACCTTTGGTCGTCGCAATATGCCTGCCTTTCACAAGGGTCGTCAGATTGGCGAACTGAATGTCCTGATTCATATCGATGAATTGGGGTTCATCGCTGAAGTTGGTGAAGATTTGCAGGCTCCCAAATTCCACCGACTTCCAACGTTCTTTGCCTGTAGTCGTGTAGCCGCCTGATCTGGAAATGTTCGTCCATTGACGGGTAGACGGCGAGAGCTTGTAAAGCGCCGGTGCACAAGCACCATAAACTTTGGCATCGCCTGAAGCGTTCTGACCGATGGCTGTGCCGAGGGGGCGAGATGCCATCGCTGTGGACGAATATAAGCTGGCTGCTTTCATCGGAAAGAAGGTGACGCCACCGGCAAAAGAGCCGCGCCCCGGCGTTCCATTATGCGCCTTCACCAGCCCCGCATTTCCGAGTGCTGGAAGATCAGGCGTCCAAGACGCGAAGGGCTGGTCGATTACTGCCATGTAGGACCACCAAGCGTGATGGAGCCAGTCATGCGACCGCGCCTGTCATCTTCCGCAAGAACGCTAAGAGCTTCGTTCAAAGCAGCCTGTTCGGAAGCAATGCCTTCGGCATCCTTTTCCCAACGGTAGAATTCCCTGAGAACGGCTGAAATGTACACGTTCTGGAAATTGTCGAAGAGCCAGTTCGAATTCGTCTCGGTCAACGGTGTGAAGGCTGAATAATAGGTAAGCTTGACCGTTTCTTCGACCTGACCGGCAAAGATCAGTTTTCCGGCAATACGATAATAGCCGACCTCATCAGAAGTCAGCGTGGCACTGTTGATGGAAACCGGTTTGTATCGCTTCGCAATTCCGGTAATGGCGCGAATTTCGATGAAGTCAGCAGGCAAATCGGCAATGTCGTCGCTGATCGAAAGGGCAATGGTTTTTTCAGAACGGTAATGGCGAACAATCGGGCGAAGATGACTTTCAGCACGAAGGATGAAGCTGAGAATAGGAGCGTCGTCGCGGATGGTGTAGCTTTTAATCAGGTCCACGAACTCATTGTAGGTCATATCAGAGCCTCCAATTGTTCACGCGGAACTTTGCATAATCAGCGTCATTGAGACGACGCTTCATCGCTTCGGGATCGTCTGTGATGCCTTCGCGTTTCCAATCGAAGTAAAGCCCAATTGGAATGCCAGCGACTTTCACAACGTCGGAATGCGAACCTGTCTGATTGAAATCAGCAGCCTCTTGCGCATTTGCATCGAGCATTGCCTGAAGATTTTTGTAATCGGTTTTGATAATGATTTTGTCGCCGTCGCGGATCAAAGTGACCGTGTAATCGGGAGTGTCTTCCCATACGACAGAGCCGGATCGGATAAGATCACCAGCTTGAAAATTTTCCATCAAGTATGCCTCTAAAATGTCTATTGACGTATTTAGCGGCGACTTGAATTTGGGAGATTTCGCATAAAAAAAGAGCCTCCGAAGAGGCTCTAAGTCGTTCCTTGAATTTATGATTATTTTGGCTGAAGTTCAGCCGTTAGCCGTTCAAGTCAGCGATCTTGGCATTGCCCTTTTCATTGAGGCATTCCAGCGTCGTTTCGGTGACGAGCATATAGCGTTCACTATCACCAGTCTTGCCGAGTTCTTTCTTTTCGACGCCACGAAGAACAGCCGAATTCCAAAGAGCGGGATCGTAGGCGATGACAGTAGTCGTGGACATGAAACGATGCGGAAGGATCGTAACAGTACCAAAATCCGAAACGTAAAGGTCTACAGCCTGATTGACGGTCTTCTTGTCTGCGTTCTGCTGCTTGGTCGAACCACCGTTGAAGGTCGAAATCTTCGACTTCAGAACACCCGGCGCAATAACCGTGTTCGGATCACCGCCAGCTTCCCAAATCTTCTGGAGAGCGGAAATGAATAGTGCTTCAGTGAGCGGGCGAGCCGTACCAGCCGTAGGAGCGTTGACCACACCACCGGAAAAACCGGTCGATACGCCGTTCGCACCATGCAGAGCGTTAGTAGCGATAAATGCTTCAGCACCACCGAGCTTGCGAACGCCAACTGCAACAGAGCCGTTGCCCGAGACATAAGCAGCTTCTTGGTCTCGCTTCAGTTCTTTGCCTTTCTTGGCGATCTGGCGAGCAAGTTCATCCTTCGCGCCAGCAGTGTTGACGGCGTTCAGAGTGGAACTCAGGCGAATGTCCTTCTGGAAAATCTGCGTGACGTTCGAAATGCGAACAGGACCATTGAGGGTCGTATCGGTTGCATCGGCACCTTCAGCAATGGCGTTGTCCTTATTGGCAGCAGCAAGTTCGTCCTGAAGCCATTCATGCTTGACAGCGGTAGCCTTGGTCTTGCCGATAGAGGAAATAAATGGTGTCTCTTCCGGCGAAATCATTGAAATGACGTTGCTCAAATCTTCGCGTACATGGGAAACATTAGTCGTGGTTAAAGTGGGCATTTCTTACCTTCTTGTTCTTAGAGTAGATTTTTGATGAGGGCTGCGGCGTCCGCAACACTGCGAGATTGGTTGAATTTTTCATAAGTCTGACGATCATAATCACCAGCAGTCTTTCGCGAATTTTCCTTCGCGGAAATAACCGGTTTTTTCGCGATTTTTTCGACTACCTGAGGAATTGCCTTCTGTGCTTTTTCAGCTTGAACAACTCGATAGAGTAGGTCGATGATACGGAAGTCAGCGATGCTTTTGATTTCTTGCTCGTTAAAGCCAGTGTCCAAAAGCATTCCAGTGATGTCACTGAAAACTTCATCAGCCTTATTTTTGTCCTTCAGGTCGGGATACTTTTCGAAGAAGCGATTGCTCGATTCCTGAATTGCGATCTGACGCTGTTCTTCCTCATAGGCGGCTGCTTTCTGCTTCAGTGCAGTTTCAGCTTCATAGATTTGGCGAACGGCGTATTCACGCTTTTCCCATTGGGCTTTCTGTCGGACATATTCCGCCGGATCATTTTCTGCGAGCCAATCGAAATCGGGATATTCCATCTGGCGAAACTCGATTGAAACTTGCTGTTTCAGGGCTTCAATCCCTGCCAGTGCTTCAGATCGAAGGGAATTCACGTCCCTTTGGTTTTCCTGATAGAACTTCCTTTGTTCGGCAATTTCCTGCGTCTTTTTCGTGTAGTCAGCTTGTCTGAGATAAGAGGACCGAATTTCACTAAGGCTTATCTGCTTGCCGTCGATATCGAAAAATTGCTCTTCCGGCGTCTCTTCAGTTTCAGGAGCTTCGAGAGCTTCATCCACTTCCGGTAATTCAACGTTATCGGCTGGTTGCTCATCAAAAGAGTCCTCAGATACGTCGAGAGTTTGACTGATAAGATCAGCCGCTTCATTAATGTTTAATGCAGTTCCTTCCGGATTGTTGCTTTCAATTTCCATCTATTTAGTAATTCCTAGAATTATTTTGGTTCGAATATTTAGTATTCTTCATCTTTCTGCGATTGCGCTTCGTACTTGGCGACTTCAACATATTTATCGAGCCGTTGATTGATCAATTTGAAGCCCTGACTGAGTTGGTGAACGCTATCGAGTTCTTCCGCTTGCCCTAATTTCGTGTTCATGAACGCCTCAAAAATTTCGGCTTCAATGCATTTCATTAGGTCGCGAAAATCTTCGTTTTCCTTCAAGCGAAGTGCCGCATTTGCTTTCTCAATATTGTTCATTCGGAACCTCAATCATGATCTGCGGAATGTCGCTTATCGGAGTGTCTGGTTGTGAATATTTCTTGTCGAGTTCGATCAGCTTCAGGAGGTAACTTTGCTCCTGCTGTTTGCTCTTCAATTCCATTTCTTCGCGGAATTCGGATTGCTGCTGCTGAAGTTGAGCAACCAGTTTCTGCATTTCGAAATTGCGATCAGCTTCATCGGAATTCGCCTTCAACTGCGCTTTGACCTTTTCCATCTCAATCAGACCGGCATTCGGATCGACTGGAGGCTGCGGAGGCGGTGGCGGCGGCAATGTGCTTGGATCGACAAAGAACAGGCTGCTGTTCTTGAAGCCTGCGGTCTCGGAAAGCTTGGCAAGGGTGTTATAGATCGTCTGAGCGTTGACGATGGGAAGACCAGCCTGCATGGCGGACATCTGCTGAGCCAAGAGATTGGTCAAGGAAGCGGTAGACTGGTCACGGCTCATCACGCCGAACGCGACGGAGGTCGTCACGTCCAGTTCAGGCGTGAATTCGTCAATCGGCACGAAGTTGTTCGTCAGTCTGGCAATGAACGCCTGAGCCTCTTCTGGTTTCTGGAGAAGCTGGTCGATGACGATACGGATGAGGTATGCATATCCAGTGTCCGCGAAATATCGGCTGATCATCTCCACCAGAAGCTGGCTGGAGTTATTGCGCTGGTTCACTGCTGTCGCCGTCGCGTTCTGAAGATCGCTGGCATTTAGCGAGACCATTTGCGGACCGACACCAGTCGTGAAATCGAGACTGTTCGACAGATTGGCAATAACGGGCATTGCATCGCCCCCAGCGAAAGGCGGAATAGAATAGCTGATGCCTGCCTGTGGATCGTTTGAGCGAACGATGGAGCCGGGGTGAACGTTCAGAAGGTCGTCCAGATTGACGGCATCCGGGTTCACGATCTTCGTCGGATTTACGTGGCTGTGCAGATCGTCAATGATAGCGCGGTTCAGCCGAGTGATCAGGATATGATCATCGCCAATCTTGTCAGCGATACCCATGCTGAAAAGGGTGTCTGCTTGCGGGAATGGAACGAACGGAGCATATGGATAGAAACGCGTAGTCTCTTCATAATCGAGCAGGACAGGCTTTTCGATACCACCGGCAAGGGTGAAGCGATAGTGCCGCGCCTTCTTGTCGATCTTCATTTTGCAGTAGACGACAAAGACTTCGACATCATCGCCTGAAACGCCCTGATCGCCACCAAGGTCTTTCGAGCGTTCCAAGGCAATGCCATCATTCTTGCTCGATGCCAGCGCGATTTGCGACACCTTCTCGGCGTCATAACCCATTTCAAGAAGGGCAGCTTTCGACACGACCTTACGATGTCCCTGAAGCTTGCTGCAAATCCCGCCGGTTTCAGGATCGATCTTCGCGTCACGGGAAATGATGAAATCTTCGGGGGCGACAGACAGTACGTTGAAAACGGGATTACGGCGAACGGCTCTGATTTTCAGGTCGCGAACCGACATACCAGCTTCGTTCAGATATGGCTTGGACGCTTCCTCAATGACGATTTGACCGGATTCTTCTTGCTGGTCGAACGCGAGAAGCTGTGCATCTGGAACGCCCTTGATCGTGCGGGGAAGACCTTCAATAGTCTCGGTCGTGAATTCAGCCGTAACGATGCCCAAACCGCAAATGAAGCCGTTCTGAAGCCATGGCTGAAGGAAGGACAGATGGCTGTTTTTCGTCTTGAGAATCCAGTTCACCACAGATGTCTGTTGACGTGCAATCGTTTCGTCTTCTGGTCCAAATGGCAGGAATTCGCAGACGTTTTCAGGACTATCGAATATGCGGATCATGCTGGCAACAGACCAGTCAACGCGCTGCTGAACTTCAGGCGAAACCCATTTCGAGCGACCTTTGATTTTGTCGTCGCCGGGAAGATAGGCGCGCTTATAATATTTCAGCGCCGTTTCGTGCTTGGTCGCGATATTTGAATTGCTGAAATTTACAGCGTCTTTCAGTTTTACCGCGATGCTGTTTTGAATAGCCTGTTCGTCCATTAATCCTTTCTCTTTTTGAGGCTATTTAGCTTCACTGGTAACTCTGGAGATTCGTGTATTCTATCGGCTTCGACCAAGAGTATTTGCTTTGAAAACGAGAAGGATTAACGCTGAAAGTGATAGCCAAGGCGTCGGCATAGTCGGGCGAACGACCGAGACGCTTTTTCAGTGCCTTCTTCTCTTCAAGTTTGATCTTGCCGGAGCCGTCATCATAAGTCGGCGTGACAAGCTCTTCGATAAGCCGCTGATGATTGGGAATGGAGACGTTCTCTGTCTGAAACCATTCGCGCATCTCAAACCAGATTTGGTCACGGACGCGATGATAGCGATCTGGATTGCGTGTCGGCGTTCCGGCGAAAATGCAGGAATGAACAGGAAGACCGAAGTCCTTCAGGTTGCTGTAGACGCCGTGACCAAGACCGGTCGCATCAACGGCAATCATGGCTGGTCGAAGGTTCTTCGGCGTGGACTGATAGAGGTCTCTGACTTTGTACGCTAATTGCGTCGGATCAAGTCCTCGCCATTCCGCAAAGCCTAACAGCAAATTGTCATGGCGCATTGCCAGCACGGAACTGTCCTTACCAGCGCCAGCCGGATCAAGACCCCATATGACAGGAGCATTCGATGCAGGAACGACTTCTTTGTTGAGAACGGCGGTTTCGATCCATTCGCGGCTGATCAAACCGTCAATATCGGAAAGCGGGAACTCGCCAAGGACCATGACGCGATATTCGCGGCTGAGCGGCCCCCCGTAATTCTTTGCAAGCTGCTCGAATGTCTTGGGATCGAAATGCGGGCTATCCTTCATCTGCCCATGGACTTGGGTCCATTCATCGCGAATGTCTGGATCGCAGTGAGTACGCCAGAAGAAGCCGCTTGCCTTGGAAGGGTTCGAGACGAGACAGAGCTTCGCATTCGGATCGGTGAGGATGTTTAACAGCGCGCCAGTGAAAACGGCGTCGTCAATACCGGATGCCTCATCCACGATGACAAAGTTGTTGTGGGCATGGATACCACGGGCATTATCGGGCTTGTCGCCGCTTGCCAGACGATATTCGGCAAAACAGGAACTCGGATTAACCGTGCGGCTGATACGCGTTGCCTGAACGTCAAAGCTTTCTTTGAAGATCGGAGACATCTTGCCATGGAGTACCTGGAGTTCCTTCCAGATACCGCCGCGTAGCTGCGGTTCCGATGGTCCAAAGATGGAAACCTGAACCTGATCGTGGGTGATCAATGCCCACCAAGTCACGATGGCTTCCGCATGCGTCTTGCCGAAACCGACACCACCCCGAAAGGTAATGGTACGTTTGGTGCGGAAAGCTTCACAGAATTCGATCTGTTTCGGGGTAAGGGTAGAGCCAAAAACCTGAAGCGCGAAAACGGCAATGTCTTCGCGGTAAACGTCTATAAGTGCTGCTAATTCGTGTAAATTTTCGTCTTTATTCGCCATCCGATATTTAGCGGAATGGCAAACTCAATCAGATTTCCGGTTGAGGAAACGAAGCAGGAACTCCCTCAAGTCGTCTTTCATCTTGGCAGGATTTTTCGCGTAGTCCTTGGCAATGAGCAGCAAGGCTTCAGCGAAGTACATGCCAATCAAACCCACGCCGAATGCGATGGAATTTGATGTCTGTGGATCGGCAATGGAAAATAGATAGACAATCAGGGGAGTGACGTAAGCTGCAATGATGCTGCCGATGAATCCACCAAACAGATTCTGCCAAAGTGTTCCGCTCTTCGCCACGAAGCTACGAACGATGGAACCGAAGAAGCCTGCAATGATGTGGCTGGTCTGGAAGCCGTTGCTTGCCAAGAACAGCGAAAAGGCAGCAACCGCCGCAATTATCCAATCAATCATCGTCGTCGGTATCTTCTTCCGGCGTGATGTCGATCATCTTTTCCTTGGCACCCGGCAGCTTCAGCGAGTTGATCTCCGCCAGCATGCCCGCAATCGAATGGGAGTGGCTGACATTGACGTTCGTATCTGCTTTCGCTTTCGGGATTATCGCGCCGAGAAGCCATTCAGCAGCTTTGAAGCGAACGCCGTCGCTGGTGTTCGGGTTGTTCATGAGCGCGATCATGTTTTCCAGCGCTTCAGGCGTGGCGTCCATGATGCTGTTTTTAAGCTCTTCCGGAAATTTTTTGCGCCCACTGCCTTTTGGTGGTGGGTTGCCTTTTTGAAAGCCTACACGCTTCAGCCTTTCAAGGTTTTCCGGGGATTTTCTTCTATCAGTCATTGCTAACCGCTCTGCCTCCAAATGTTTTGAGAAAGGAAAGCGCGTCATCTTCGTAGGTGAAATCGACCGTGAAAAACCCTTCATCGACTGCTAAATTAAAGTCTTCTGAAATGAGTTCTCGAACCTTTGTGCCGAACTTTGAATCGATCCATTCGGAATAAATGTTGTCCGCTTTTGCCTGTGTGATTTCGGCTTCATATCCGCGTGGAAGATGAAAAATGACTTGCATGCTTTGCTGTTCTCTGAGATTCGTTTTTCAGATATTTAGCGAAACAATGAACGGAGCCTGAGATGACAACTTTCTTGGAGTATTCGAAAAGCTATGAAGTTAAAGAGAACGAAGCCGTGAACGCTTTTTTGGCGGCGCTTATCCGTCAAAAAAAGGCTTTCGAAACGGGCGAAACAAACCGTCGCAGTTGGGTAAAGGAAGAAAATGACGGCTTCCATATCAAGCTCGGAAAACTCGCAAAAACTTATCGCGTGACAAGTAGACCTGATGTCAGCGACTTCCTACATAGGGCGGCTCAGGGCGCGCAGAATGAAGCAGAAACCGATTTCAGAGCATTGATTGAAGAAGCCTATGGCTCGTCCGATGCAGCCACAGAAACGAAACCAAGGCGCGTACGCAAGCCAAAGAACGCCTGATCAATTAGCTGTTGCAGCCTTCAGCCTTTCGATAGACAGGGCGAATTCTTCGTTCGCCCGCTCTTCGCTCAATGCGTCCAATTGATCGATTGCCGACCATTCCTTGGCAAAGCTGTCTTCAATCACTCGGTTACTCTTATTCAGGGCAACGATGGAGTTCGACAGCTTTTCAGCATCCAGCTTCATTTGCGCAATGGTCTTTTCATTCAGGGAAACGGTAAGGCTGAGTGTCGAATTCTCAGCCGTCAATGACGCGATCTGACTGGAGGCAACTTTGTAATAGATGCCAAATGCTGCGATTACAGCGAAGAACAGGATGACAGCGCCGATAACGGCATAGGATTTCAATTGAGCAAGCATGCCGGTATTTAGGCGTAATTACCCTCTCTATTATTTCTTGCGAATCGGCTCGCAAAACGGGCTGCATCTCGAAATCACAGGGATTAGATATGAACCACAGCTTTGTGCCGGGTACGCCGGGTGTTTATGATGCTGCTGAACTCAAAGAGTTTGTTGCAACACTCCCGACCGAGGAAGAACAACACCATTCGATGATTTCGTTGCTCAATCTGCGAAATCTCAGTTCCTACGTAAACGACTACGCATCTGCTGTTGGGCTTCATCGACACGTCCAAGACCTGCGAGAGAGCGTCCTACGCACAGAAGAACCCAACACGCTCGTTTTCAACAACCATATGCATCTCTTGAAGAATTGGGACGAAATGGCAGGCAGAGAAGCCGCTATGACGCTCTTTCATGTCGGGAAAGCCTTAATGCAGATAAGGGCGAACATGCGCTTTACCGAGACGATCAAGGCGGACTCCGATGCAGACAGCCTGCGAAAAGCTGCGGGCGAACTGGAGCGGGCATTTCCAAACTACAATATTGCTCGCCATGCCGCTGGTCATAGGGCTGAAGCAGTGGGTTCGCTGGAACAGGTCAAATTGCACGCGGTCGATATCGAGGGCGGTCAACAGTTCATAATCGGAAACGTTCAAGGAGATGATTATCTCTCTACGTTCGAAAAGAAGCTGCTCAAAGTGCCGCTCACTGAAGAAGCCCGCCAGAAACTGAATGACGTAGTGGCACTGATATATTCAGCATTTCCGAAGCTCGTGCATATGTTTCCCCCGCTCAATTACGGGGTTCCGGCACCGGATAATGGTGAGGGTTCATCCGAAAGGCTGTGAGCATAAAAAATTTCTGGATGACCTGATAGAAATATGCAGGAAGTGCAGGGGGGTGGTGGGGGGCGAGTCACCCCCTTAATTGCACCAGATTATGGTTGCACGACCTGTTCAGCGGCAGCAGCTCGCTTCGCACGGCTTCTTTGTGTCCGTTCCCTTTGATCCTGCTTTCGCTCTTCCGGCGTCATGTCCTTGATTTTCTTCTTGTTGCGGATGATTGGGTCCAATGCTCTGACCTCCATTCTCGTAGATGGCTTGGTGACGCCGAACAGCTTGCGCAGATGATTGGCAGTGCGCAGATCAAGCACGATGAACACAAGCTCTTCCGGCTCGCTTCCATGGTCTCGTACCGAACTACGGGTCAGCATCTGAAAGACCATCTCACAGCTTTGGGCGATGTGTAGTTCCTGCGGAGAAACACCCGCAACAGCATTCCAGATACGTTCATCAAGCTTAGAAGGGTTGAGTGGAGCAAGGTGGAGACATACATGCCGATCCATGAAGGCATTCAAGCCCACTGGATTGGGAGGCACCATCTCTGAATTGTTGAGGGACCAAGTGAAACTGGACTTGGCTGATAGCGTCACGAGATGGTCAACAGCGCCATATTCGGAAAGAAACACACCAGCCGTCGCATCCACGAACTTCTGATACCCAACCTTCTCCAAGCCCGACATCGAAACGTCTTGGTCCAGTATATGGCGAAAGGTGATGTTCGCTGCCTTGTGGCTGAAGTCGTCGTAGCGTTCACCCTTGATCGATGGATGAGGCACGAAATTCACGAGGTCTTTCCATGCGTGATATAGCTTCGTTTGGAAGAAGTTGGCACCCGAGAATGAGACGGTCTTATTGTGGCGCAATGCAGACGGTTGGAGCCAAGCGTAAACATTTAGAATGCCGTCATCTTTTTCTTTTGTTGCCGTTACGTCTTCAATGTTGGCGACAAAATTCTGATATTCTGCCTCTGATACGAGAACCAGATAATCGTCGCTGACGATCCTTTCGCAGAGTTCCCGAATGTGCGGTAAGGCACTAAGCGATGAGACACTTGATGTGCCATTTGCAACGATATCCAGCACGGCTTCTGTGGCGACAAGCTCAACGAAACCTTTGTATTTGGTTTTGCGCGCCTTTTTGATGATCGATACGATAAATTCTCTGGTCGTTCTGACTTTTTCAGTGAGTTTGAACTTCTCCACTGGATCAAAATATTCATCAACAAACAGATGGCAACCGGCTGTTGCTTCCAGCGGCTTTTTAGCGACATTGTGATTGATGATGGCAACGGCGTTACGCTTTTCGTTGCAATGCTTGACGAGAGACTGAGTGCAACTTGCATGTCCACGTTGACGGGAAATGACGATTGATTTTACGCCGATTGCAGCAAGGTCTTTATGCTGCTGTTCCGATAGTGGATTTGTCGGAGTGGCGATAATGGCTGGTTCGTTCAGCGTCTTCAGATATCGATGTAGACTGTAAGTTTTTCCGGCACCGGGTAGAGCATCAACATAGTAAATTGTGGGCTTCATTTTCCTTTCCTGAGTGATTTTTTTGACAATAAAAAAGGGACTTAGCACCCGGTCCAAGCGCGCTAAATCCCTTCAAAATCATTCATACAGGAAATGGAAATGCTTAAACCGTTCAATATGACCCTTGGAATAGAAGCCATTGGACCGGTTTCGTTTTCCATCTGTATTTAGACAGCGACGACGCTTGAAAGGAGATTTTTTGTTGCTTTTTTTCGCCCTAAACGTAATTTTATTGCGTTGTAAAAGGAAGGATGAAAACGGACACCACTCAAGTACCAGCTGGATTGAAACATCCACCACTCAAGTACCGGAAAGGTAAAAGGAGGGCGTCAATATTAAACGAACGGAAATCAATTATCTTGGAAAGGAAAGATCATATCCAATGATTTCAACCACCTGTTTACCGCGAAGCGGCGAGCCGTAGGCGAGCATCAATGCATGGTAAGAAAACTTCTTATTCCAAGCTATTTCATTTGAAAGAAATATTATTTCCAATCCATATGCTATGGACGCCGTAGGCGGACATGATCGCGTAGCGATCAATCTAAGTTTGGTAGGAAATGATTGGATTTGTTGAAGTAATAATCTTTCCTCATGAAATTCAATGAAACCTAGCCAATAATAATATTCGATCTAGTAAGCCGCTGCGCGGCATGTCCGCCTACGGCGTCCATCACATATGTCTTTTGAAATGGTTGAATATGATGAGGTAATAATCTTTCCTTCCATTTACATGAAATCTAATGTTTCCTTATGGAATAAGAAGTTTTCCTACCAAACTTAGGTGGATCGCTACGCGATCATGTCCGCCTACGGCGTCCATCGAATATGGTTTTTAATAAGCTGGATATAATCTATTCCCACCAATAACCATCAGTTAAATGTCACAAATCCTCTTAGATATATAAGAAGAAATGTTACAATTCATTGCGAAGCAATGACGTACTTGAGTGGTGTACGGTTACAACCATCCATCATCTGAAATTCAGTACCTTCTCAAATTTCCTTAAATCTAGCATTTCAAAACCCCTGCAAAATAAGGCTTTCCGGCTGCTATATTTTCGCTATTTCGTGCGAAACGCATAATCTTACCCCCACCGGAAAATAAAAACGCTCTCAGTCTCAGGGCTTGTAGCGTCCGATAGGGTATAGCTTTGCGGACATTCAGAAAGACTGCATAATCAGTGTCCGTTAGGGTTGACTTCGGTCAATGTACGTGCGTTTGATCGGTCACTACCTTTTCGGACACTTGGAACCGCTATGACCACCATCCTTTACGCCCGTGTATCAACCCTCGAACAAGACCTTTCACATCAGGAAACCCATGCGCGGGAAGCCGGTTTCGAAATCGATGAGGTAATTACAGATCATGGCGTTTCAGGTGTCAGCACAAAGCTGTCCGAAAGACCTGAAGGAAGGCGGCTGTTCGATAAGCTGCGTAAAGGTGATGTCCTTGTTGTTCGATGGGTAGATCGTCTTGGCAGGAACTATGAAGACGTGACCGAGACCATCAGGCACTTCATGAAAATGGGTGTGATCGTCCGCACTGTCATCAACAACATGACTTTCGACGGATCAACTGACGAGCCAATTGAAAAGGCAGTCAGAGACGCCTTGATTGGTTTCATGGCAGCAACCGCCCAAGCACAGGCAGAAGCGACGAAAGCCGCTCAGAGAGCCGGTATTGAAGCGAAGAAGGGTGATCGCGAACTGTATCGGGGGAAGAAGCCAAGCTTCGATAGGAAAGGCTTCAGCGATGTCATTGACATGCTGGCGAACAAGGCAGGCGCATCAGCCATTTCCAAAGTGACAGGACTTACACGACAGACCATTCTCCGCATTAAAGCAGACCCGGCAGCGGCTGAAACTGCATTGCAGAGATGGGGTATGTGATTGTTCTATAATAGTGGAATATCGTGGAAAAATGGAGGCTCGACGGGCGCGGGCGCGATTTGTGGTGCCACTCAAGCGCTCCAACCATGCGAGTTCTAAATCCGAACCCTTCATTCAGCTTTTCAACGTAACAAGCAATTGGACATCTTTCGCTGGGGATTTGAATTGACGTTTGGAAGCATTATCAGTCGGGTTTATTAGAATAGAGACTGGAGAGAGGTGCATACTTATGGAACTTTGTGCCAGAATGTCCTTCTCCGAGACGATAGCTATCAAGCGTTTTCTCAATTTGCTCCATTGTTTCATCATCGATCAAATGGGTCCATTTCAGATATCGCTCCGAATCTCCTGAAGAATTAGCATCAGCTATATCACTGATTTTCTTGGATAGGCGCGCCAACTCTTTTTGAATGCCCTGCATCTGGTTCAAGATGAATTGCTGCGAGCCAACTTCCTCTGTTTGCAATTCAGTTATTTTGACACGATGGAAATGTTTCAGGAACGGAGAGTAGTCTGGATCAGACTTCTTCTTTTCAACGGTTGCAGCTACCGCCTTTGCGACAGCCTCTTGAAATTCGCGTACATTATCAAACCGCAAATCTGCTCGGTATGGGATGTGCTTGATAGGTGACGTGTCGAAGGAATAGTCCGTCTTGTCATCTTTGACGATTATAGTTGGCTTGTCGAAAGCTAGCCGTAACCCAAGTTCAAACATGACGTTCGCGTTTTTGCCGCTGACATCGCAAACGACAATTGAATCGTCGTAAAGGTTTTGAACGATGTTGGCATGAATGATACCCGTATCCTCACTTTCACTCACCAGCCGGGGAACGTAATTTGCTGCTTGAATGGCTTGGTCGAGGACTTCTCTTACCCGAAGCCAGTGACCCTTCTCATACCCCGCCATGTCGGCAATTGGCATGATGATTCCGCAAAAGGCGCTTTGCTCTCTGTGATCGTTCAACTGAGTTTTTTGCTTCGTATCCAACGCGACTGTTCCCTCTAGTCACTGACTGCCATTGCAGTCGCGAACTTTTCATTTCGAATTTCCGGGTTGAAAAATTGCTCCATAAGCTTCTGCCGAAGTAGTAGAAACTTCATTTTCATCTCTTCATCTGTCCATCGTTCAAACGCAACGGCATCGTCCGTAACTTCGATTTTCGAAAAGCCTTGGTGTAGCTGAACCACTTCTATTAGCATTAGCTCGATCTCTCCAAACCATTCCACAACGTCTGAGGGAAATAGAAATCGTGCCTTTTGTGTAAGCTCGACCATTTCAAGATGGGCGGGATCTAGAAAGTCGCGTTTGACCCATGTGTCGCCAAACGAAATAAATTCCTCATAGAGTTTAAATCGCCGTTCAAACAAGCTCAATCGATACGTTTTCTTAGCCGTCTCTTCCGCCAGTGTGTGCTGCTTAAGCAGAAAAGCACTCTGTTCCTTTATTTCTGCCATCTGCCCATTAATAGCTTCTTGATTTTTTTTGAATTGATCTCGCGTATCAACAAGTTCTTGTCTCTGGGTGAATACGGCACAGATCAACCAAATGACCGCCAACGGAGCGAAAAAGCCAGCAATAAAGTCACCAACTTCATTGAGCGAGTTGTTCGTTGGGTAGATCGAAATTCGATCTAATCCTATCCAATGTAGGACGATGAGTGCGTAAGCAAGCGTTGCTAAGCCGGCGACAAGTAGCCAGTTTATATTGTGCCATTTGCCCATCATACGACCAACGCCATGCTGTGAGCTCTTAGAAATTCAGCGCATTTTTTATCATATTGGATATGAATTGGACCTGCATTATAAGAAAAATCGCCATCTGAATATAAGTCCCGAATTTTGCTTTTCAGTCGGGTATCTATTACCGAATCATATCCATACGCTGTCGCAAACGTTTCCATGTTTAGTCTCTGTCGTTCAAATGGATCGTTGGCAGCAAGGAGCCTCATATTCTGTGGGGCAAACGCGAAACCAAGAAACACAAGTGTTGACGCGCTAGATATCGATTTTTGGATTTGCTCTTCGATACTACTGTTGCGCGCTTCGGACCAAGTGAAAATGTTTTCACTTAAAGAGCGAATATTTTGGGAATTAACATTATCCCCAAACTCAAATTCACCAAGTGCGCCAAGGCTCCCGTAGGGATGAATTATGTTTATTTCTGAGACGATTCTGCGAGCTTGATCTCTTGTAACGTCACGGAATGTCTTAACAATCGCTTCTGCCAAAAAATGCTCAATACATCTATCATAGTTGAAGCATATGATCGTAATGTTGCTCCCTACGCTTTCGACTTCGAAGTTTTTCACTCCATCGAATAATAATTGCGCAAACGTATGTATCCACGTCTTATCCACCGCGTCCAGAGTTGATTGGAATGGTTCAGAGGGAGGCTGCCAGAGGGAACTTTTCCTTTCTGCTACAGATATTTCATAAGCAATCAGGAGCTTGCCGACTTCAGGAATGTACTGGTCATTTTGGTGGCGGTTGATGAACTCATCAATCGATCCAGCTAGATCAATTGAACGATTAATTTCTGTCAACGCACTTTTGCGAAAACCAATCTCACTTGTCGTACGATAGCTATCGATCAAGCAGTGATTAATTTCTGAAGGAAAATTTTCGGTATCTGGTTGGCTGTGCTCTTTGATCCTTTTCATCAATTCCGTTCCAACAGGCATGCGGAACTCGGCGCTAGCCCCGGCACCAACCACAAAAACCGTATTATCTCGAAACATCCTAGTCACCTGATTTGCATATCACTCACCGCGAACTAAATCATGCGTTGAGTTTGACTTGCAATACTATTTTGGGGGAGGTTGCGCTTTTCGAGATACGCTCAGAATACCTTCAATGCCGTCAGCGCAATTAGTGGTGCAAGCAAAACGGACAGAACCCTTCAAAGACGTCTTATAAGCGACTTAATCCATGACATGCAGGTTTCAATTGCCCAATCGTCTTGTTCTTTGGACAGGACTGTTGCTTCATTTGGACCCGCGCCGTGCCCAAGCTTGTTTCGAACCTCACCGAAGAAGTTTCTCAAAACATTCGCTTCCCACGTCGCGATCAGGTTTCCGCCTCTGTTCGATGCCAAAGCTTCGATGAAGTTCACCGCCCCCTTTTCTTTTCCGGTTGTCGCATTGCGCTCATGTGCAATAATCTTGATTGCGCTCTCTAAAGCCTTAGCAGCAGATAAGGCAGCTTCTGGACGCCGGTTGTCACGCCGATCAATGGCTTCGTGAATATCGATTTCAACGTTCAACCATTTTGGATCGGCTATTGCTTGCCAAAATGGCTTCTTTACCTGCCCCTCTAATAATTCGTCGTCAGATATCTGGATGTATCCGCTGCTGTACGTCAAAGCTAAGCCTGCCCTCTTGAAGCGCTCGCTCAGTTCGTGAATGTTTTGCTGTAATCTTTCGTTATTGATTTTTGACTGCTCTACGGCATAACCTTCTTGGAGCATTGGAATGCCAAATGCGTTAGCGAATTTCGTCAATTTTTCGTCTTCAGCCAGTTTTAGATGAGTTGCCATCAAGACAGAGTTCCGCTTGCTCGTGATCTTCTCGAATTCGCGGAACGCTAACTCTACGAAGCTTAGCCGCTCAAGAAGGAAATTATTGAAGTTCTCATCATCTTCGAAACCTGGTTTGAAGAAGTTTGTTGTCTGCTGTCTTATGGTGAATAGTCCGGCATATCCTGACCGTGGAGTGAGTTGATCAGAGCCTAGTTCCATTGACAGGGATGAGTGGATTGACTTTAGAACGGTCGAGTTTTCGGAGGTGTCCGTTTCGCCTTCGTACAGCGGAAAAATCTGATCTGTGATCATCCGCGAAACCTGCGTCATAAAACGAGTTGCAGACTGGTAACTTGAACAAGTAATTTCCATGTCGGCATATCGGTCAGCAAAAATATCGGTCAGCATATGAACATTCTCTATAGGCGCATTGTTGAATCGTGCATTGTTGTCGTAGATCGCTACTTCATTGAGTTCAGGCAATGGATACGCGGAATCCCTTGCACTTTACATCGCAATGAACAAGCATCACTTTCGATAGGCGGCAAGCCCCATAGCAATTATTGCAAGAACGAAGATGAGGATCACCGAAACGAGACCAGATGCACTCGCCTCGAAGAATAGGAATTTTACCGATAGTTGCTGATCCATTGACGGCGCACCTTTCCATTTAAAATCAAAATGAAGGTGCTGCTTGCTGCTTCGCAGTGTGGCGAGGAATGGTTGTTAGGTCAACCAGTAGATTGAAATCGAATTTTAACCAAAAGAAATTGTGCGTAGTGGCTTCGGACCACGGTTTGACCGGTTTACTTTCTTGATTTCGTTTCACACGCTCTACCTCCAAATGTTGATGGATGCCCTATTGTCTTCAGGGCGATTCAGAAGTAAAGCCTACTATATATAGTATTAACTCATTCTTGCCGCTGGTCCCCGCCAAGCCGCTTCTCCATCTCAGCCAACTTTTCCAGATCGCGTTTGGTCAGCTTCAGCATCTCTTGCGTGAGGCTCTTAGCGTCTTGCAGCGTAGCTTCAAATTCAGCAAATCGTTGATGGTCCATGGTCGTCGTTCTCCTGTCGGTTAATGGCAGGAGTATTTAGATTTTTGATGTGTTTGCGCGACACGCGGCACATAATCCAGTCGTTGAAATAGGCAGGGTCCAATAGAACATCATGATCGAACTGTGCCTTCGCTTCTAAGTAACCGCATTCAGATGATGAGCGGCTGAGATGGAGGATTTCGCGCCTGAAGCCTTCGGGACCGTTTACGGCAACCAGTTCTTTCAGCGTCGTGTTGCTGCCGTAATAATCCTGCCAGTCGCTCTCTGTGATCTTCGTGCGCTTGCGGGATTTCCCTTTGAGCGGGGGAAGGGTGCGTTTTGACCTGAAGGCTTTGCGACCGATGTATTTGCGACCGGTGGCAGTCTGGGTGATGAGATAGACGAAGCCGTAGAAGGTTGAGATGTCAGCGGAAGTGAATTCCTTTCCTTGATAGAGCCACATGAAAAATACCCTGAATAAAGGGGTATTTATTCGGGCAACAAAAAAGGCTTCGGGAAGGAGAGAACCCGAAGCCTTTTAAGCGGAGAATAATCCATGCTGACTGAATTGCAGGATCGTCTCTATTTAGCTGTTTCTTGCGCTTGAGATTTGAGCGCCCGAATATAGGCGTCACCTTCATCGAGATAACGCCGAACCAACGCCGCTTCTTCTTCATCAGTCAAAACCCGATTTCGGTTTGCCAATTTCGCACATTTCTTCCCGATGGTGACAAATGCGCGAGCCGTGAAAATGAGTATGGAAATGCCGTGGCGAACAGCCAGCCAGATAGCTAAAGCGAGGGCGATTTGTGTCATCATGATCCCTTCCTGTACGTATATGCATCGTTCAAAGACGCCGCACACATTTCGAGGTCAAGAAGCACCTCAACACTAAGAAAGGGGTTGATTTCGGTCGATTGTTTTTCAAGCTTCGCAATCGCTTTATAGGAGTAATCGAGAGCTTCCTTTGCTAACTTTTGTAGTGGTTCATTGTCAGCCTCAATGGGATCGTTGATAAGCCCGTAAACCGTATCCCTGTAGCGATGGGCGGCTTCGAGGTCGGAAGTTCTATTTTTCACCACGGGCGAGGCAAAGTGATCCCATGAAAATCCCGATTTTTTCAGATACTCACTCAGACTGTCTATAAGTGAGTGTGCTTCTTGGCAGATTTCAACTGCGCGAACTGGATCATCAAAAACAATATCCAACGCTTCATCAAATTGTTCTCCTACCTTTAGAAAGGTCGTTTTTATTTGATCTTGGATATGCTTAGCCTGCGGATCGTCTGGTTCCGCGCCCTTCACGAACTTTTCTAATCCGATCAAAATATTCTTCATTTCTTCTCGGTCAACGTCGATTGCCTCTTCCATGAAGCTTTTCAAAGCATCCGGATCGATTGCGATTTGCGTCATTATTTTCTCCCTTAGATGTCGATTAGTAGATTGAGTTCGTCTTGAACCCGTTTTTTCGCCTTGGCATGTGCAATTGCCGCGTCGATGAAGCCTTTTTCTTTCGCGATACGGATCAGCCAATCATAGTGATCGAAGAATTCGTTTCGAAGTTTCTCGCTCGTTAAGAGCTTCTCAAATGTGAATTTAGCCACAAATATATCTTTCAAATAAGTAATCCAATTTCGTTTTGGATTCGGTTTTTATTGCGGGCATGAATGATGGCAGCATCGTAATAGCCCTTCTTTTTCAGTTCGGAGATCAGGCGGTCGTAGAGAAGAAAAAATTCCTGCCGAACGTTGTCGTGTTTGATTATATTTTCGAATGTAAATTCCTTCATTTTGCATATCCGTGTTGGGATATGACTCTGTTTCATATTGTATTTTTGGCTTCTGCCTTCACGGTCAAGTCATACTAAGTTTCAGTTTGGGTTG
Organism: Agrobacterium sp. ST15.16.055; assembly: GCF_027956555.1. Classification (NCBI taxonomy): domain Bacteria; kingdom Pseudomonadati; phylum Pseudomonadota; class Alphaproteobacteria; order Hyphomicrobiales; family Rhizobiaceae; genus Agrobacterium; species Agrobacterium sp. ST15.16.055. The sequence continues at coordinate 43,327 of NZ_JAQKGN010000001.1, forward strand.
CTTGTTGTGGGACTGCTTTTTGAAGAGCGTCCAGTTTGTTTTCGAGGTCGTATCCAGCGCCGTACCTCATCGTCATGCCAGCGCTCGAATGCCCCATAATGCTGTTTTTGAGAGTATCGTTGCAGCCAGAGTTTCGCAGGCGATCTGCCATCAGATGGCGGTAACTGTAAAAGCTCTTGTCCGGGGTGACTGTGCGAATGAGCTTGTTCACCATCGCAGAGAAAGCTTCTGGTCCCGTATCGTGATTGTAGCGAGGGAATCCGTTCTTAAATTTCTTCAAGGCATTCACCGCCTCTGGAAGTAGCGGTATGTCTCTCACTCGGCTTTGAGCCTTGGCTTTTGCACGCAAAGCGTTGGGCTGGATCGAAATGTAAGGGATCGGCTCATCAATGTGGATGTCATCCGCCGTTAGAAAGGCAAGCTCTTTGCAGGTTGCGCCGGTCAATTCGCCAAGCAGCGCAATGCATTTCAGTTCGTTGTTCGCCTTGCTGCCTTGAATCTTCTCTCGAAGCTGCACCACTTCAGTTTCTGTAAAGGTGTCGCGTTTGCCATCTTGAGTTTTGAATTTAAGACCGTCGAACGGGTTTAGATGCGCCCGTTCTGGTGCAACCTCCTGCAATGCTTCTTTTACTACGACCTTCAGCCACATGAATTTCTTGTTCGCCGTGGCAGGGGTAATCTTGCCTTCCTTCTTTGTTGCCGCCTTGAACCGCTTCGACAGTTTGAGCTTGTAGTCGCGAGCAACCGTTGCGGAGATGTCGAGAACGTCCAAGTCACCGATTTCTTCGATGAAATTGCTGACGGCTTCCCGGTACTTCATCCATTTTTTATCGGACTCTCTTTTATTGCCCGAATGCAACTCATCGCTATGGAGGTTGATGTACCGTTCCAGCGCCTGTGAGAGTGTCATTGCCGGTTTTGTGGCAACGCCGCCAAGTGCGGCAATTTCGGCATGGTCTGGAGACTGGATGATGTTCATCATCTTTAGCTGCCCCGCCATCATGGAAATTGAATCGCGTATGTTCGCCAACTCAACTTCGAACGCTGGCTGGTAGTTGACCCCCAACCTATTCGAGACTTTCGAAAGCTCATCGAATGAAGGTCGTTCAATATCTGCGATATCGGACTCACTGAACAGATTGCGATAGTAAGTCATGAACGCGGCTGCTTTTACCGCCGCCTCATTCTCGGATCGGGTTTTCAGTGAGTGCCAGAACTCCCGCCTCTTGAATTTTCGTCGTTGGGAGACGGGAACGGCGATCCGGAAATAATATACGCCCTTACGGTTGAATATGTGTTTTACGTCGAGCCGCATTACCATGACCTCCCAATATGAATAAAAAACACCTCCTTCGACAGAACATCGGTGAATTGATTTGTTTTCAAAATATATTTGATTTCCGCACGGGCGAATAGAAGCGAATATGTGACGCCTCCGCGAATGCGGTTGAATATATTAATGGCATATTCAATGAATGCTGTCAATAGAAACGTGGGAGTTATTCTTGTTCTTCTAAAATAGTAACTTTCTGTTTTGGAAACATATTGGATTTTGCGCTCAATGATACTTCGATAGCGCAAGAGGCTCCGTATAGGATCAAGCAAACATATGAACGCACGCGATTTTGTAGCAACGCCGTCTGAAAAATGTAGCAAAAAGGGGCTTCTACCCCTTAATTTATTGATTTTTATAGAAAAAATGGTGTCCACGAGAGGATTCGAACCTCCGACCCCAGGATTCATACCGCTTCGGCTTTCGCCGCCGTCCCGCCGTTTGCCGGCAAGACGTTCGTGGTCTGGACTGTCCCTTCACCATGGGCCGTCAGGCCTTTAGGTGCTGCCCATCCAGTCTCTACACCTTCACCGGATTTCTCCGGAGCTTGGCTCGGGATTGGCATGCTGGAAGACCAGCGAAGCTTTCCCCGACTTTGAGCAGATCGATTGCGTCGTTTCCGGGCGCAACCCCCAATTTGTCTTAGGAATCCTGTGCTCTATCCTGCTGAGCTACGTGGACACTGAATTGCTCTTTAACCCGAGGCAGCTATTGGATCAACCGCGTTCTTCATCGCGGTCGATCTCTTCCTCGGCTTTCTTCGCGTTGACCGGCAATCAGCTCGTCAGGCGCTGTTCGGCCAGTTTCACCCAGTAGGAAATGCCATAAGCGATGGCGTCATCATTGAAATCATAACCGGGATTGTGAAGCCCGGCCGAATCGCCGTTGCCGATGAAGATGAAGCAGCCCGGCCTTTCCTTCAGCATGAAGGAGAAATCCTCTCCCGCCATGGAGGGATCGACATCGGGGTCGACATTCGGTTCGCCCGCCACATCGCGGGCCACACGAATGGCGTGGTCGGTCTCGGCGGCGTGGTTGAAGGTGACCGGACAATAACGCTCATAAACGACTTCCGCTTCCGCGCCGTTGGCAAGGGCGACACCTTCAGCCATCTGCTTGATGCGATCCTGCGCCAGATCGCGCACTGTTTCATCCAGGCTGCGCACCGTGCCGGCGATCAGCGCCTCGTTGGGAATGATGTTGTGGCTTGAGCCGGCCTGAAAGCGGGTGACGGAGACGACAACCGAACGGATTGGGTCGGCGTTGCGCGAGGCGATCATCTGCAGGTTGCCGACGATCTGCGCGCCGATGGTAATGGGGTCGATGGTGCGGTGCGGCTGCGCCGCATGGCCGCCACGGCCCTTGACGGTGATCGAGAATTTGTCGGGTGCCGCCATGATGCCGCCCTTGCGGATGGCGAAGGCGCCGAGCGGAATGCCCGGCATGTTGTGCATGCCATAGACCTCGTTGATGCCGAAACGCTCCATCAGGCCGTCCTCGACCATGGCAAGCGCGCCGGCGCCGCCTTCTTCCGCCGGCTGGAAGATGACGGCGATGGAGCCGGCGAAGTTACGGGTCTCGGTGAGATATTTGGCCGCGCCGAGCAGCATCGCCGTGTGGCCGTCATGGCCGCAAGCATGCATGGCGCCCGCGGTTTTGGAGGCCCAGGGCTTGCCGGTTTCCTCGAGGATGGGCAGCGCGTCCATATCCGCGCGAAAGCCGATGGTGCGATTGCCCGGAAGATTGCCCCTGATGATGCCGACGACACCCGTGCGTCCGAGACCGGTCACGATTTCGTCAACGCCGAAAGATTTCAGCTTCTGCGCAACGAAGGCTGCGGTGTTGTCGACATCATACAAAATCTCGGGATTTTCATGCAGGTGACGCCGCCATTCGCTGACTTCCTGCTGGAGTTCGGCGGCTCTGTTCAAAATTGGCATTCGTTCATTCCTGGGTTCATCGGTACGGCGTGCGGTAAAATCCTATCCTCCGTGCCGGATAGTGCGCCGCATAATTGACGTAATCAATGTACTTTGCCATTGCTAGGACATATATGGTGAATATTGCCATTCCCCGACCGAAGACGGGAATTCGAGGACAAGCCTTGCCACAGATTTTTAAATCGTCAAACGCCGCCCGACGGCTCTCCGCAGCTATTGCCATCGCGACCGCAGGCCTCGTCGCCGCGGCGCCCGTGGCCAATGCCAATCCGAAAATGGTTGTCGATGTTAAAACCGGCAAGGTGATTTCCCATCAGGAAGCCTTCCGCAAATGGTATCCCGCTTCGCTCACCAAGCTGATGACCGCCTATATCGCCTTTTCGCAGATGAAGGCCGGCAAGATCAGCCCGCAGACGGAAGTGGTGATGAGCAAGAAGGCCGCGGACCAGCCGGCCTCGAAAATGTATTTCAAGCCCGGCCAGAAGCTGACGATGGATAGCGCTTTGAAACTGCTGCTCATCAAATCCGCCAATGACATCGCCGTGGCGATTGCAGAGACCATCGGCGGCACCAGCGATAATTTCGTGGCGCAGATGAATGCGCAGGCCCAGCGGCTGGGCATGAGTTCCACCCGTTACATCAATGCCAATGGCCTGCCCGGCAAGGGACAATATACGACAGCCCGGGATCTGGCGCTGCTGGCGCTGATCATCAAGCGCGAGTTTCCGGAATATGCCCATTATTTCTCGCTGGAAGGCGTCAGCACCGGCAAGAAGAACTATGCCAATTTCAACATGCTGGTCGGCCGTTTCGATGGCGCGGACGGTATGAAGACCGGCTTTATCTGTGCCTCCGGCTTCAATCAGGTGTCGTCGGCCGTGCGCAATGGCCGCTCTGTCATCACGGTCGTGTTGGGCGCGGACAGCCTCGCCGGGCGCACCGACCAGTCGGCCGATCTGTTGCAGATGGGTCTGACGGCCCCTTCTGGCCAAGGCGTTTCGCTCGCCGCGCTGGCGCCCTATGGCGATACCGGTGATGTGAACGATATCAGCGCCGAGATCTGCAACCCGAAGGCCGCCAAGGTGCGCAGCGAAAGCCGCGACGAGGCCGGCCGCATGGTCATCCATTCCCCCTATGTTCAGGAAATGACCCGCCCGCCCGAATATTCCTTCGCCGGCCTCATTCCCGGCAGCGAGACGGTGGCGGTGAATGCCACCAAGGGAGCCGGTAAGGGCGAACTCGCGAACGTGCCGATTCCGATCCCGCGCCCGACATTCTGACGATCGGTGATTTCCTTAAGGGAGAGCCTCGCGGTTGCAATGCGGTTTGTGTATTCGCAGGTCGATGATGTTATGATATTACAGTGTCGCTCGCGGCTTGCAGGCGCGGGCGATTTCTTTTAGCTCCAAGCGGCTCCGGGTTTCGTGTCGTCCAGTGACCTGCCGGAGCGGCCATCAACACACAGGCAGGTCATGTCTCGCGATCGCATCCCGGTTTCCATCATCACCGGATTTCTCGGCGCCGGAAAATCGACGCTGCTCAACCGGCTCCTCAAGGACCCGGCGATGAGCGATGCGGCGATCATCATCAATGAATTCGGCGATGTCAGTATCGATCATATGCTGGTCGAAAGCGCTGGTGAGGGCATTATCGAACTGGCGGAAGGCTGCCTGTGCTGCACGGTGCGCGGCGAGCTGGTGGATACGCTGGCGGAACTGATGGACGGCATCCAGACAGGCAAGCTGAAGCCGGTAAAACGGGTGGTGATCGAGACGACGGGCCTTGCCGATCCTGCCCCCGTCATGCAGTCTGTGATGGGAAACCCGGTCATAGCGCAGAATTTCGTTCTGAACGGTGTGATTACGGTGGTGGACGCCGTGAACGGCCTTTCCACGCTCGACAATCACCAGGAGGCGGTGAAACAGGCCGCTGTGGCCGACCGTCTGGTAATGACCAAGCGCGCGCTTGCCGATGCCGCGACGATTTCCACGCTGACAGCCCGTCTACAAGCGCTCAATCCGCGTGCGATCATCGAGGATGGCGACAAAACCGATTGGAGCGCTGCGGGGCTTCTGGACAACGGCCTTTACGACGCCGGCAGCAAGAATGCCGATGTCGGTCGCTGGCTGGGCGAGGAGGCGGAGCACGATCACCATGAACATGATCACGAACATGGTCATCACCACCACTATCATGGCGAACACGACCACCATCACCACGACGTGAACCGGCACGATGCGTCTATCCGTTCTTTCTCGATCGTTCATGAAGAGCCGGTCAGCCCGATGGCGATCGACATGTTCGTGGATCTGCTGCGCTCGGCGCATGGGGAAAAGCTTCTGCGCATGAAGGCCATTGTCAAGCTGTCGGATAATCCGGGCCGGCCGCTGGTGCTGCATGGGGTGCAGAATATTTTCCACACGCCCGAGCGCCTAGCGGCCTGGCCGGATCCGGTCGATCAGCGTACGCGTATGGTGCTGATTACGAAGGATTTGCCTGAGGCTTTCGTCCAGGACCTGTTCGCGGCCTTCACAAGCACACCGGGTGTCGACCGGCCGGACAGGCAGGCGATGACGGATAATCCGCTGGCGGTCTCCGGGTTGCGGTTTTAGGGCGTGTCGTGATGGTCTAGGTCGGTGGGAGTGGTTCACCCCCCTCTGTCCTACCGGACATCTCCCTCTCAAGGGGGGATCGACAAGCGGCTTGCTCCGAACATCTTTATGGGGACAGCAACCCGAAGTGCAGAGCTGGTGAGAAAACGAACAGTCGCCGCAACTGATCTCCCCACCTTGAGGGGGAGATGCCGGGCAGGGCAGAGGGGGGTAAGCCCGGAGCGTCAGCATTGAACGCCGGTTACCCGCCCTTCACAATCCGAAACCGGTGTCCCTTATCCAGCGCAGTGGTTTCCACCAGGCTATGCCCATCCTCATTGCACATATGCGCAATATCGATCACCGCCAGGGGATCGGTCGTCTCGACGGTCAGAACATCTCCCGCCTTCAGGGTTGCGAGTTTCTTGCGGCTTCTCAAAACCGGAAGGGGGCATTTAAGCCCCCTCAAATCATAGACGATCTCGGCCGTGTCGCTCATTCCTTGGCCCAGAACTTCCAGAACGGCTTCTTTTCCGGCGCTTCCGGAGCAGCAGGTGCTGCGGAATAGGCAAGCGGGTTCATGGTCGGAACCGGGACGCTTTGCCCGGCTGCTGCGGGGGTAGCCGAGGCAACCATCGTCGGTGCCGCGGGGGCCGGGTTCGATTGCGGTGCTGAGGGCTGTACTGCCGAAGGACGCGGGCCGCGAAGGGAAGAGGCGGTTGCGGTCGTCGCCGGTGAGGACGACGTCACCTGCTGCGTCTTTTTCTCCATCAACGCGGCATATTCGGTTTCCTTCATCAGCTTGCCGGCCTTCAGCGCCGAGCCGGTCGGGGCATAGGCGGGCTCGCGGCCCTTGCGCTTTTCGGCCACCAGCGCCTTGCGCTCGGCTTCGCTCGGGTCGTACCAGGCCATGCCGTCATATTTCTTCATCGCCTTTTCATAGGCGAGATCGTAGGTCTTCTCGTAGCTGGAGAGTGCGCTGACGAGCGCCGGCGGTGTGCTCATGGCCGGGCATTGGGCAGACGCATTGAAGCTGCCGCCTTCCGTCTGCTGGTTGAAGACATATTTCTTCTCGCAGACATTCACTTCCGGCGGGCGCTTGGTCACTTCGAAATTGTCGTAACCGACCTTCAGCATCTTCCAGAATTCGAGATGTTCGCTCTTGCGATGACGGGCCATGTTTTCCGCCGTCATGCGGAAGGGGAAGGCCTGCAGCTGCACTGTCTTCTGGCCGCCCTTGAAGGCGTCGCGCGCAAAACCGTAGATTTCAAGAATCTGCGCATCCGTCATCGAATAACAGCCGGAGGAGGAGCAGGCACCGTGGATCATCAGATTGGTGCCGTTGCGGCCATTGGCGGCATCATAGCGGTTCGGAAAGCCGGTATTGATGGCGAGGTAATATTTCGAGTTCGGATTGAGATGCGCAGGCGTCAGGTTATAGAAACCTTCAGGCGCCTGCCGGTCACCCTCTTTCACCTTGGGGCCGAGCTTTCCGGACCAGGCGCATATCTGGTATTCGGCGATTTTGTCGAAGCGGTTGTCGCGCTTGGCCTTCCAGATTTCCAGCGCGCCTTCTTCCTTGAAGATGCGGATCATGATCGGCGAGGTGCGATCCATGCCCTTTTTGTCGATCTCGGCCAGGATGGACGGAGACAGCGGGTAATCGACCTTGTTCTTTATGTGGGACACATCGCGTTCGACGGTTTCGAGCGTGTCGTTGCAACCGGCAAGAATGAGCGCAGTGCAGGCAAGAAGTGCAAAATGTGTCAAACGCATGATCTGATCCGAAAGACGATGGCACGAAACGGCGGCATTTCTACACCGTCCCGTGTGAATTTTAAATACGGTATTAACCGTTTACATCTTCTTAACTCAAATCGGATTCGCCCCGCGGCCGCCGATACATCTTTTGATGTGACCGGACTATGGCCGAGTTGGGGCGATATCAAAGGAAAATAAGGCCGGACTTAGAGGTTCCGCCCAATATCCAGGAATTTCTGGCGGCGTTCGGCGCGCAGCTGCGTGCCCGAGCGCTGGGAAAGATCGGCCAGAGCCGTGGCGATAACGTCACCCGTCGCATTGATGACGGTTTCGGGAGCGCGATGCGCGCCGCCGATCGGCTCGGGAATGATTCCGTCGATAACGCCGAGCGCCTTCAGATCCTCCGAGGTGATCTTCATGTTGGTCGCGGCTTCCTTGGCGCGGGTCGAATCGCGCCAGAGAATGGAGGCGGCGCCTTCTGGCGAGATCACCGAATAAATCGCATGTTCGAGCATATAGACGCGGTTGCCGGTGGCGATGGCGATTGCGCCGCCCGAGCCGCCTTCGCCGATGACGACGGAGACGATCGGCACCTTCACGTTGAGGCACATTTCCGTCGAGCGGGCGATGGCTTCGGCCTGGCCGCGCTCTTCCGCGCCGACGCCGGGATAGGCGCCTGCCGTATCGATGAGGGTGATCACCGGTAGCGAGAAACGGTCGGCCAGTTCGAGCACCCGGATCGCCTTGCGGTAACCTTCCGGGCGCGGGCTGCCGAAATTATGCTTCAGGCGGCTTTTGGTGTCGTTGCCCTTTTCCTGGCCGATGATGGCGACGGGCTGACCGTTAAAACGGGCAAGGCCGGCCTGAATGGCGGCGTCTTCGGAAAATTTGCGGTCGCCGGCGAGCGGCGTGAAATCGGTGAACAGCGTCTTGGCATAATCGACGAAATGCGGACGCTGCGGGTGACGCGCGACCTGCGTTTTTTGCCAGGCGTTCAGTTTGGAATAGATGTCCTGCATCGCGTCGTTGACGCGCGATTCCAGGCGGTTGATCTCCTCCGAGGTGTCTATGCTCTCGTCTTCATCGGCAAGCTTCTTCAGCTCGATAATCTTGCCCTCAAGGTCCGAGATAGGTTTTTCGAAGTCGAGATAATTGTGCATGAGATCCGTTTCCGATCGTTTTGCGCAAGGTTTGAGCCGGATTATCCGGCGGTTCCGGTCGCTCTAATCAAGGTTTTTGCCCTGTTTGGCAAGGGGGTGATGCGTTTGTACCAGCTCTTGCAAGCGTTCTTCCAGCACATGTGTATAGATTTGTGTCGTGGAAATGTCGGAATGGCCGAGCAGTTCCTGCACCGCGCGCAGATCCGCACCGTTCTGCAGCAGGTGGCTGGCAAAGGCGTGACGCAGGACGTGCGGCGATATGGCGGACGGGGTTAAGCCCGCACGGACGGCGATGTCCTTCAGGTCGCGGGCGAAGACCTGGCGGGGCAAGTGGCCTTCCTTGCTGCTGGAAGGAAATAGCCACGGGCTTTCCGGTGTCTCCGGTTTTTTCTGCGAAGCGGCCACCTTGCTTTTCTCGGATGCGAGCGCCTTTCTGGCAGCCTCGTATTTTTCCATCGCCTCGATGGCGGCGCGGGAAAGAAGGACCATGCGGTCCTTGTTACCCTTGCCGCGTATCATCAGGAAGCGGCCCTCCTGACGCAGCACCTTGACCGGCAGCGAGACGAGTTCGCTGACACGCATGCCGGTGGCGTAAAGCAGTTCGAGCAGAAGATGCATGCGGATGCGGGCAAGCTGGCCCGGGCCTTCGGTTGCCGCTTCCTGCGCCGCGAGACCAAGAAGCCGGTTCACATCGGCGACGCTCATCGTTTTCGGTAAAGCGAGACCTTTCCTCGGCGCGTCGATGATGCCGGTCGGGTCGTCGCCGCGCAGCCCTTCCGAATAGAGAAAGCGATAAAACTGCCGCATGGATGAGAGGCGCCGCGCCTGCGAGGTGGCGGCAAAACCCTGCGCGGAAAGATGGCTCAGATAGGCGGAAAGGTCAGGCGTCTGCGCCTGCGTCAGGGACTGGCCGCGCTGACCGAGAAATTCGCGCAGATCGGAAAGATCGCGCTCATAGGAAGAGAGCGTGTTGGCGGCAGCCCCGCGTTCGGCGCTCATCATTTCCAGAAAACTTTCCAGCCGCGTACCGTCGCGCCCTGCCATCGGTTGTCCGCTCATGGGGTGCGCCTTGCCGGTTCGGTCGACGGCGGGTTCAGCCGCTCGGAAGGGATGCGTACCGTCACTTCGCGGTCGCGCGGTTTGACGACCATGACGAGCAGAACCATGCCGCCATAGATCAGCCCCGCGATGGTCGCCAGTATCATCGTGAAGCGGAAGAGGGTGGGCATGGCGGCTCCGTGAAAGTGGCGGTCGAAATTTATATGCGGTGCGGTGAAAGCGGCGACAAGATCAAAATGCCCGCTCCGCCCCCATGCCGCATGCGGCGATGATTGTGATTCACCGCAATTCAGTCAGCAATTTGGCTTGACGCTTCGTAAACATTTGCAGATATCCATGCCAAACGGGCTTTCAAATCTATGAATGAAACGAATTTATCCGTCCCGGCCACACTCGGGGAGCAAGCGCGGGCAAAGCTCGGACGGCGCAACATCGTCTTCGTCGGGCTGATGGGGGCTGGAAAGTCGGCGGTGGGCCGCATGGTCGCCCAGCAGCTCAGGGTTCCTTTCATTGATACGGATGTCGAGATCGAGCGCGTGTCGCGCATGACGATATCGGAACTTTTCGCCACCTATGGCGAGGAAGAATTCCGGGCGCTGGAAACGCGGGTCATCAAGCGGCTGCTGCGCGGCGGCCCCAAGGTCATTTCCACCGGTGGCGGTGCATTCATCAACGACAATACCCGTCGGCACATCGCGCGCGGCGGCATTTCATTGTGGCTGAAGGCCGATCTCGAGGTGTTGTGGGAGAGGGTCAACAAGCGCGATCATCGCCCGCTTCTCAAGACCGAAAACCCCAAGGCCACGCTGGCGGCCCTGATGGAGAAACGCTATCCGATCTATGCAGAAGCGAATCTGACCATCGAATCCCGTGATGTCCGCAAGGAAATCATCGTGACCGAAGTGCTGGCCGCCATAGCCGGCATCGAACAGAAAGACTGATCCCATGACGCCTTCCGAAATTCACGCCGATGAACGTCTCGTCCATGTGCCGCTTGGCGAGCGCGCCTATGACATTCTGATCGGGCCGGGCGTCATCGGCCGGGCGGGCGGCGAGATTTCGGCGCGGCTGAAGGGCAAACGCGCGGCGATCATTACCGACGAACATGTTGCGCCGCTTTATCTCGAAGGCCTGATGGATGGCCTGCAGACAGATGGCATTGAGGCCGTCTCGCTGACGTTGCCGGCTGGCGAAAAGACCAAGAGCTTCGAGCATTTGGTCACCGTCTGCGATGCGGTTCTCTCCGCAAGGGTGGAGCGTAACGATGCGGTGATCGCGCTCGGCGGCGGCGTGATCGGCGATCTCGCCGGTTTTGCCGCCGGCATCGTGCGCCGTGGTGTGCGCTTCGTGCAGATACCGACCTCGCTTCTGGCGCAGGTCGATTCCTCTGTCGGCGGGAAGACGGGCATCAACAGCCGCCATGGCAAGAACCTCGTGGGCGTGTTCCACCAGCCCGATCTGGTGCTGGCGGATACGGCGGTGCTGGATACGCTAAGCCCGCGGGAATTCCGCGCCGGTTATGCCGAAGTTGTTAAATACGGCCTGATCGACAAACCGGATTTCTTCTTCTGGCTGGAAAAAAACTGGGATGACATCCGCACCGGCGGCCCGGCCCGCATTCAGGCGATTGCGACCAGCTGCCAGGCCAAGGCAGACGTGGTGGTGGCCGATGAAAAAGAAAACGGCGTGCGCGCCCTTCTCAACCTCGGTCACACTTTCGGTCACGCACTGGAAGCGGCAACCAATTACGACAGCAAGCGGCTGGTGCACGGCGAAGGCGTCGCCATCGGCATGGTGCTGGCCCACCAGTTCTCCGCCCGCCTCAATCTGGCAAGCCCCGACGATGCCGCCCGCGTCGAGGCACATCTGAAGGCCGTCGGTCTGCCGACCACGATGAAGGATATTCCCGGCGAATTGCCGCCGGTCGAGACGCTGATGGCGGCAATCGCGCAGGACAAGAAGGTCAAGGGCGGCAAGCTCACCTTCATCCTTACCCACGGCATCGGCCAGTCCTTCGTGGCTGACGATGTGGCGGCGTCCGAGGTGCAGTCGTTCCTCACGGAGAAGCATCCGGGATGAGATGTTGAGCGATACGGTGAGGGCGCCCCCTCATCGCCTCGCTCCGCTCCGGCACTTCTCCCCGGCGGGGAGAAGAACAAGCCGCTTTGGCAATGCTATACGGGGGAACGGCGCTGGCGCTTTGAGCAAGGCGTTGCCGCCCGGTTTCTTCTCCCCGGCCGGGGAGAAGGTGGCCCGAAGGGCCGGATGAGGGGGCTTGCTCTCGGCTCAAATGACCACCTAGAACCGCACCGCTTCCCCCGGTGCCGCCGCCTCTATCGCCAGCGCATGCAGCCCGGCGTCGAGTTCCGGCTTCAAAACAGCGTTGATCGCCCGATGGCGTTCGACGCGAGACTTGCCGGAAAAGCTTTCCGACACTATCTGAACACGCATATGTGTCTCGCCCGTACCGGTTATATCCGGCTGGTGGCCGGCATGCATCTGGCTTTCATCGACAACCCTCAGGCGTTCCGGCGAAAAGCTCTGCCGAAGCTTCGTTTCTATGCGTTCTCGCAGGGACATGCAGAGGGCTCCAATTCTGTTTGCAGGTCTTTGAAGGGGGCTCCCTAAAAGCCTGTAACATTCCGCTTTGTCAATTCTTGTTGTGCGGCTTTTCGCACCCCATAATCAGGGCATCATGAAACTGGATTCGAAATATTTCGACCGCATCCGCACGCGCCGGAAAAGGGAGCGGGAACCTGAGGTTCAGGCCCCAACCTGCCAGTGGGACGGATGCGACAAGCCGGGCGTTCACCGGGCACCCGTCGGCCGCAATGCCGAGGGGCAATTCTTCCTGTTCTGTTTTGAGCATGTGAAGGAATACAACAAGGGCTATAATTACTTTTCCGGCCTCTCCGACAGCGAAATCGCCCGTTACCAGAAGGAAGCGATCACCGGCCATCGCCCCACCTGGACGGTGGGCGTGAACAAGACTGCGCGCGACAGCCCGCTGCATTCCACTTTGCGCTCCGGCTCGGCCAGCGGCAACGCGCGTATTCGCGATCCTTTCGGCTTTACCGGCGGTTTTGCCGGCGGGGGAAGGGCCGGCGGCACGCGCATGCAACAGGACCGCAAGCTGAAGACGCTGGAGGCAAAAGCCTTCGATACGCTCGGTCTTCCGTCCAGCGCAAAGCAGGAAGACATAAAAAGGCGTTATAAGGAGCTTGTCAAAAAGCACCATCCTGATGCTAATGGTGGCGATCGTGGTTCGGAAGAACGTTTTCGGGCTGTTGTTCAAGCATATCAATTGTTAAAGCAGTCAGGTTTCTGCTAAGCCAACTTACGTGTTTACCGCCTGATTGATGATGTGGCCGGGTGGCTGCCGCCCGCCTTGGAGACGTGATGAGCAAAATCGACCTTGATATTTCCAACCTGCCCGACACGACGGTGTCCGTGCGGGAGGTTTTCGGCATTGATACGGATCTGCGGGTTCCCGCCTATTCCCAGGGCGACGCCTATGTGCCGGACCTCGATCCCGACTATCTTTTCGACCGCGATACGACGCTCGCGATCCTTGCCGGTTTTGCTCACAACCGACGTGTCATGGTCTCCGGTTTCCACGGCACGGGTAAATCCACCCATATCGAGCAGGTCGCCGCCCGCCTCAACTGGCCCTGCGTGCGCGTCAACCTCGACAGCCATGTCAGCCGTATCGACCTCGTCGGCAAGGACGCTATCGTCCTCAAAGACGGCAAGCAGGTTACCGAATTCAAGGACGGCATCCTGCCCTGGGCTTACCAGCATAATGTCGCGCTGGTCTTCGACGAATACGACGCCGGTCGTCCGGACGTGATGTTCGTCATCCAGCGCGTGCTGGAATCTTCCGGCCGCCTGACGCTGCTCGACCAGAGTCGCGTCATCCGTCCTCACCCGGCGTTCCGCATTTTTGCGACCGCCAACACCGTCGGCCTTGGCGATACGACCGGGCTCTACCACGGCACGCAGCAGATCAACCAGGCGCAGATGGACCGCTGGTCCATCGTCACCACGCTGAACTACCTGCCGCACGAGCAGGAAGTGAACATCATCGCCGCCAAGGTGAAGAGCTTCGACAATCCGAAGGGCCGTGAAACCGTCTCCAAGATGGTGCGCGTGGCCGATCTCACCCGTTCGGCTTTCATCAATGGCGATCTTTCCACGGTCATGAGCCCGCGTACCGTCATCACCTGGGCGGAAAATGCGGAAATCTTCGGCGATCTCGCGTTTGCCTTCCGCGTAACCTTCCTCAACAAGTGCGACGAGCTGGAGCGCACGCTGGTTGCCGAACAGTATCAGCGGGCCTTTGGCGTCGAGCTGAAGGAAAGCGCTGCGAACATCGTTCTCAGCGCCTGATCGTCCCCGGCTTGTCCGGAGACGATTTCGATGACTTGAAGACGCTGGCAGACTGCGCGCATATCGATGGGCGGTCTCCACGCGTCGGCAAATGACAGGAAAGACAATGGCAGGGCGCGGCGACAATTCCAGAGCAAAACCGGGTACGGCGGTCGATACGGAGCCGTTGCGTCAGGCGATTGCCGGATGCGTGCGATCCGTCGCTGGCGATGCCGAAGTCGAAGTCGTCTTCGCCAATGAACGGCCGGGCCTTGCCGGCGAGCGCATGCGCCTGCCGGAAATCTCCAAGAAACCGACAGCGCAGGAAATCGCCATCACCCGCGGTCTCGGCGATTCCATGGCGTTGCGCCTTGCCTGCCATGATGCCGATACCCACGCGGTCATGTCGCCGCAGGGCGCCGAAGCGCGGCTGATTTTCGATGCTGTCGAACAGGCGCGCGTGGAATCGATCGGCGCGCTGCGCATGCCCGGCATGGCCTCCAACATCCAGGCCATGAACACCGAAAAATACGCCAAAGCCAACTTCGCCGGCATCAACAACAAGGACGATGCGCCGCTTGCCGAAGCTGTGGCGCTTCTGGTGCGCGAGAAGCTGACGGGTGAGAAGCCGCCGGAAAGCGCCGGCAAGGTTGTCGATCTGTGGCGCGATTTCATCGAGGACAAGGCCGCCGGCGACCTCAAGGATCTCTCCAGCGTCATCACCGACCAGAAGGCCTTTTCGCGGCTGGTGCGCAAGATGCTGACCTCCATGCAGATGGCGGAGGATTTCGGCGACGAGGATAACGAGCCCGAGAGCCAGGAAGCGGAATCCAACGAGGACCAGCCGCGCACCAACGAGACCGAAGAGGAACAGGTCGAGGAAGAGGCCGGCTCCGACGCGACGCCCGCCGATGAAAACGAGGCCTCGCAGGAGGAAATGGAAGAAGGCGAGATGGACGGCGCCGAGATGTCGGACGAGGAAATGTCCGACGATCTCGACGAGGATTCCGAAACGCCCGGCGAGACCCGCCGCCCCAACAGTCCCTTCGACGACTTTAATGAAAAGGTCGATTACCGCATCTTCACCCAGGAATTCGACGAGGAAATTCACGCCGAGGAACTGTGCGACGAGGCGGAACTCGACCGTCTGCGCGCCTTCCTCGACAAGCAACTCGCTCATCTTCAGGGCGCCGTCGGACGGCTGGCGAACCGGCTGCAGCGCCGTCTGATGGCACAGCAGAACCGCTCATGGGATTTCGATCTGGAAGAGGGTTATCTCGATCCGGCCCGTCTCGTCAGGCTCATCATCGATCCCATGCAGCCGCTCTCCTTCAAGAAGGAGCGCGACACCAAGTTCCGCGATACCGTCGTCTCGCTCGTCATCGACAATTCCGGTTCGATGCGCGGCCGTCCGATCACCGTTGCAGCCACCTGCGCCGATATTCTGGCGCGCACGCTGGAGCGGTCCGGCGTGAAGGTGGAGATTCTCGGCTTCACCACCAAGGCGTGGAAGGGCGGACAGTCGCGCGAACAGTGGCTCGCCAATGGCAAGCCCGCTTCGCCGGGCCGCCTCAATGATCTGCGCCATATCATCTACAAATCGGCGGATGCGCCGTGGCGGCGCGCGCGGCGCAATCTTGGCCTGATGATGCGTGAGGGACTGCTCAAAGAAAACATCGACGGTGAAGCGCTGATGTGGGCGCATAACCGCCTGATCGGCCGCCCCGAGCAGCGCAAGATCATGATGATGATCTCGGACGGAGCGCCGGTGGACGATTCGACCCTGTCGGTCAATCCCGGCAACTATCTGGAACGGCACCTGCGCGCGGTCATCGAGCAGATCGAGACACGGTCGCCGGTGGAACTGCTGGCAATCGGTATCGGCCACGATGTGACGCGCTATTATCGCCGCGCCGTGACCATCGTGGATGCGGACGAACTGGCCGGCGCGATGACCGAGCAGCTTGCGGCGCTCTTTGAGGATACGAGCGGCGCTTCCGGTTCGTCCCGCAGGGTTCGCCGTGCGGGATAAGCGGGGTAAGGCTTCTTCCCTCTGCAAGACGCTTGCGATGGCCGCCATTCTCGCGGCCGCATGGCTGTTCCCGGTTTCCATCGGCGCTTCCACCATCGATGTGCCGGTGAGCGCGCGTCTGCTCTCCTCTTTCGAGGTCGGCACCAGCGAAAAACGTTTCGGCAAGCTGGAATTTGTCGGCGGCATGGTGATGAGCGCGCCGGAAAAGCTGTTCGGGGCGATATCGTCCATCCGTTTCCGCCCCAATGGGGAGGACTTTGTTGCGGTGCTGGATACCGGCCATTGGCTGACGGGCAGGGTCTTGCGTGACGCTCGCGGTGCTTTGTCCGGAATTGCCGATGCGCGCATCACCCCCATGCTGGACATGAGCGGGCGCGAACCGCCGCGCAAGATGGAGATGGATGCGGAAGGGCTGGCGCTGCGCGACGGCAAGGTGTTCGTCAGTTACGAGCAGCGACACAGGATCGATATCTATCCCGATCCGGGCTTCGCCACCGCAAAGCCGCTCGAACGTCTGCCATATCTCATCCCCAGCAACGAGTTGCGTCATAACGGCGGCCTGGAGGCTCTCGCGGTATCGTCGGCCGATTCGCCGCTCGCCGGCGCTCTGGTCGTCGTGGCTGAAAAAAGTATCGATACGGACGGCAATCTTCTCGCCGCCATATTGGAAGGCCCGCTGAAGGGCACATTCGCCGTCACGCATCATCCGTCATTCGACGTGACGGACGGTGCGTTCCTTCCCAATGGCGACCTGCTGCTTCTCGAGCGCCGCTTCAATTTCGCTGAAGGCGTGGGTATGCGCATCCGTCGCATCCGTGGTGCTGATATCCGGCCGGGTGCTGTGGTGGATGGCGAAATCCTCATGGAAGCCGGCATGGCCTACCAGATCGACAATATGGAAGGCATGGATGTGGTGAAGGGGCCGGACGGCTCGACGCGCCTCATCATCGTTTCCGATGACAATCACTCGTTCCTCCAGCGCAACTTGATGCTGGAATTCAAGCTGGTGGAGTAAAATCAGGCCTGCTGCTGTGCCGCCTTGTAGGCTGCCATCAGGTCCTCGACGGGAATGCCGTCGATCTTCATGCCGGTCATTCGGCATGACGTTATCTGCGCACCCGACAGGTTTGAGTTGCTCAGTTTCAGACCGGAAAAATTGACGTCATCGATCGACCAGCCGGACATGTTGTTATCCGTGAACGACGCACCCGACAAATTGATATTGTTGAAGCTCGCCCCGGAAAGATTGACGTTGTCGAAGACCGTGCCGGATAGATTGACGTCGTTGAAGGTTGAGCCTGAAAGCGTGGCGCTGGCGGCCTCCACGATGTCTATAACGTCCTTGATCTGCATGTCGACCTGCCTCCGCGCTGTGCCACGGACGACAGACTGCAATGCTGACGGCTGGCTTGCAAGCGCGATTTGATCCGCGCTTGCCCGGCCTCAAACGCGGCCCGTTTTGACGGTGTCCGGCATCGGCTTCAGCGTGTTCATCAGCGCGCCGTAGGGCAGGAGCATGACGAGGCCGACGAGAACCTTGACCGACAGATCGCCCAGCGCCCAGGAAATCCACCGAGGGGCTTCCAGAGCGAAAACGCCGAGCAGCGGCGCGCTTTCGGTGGCGAAGGCGTCGTTGGGGCCGACAAAGGAGAAGCTCGCGGCAAAGGCGATGGAGAAGAACAGGGCCGTGTCCAGCACCGATCCCAGCATCGAGCCCGCGAGTGGCGCATGCCACCAGCGCTGGCGGCGCAGGCGGTTGAACACGGAAATATCCAGCAACTGGCCGATCAGATAGGCGGTGCCGGACGCAACAGCGATGCGCGGAATGGATGTCCAGAAGGACAGCGTGACACCAACGACGAAGCCGGCAAGCACGACGCGACGCGCTATGGACGGGCCGAACTGGCGGTTGGTGAGGTCCGTGACGAGGAAGGCGATCGGATAGGTGAAGGCACCCCAGGTCAAAAGGTCGCCGAGATTGACGCCGAACAACGAGCCGGAAAGCGGGTATTGCACCAGAATATTGGACGCGACGACCACCAAAGTCATCAGCAGAACATAGATAAGCGTAAAACGCAGATAGGGCATTTTTTTATCCTGGGTGATGCCACCAGTTGGAGCCAAACATCGGAAGAAAACGTCTCAAACGGTTTTCGCAAAACCCGATGCAACGAAAATCTGGAACAAACAAAAGGCTTGAGCGGCAAAAGCCATCCAAGCCTTCTGAATATCAAATGATGTCGAAGCCGCTATTAAGCAGCTTCAGCCGTCTTCTTGGCGATCTGGCGGCGCAGGAGACGAGCGCGCATGCTCAGTTCGTTTTCGCCGGACTTCAGAAGGAAGGCATCGAGGCCACCACGGTGTTCAACGGAGCGCAGAGCGGCTGCGGAAACACGCAGGCGGAAACGCTGGCCGAGAGCATCGGAGATCAACGTGACCTGGCAGAGATTCGGAAGGAACCGGCGCTTGGTCTTGTTGTTGGCGTGGCTGACGTTGTTGCCCGTCTGGACGCCCTTGCCGGTCAATTCGCATACACGGGACATGGGTACACCTATTTCGTTTCGTCTGTTTCACCACTGGCTCGCCACCGGCAAAACCGGGGTGGCAATCCAACTGGCCATGATTGGAAAGTTGCGGTTCTATAGTCAGACGGGACCTAACAGTCAAGCCGCTCGCGATCAAATGAAAGGAAATTCCGGCGTTTTCAACCGGCATCCGCTTTTTTATTGCCACAAGTCAGCGTATATGATCGCCCGATAAGGCCGCTTCCGCGCCTCTTTTAAGGTGATATCGAAATGATTGCCAGAGGAAAAAGCATTTTCGTGGCCGCGACAATAGCGTTAACGGGCGTCTCCCCCTCGCTCGCCGCCGAAGCGCGCCACACAAGCGAATACAGCATTAATCTCGGCATTTTGCCGATTGCCAGGGCGAGTTTCTCGACTCGCATGGATGGGCCGAATTATTCGATCTCCGGTTCCTTCAGCGCCGCCGGCCTCGCCAGCATCCTCAAGGATATTTCCGGCAAGACGACCGTTTCCGGCGCCAAGCGCGGCCACCGGCTGCAGGCCAACGAATATTCGCTGGTCTACAAGGACGGCAAGCGGGTACGCACCTATGACGTTGTCTATCGCAACGGCAACGTCACATCGACGACGGTGAAACCCGAGCCGAAAGCCCGGCCGGACAACTGGGTTGACGTGAAAGACCGCGACCTGCGCTCGGTTCTCGATCCGATTTCCGGCCTCATCATTCCAGCCGGCGGCCGCATCTGCCCGACTCGCCTGCCGATCTATGACGGCGAATCGCGGCTCGATCTGGTTTTGAGCTCCAGCGGCACCAGGCCGTTCAAGACCAACGGTTTTAACGGCGACGCCATCGTTTGCAAGGCGCGGTATGTGCCGAAGTCGGGTTACAGGCAGGGGCGCAAGGATATCGAATATCTGAAATCCATCTCCATGGAGATCTGGTTCGCCAAGTCGAACAACATGGATGTCTATGCGCCTGTCTACGCCATCATTCCGACCCGGGTGGGGCAGGTCTATATCACCGCTACGAAATACGGCGGCTGACCAAGATTGGTGGCAGGGCAATTGAAAGTAGGCGTCGCCGCGTATTTCCTCTCCCCGGCGGGGAGAAGAAACAAGCGGAGCACGACCGGGCCTCTAATTGCTCTCAGGGTTATGCCGCATCACCTGGCGACCAGCCCGGCTCGGCCATAACGAAGCTCGAAAAGGCAAAGCCCGGCGAGACGGTGCAGCCGACGAGCGTGAAGTCACCGCGGCTTTCGGCCGATTGCCAGCAATTGGCGGGAACGATGACCTGCGGGCGCTCGCCTTCAAGAACGGCGGGGCCGAGCGTGAAGGTCCGCACTTCCCGACCGCCCTGCGAAAGATGCAGCGCAATCGGCGCGCCGGCATAATAGTGCCAGACCTCAACCGCATCGGTGACCCGGTGCCAGTGCGAGCGGTCGCCCTTTTCCAGGAGATAATAGATTGCCGTCGAATGACCGCGCTCACCGCCTGCCTTGTCGCGGAACGTCTGGTGGTAAAAGCCGCCCTCGGGATGCGGCTCCAGCCCCAGTTCGCGAATGATCGCCTGCGCCGATATCTCCGTTCCCATCAGAAATTGTCCTTGCGTGTGCGGATTTCTGCGAAAACATCGGCATCGGTGGCGCTTTCAAGGCCGAGATATTTGCGAATGCCGGCATCGGCCACCCGCATATAGGGGTTGGTCTGTTTTTCGAGCCCGATGGTGGTGGGAATGGTGAATTCATTCGCCTGCCGCACCTTTTCGATGTGGGCCGCGCGCTCGGTCAGTACAGCATTTTCCGGGTCGACGGTGAGGGCGAAACGGGCGTTCGTCAGTGTATATTCATGGCCGAAATAAACCTTGGTCTCATCCGGCAGTGCCATGAGCTTCTGGAAGGAATGCCACATATCCGCCGCCGGACGTTCGAACAGGCGGCCGCAACCCATGGCAAACAGCGTATCGGCGGCAAACAGCAGCCCGTCATCGGGCAGATAATAACAGATATGGCCTGCCGTATGTCCGGGCGTGGCGATAACCTGAACGCGGCGGCCGGCGAATTCGAATTCGTCGCCATCGGCCTGCGAACGGTCGAGGCCCGGAATCGCAACCGCTTCGTCATAGGGGCCGTGAATTTCGCAGTGGAACCTGTCTTTCAGAGCCAGATTGGCTTCCACATGGTCCTGATGGTGATGAGTGGTCAAGATATGGGTGAGTTTCCAACCGTGGCCGTCGAGCGCCCGCAGGATAGGCCCTTCTTCCGGGGCGTCTATGGTGGCCGTCGCGCCGCTTTCAGGATCGTGCAGGAGCACCCCGAAATTGTCGCTGCGGCAAAGAAAGACGTCTATTTCCAAAGGTTTCATCTTATCCTCTCCATTTGCCGGCCAAAACCGGCGCATTCGCCCACCTGCTTTCCTATGTAAGGGCAGACGCCTTGAAGTCCAACCGCCTGATGCTACATTCTCGCCCATGAATACCGATATCGTCGATCTGCGCGAATTCTATCATTCTCCGCTTGGCCGCGCGGCCGAGCAGGCGATCACCATGGCGCTTTCGACGCTGTGGCCGCCTTTGCCGGAAGAGCGGCTGGTCGGCCTTGGTTACGCCGTGCCGTTTCTGGAGCGGTTCCGTCGCGATACGGAGCGCACCTTCGCCTTCATGCCGGCGGGGCAGGGGGCTGTGAACTGGCCGGCGGGCGAGCTGTCTTCCACGGCGCTGGTCTTCGACGAGGAACTGCCGCTGCCTGATTCGTCGATAGACCGGGTCTTGATGGTGCATGCGCTGGAATTTGCCGAAAATCCGCGCGAAAGCCTCAAGGAACTGTGGCGGGTGCTGGCGCCCGGCGGCCGCCTCGTCATCGTGGTGCCGAACCGGCGCGGCGTCTGGGCGCGCATGGAACATACGCCTTTCGGTTCCGGAAGACCCTATTCACGCGGACAGCTGACGGCGCTTTTGCGCGAAACCAATTTCACACCGGGCGCCTCCGCCGAGGCGCTGTTCTTTCCGCCCACCACAAGCCGGCCAATACTGAAATTCCGCCGTTATCTCGAACATACCGGCCGCAGGCTGTGGCCACTGTTTTCCGGCGTCATCGTGGTGGAAGCGCAAAAGCGTCTCTATCAAGGGCTGCCAGTCACCCAGCGCGCCTCGCGCCGGGTTTTCGTGCCCGTGCTGGCCCCACAGGGCGTGCCCACCACCCGCGCCGCGGCAAGCCAGAGAAAGCCGCGCTGACCCTCGACAAAGTGCCCATTCCGGTCTAATGCCTCCGGCATTGCTTTTGCCGGGTTCTCCGGCGTTTTTCCAAAGGTCGATCAAATGAGTGCAGAGCTTAGCCAACCTGTTCCGCGTCCGGGTATTCTGGATATCGCCGCTTATGTTCCGGGTAAGGAACATGTGGACGGCGTTGCGAAGGTTTATAAGCTCTCCTCCAATGAAACGCCGCTTGGGCCGAGCCCGAAGGCGATCGAGGCTTTCAGCGCTGCCGCCAGCCATCTGGAAATCTATCCGGACGGTCAGGCGATTGCGTTGCGCCAGGCGATTGCCGACGTGCACGGTCTCAATATCGCGAACATCCTGTGCGGCAATGGTTCAGACGAGCTTCTCGGCCTGCTTTGCCACGTTTATCTGGGTGCGGGCGATGAAGCGATCATCACCGAACACGGTTTCCTCGTCTACAAGATCCAGATCATGGGTGCGGGTGCTACCCCGGTGACGGTGAAGGAAAAGGATTGCGCTGTTGATGTGGATGCGATCCTCGCCGCCGTGACGCCGAAGACCAAGATGGTTTTTCTCGCCAATCCGGGCAATCCCACCGGCACCTATGTTCCCGTTGCGGAAATCCGCCGCCTGCAGGCAGGCCTGCCGAAACATGTCGTGCTGGTGCTGGATGCGGCTTATGCCGAATATGTCCGCAAGAATGATTACGAGGCCGGTCTCGAACTGGTCTCCGGCAACCGCAACGTGGTGATGACCCGCACCTTCTCGAAGGTCTATGGTCTCGCCGCGCTGCGCGTCGGCTGGATGTATGGCCCGGTCGAGATCATCGATGCGCTGAACCGCGTGCGCGGGCCGTTCAATATGAGCGCGCCGGCTATCGCGGCGGGCGCTGCGGCCATCCGCGATCAGGCCTTCGTTCAAAAGGCGGTGGCGCATAACGCCCTGTGGATGGAAAAGCTGGTGAATGCCTTTGTCGGACTCGGCCTTACCGTCACGCCTTCGGTCACCAACTTCATCCTCATCCATTTCCCGGATCAGGACGGCAAGCGCGCGGCGGATGCGGACGAGTTGCTGAGCCGCCGCGGTTATATTCTGCGTGCGGTCCGTGGTTACGGTTTCCCGAATGCGCTGAGAATGACCATCGGTTCTGAAGAGGCCAATCTCGGCGTCATCGCGGCCCTCACCGAGTTCATGGGGCAGGCGTGATGGCTGAGATCATGTTCGAACGCATCGCGCTGATCGGCATCGGCCTGATCGGCTCGTCGATTGCCCGCGATGTCAGGGAATTGGGGCTTGCCCGCCATGTGACCATTTCCACCCGCAGTGAAGAGACGCTGACACGGGCGGAGGAACTGGCGCTTGGCGCGGATTACACCGTTTCGGCGGCTGAAGCGGTCAAGGATGCCGATCTCGTCATCGTCTCGGTGCCGGTCGGTGCTTCGGAAAGTGTGGCGCAGCAGATCGCGCCGCATCTGAAGCCGGGCGCCATCGTCACCGATGTCGGCTCCACCAAGGCTTCTGTTATCGCGCAGATGGCACCGCATATTCCTGACAACGTGCATTTCATTCCCGGCCATCCGCTGGCGGGTACGGAAAAATCCGGCCCGGATGCCGGTTTTGCCGGTCTCTTCCGCGAGCGCTGGTGCATCTTCACGCCGCTGCCGGGCACGGATGCCGCGGCGCTGGAGAGGCTGAAGGATTTCTGGCGGGCGCTGGGTTCCCGCGTGGATGAGATGGATGCCGAACATCACGATAAGGTCTTGGCGATCGTGTCGCATCTGCCGCACATCATCGCTTACAATATCGTCGGCACGGCGGACGATCTGGAGACGGTGACCGAATCGGAAGTCATCAAATATTCCGCCTCCGGTTTCCGCGATTTCACCCGTCTTGCCGCCTCCGATCCCACCATGTGGCGGGATGTCTGCCTGCATAACAAGGATGCAATCCTTGAGATGCTGGCGCGGTTTTCCGAAGACCTCGCTTCGCTGCAAAGGGCGATCCGCTGGGGAGAAGGCGACAAGCTGTTCGAACTGTTTTCCCGCACCCGCGCTATCCGACGCTCGATCGTCCAGGCCGGTCAGGATGTTGACGCGCCGGACTTTGGGCGTCACGCGCTGGATCAGAAGAAGTAGGGCGCATTTAGTCTCCCTCTGTCATCCTCGGGTCAAGCCCGAGGATGACAGAGGGTATAAATCAACTGCTCAAATCGGCGGGATTTTCCCAAGCGGAATAAAGCCGCTGACCGTGGCGCGGCCACGATCTACCACGAGATCGACGGATGCCCGGTCACCGCCGCCGGCGAGCGCGCCGAGCAGTTTGCGGGCCGTATCGATGGTGGATTGCAACTGCGGGAAAACCTGCTTGGCATTGTCCGACCATGCGCCGAGCTTTTCGATCTCCAGCTTGAACTTGCCCGAAAGATAACCCTCATTGTCAAATGAGAAGGGGCCGCTGATGCGCATGGTGCGGCCCTCGCCAATATCGGCCACCAGCCGGCGAAGCTCGCCGCTGGTGCCATAAAGGCCGGATTTGTCGCTGCCATCCACCATGCCTGCCTTGCCCGCCAGCGTCACGTCCAAGATGGCGTCGAGGCGGGGAAGAACCTGCGGCCAATCCTTGATGACGGTTGCCGAATCGGTGAGCGTGATGGCCCCGTCGAGATCCGCGCCGTTCTGGCGCAGATGCATTTCCGTTTTGACCGCGTCGAAATCGATGGTCTGGCCGGTGACGGAAGAAATCGCCTGCGCCTTCAGCCCGTCGATGACGAGCGAGCTGCGGTCGATGCCCTTCAGCTTGGTGACGATGCTGGACTGCATGTTCTGCCAGGCGGCTGAGATCGTCAGGCCATGGGCGGAACGGATTTCCGCCGGCGAATCGAGTTCCCAGACGATGTGGCCGGGATTATAGACCTGCGCCGCCGAGCGAAGTTCACCGAAGGAAGCGGAAACGCCGTTCTCCTTGTCATCCACCGTCACCCTGGAGCAGAAGAGGCCGATGCGGAAGGGATAACCCTTGAAGGCGATATCGCCGCATTCACCGCTGACGTTGCGGGCCTGCGAGGGGGCAATGACGTTCAGAACCGTCTGTTTCAGCCTATCGGCGGCATAAAACCACCCGGCGGTATAAAGTCCGATGACCACGAGGATGGCGATGGCGAGCCAGAGGAATTTTTTGGCGGTGCCGGATTGGCTTGACGCTGCCATATTGATCTCCGATGAACAGACTTCAGACAATTTCGATTTGGCTTGCGATATGGACGATTTTTGGGTCTTTGGCTACGGTTCGTTGATGTGGAACCCCGGCTTCGCCTTTGAAGAGCGGCAGCAGGCGCGGCTTCACGGGTATCGGCGCTCACTCTGCATCAGTTCCAATTTTTATAGGGGCACCGAAGAAAAGCCCGGTCTCGTTCTCGGTCTGGAGCGCGGCGGTTCCTGCCTTGGCGTCGCTTTCCGCGTGCGTGGAGAGGACCGGGAGCCGGTCATGGTCTATTTGCGCGAGCGCGAACTGGTGACGAATGTCTATAAGGAGCGGCTGGTTTCCATCGCGCTTTCCGATGGCAGGCGCAGCAGCGCCGTAACCTATGTGGCCGATCCCGCGCATAAGCAATATATCGGCGGTCTCGGCGTTGCCGAGTCGGCGACCATCGTTGCAGCCGCATCGGGCCGGTCCGGGCCGAATACGGATTATGTCTTCAACACCGTGCAGCATCTGCAGGAGATGGGCATTCGCGATTCCCTGCTGGAGAGCATCGCCAAAAATGTCGGCACGCTCGTTGCTCAGCCGGCGGCGGTTTCCTTGCCCTGAAGTTCGGCGATCCGCTTCACGGCGGTCGGCGGCAGCGGCAAATGCGGGTTGTTGCGCACCGTTTCCAGCAGCAGCTCGTCGCTCGCCTTTTCCGTCACATCGATCAGGCGCTTGAAGAACACGTCCGGGTCCAGCCCCGGCTCGATGGCCGGCAGGATACGCACCTTGAAATGGCCGGGATAACGCATGGTGGACCGGCGCGGCCAGAACAGGCCGGGATGCATGGCGACGGGAATGACCGGCACCTGAAGGTCCCGGTAAAGCCTTGCGATGCCATAACGATATTCAGGCTCCGCACCCGGCGGGCGGCGTGTGCCTTCGGGATAGATGATGAGTTCGCGGCCGGCGGCCATTTCCTCTTTCGCCCGCTCCATCACCTTCAGCATCACTTTGCCGCGGGCGGCGCGGTTGACCGGGATCATGCGCTGTTTCATGGCGTACCAGCCGAACAGCGGAATCCACAAAAGCTCGCGCTTCAGAATATAGACCGGATCGGGAAGATTGGGCAGCAGCGCGTAGGTATCCCAGAAGGACTGGTGCTTGGGCGCGAAGATGCAGCCGGTTTCGGGAATGTTTTCCAGCCCTTCGATCTCGAAGGTGGTGCCGACGATGGTTTTCATCAGCCAGTGGTTGGATCGCGCCCAATTCTTGGGAATTTCGTAGGCGATCTTGCGCGGCAGGATGAAATAGATCGGCGTCAGCACGATCATGCGGACAATCAGGTTGAGATAAAACAGCGTATTGAAAAGAAAAGAGCGCAGCTTGAGCATCAACAGCCTTCCCGGAGCGCAGCCGTTCCGAAGCCGTGCATATGCCTCGATACCGGATGCCGATGCCAGACGCCTACACGAAAACAAGGGGCCGCAGCAAGCACGTTCTCGCCGGTCAGGACGAAGCGCTTGTCGTCGTTATCCGGGAATAATCGGCGGCGGCCTTGCGCAGACCGTCGCCCTTGCCGAAACCGGTGAGGTCGCGTCCCGCCGCCGCCACGAACTTCAGATATTCGTAAAGCATGGTTCTCACCACATCCGGCTCCACGAACCAGTTGGTGCGGACAAGATCGGCGCTGATGACGGGATAGGCGATGAATTGCGTCTGCGGGCTGGCGCTGCGCAATTCATGCAGGCTGCGATGCATGTGGTAATTATTCGTGACGACGACGATGGAGGAATAATTGTGGTCGCGTATCCAGCTTGCGGCCTCACTGGCGTTACCGATCGTATCGATCGCCTTGTAGCCCATGTCCACGCAGCAGGAAAACATGTCGGATGACCCTTGCGTCATCTTGCGGATTTGCGAGCGAGTGGTGGCCGGGTTGACGCCGGAAATCAGAAGCCGCTTGCCCACGCCGTCTCTGAGCAGGCCAACGGCCTGTTCGATGCGCTGATAACCGCCGGTAAGAACGATGATGGCATCGCCTCTCGCCCCCTCCGGCGGACGCATGGAGGCGACGGAATCGGCAAACCACAGGAAACCGCCGGAAAATGCGCCGAGCGCAATGACGCAAAGCAGGATGAGGACGCGAATAAAACGGCGCAAAGGACCGCGCCGCGACAACAGGCCTTTTCTGGCCGGCCGCGCCGTCGTCTGATCCTGGTCCATCCGACTCACAAACATTCCTCCTGAATACTCGCCGATTAAGGCAAGGAACAGGCATTTTTGTCCACCGTCTGCAGGTTACATCCGGCTTGTGACGGTTTCAGTTTTCCCGCGGAGTTATCGGGGATAACCTCACGATGCAAGCCCATCGCTTTTCGAGGGATCGGAGCGGACGCGGTCGATATCGTCGATGGTGCGGATGACGGTTATACGAGCCGTGAGGGTGGTCAAAAGCGCGATGACGATCATCGTCATGGCGATGCCGAGATACCCGCCGAGACCCACCGAAAACGAGCCGAAAAGCGCGCTTGCCTGATCGCTCTGCGGCGTGGCGACAGTGCTCGATTGCCAGAAACCGGCGACAAGGAATACGCCGGCGGCCAGTGCGCTGCCGACCGCCGCCCCCTTGAGGCTGATCTTCAGGAAGTGCTTCTGGAATTCACGCGCCACAAAGCTGCTTTCGGCGCCGACAAAATGCAGAACCTCGACGATATGCCGGTTGCCGGAAAGCGCGCCGCGCGTCGCAAACACCACCGTCAGCACCATGGCGGTGAACACGAGGATAAGAACACCGACGCCGATCATGACAGTGGTTCTGGCCATGGAGACCAGCCTGTCGACCCACGTGCGGTGGTCGTCCAGAAATGCCTGCGGAATTTCGGCCTTCAGCATATCCCGCATCGCCTGGAAATCGGGTGGATTGTTTTCGTCGATGGTGATGACGACGAGACGCGGCACCGGCAGTTCCGAAAGATCGAGACCGCTGCCGAGCCACGGCTCCAAAAGGCGCGACGTTGCCGCATCGTCGAGGATGGTGCCATCCCGCGTGCCCACGAAGGTAAGCGCCAGATTGCGCGCCTTGTTTAGCGCCGCATTCATGTCCAGCCCGTCCTCGGGCTTGATCTGGATGGTGATCTCGCGGGAAATCTGGCTCTGCCAGGTGGCGGCGGTGGCGCGCACCATGGAGACGGCACCAAGGGTGAGGCAGGCGAGAAAGGCCATGATGGCGATCACCACCATCAGCGCATTGCCCTGAATGTTGGAAGGCGGCAGGATCGGCGCCATCGGGCGGATGCGCATGGGCGGGCGCTTCGGCTGCGCCGCTTCCGGCTTCAACGGCTTGCGGTTGATCTCATTCATAGATATCGAGCCGCCCTTCAGTGAGGATCATCCGGCGCGCATCGATCTGGTCCATCAGGCCAAAATCATGGGTGGCGATGACAACGGCCGTGCCCAGCCGGTTGAGTTCCAGGAAAAGGTTGAGAAGGCGCTTGGCCATCGGTGGATCGACGTTGCCGGTCGGCTCGTCGGCCAGCAATATTTCCGGCTGGTCCATGAGTGCGCGGGCGATGGCGGCACGCTGCTTTTCCCCGCCGGAAAGAATGGCCGGCAGCACGTTGATGCGCTCGCCAAGGCCGACCCATTTCAGAAGCTCTATCACGTCGTTGCGATAGGCGCTTTCTTCCTTACCGCGCACGCGCAGCGGCAGTGCGACGTTTTCATAGGTCGTCAGATGGTCGAGCAGCCGAAAGTCCTGAAACACTATACCGACGCGACGGCGCAGCATCGGCAACTCGCTACGTGGAATGCGCGAAACGTCACGGTTGAACATGCGGATATGCCCGCGCGTAGGCTGCAGCGACATCAAAAGCAGGCGGAGCAGCGTGGTCTTGCCGGCACCCGAAGGGCCGGTCAGAAACTGGAACGAACCCTTGGGGATATCGAAGGTCATGTCCCTCAGGATCTCGGGTCCCATGCCGTAACGCAACCCGACATTTTCGAAATGGATCAACGGACTTCCAGTCTCTTCGTTTCGTGGTGCTTCGCAAGCCGCTGGCGCATGAGGCCCGGACGGCGCGGTCTAACCCGGTTCCGGTGGCCTGTGCGAGCCGTTTTTGCGAAGCATTAACCAATTAAATTTAAAACTTGGCAGGATTCGTTGCAATGCCCAGTTTTGCGGGCCGGAAAACCTCACCCAAGGAATTCTATGGCTATGTTCCGTTCATCTCGCCGGCAAGCGGCATTCGATTTCGACCTCCTGATGCCGGAAACGCCGGTACGCCGCACGGCGCGGGCGGCAAATCCCGACCGCGATGTGGTAGACGCGGAATTTGTCACCATCAAGGAAAACCGTTCGCGGCAACCCGGAAACGACAATCGCGGTGCAGCGCGCCGGCAGGTGAAAAAAACGCCCGTTACCCTCGCCATTCTTTGCCTCGCTTTCATCGGCTGGGTGGATCGCAGATTGTCTCGCCTGTCGGCGGATGCCTATTCGGCGCTGGTGGCCGGCCTCGCCATTTTTGTCTTCGTATGTTCGGGCGGCCTCTCGGTCGTGGTGCCGGAAAAGACGGCTGTCGCGGCCTCGGTCAATCCTCTCGCCATTTCCCATGTCACCGTAACCCCGCAGGAAGCAGGTGGCATGGATATCCTGCTCATCAACGGCATCGTGGAAAACAATGGCGGCAATCTGGAAGAGGTGCCTGCCCTGCGCGCCGATCTCTTCGCCGCCAAGGGGCAGCTGGTAGCCAGCATGGTCATCGAGCCGCCGGTCAAGGAAATGCAGCCCGGTTTCAGCCACGGTTTTTCGGCAAAGTTGCGCCATCCCGGTGGAAAAACGCCTGAGATCAAGCTTTCCTTCGTCGAGGCGGGTGCGTCTGAACGCTGACTGTGCTAACGCGTGTCTTCTATTTTTACTGAAAGGTAAAATCGGCAAGGCGCAGCACAGGAGTAAGAATGCCCGTCGTCCGTGGAAAAAACATCGAGCCGCTTTATAGCGCCGAGCAGATCGCCGAGCGCAATCGCGACATGGCCAAGCACATCGCCAGCGGCCCGACCAAGGATTTACTGGTCATTGCCGTGCTCAAGGGATCGTTCATTTTCGCGGCCGATCTTATCCGCGCACTGCATGACAGCGGCCTTGCTCCTGAGGTCGAGTTCATCACGCTGTCGAGCTATGGCGCCGGCACGGTGTCGCAAGGGGTCAGGATCGTCAAGGATATCGACAGCGACGTGAAGGACCGTGATGTGCTCCTGATCGACGATATTCTCGAATCCGGCCGCACGCTGCGTTTCGCCAAGGAACTGCTTTACGAGCGCGGTGCGCGCAATGTCACCATCGCGGTGCTTCTCGACAAGAAAGTGAAACGCAAGGAAGATCTGGAGGCCGATTATGTCGGTTTCGAATGTCCTGATTATTTCGTCGTGGGTTACGGCATGGACGTGGCTTATGCCTTCCGCGAATTGCCCTTCGTCGGCGTCGTGACCGGCGACGCCTGAGTACTTCGTCGTGCCGGAACGGCACAGCACGGAGACGCCTCATTAACCATTCACCCAGCCAAGGGCTGGGTGTTTACCTCTTGAAAAGAGGAGCCTGCGATGTTGCTCACGGCTGGAAATGATGCCCAGGAGCAATGAATAATGGCGAAGATTCTGATTACCGAAGACGAGGATGCACTGCGGGCTTTCGTCGCTCGCGCGCTGCGTCTCGACGGTCACGAGACCTATGAGGCGGCGGATGGCGAGCAGGGGCTGGAGAAGCTCCAGGAAACCAGTTTCGATCTTCTTCTTTCGGATATCCGCATGCCGGTCATGGATGGCATCGAGCTGGCGCACCGCGCCGCCGAAAGCTTCCCGGCCATGCGCATTTTGCTGATGACGGGTTATGCCGAGCAGCGTGAACGGGCTGATGATCTGGCGACGAAGATTGTGGATGTGGTTTCCAAACCCTTCGCGCTTCCGGATATTCGCAAGGCCGTGGCGCGGGCGCTTGCGGCGTGAGTGATAAGATCACACAGATTTGAGGAAGGCGGCCCCATGGGTCGCCTTTTTGTTGCGGAGTTGTCAACTCTCTCCTCGTCATGCTCGGGCCTGTCCCGAGCATCTGCGACGTATCGGTTTCATGGGAGGTTGACAGATCCTCGGCACAAGGCCGAGGATGACGTCAAAGTGTTTCGCGACGCGCCTAGTAGCTTTCGCCGCGGCCTGCTCTTCCGGAAAGTCACGAAATTAAAGTGGCGGGCCGGATCGCCGTGAATGGCTTCTGATCCTCACCGTATATCCAGCAACCGCTCCAGATACCGCCGCTCGATTTCACCGGGCGGGTTGTTGCCGAGTTTTTCGCGGATAGCCTCGAGGATTTCGCGGGCGCGCTGCACGTCGATTTCATCCGGCACTTTCACCTGGTCGCCGAAATCCGGGCCGGTGGTGCTGCGCGGGCGGCCGAGCGGGTCGCGGCCGTTCTGACCGCCCTGGCCCGCCATGCCCTCCTGACCCTGTCCGGGCTGCTGGCCCTGCTGGCGCATGGCCTGCATGATCTGGCCCATCATGTCCTGCGCACCCTGGCGCAGCGCATTCAGCGCATTGCCCTGACCTTCGACCGCCTGCTCGCCCTGGCCCTTGCCCAGTGCCTCGCCGGCTCCTTCCATTTCCTGCTGTGCCTTGCCGAAGTTCTCGCCCGGTTCCATGCCGAGATCACGAAGGCCCTGCTGCAATTCGCCGAGCTGCTTGCCGAGCGCATCCTGCTGGGCCCGCAGGTTTTTCAGCGCGTCGCGCAATTGTTCGGCCGTCATCCGGTCGCTTGGCTGTCCGCCCTGCTGGTCATTCTCACCCTGTTGGTCCTGCTGTCCCTCTTGCGGCTGCTGGCCGTTTTCACCCATCTGCTGTTCGTCTTCGCCGCCCTGTTGCGGGTCGCCGCGCTGCATCCGGTCGCGCAGCGCCTGATCGAGCTTGAAGGTCTCGTCCATCAATTTCTGCTGCTGCTGCAGTATTTCGCCCAGCTTGTCGATCTGCTGGCGCATCTTGCTGCTCTGCTGCTGCCCCTGCTGGCCCTGACGCTGCGGGCGGCCCGCCTGCAGATTGTTCATCATGCGCTGCAGCTGCGAGAGCATTTCCTGCGCGGCGTCGCGATTACCGGAGCGGGCAAGGTTCTCGATCTGGTTCATCATGTTTTCCAGATCGCGCTGACGTAGAACGTTCTGCGCCTGCTGGTTCATGTTGGCCTGCGGCGCATTCTGCATGCGCTGCGCAAGCTCGCTCATGAACTGCTGCATCGCCTCGCGCAGTTCCTGCATCAACCTGGCGATTTCCTCGTCGGAGGCATTGCGCTGAAGCGCTTCGGAAAGCGCATTCTGCGCATCGCGCAGGCGCCTTTCGGCTTGCGAAAGATCGCCGTCCTCGATGCCGAGCGCGATTTCCCAGAGATAATCGGCCGTGTCCTTCAGCATCTCCTCATTATAGGCGAGCCGCATGCGGGTCTGGGCCGATTGCAGCAGGAGATAATGGGTGGTGTTGGGAATGGTCTCTTCCGGGCGCAGGCCCACCGCCTCGTTATAGGCGATAGCTTTCGGCATCTGGCGCGTATCGAGCGAGAATATCTGCCGCTGCTCGGCAATGGAAGCGGCCAGCGGTTCGGAGAAATTGCGGCCCGGCAGCACCATTTCATGCGCGGGGCTACGACCCGTCTGGCCGGCACCGTCCGTCGCCACCAGTGTGATGCGCACGCGCTTTCCCGCCATCGGATGTTCGGTCAGGTTGCGGCTGGTCAGGCCCTTGATCTCGCGATTGTTCTGCCGCGGCAGATCGAGCTTGAATTCCGGCGGCGGGTAAAGCGCGCTTGCACCTTCCGCAACGCCCACAGGTTCGATGATGGCGTGGGCTTCCTTCAGCCCATAATCGTCCTTGGCGGTAAAGCCCACTTCCAGCGCGCCGTTAACGGCCCGGCGCGGCATGTTGTCGAAGGCGATGCTGGGCGGCTGGTCGGCGATGACGTTGAACACCCATTGTTCGCCATTGGCGGTAATCATGCCGCTTTCGGTAACATCCATGGTGAAGTTGCGCGGCGCGACGGGCTGATCCGCCGAACGAACCGGCGTCTGAACGGCGATATCGCCGCTTGCGCTGTCGACACGCGCCGTTTCCGGCGCAAGCTTTTGCAGCGCGCCTGCCATTTCAGGCTCGAAAGTCACTTCCTCGCCGCCATCGCCGCCGGTCATGCGGATCGTCAGCTTGGAGGATTGCGGCACGGAAACCGCGTCACGGTTGGTTGCGTCACGTCCGGTCAGGAAAATCGGCGCGCGACCGGTATAGGATGGCGGCGTGACCCACGCGTCGAGACGAATATCGGGATTGAGCGGACCGACGGCCGGTCGGCTACGGAAGGCATCCGCAATCGTGCCCGCGCCGTTGGAATAGGAAAAACCGAAGGCGGCGGCCAGAAGAAGGGCGGGAATGGCGCGCAGCGCCAGACGGTCATAACGGGCGATATCGGGTTTCGGCAGGCCGGCATTCAGAGCGGCAATGCGCTCCGCCATGCGAATCTGGTGTTCTTTCCACAGCGTTCGGGAAAAGGGCGTATCGAAGGCGGGCTCGTCCTCCTGCACGCCAACCGGCTGGTGCGCGAGACCGTTGCGGTCTTCAAGCAGGCGCGAGGCTTCATGATCCGTCGGCCATTTCAGCCTAAGGATCGGTAAAAGCGTGGCGATGAAACTGAAAACCAGCACGAAAACGACGCCGAGCCGCAGGAAATCCGGCATATGCCGGTAGAGGCCGAACCAGGCAAGGGCTAGAAACACGGCGGCGATGGAAAGAGGCCACAGCGTTTTCGGCGCAATTTTCTCCGAGAGCAGCACGATTTTTGCGAAGAAGCGTTTGGCGACGACCCGGCGGGCAAGGTCCGGCCGCTGCGCAAACGCACCAGTCGCGCGCTTTCCGCCAGTCTTGTCCTCTCCGCCTGTGGTCATCAATCCGTTCTCCCGGTTCTGGCCACGTCGAACGCCATTCCCGGAACGGCGAGCTGTTTGTATCACGGGGGCAAGGATAACATTCTTTGTGGCGAAGACGAGGGCGCCCAAGCCCTCGCCCCCATTTTTTAGGCAGCTTCGCTTGATTGTGATCGGCAAACCGGTGATACGGGCGAGCTCAATCGAGCCAGGCGGGTACGGAATCGAGCGCGATCAACTCTTCATAGGTGCCGCGCGGACGGATCACGTGGAATTTGTCGTCCTTCACCAGCACTTCCGGCACCAGCAGGCGGGAATTATAGGTGCCGGCCTGCACCGCGCCATAGGCGCCGGCGGAGCTGACGGCAATCAGATCACCCGGCTGCGGTGCAGCCATCTCGCGGTCGAGCGCCAGATAATCGCCGGTCTCGCAGACCGGGCCGACAATATCGGCCTTAATGCGCGGCGTGTTTTCGGCCGGCTGCACCACCGGGCGGATGCCGTGATAGGCCTCGTAAAGTGTGGGGCGGATAAGGTCGTTCATGGCGCCATCAACGATGACGAAGGTCTTGTCGCCGCCATCCTTCACATAGATCACTTCGGTCACCAGAATACCGGCATTGCCGACAATCAGTCGACCAGGTTCGGTGACGATCTTGCAGTTGAGGCTCTTCAGTTCGTTCTTGACGATATGCGCATAGGCATCCGGCAGTGGCGGCGGGTTGTTGTCATCGCGATAGGGGATGCCGAGACCGCCGCCAATATCGACGTGGCTGATCGCATGGCCATCGCCGCGCAGCGCCTCGACGAGTTCGCGCAGCAGCCGGAAAGCGTCCTCGAAAGGCTGCAATTCGGTGATCTGGCTGCCGATATGCATGTCGATGCCGGTCACTTCGATGCCGGGCAGGGTGGCGGCATGGGCATAAACCGCGCGGGCGCGTTCATAGGAAATGCCGAACTTGTTTTCCTTCTTGCCGGTGGAAATCTTGGCGTGGGTGCGGGCATCCACATCCGGATTGATACGGAAGGAGACATGCGCCCGTTTGCCGGCCTTGACGGCGCGCAGGTTGAGGACTTCCAGTTCCGGCTCGGATTCGATGTTGAAGCAATAGATGCCGGCATCTAGGGCATAGTCCATTTCCGCAACCGTCTTGCCGACGCCGGAGAACATGATGCGGCTTGCCGGCACGCCGGCTGCAAGTGCGCGGCGCAATTCGCCGCCGGAGACGACGTCGATGCCGGCGCCGAGCTTTGCAAGCGTTTTCAGCACCGCCTGATTGGAATTGGCCTTCATGGCGTAACAAACCATGGCGTCCACATCCGCGAAAGCGCCTGCGAACACCTTGTAGTGGCGTTCCAGCGTTGCCGTGGAATAGACGTAGAAGGGCGTGCCGACCGCCTTGGCGATCTCGGACACGGGCACGTTTTCGGCGTGCAGCACGCCGTCGATATAGCCAAAATGGTTCACGGCTTTTTACCCGTCAGAGAAGCTTGTCGAGAATGAACGGACGCTCAGCCGTCGCCGGCTTCGGTTCGCTTCCATCGGCGGCGCGTTTGTTGCGCATTTCGACCGGCGTGCTCGGCGGATCGATGTCGCCCTTACGCCCGCAGGCGGAAAGAGCAAGGCTGACGGCGAGCGTCATGCCGATGGGAACGATGAGTTTGCGCGCGGTTTTTGAAAGCATGGGCCTGTCCAAAGGAAATATGTGCCTCTCTGATAACGAAAAACAGGGCGCTTGTGCACCCTGTTTCTTGTGATCGCATTGTAACGCGAATTTATCAGTTGCGTTCACGCCACCAGGCGATCTGCTTGCGCACCTCCGAAGGGGCCGTGCCGCCGAAACTCGTGCGGCTGGCGACCGATGCTTCTACGGACAGAACGTCAAAAACACCCTTGGTGATGCCGGGGTGGATGGCCTGCAATTCTTCCAGCGAAAGATCGGCGAGATCGCAGCCTTTTTTTTCCGCCAGTGCCACGGCATTGCCGGTCACATGGTGGGCATCGCGGAAGGGCAGGCCCGCTTCGCGCACCAGCCAGTCGGCAAGATCGGTGGCGGTGGAATAACCCGAACCGGCGGCGGCACGCATACGGTCCTTGCGCACTTCAAGGTCGCGGATCATGCCGGTCATGGCGGCAATCGCCAGTTCCAGGCTTTCGGCGGCATCGAAAACCTGTTCCTTGTCTTCCTGCATGTCCTTGGAATAGGCGAGCGGCAGGCCCTTCATCACTGTCAGAAGGGCGATCAGCGAGCCGTTGATGCGGCCGGTCTTGGCGCGCACCAGTTCGGCGGCGTCGGGGTTTTTCTTCTGCGGCATGATCGACGAGCCGGTGGAAAAGGCGTCCGACAGGCGGATGAAGCCGAATTGCGGCGTCGACCAGATGACGATCTCTTCGGCGAGACGCGACAGATGCGTGGCACAGATAGAAGCGATGGACAGGAATTCCAGCGCGAAATCGCGATCGGAGACGGTGTCGATTGAGTTGCGGGTCGGTTCGCGGAAACCGAGTGCCTTGGCCGTCATGTGGCGGTCGATGGGATAGCCGGTGCCGGCAAGGGCGGCTGCGCCGATCGGGCTTTCGTCCAGATGCTCTATGGCGTGGCGCACGCGGGCGCGGTCACGGCCGAACATTTCCACATAGGCCATGCAATGATGGCCGAAGGTCACCGGCTGCGCCGTCTGCAGATGGGTGAAGCCCGGCATCACGGTATCGGCATTTTCTTCGGCGCGGTCGAGGAAGGCGGCGATGAGGGCGGTCAGCATCCCCTCCGTCTTCTGCAGTTCTTCCTTGACCCACAGGCGGAAATCGAGCGCCACCTGGTCGTTGCGCGAGCGGGCGGTGTGCAGGCGACCAGCCGCTGTGCCGATGAGGGTCGCAAGGCGCGCTTCGATATTCATGTGAATATCTTCGAGTTTGCGCGAAAATTCGAAGGTGCCGGCTTCGATCTCTGACAGGATCGTGTTCAGACCCTCGATGATCTTGTCTTTATCTTCAGGCGAAATAATGCCTTTAGATGCCAGCATGGTGGCATGCGCCATAGAGCCGCGGATATCCTGGGCGTAAAGCTTCTTGTCGAAGCCGATGGAGGCATTTATCTCTTCCATGATGGCAGATGGCCCGGAAGCGAAACGCCCGCCCCACATCTGGTTGGAGGATTTCTGATCTGTGCCGTCAGCCATGTTAAGTGCCCTGGAGTATTCGATGACAGAAAAAACGCCGTTCAGGCTTCCTTCCGCCAAATTGGTTGCAATTGCTGCCGTGGCCGGTGTGCTCGCCGGTGCTGGCGCGGTCTGGTTCAGGCATATTGGGTCTGAGAGCCCGGTTCAAGGGGCAGCGGTGGCAGACGGCGGTTTATGTGAAGGTGCGGCAAACCGTATCGCCTCGCTGAAACCGTTTCTGAAAGGGCAGGTCGCGGCCATGTCGGCGGCGGACAAGCCGCGCATCATTCCGCTGTCCTTCAAGGGGCCGCAGTCGCAAGACATGACGCTTGCCGATCTCAAGGGCAAGGCGGTTCTTCTCAATCTCTGGGCCACATGGTGTGTGCCCTGCCGCGAAGAGATGCCGGCGCTGAACGCGCTGGAGAAGGAAAAGGGCGGCGAGAATTTCGAGGTCGTTGCCGTCAACATCGATACTGGCGCGGATGAAAAACCGAAAGCTTTTATGGATGAATACAAGATCGATGCTCTGAAGCACTACCGCGACAGCTCCATGGGCGTCTTCAACGTTCTGAAAAAGGAAGGTCTTGCTTTCGGCCTGCCGGCAACCCTGCTGCTGGATGAAAACGGCTGTCTGCTCGCGGCCATGAACGGCCCGGCGGCGTGGGACAGTGAAGACGCCGAGGCGCTGGTGACCGCGGCTACTGGAAAATGATGCGGTGGCCGGAATATTGGGCACTATGAGCCGTAACCGTCGTCAACGCCCGGCTTTCCAGCGGATGGGCCGGTGCAGACAAGCCCGTTCCCGCCTCGTATAATGATACTGGCTTCCGCCATGAATGGGTGCCGATATGGAGTTGCTAATTCCCGGGCTTGGTCTTGCTCTCGCCATCGGCCTGCTCGTCGGCCTTGAGCGCGGCTGGCGGGAGCGCGATGCGCCGGCGGGCAGCCGTACCGCCGGGATCCGGACCTATGGCATTACCGGTCTGCTGGGTGGCGTCTTCGGCGTGTTGGCCGCAGAGCAGAATAGCGTTTTCGCTTTTGCGGCGGGTTTTCTGGGGTTCGCATTCAGTTTTTCATGGTTCAAGCTGCGCGAAGCGCGTCATGACAATGATTTCAGTGTCACCGGCGTGGTTGCGGCTCTCTGCGTCTTTGCCCTCGGCGGGCTTGCGGTAACGGCGCAATATCAGGCGGCGGCGGCTGGTGCTGCTGCCCTTGCGGCATTGCTTGCCGGCAGGGAAGTTCTCCACCGCCTGCTGAAACGGCTGACTTGGGTCGAGCTCCGCTCCGCGCTGGTGCTTGCCGTGATGACCGCCGTTGGCCTGTCGATCCTTCCGAACCGGGCGATCGATCCGTGGGGCGGCTTCAACCCGTGGGAAATATGGCTGTTCACCGTGCTCAGCGCCGCGATCTCCTATTGCGGCTATATTGCCGTGCGCCTCCTCGGCTCAACTCGCGGCCTGCTGGTGACCGGGCTGGCGGGCGCCCTTGTTTCATCGACCGCTGTAACTGCCAGCTTCGGGCAGAAGGCGAAAAGCGGTGAAAACGCGTGGCCTCTGGCCGGTGTGGCGGTGCTGGCCGCGGCTGTATCGTTGCTCCGGATTCTCGTTATCGTTCTCGCCCTCTCGCTGACAACGTTTTCGCTTATCGCACCGGCGACGCTGACTGCGGCACTGGTTCTCGGATTGAGCGGCGCCGGCCTGATAAGGCTGCAGGACACGCAGACCGGGCAAGAACTCAATGCAAAAAACCCGTTCGACTTGGCGCCCCTTGCCATCTTCGCCGCGCTTTTTGCCGCAACGCGAACGCTGAATGCCGTTCTTCTTGTCTGGATCGGCGCCGGCGGCTTCATCGCGCTCACGGCTCTGTCCGCCATATTCGATGCCGATGTCGCGGTTCTCAGTGCGTTGCGAACCAGCGCGCAGAGCATTTCGCCGGACATTTTGGCCAGCGCAATCCTCGCCGCTCTCGCCGCCAACGCGGCAGGACGCGTATTCGTCGCCGCCGTTTCCGGAACGCTCGTTTATTGCGGATTGCTTACGGCCGCATCCATCTTTGCCGCGGGTGTCGGAGCAGTTACCTATTTGCTGATTGCCTGAGGGTTCAGCCGAAGGCAGAGACGATATTGGTCCGGGCTCAGCGCGTCGGAACCGGCGTCTCACCCCGATAATCGTAGAAGCCGCGGCCGGATTTGCGGCCGAGCCAGCCGGCCTCGACATACTTGACCAGCAGCGGGCAGGGGCGGTATTTGCTGTCGGAGAGGCCGTCATGCAGCACCTGCATGATCGACAAACAGGTATCGAGGCCGATGAAATCGGCAAGCTGCAGCGGTCCCATCGGGTGGTTGGCGCCAAGTCGCATGGCTGTGTCGATGGCTTCCACCGAACCGACGCCCTCATAAAGCGTATAGATCGCCTCGTTGATCATCGGCAGCAGGATGCGGTTGACGATGAAGGCCGGGAAGTCTTCGGCAACGGTGATCGCCTTTTCGAGCGTCCGCACATAATCCTTGGCCGCGTCGAAGGTCTTTTCATTGGTGGCGATGCCGCGCACCAGTTCCACCAGCTTCATGACGGGGACCGGGTTCATGAAGTGGATGCCCATGAACTGTTCGGGACGGTCGGTGGCCGATGCAAGCCTAGTGATGGAAAGTGACGAGGTGTTGGTGGCGAGAAGCGCTTCCGGCTTCAGAACCGGGCAGACCTGCGTGTAGATCTTGCGCTTGATCTCTTCGTTTTCCGTAGCAGCCTCGATGACAAGATCCATCGGCGCCAGATCATTGACGTCGGTCGATCCGCTGATGAGCGTCAGCGCCTGCTTGCGGGCCTCGTCGGAAAGCTTGCCATTGGTGACCTGGCGGGCGAGATTGCCGTTGATCGTGGCAAGGCCGGCCTCAATGCCTTCCTTCGAAAGATCGTAGATGTGGACCCTGTATCCGGCAATGGCGGAAACATGCGCTATGCCACACCCCATCTGACCGGCTCCGATGACACCGATATTCTTAAAGGGGGCGGTCATATGCTGTTCTCCCATGTGCTGCATATAGTAATTCGCTGGCGATGTTACGCATATCGCCGAAAAAGAGAAGGCGGCGCGTTCAAAAAACGCGCCGCCTTCATCATGTATTTAAAATCAAAGGGCTTTTTGCAGTTCCGGCAAGGCCTCGAACAAGTCTGCGACGAGACCGTAATCGGCAACCTGGAAAATCGGCGCTTCTTCATCCTTGTTGATGGCGACGATGACCTTCGAATCCTTCATGCCGGCCAGATGCTGGATGGCACCGGAAATACCGGCCGCGATGTAAAGCTGCGGCGCGACCACCTTGCCGGTCTGGCCCACCTGCCAGTCATTCGGCGCGTAACCGGCATCGACGGCAGCGCGCGACGCACCAACGGCGGCGCCCAGCTTGTCAGCGACGGGAAGGATGACTTCCTTGAATTTTTCCGAAGAGCCAAGCGCACGGCCGCCGGAGATGATGATCTTGGCGGAGGTCAGTTCCGGACGATCTGAAGAGGCCAGCGCGTCGGAAACGAAGCTGGAGACACCGGGGTTTTCAGCGGCTGCAATGGTTTCGACTGCCGCCGAACCACCTTCTGCCGCTGCCGCAAAGGCGGTCGGGCGCACGGTGATGACCTTCTTGGCGTCGCTTGCCTGAACCGTCTGGATGGCGTTGCCGGCATAGATCGGGCGCTTGAAGGTGTCAGGCGATACGACCTCGATGATTTCGGAGACCTGCGCCAC
Organism: Agrobacterium sp. ST15.16.055; assembly: GCF_027956555.1. NCBI lineage: Bacteria > Pseudomonadati > Pseudomonadota > Alphaproteobacteria > Hyphomicrobiales > Rhizobiaceae > Agrobacterium > Agrobacterium sp. ST15.16.055. The sequence continues at coordinate 84,332 of NZ_JAQKGN010000001.1, forward strand.
GTCGAGAAGGGCTGCAACGCGCGGCGTTACGTTCTTGGCCGAAGCCGTGGCCGGGGCGATGATGACGTCATACGAGGGTGCAAGCGAAACGATCAGCGCCGCCAGCGGCTCGGCGAGCGCGTTGGCATAGGATGCGTCGTCGGCAAGCAGTACCTTGGCAACGCCGGAGAGTTTTGCCGCCGCGTCTGCTGCGCCCTTGGCACCAGAACCGGCGACCAGCACATGGACATCGCCGCCGATCTGCGTTGCCGCCGTCAGCGTCTTGCCCGTCAGGTCGGAAAGGGTTGCGTTGTCGTGTTCTGCCAGAAGAAGAATGGCCATAAGAATATCTCCCTTTTCCGAAACCTTAGAGGACGCCGTCGGCTTTGAGCTTTTCGACCAGTTCGGCAACCGAGCCAACCTTGATGCCAGCCTTGCGGCCCGCGGGCTCCTCGGTCTTCAGCACCTTCAGGCGCGGCGAAACGTCGACGCCGAAATCGGCCGGCGACTTTTTGTCGAGCGGCTTCTTCTTCGCCTTCATGATGTTCGGCAACGATGCATAGCGCGGTTCGTTGAGGCGAAGATCGGTGGTGACGACGGCGGGAAGCTTCAGTTCAACCGTCTGCAAACCGCCATCGACTTCACGGGTAACCGCGACCTTGCCGTCGGACGGTACGACCTTGGAGGCAAAGGTGCCCTGGCCCCAGCCGAGAAGGGCTGCCAGCATCTGGCCGGTCTGGTTCGAATCGTCATCGATCGCCTGCTTGCCGACGATGACGAGACCGGGCTGCTCGGCCTCGGCCACACCCTTCAAAAGCTTGGCGACGGCGAGCGGCTCGACCGTCTCGTCGGTTTCGATCAGGATGGCGCGGTCAGCGCCCATCGCAAGCGCGGTGCGCAGCGTTTCTTCCGCCTTGGCCGGGCCGATGGAGACGACCACGACCTCTTCGGCCTTGCCGGCTTCCTTCAGACGAAGGGCCTCTTCCACCGAGATTTCGTCGAACGGATTCATCGACATCTTCACATTGGCAAGCTCAACACCTGAACCATCCGATTTTACGCGGATCTTCACGTTGTAATCGACGACTCGTTTGACGGGGACAAGGATCTTCATCGGCGGCTTTCCTCAAACTCCTGTCCGCTTTGGCCAGTTGACCGCGCGGACCTCCAAAAACAGGTTGGCGACATGGATAAGCATTTTTCCCGCAATTACAACGGAGCAATCTTCATTATCGCATGCGCGTAAGGCATATCTTACGTTGACGTTCACGTAAATACTCTATCTCTTTTGCAAGAGCTCATCTGCTCCCGTCATAGCCCCGTTCGATTTGCGACAACCCCGCCGTTTGCGACGGATTCTTGAACTGCGCCGCCCTTGGCGGAACAATCGTGCGGTCAAAAAGGGGAACGCCCCGCCTGCGCATGAAAATCACCATGATCGCGCCAGCCATGATGCCGCCGACATGCGCGCCCCAGGAGACGTTTTCCTCAAGCCCGAGTGCCAGCATCAGGAACTGCTGGCCGATCCACAGCGCCAGCGGAACGAAGGCGGGCAAGGGAAGCGGAATGCGCATGAGAACCAGCACCCAGACGCGAACCCTGGGATGCAGAAGGAAATAGGCCGCGACGACGCCCGAAACCGCACCCGAAGCGCCGATCAGCGGCCCTTCCGAGGTGGGGGCGACGAAACCGTGAAACAGGGCGCCGGCAATCGCGCAGATGATATAGAAGATCAGGAAACGGAAATGGCCGAGCGCATCCTCGACATTGTCGCCGAAGACCCAGAGAAACAGCATGTTGCCGGCCAGATGCCAGAAATCGAGATGCAGGAAAGCATAGGTGACCACGGTCAGGTCATCGGGAACGACCTGCAGGGCGGGTTCCAGATAGGCGTAGTCGAACACCACTGCCGGAATGAAACCGAGGCCGAGCGCTGCTGCATTGGCCTGCACGTCGCTGGCAAGGACGCCGGTGAACAGCCAGACCAGCACATTGACCACGATCAGACCGATCGTCACATATTGCAGACGGATATGCTTGAGGGAATTCGCATCGTGCAGCGGTATGAACATCGAACGCCCTTTGGTTGCGTCGTTGAAACGCTTTAGCGGTTCTTGCCGGGAACCCACAATATGTCGGCCTTGCCGGCCTCATTGGCGAAGCGGGCGGCGACGAACAGGAAATCGGACAGGCGGTTGGCGTATCTCAGCGCCGCCGGGCTGACGATCTCGTTCTCAGCGACGGACAGTTCCACCATCAGTCTCTCCGCCCGCCGGCAGACGGTGCGCGCCATGTGCAGATTGGCCGCTGCCGCGCTGCCGCCCGGCAGCACGAAAGAGGTCAGCGGTTCAAGCGCGACATTGAGATCGTCGATTTCGTTTTCCAGCCGCGTGACCTGGCTTTCGACGATGCGCAGCGGCTCGTAAGAAAGCGGCTCGCCATTATCAGGCGTGGCGAGATCGGCGCCGAGGTCGAAAAGATCGTTCTGGATCCGGAACAGCATGGCATCCAGCTTTTCAATCCCGCCCGTATAAAGCCGCGCGACACCGATCGCCGAATTGGTCTCGTCGACCGTGCCGTATGCCTCGACGCGAAGGTCGTGCTTGAGGCGACGCGGGCCGGAAACCAGAGCCGTCGTGCCCTTGTCGCCGGTGCGGGTGTAGATCTTGTTCAGCTTCACCATGTCAGCGGCCACCGCCGGTGAGCCAGAGGGTGAACATGATCAGCACAATCGCCACGGCCTGCAAAAGCAGACGAAGCTGCATCAGCTTGTTGGAACGGTTGGCGTCCTGTCCCTTCAGCATGTTGAAGAGGCCGCGTATCAGCACGATGACGACGAGGCCCATAACGATAAGGGCCAGAACGGTGGTGAAGCCGGACATGCGGTATTACTCCTCCTCAATCGAATCTGCGCAGCAGACGATAGAATAGTCCGGCAGGCAAGAGCCGTTTCAGGATAAGCCCCTGTTTGGCCGGCACGGTAACGGGATAATGCGGCTTCGGTTTTGCCGCCGTCAGGGCGTGTTTCAACACGGTATAAACGGCGTCCGGACCAAGCTTGTGGCGGTTGACGGGGCCGGAACCATCCATGCGCGCCAACTGGCGTTTATATTCCGCCGCATGGGCTGAATTTTCGAGATCGATGTGCTCGTTGATATGGGCAAGCGCGGTGGCGGTGAATTTGGAGGTGATCGGACCCGGTTCGATCAGGCTCACATGGATGCCGCTGCCCTGAAGCTCCATGCGCAGCGTGACGCCCAGCCCCTCAAGCGCAAATTTCGAAGCGGTGTAAGCGCCGCGATAGCGATAGGGAACGAGACCGAGAATGGAGGAGCAATGCACGATGCGGCCCGAACCACGCTTGCGCATGAAGGGAATGACCCGCCGCGTCAGATCGTGCCAGCCGAAGACATTGGTTTCGAACTGGGCTCTCAGCGCTTCGACAGGCAGGTCTTCCACCGCGCCCGGCTGGCCATAAGCGCCGTTGTTGAAAAGCGCGTCGATGCGCCCGCCGGTGCGGGCGGCAACCGTATCCACCAGTGCTGCGATGGTTTCGGGCTTGGTGTAGTCCATGATCAGGGTTTCGATGCCCTGATTTTCGAGAGCGGCCATATCGGCGATGCGGCGCACGGTGGCAAAAACCCGCCAGCCATCCCTGTGCAGCGCGCCGGCGCAATGAGCCCCGATGCCAGAGGAACAGCCGGTGATGATGATGACCGGTTTTTCAGACATGTTCTGCCCCGCCAATGGACTTTGCGCCAAGGGGCGCTCAGATTCACAAAATTAAATTGCGCAAAATCCTTTTCGGAAATGGAACCGAAAGCCGGGTTTGCGCGCTGTACAAAGCGAAGCTGATTTCCCATATTCGGGGCGAAGTTACAAATGAAATGCCGATGAATGGAGGTGACATGGTTGCCGCAGTGCGCCTGGCAGGCAAGGTTGCCTTCGATGCCTATTCCCATTTCGCCGAGGATGACGGCTGGGCGATGGCGAGCCATATGGCGCTGTCCATCCTTCTGGCGCTGTTCCCCTTCCTGATCTTCGGCACGGCGCTGGCCGGTTTTCTCGGGGCCGACCAGTTTTCCGAAACGGCGGTGCATCTGATTTTCGATACATGGCCGGAAGCGATTGCCGGGCCGCTGGCGGCGCAGGTGCAGCAGGTGCTGACCATTCCGCGCGGCGGGCTGCTGACGATTTCGGTGCTGGCAGCTGCCTATTTTGCCTCCAACGGCGTTGAGGCGCTGAGAATTTCGCTCAACCGCGCCTATCGTGTCACGGAGACGCGCTGGTGGTATATCACCCGTCTGCTCAGCCTGCTTTACGTGCTGATTGCGGTTGTGGTCTTTGCCGGCATCAGCATCGTCCTCGTCGCCGTGCCGGTCGCCACCTCTTTTGCCGAGCAACGGTTCCCCTGGTTGACAGACGTGCTGAATACGGTCTCCAGTCTTGGTCTTTACGGTACCATCGTTGTGCTGACGGCGGGGCTGGTGGCGGCGCATCTGTGGCTTCCGGCCGGCAAACGCCGCATCTGGGATGTCTGGCCGGGAATCCTGCTGACGATGATCTTCTGGGTCATCGGTGCGGCGATCTTCGCCTATTACCTCTCCACCTTCGCCAATTATGCGGCCACCTATGCGGGTCTCGCCTCGGTTATGGTGGTTCTGGTGTTTCTTTATATGGTCGGCGTCATCTTCATGCTGGGCGCGGAGGTCAATGCGGCGCTGATGAAGTACAAGGTGCGGCAGATCATCCGCCGCAATATCGGCGGCAGCGGCGCGCGCCGGGAGCGGGCGCTAGAGGAGACCGACAAGCCGGCGGATATCTGAGGGCGTCGCTCCTTCTGCCCGCAGGGCGGAAATGCCGGTACTGCCTTCGCTTTTCGAAAGCTTGCGCCCGTCTGCGCCCAAGATCAGCCGGTGATGGTGATAGGCCGGTTGCGACAGGTCCAGCAGGTGTTGCAAAAGCCGGTGGATGGCGGTTGCGTGATAGAGATCCATGCCGCGCACCACATGGGTGATACCCTGCAGCGCATCATCCACCACGACGGAAAGATGATAGCTCGAAGGCGCGTCTGAGCGCGACAGCACCACATCGCCCCAAAGGGCGGGCTGGGCCTCGATTTTTCCCGTCTCGCCATCGCCGCTTTCCTGCCAGAACAGGGGGATGCCGGCGGCGCGGATCGCCTTTTCCATGTCGAGCCGCCAGGCGTGCGGCCGGCCGGAAGCGAGCAGCGCTGTCCGTTCCGCCTTTGGCCTCTCCCGGTCTATGGTCGGGTAAAGCGGCGCGCCATCGGGATCGCGCGGCCACAACCCTCCCTCCGTTTCGAAGGCCCTGACGATCGCCTTGGTTTCTCTGCGGCTCAGAAAGGCAGGGTAAGCAAGCCCTGCCTCGATCAGCCTGTCCAGCGCCATGCGGTACTCATCGAAATGCTCCGATTGCCGCCGCGCAGGTTTCTCCCAGTCGAGACCCAGCCAGCCAAGATCGTCATAGATTGCCTGTTCCAGCTCCGGGGTGCAGCGCGTCTGGTCTATATCCTCGATGCGCAACAGGAAGCGGCCGTCATTGTCTCGCGCCATATCTTGGTTCAGGAAGGCGGAAAGCGCATGGCCGAGATGCAGCGGGCCATTGGGGCTTGGTGCAAAACGGTAAACCGGTTTTTGACGGAACTGCGAAGGCATGGTTTCTTCTGCCATGTTTTAAAGAGCCAAACCAGCCGGCTGGCGGCATATGGAATGACGGATATGAAAATCATTACCGGGATGGATGATATCAGCGAAGGGCTGGAACATCTCACTCTTCTCGATCCTGCGCTTGGCCCCGTCATTGAAATAGCCGGTCCGCTGGAACTGCGCATCCACGAGCCCGGCTTTGCCGGCCTTGCCCATATCGTCGTCTCGCAGATGGTGTCGCGCGCCAGCGCCAATGCCATATGGGCGCGTATCCTTGCCGGCACCGGCGGCGCGGTCACGGCGGAGAATTATCTGGGTGTGCCGGAGGAATTGCGCGCCACCTTCGGCCTTTCCCGGGCCAAGGCGACGACACTGGAGGGACTGGCGCGCGCCGTCACGCAAGGGCAGATCGACCTTGACGGCGTGGTGCGCAAGGAGGGACTTGCGGCCCTTTCCGAACTGGTGGCGCTTCGCGGTATAGGCCCGTGGACGGCGGAGGTTTATCTGATGTTCTGCGGCGGGCATCCGGATATTTTTCCGGTCGGTGATGTGGCGCTGAGATCGGCGGTGGCGCATGCGCTCGATATGGAAGTGAGGCCGGAAGCGAATTGGCTGGCGGAGCGGGCGGCGCTCTGGTCGCCGTGGCGCTCCGTGGCCGCCCGGCTTTTCTGGGGTTATTATGCCAACATCATGCGGCGCGCCATGGCGCCGCTGCCCTGAGTGTGGTCAAAAATCGGCGATACTGTAGGGCAGGGCCCCGCGCGACAGATGATCGAAATGCAGCTTGCGTTTCAGCGGCGGCACCGCGCGCTGTACGCAATCCACCCTCTCGCAGACCCGGCAGGATATGCCGATCGGTTTGAAGGAGGCGGCATTGCCGAGATCGAGCGTATCGGCATAAACGAAATTCTGCGCGTGGGAAATTTCGCAGCCGAGCGCGATGGCATAGCGTGGTCTATCCGTGTTGAAACCCGCGCCGGCTTTCTCGATCTGCGTGGCAATGGAAAGATAGCGTACGCCGTCAGGCGTTTCCGCCAGCTGCCGCACGATCCTGTCGGAGCTTTCGAAAGCCTGATGGATATTCCACAGCGGACAGGCCGCGCCGAAACGGGCAAATTGCAGCCGCGTGGCGCTGTGGCGTTTGGTGATGTTGCCGGCGCGGTCGATCTTGGCGAAAAAGATCGGCACGCCTTTTATACCTGGCCGTTGCAAGGTGCTCAGCCGGTGGGCCACCTGCTCAAGGCTTGCGCCGAAACGAACGGCCAGAAGCTCAAGATCGTGGCGTAGCTCCTGTGCCGCCTGATGAAAGCGGCCATAGGGCAGGATGAGCGCTGCGGCGAAATAATTGTGCAGTCCGATACGACAGATTTCGGCCGCTTCCGTGTTGCGGAAACCGGCGCCGGCCAGCACCCTGTCCACCGTCGCGCCGGCGTGAAGCTGGGCAATCTGCAATGCAAGCTGAAAACAGCGGGTCGGCGCGGCCATGTAGGAGCTCAGGGCGAGCGTCTTGCTCGCAGGATCGAAATGCCGGATCAGGCCGCCCGCCGCATCGGTGCGGGTGATATGGATGCCGTAACGGTTGTGCAGATGCGTCGCCAGAATGCCGTAGGTCTCGCCACCCTCGATGTCCAAGTCCTCTGCCAGCTCCTCGGCCAGAAGATCGATCTCGGCGACGTAGTTGTCGACGAAGTGGAAGAAGTCGCGCACCTCCTCGTAAGGGGTTCTTTCCACCTGCGCGGTGCCGCGACCCAGCCGGTCATCCAGCTGCACCAGCTGCTCGCTGTTCTGACGATAGGCCTGGTGGGCGCGCAGCAGCGCATGGGCAAAACCCGGCGCGTTCTGGGCGATCAACTTCAATTCCTGGAGCCCAGGCTCGTAATTCAGGAATAGCGGGTCTTTCAGCGCCTCGCGCACGGCGGAAACCAGCCGGTCGCTTTCACCGGTCGCCAGCTCCGCCATGTCGAGCTGGAATTTTTCCACCAGCGTCACCAGAACGCTGGCCGAAACCGGGCGCTGGTTGTTTTCGATCTGGTTCAGGTAACTCGCGGAGATACCAAGCCGCTCGGCAAATTGCGCCTGCGTGGCGCGGGCGTTTTCGCGAAGGCCGCGAACCTTGCGGCCAATGAAGAGTTTTTCCGTCGCCATGTTGCAACTTTGCAAAATTTAATATTGCAAATATTTATGGCACGCATACGCGCACGATCAAGGCTTCTAGGCGAATGTTTTCTAAGCTATTGATTTTGAGGAAACGCATGGAGGAAACATGCCCGGCATTCTGGAGCAATTGGAAACGCGGCGCGCCGAGGCGCGGCTCGGCGGCGGCGTCAAGCGCATCGAGGCGCAGCACGCCAAGGGCAAGCTGACGGCGCGCGAGCGCATCGATGTGCTGCTGGATGAAGGCTCCTTCGAAGAATACGACATGTACGTGACCCACCGGGCGGTGGATTTCGGTATGGCGGAACAGAAGGTGGCCGGCGACGGCGTCGTCACCGGCTGGGGCACCATCAATGGCCGACAGGTCTATGTGTTTTCGCAGGATTTCACCGTGCTCGGCGGTTCGCTGTCGGAAACCCATGCGCAGAAAATCTGCAAGATCATGGATATGGCGGTGCGCAACGGCGCGCCGGTGATCGGCCTCAACGATTCCGGCGGGGCCAGAATTCAGGAAGGCGTGGCCTCGCTCGGCGGTTATGCCGATGTGTTCAAGCGCAATGTCGTCGCCTCTGGCGTCGTGCCGCAGATATCGGTCATCATGGGCCCCTGTGCGGGCGGCGCCGTCTATTCGCCGGCCATGACCGATTTCATCTTCATGGTGCGCGATACCTCCTACATGTTCGTGACCGGGCCGGATGTGGTCAAAACCGTGACCAACGAGATCGTTACGGCGGAAGAATTGGGCGGAGCCTCCACCCACACGAAAAAATCCTCCGTCGCCGACGGCGCTTATGAAAACGACATCGAGACGCTGGAGCATGTGCGGCTGCTGTTCGATTTTCTGCCGCTCAACAACCGCGAAAAGCCGCCGGCGCGCCCGTTTCACGACGATCCGGCGCGGCTGGAAGCACGTCTCGATACGCTGATCCCTGATAGTTCCAGCAAGCCCTATGACATGAAGGAACTGATCCACGCGCTGGCCGACGAAGGCGATTTCTTCGAGTTGCAGGAAGCTTTCGCCCGCAACATCATCACCGGCTTTATCCGTCTCGAAGGCCAGACGGTGGGCGTCGTCGCCAACCAGCCGATGGTGCTGGCCGGCTGCCTCGATATTGACGCCTCGCGCAAGGCGGCGCGTTTCGTGCGCTTCTGCGACGCCTTCAACATTCCGCTTCTGACGCTGGTGGATGTGCCGGGTTTCCTGCCCGGAACGGCGCAGGAATATGGCGGCGTCATCAAGCACGGCGCGAAACTTCTGTTCGCCTATTCCGAGGCGACGGTGCCGATGGTGACGCTGATCACCCGCAAGGCCTACGGCGGCGCTTATGACGTGATGGCCTCGAAACATATCGGCGCTGACGTGAACTATGCCTGGCCGACGGCGGAAATCGCCGTGATGGGCGCAAAGGGGGCGGCGGAAATTCTCTATCGTTCCGAGCTCTCCGATCCGGAAAAGATCGCTGCGCGCACGAAGGAATATGAGGAGCGTTTCGCCAATCCCTTCGTCGCTGCGGAGCGCGGTTTCATCGATGAGGTCATCATGCCGCATTCCTCACGCCGCCGCATCGCTCGCGCGTTTGCGTCGCTGCGCAACAAGAGCGTGGAAACCCGCTGGAAGAAACACGACACTATTCCGCTCTGATCCGCCGCAGGGCTGGAAAAATGCTTCGGCCACCTTACTATATGGATGTTCAGGCGCCCGGATGTCCGGATGTCCTCCCGAAAAGCAAAAGGACACATTTTCATGGCCGAAAATTCCTCCGCAGATAATTTACCCGCAGGATATGAAGTGCCCAAGGTCTGGACCTGGGAAAAGGGCAATGGCGGTCAGTTCGCCAATATCAACCGCCCTATCGCCGGTCCCACCCATGAAAAGGAACTGCCTGTCGGCAAGCACCCGCTGCAGCTTTATTCGCTGGCGACGCCGAACGGCCAGAAGGTCACCATCATGCTGGAAGAATTGCTGGCCGCCGGCCACAAGGACGCAGACTATGATGCCTGGCTGATCAAGATCGGCGAGGGCGACCAGTTCGGCTCCGGTTTCGTCGGCGTCAATCCGAATTCCAAGATCCCGGCGCTGATGGATCACTCGACGGCTGAGCCGACGCGCGTTTTCGAAAGCGGCTCGATCCTCGTTTATCTCGCAGAAAAATTCGGCGCTTTCCTGCCGAAAGAGGGCAATGCCCGCACGCAGGCACTGAACTGGCTGTTCTGGCAGATGGGCTCCGCACCCTTCCTCGGCGGCGGTTTCGGCCATTTCTACGCCTATGCGCCGATCAAGATCAAATACGCCATCGACCGTTACGCGATGGAGGTCAAACGCCAGCTCGACGTGCTGGACCGGCACCTGGCTGAAAACCGCTATCTGGCGGGTTCGGAATATACCATCGCCGACATGGCCGTCTGGCCGTGGTATGGCAAGATCGCGCTCGGTCAGGCCTATGGCGATGCCGGTGCGTTCCTTGAGGCGGACGGTTACAAGAACGTCATGCGCTGGACGCTCGAAATCGGCGAACGCCCGGCGGTCAAACGCGGCGTGATCGTCAACAAGACTTCGGGCGATCCGTCCGAACAGTTGCATGAACGCCACGACGCCTCCGACTTCGAGACGAAGACGCAGGACAAGATCGGCAAGGCGTAAGGAAGGATTAGAGCGCCAAAAGCGCTCTAACTATTTGAATTGACGCATTTCCGGACGTAAAAGCAAGGCAGCTTTTACTGGAAATGTTCTGGAAGGACAAAAGATGGCGAACCTGCCCGAAATGACCAAACACAAGGGATTTCCCTCCGGCATGCCGAGCACGGGCGTCCAGTTCACCATCCGCCGCGCCAACCCCAAAGGGGTAACACCTATCAAGATGATACCCCGAAGGGCGCGCAACGACACCAAGGAGCATCGCATCGATGCCGCCTTCCTGCACTCGCTCTGGCACCATTTCGGGCCTGAGCCCTTCGAGCGTGGCAATCTCGACGCCGCCCGCCTCAACCTCCTCTTCGGCCGCGAGGTGGTGCCGGCGGAAAAGAACTTCGATCCGCTTTCCTATCAGGCGATGCTTGTTATCGATGAGCGTGTCGCCCGGCAGAATTTCCCGGAATCCTTCGAGAATTTCTTCGAAATTTGACGACTACTCACGGGTTTGCGCTGAGGGAAGAGGGGCAACAACCGCATGATCAAGAAAATCCTCATCGCCAATCGCGGCGAGATCGCCTGCCGGGTGATCAAGACGGCCAGGAAGATGGGCATCGCCACTGTCGCGGTCTATTCGGATGCGGATGCCAATGCGCTGCATGTGAGACAAGCGGATGAGGCCGTTCATATCGGCCCGGCCCCCTCGTCGCAGTCCTATATCGTCATCGACAAAATTCTGGAGGCCATCAATAAGACCGGGGCGGATGCGGTCCATCCCGGCTACGGCTTCCTGTCGGAAAATGCTGTCTTCGCAGAAGCGCTGAAACAGGCGGGCGTCGTCTTCATCGGCCCGCCTGTTGGCGCCATCGAGGCCATGGGTGACAAGATCACCTCCAAGAAACTGGCCGCGAAAGCGGGCGTTTCCACCGTCCCCGGCCATATGGGGCTGATCGAGGATGCGGATGAGGCGGTCAGGATCGCTTCGCAGATCGGTTATCCAGTCATGATCAAGGCGTCGGCCGGCGGTGGCGGCAAAGGCATGCGCATCGCCTTCAACGATGCCGAAGCGCGCGAGGGTTTTCAGTCCTCCAAAAACGAGGCGAAGTCGTCTTTCGGCGATGACCGCATCTTCATCGAAAAATTCGTCACCCAGCCGCGCCATATCGAAATTCAGGTGCTGGGCGACAAGCACGGCAATATCCTTTATCTCGGCGAACGCGAATGCTCGATCCAGCGGCGGAACCAGAAGGTCATCGAGGAAGCGCCGTCACCCTTTCTGGACGAAGCGACCCGCAAGGCCATGGGCGAGCAGGCCGTGGCGCTGGCGAGAGCGGTCGGTTACCATTCGGCCGGCACGGTGGAATTCATCGTCGATGGCGACCGCAACTTCTATTTCCTTGAAATGAATACCCGCCTGCAGGTGGAGCATCCGGTGACGGAACTCATCACCGGCATCGATCTGGTCGAACAGATGATTCGTGTGGCGTCAGGTGAAAAGCTCTCCTTCGGGCAGGCGGATGTGAAGCTGAACGGCTGGGCGATTGAAAGCCGGCTTTATGCTGAAGACCCCTACCGCAACTTCCTGCCCTCTATTGGCCGGCTGACGCGTTATCGCCCGCCGCAGGAAGGCGAACAGGAAAACGGAACGGTCATCCGTAACGATACCGGCGTTTTCGAAGGCGGCGAAATCTCGATGTATTACGATCCGATGATCGCCAAGCTGTGCAGCTGGGGCAAGGATCGGACGACTGCCATCGATGCCATGGGAGAGGCATTGGATCGTTTCGAGGTTGAAGGCATCGGCCACAATCTACCGTTCCTGTCGGCCGTCATGCAGCATGAGCGTTTCCGCGCCGGCCACCTGACGACGGGCTTTATTGCGGAAGAGTTTCCGGAAGGCTTTTCCGGCGTCGAGCCGGATGAGGCCGCCGCGCGCAAGCTTTCCGCCATTGCGGCCATCATCAATCAGCGCCTGCAGAACCGCGCGGTTGAAATTTCCGGCACCATTGGCAATCACCGCCGCATTGTCGGTAGTGACTGGGTGGTTTCGTTTGGCGCGCTCCGCCACGGGGTCAGCGTCGAAACCGGTGCGGATGGTACGGCGGTCCGTTTTGAGGATGGGATGGCGCTGACCATCGATACCGGCTGGCGTCCCGGCCAAAGCCTTGGGCTGTTCACAGTGGCGGGCGAGGTCATCGCCGCCAAGGTCGATCTTGCAGGTGCAGCGGTTCGCTTGCGCTGGTGCGGCATGGATGTTCTCGCCCGCGTGCGCAGCCCGCGCGTGGCGGAACTGGCGCTGCTGATGCCGGAAAAACTGCCGCCGGATACATCGAAACTGCTGCTCTGCCCCATGCCGGGCGTCATCACCGGTATTTCCGTGGGTGAGGGCGACGAGGTGGAGGCCGGGCAGGCGCTGGCGACGGTGGAGGCCATGAAAATGGAAAACATCCTGCGTGCGGAAAAACGCGGCCGCGTTGCCAGGGTGGCGGCTAAACCGGGCGACAGCCTTGCGGTGGATGAAGTCATCCTCGAATTCGAGTGACGACCTTTGGCCGTTTTTGCGGAACGGATGCGGATCGGAGTGGTTTAAGGGGGCGGGCCTGCGCGCGGCCGTTCGATTTTCGTCACGATCAGCCGCCACAGTGCTAAAATGAAATGCAGAAGGGGAGAGATGCATGTCGGGTGAAAAAACGGTGCGGGATTGGCTGCAGCTTGCCGAAAAGGAGCTGAAGCGCTCACCGGACACACTCGTCTGGCACACGCCGGAGGGCATCGAGGTCAAGCCGCTCTATACGGCTGACGATCTGCAGAAGATTTCCCATCTCGACAGCCTGCCCGGCTTTGCACCCTTCACGCGCGGCCCGCGCGCCACCATGTATGCCGGGCGGCCCTGGACCATCCGCCAATATGCCGGTTTCTCCACGGCGGAAGCCTCGAACGCCTTTTACCGCAAGGCGCTGGCCGCCGGTCAGCAGGGCGTTTCCGTCGCCTTCGATCTCGCCACCCATCGCGGTTATGACAGCGATCATCCGCGCGTGGAGGGCGATGTCGGCAAGGCCGGCGTGGCGATCGACAGCGTCGAGGACATGAAAATCCTGTTCGACGGCATCCCGCTCGAAAAAGTCTCGGTGTCGATGACCATGAATGGCGCGGTTATTCCGGTGCTCGCCAGTTTCATCGTTGCGGGGGAAGAGCAGGGGGTGCCTCGTGCCGCCCTCTCGGGCACCATCCAGAACGACATTCTCAAGGAGTTCATGGTTCGCAACACCTATATCTATCCGCCGGAACCCTCGATGCGGATCATTGCCGATATCATCGAATATACGGCGAAGGAGATGCCGAAATTCAACTCCATCTCCATTTCCGGCTATCACATGCAGGAAGCCGGCGCGACGCTGGTGCAGGAGCTTGCCTTCACGCTGGCGGATGGCCGCGAATATGTGCGCGCGGCCCTTGCCAAGGGGCTGAATGTCGATGATTTTGCCGGGCGCCTGTCGTTCTTTTTCGCCATCGGCATGAATTTCTTCATGGAGGCGGCGAAGCTGCGCGCCGCGCGCCTGCTCTGGTCGCGCATCATGCAGGAATTCAAGCCGCAAAAAGCGTCATCGCTGATGCTGCGCACCCATTGCCAGACGTCAGGTGTCTCGCTTCAGGAGCAGGACCCCTATAACAACATCGTCCGCACCGCGTTTGAGGCCATGTCCGCCGTGCTTGGCGGTACGCAGTCGCTGCACACCAATTCCTTCGATGAGGCGATTGCCCTGCCGACGGAGTTTTCCGCCCGCATCGCCCGCAATACGCAGCTTATCCTCCAGCATGAAACCGGTGTCACCAAGGTCGTCGATCCGCTGGCCGGCTCCTATTATGTCGAGAGCCTGACCGATGAACTGGCAGAGAAGGCCTGGGCGCTGATCGAGGAGGTGGAGGCGCTTGGCGGCATGACCAGAGCGGTGGCGGAAGGCCTGCCGAAACGGCTGATCGAAGAGGCGGCAACACGCCGCCAGGCGGCGGTGGACAAGGGCGAGGAGGTCATCGTCGGCGTCAACCGTTATCGTCTCGAAAACGAGGAAGATATCGATGTTCTCGATATCGACAATGCCGCCGTTCGCGCCGCGCAGATCCGCCGCATTGAGGAGACGCGCCGCCGCCGCGATGGCAAGGATGTGACCTCCGCCTTGGCGGCACTTTCCGAGATCGCCCGCAGCGGCAAGGGCAATATTCTCGAAGCCGCCGTTGTCGCCGCCCGCGCCCGCGCCACGGTGGGAGAGATTTCCGATGCACTGCGTGCGGTCTTCGGTGACCATGCCGCCGTGCCGGAGGTGGTGAGCGATATTTATGGCGAGGCCTATAGGGATGAGCCTGAACTTGCCACGCTCTCCGCCCGGCTTTCCGGTGTTGCTGAGAGGATCGGCACCAAGCCGCGCATCATGGTCGCCAAACTCGGGCAGGACGGACATGATCGCGGCGCGAAAGTCATAGCCTCCGCCTTCGGCGATATCGGTTTCGATGTGCTGGCCGGCCCTTTGTTCCAGACGCCCGTTGAAGCGGCGGATATCGCCGTTCAGAACAGGGTGCATGTGGTGGGCATGTCGTCGCTCGCCGCCGGTCATAAGACGCTGGCGCCGCAGCTGGTTGAGGCGCTGAAACAGAAGGGCGCGGAAGACATCATCGTCGTGGTCGGCGGCGTCATTCCACGGCAGGATTATCAGTTTCTGCTCGATCACGGCGTTTCGGCAATTTTCGGACCCGGCACCAATGTCATGGATGCGGCCAACAAGGTTCTCGACCTGCTCGAAGGCGTCAGGCGGAACGTGTGAGGGGAATACGGCCATGTTCGGAAGATTGAATCACGTCGCCATCGCGGTGCCCGATCTCGATGCCGCTATTGCCCGCTACAGCGCACTTGGCGCAGAGGTCTCGGAGCCGCAATCGCTACCTCAACACGGGGTGACGGTGGTTTTTATTCAGGCTGAAAATACCAAGATCGAGCTTCTTTATCCGCTCGGCGAAAATTCGCCGATTGCCGCTTTTCTCGAGAGAAATCCGGGCGGCGGCACGCACCATCTTTGCTTCGAAGTGCCTGACATTGTCGCGGCGCGCGACGATCTCGTCAAAAAAGGCGTTCGAATTCTGGGTGACGGCGAGCCGAAGATCGGCGCGCATGGCAATCCCGTTCTTTTCCTGCACCCAAAGGATATGGGCGGCGTGCTCTATGAGCTTGAACAGGTTTCTCGGACACATGGCTGAAACACAGACCCCGTAAGAGGCTGGCCATACGGTGGATGGCGCGCAGCGGCCGTTCGCCTTTGCCGGAACGTGTTTCGTTTGTTTTCTTTTGACATTCGTTTTGTTTTCGTTTTTATGGCAATTGTCTTTCAACGATGGGGACGAGGTCCCCCCGACGCTGTCGTGGAGGCTCTATGTCCGGCGAGAATATTTTCGATCTTTTTGTCATCGGTGGCGGCATCAATGGCTGCGGCATTGCCCGCGATGCCGTGGGCAGGGGCTATTCCGTGGCGCTTGCGGAAAAGGGCGATTTCGCTTCCGGCACGTCTTCCGCGGCCACCAAGCTCATCCATGGCGGTTTGCGTTATCTCGAACATTACGAGTTTCGCCTCGTCCGCGAAGCGCTGATGGAGCGGGAAATCCTCTGGGCCATGGCCCCACATGTCATCTGGCCCATGCGTTTCGTCCTGCCAATCCAGAAAGGCGGCGTGCGCCCGGCCTGGATGGTCCGGCTCGGCCTGTTTCTTTATGACAATCTCGGCGGCCGCAAACTTTTGCCGGCGACCGGCACGCTCGATCTTCGCAAGGACCCGGCGGGCAAGCCTCTGAAACCGGCTTTCGCCAGGGCTTTCGAATATTCCGACGGCTGGGTGGATGATGCCCGCTTCGTGGTTCTCAACGCACGCGATGCGGCGGATCGCGGCGCGACCATCATGAACCGCACGCGCGTCGTTTCCGCACGGCGCGAAGGCGGGCTGTGGCTCATCGAGACGCTGGACGAAAAAACCGGTCGTTCGGCCACGCATAAAGCGCGCATGCTGGTCAATGCTGCCGGTCCCTGGGTGGATACTGTGCTTTCCGGCGTCTTCGGGCGCAACGACGTGCACAATGTCCGGCTCGTGCAGGGCAGCCACATCGTTGTGCGCAAGAAGTTTTCCGATCCGCGCGCCTATTTCTTCCAGAACCCTGATAACCGCATCATCTTCGCCATTCCCTATGAGCGCGATTTCACGCTGATTGGCACCACGGATCGCGACTACAAGGGCGATCCGGCCAGGGTTCGCATTTCCGAAGACGAAATTTCCTATCTCTGCAACGCGGCCAGCGACTATTTCAGCGAACCCGTTCGGCCGGAAGACATTGTCTGGACTTATTCCGGCGTACGGCCGCTCTTTGATGACGGCGCTTCGAAAGCGCAGGAAGCCACACGCGATTACGTGCTGAAGGTTGAAGAGGCCGAGGGTGAAGCTCCACTCCTCAATATTTTCGGCGGCAAGCTCACCACCTATCGGCGGCTGGCGGAACATGCGCTGGAAAAGATCGGCGCGGCAATTGGCGAAAAGGGCAAGCCGTGGACGGCGGGCTCCCACCTGCCGGGTGGCGATTTCGGCGCTGAGAGATATGAGGCGCAGGTTCGGGCGCTCGTCTCCCGATACCCTTTCCTTGATGGACGCCATGCCGAGCGGCTTGTCAGAAACTACGGTACGAAGGCTGCAGAACTGTTGGGAGGCGCCACCGATGTCTCCGGCCTCGGCCGGCATTT
Source organism: Agrobacterium sp. ST15.16.055 (assembly GCF_027956555.1). Classification (NCBI taxonomy): domain Bacteria; kingdom Pseudomonadati; phylum Pseudomonadota; class Alphaproteobacteria; order Hyphomicrobiales; family Rhizobiaceae; genus Agrobacterium; species Agrobacterium sp. ST15.16.055. The sequence continues at coordinate 101,532 of NZ_JAQKGN010000001.1, forward strand.
TGGCGGCACGCTTTATGAATGCGAGGTGCGCTGGCTGGTTGAACACGAATGGGCCTGCGCGGCCGAGGACATTCTCTGGCGACGCACGAAACAGGGCCTGCGCCTGAGCAAGGAAGAGGCTGCCGGTCTCGATGAATTCGTGGCCATGCTGACGGGCGGCGAGCAAAAGGCCGAAGCCGTGGCGGAGCGCGCCTGAAAATCCGCCAGCCGCCCTGTCAGCTCCCTGAACTCTTCACCGGTCTCTCCGGGCCGTCGGCGCTCAGGATGTAGTCGTCTGCGGCTGAAAGCGCGTGTTCCATATGCCCTTCAAACACCAGTTCCGGTTCGTTGGGCGCTATGGCAATTTTCGGCATGCCGCCGAAACGCACCGCCTGCGATTGCGCCAGACCGTCGCGCAGGCCGCTTTCCAGAAGATCGAAATAGCGGGTGCCCGGGCCGGTGATGAAAACCGGCATATGGCCATGCAGACTGAAGAGGCGTGAAAGACCGTTGCCGAGCGCAAGTCCGGCGGTGCGAAAGGCGAACCGCGCCATGCGGGCGCCGGTGCGGGCCGAGGCGGCGATCTTGTCCACCTCCGCAATCGGCACGAATTTCGCCGGTTCCGCCTGCGGCGGGGCTTCGAAAGCAGAACGCAGTATGGCGTAAAACCCGGAATAGGCCTCAATGCAGCCTTTGGTGCCGCAACGGCACAGCGCGCCGTCGGCCAGATGCAGCATATGGCCGAAATTGGGGGCGCTGACCTCGATTGCGCCGCGCGCCGCGCGGGCGATGCCAAGGCCGATGCTGTGGCCGAGGGAGAGGGTGACGAGGGCCTCCGGCGCCGGGTTTTCTTTTGCCTGCTCCCGCATCCAGATGGCTTTTGCGGCCAGCAGCGTTTCGTTGTTCAGCGTCACGCGAATGCGGCTGTCCCCGGATACCAGCCGCTGGAAATCAATCCTTTCGTCACCGAGAACCGGCGACCAGACGAGTGTTGCCGTGGCCGTATCCACCAGCCCCTTGCTGCTGATCGAGACCTGGAGGATATCGTGCCGGTCAATGCGTGAGCGATCGGCAAGTCTTGCGAGACCGGCGAGGATCGCGCCGCCGAATGTACCTTTTTCAGCGGCAATCCTTTGTTCGGTGAAACGGTCCACCAGCTTGCCGGCATAATCGACCAGCGAATATTGCACGCTGTCGGAAGAGATGATGATGATGGCGACATGGCAGAAAGCGCCGCGCGGGCCGAAGAGAATGCGCGGCCGGCCGCGGCCGGCGGCGGCGAGTTGCTCTTTTCGCAGGATGAGACCGGCCCGCTCAAGCTCGGTGGTGATGGCGGACACGGTTGCGGAGGCAAGCCCGGTGGAAGACGACATGTCGGTATGGGAAAGGCTGCCGTGCAGGCGCAGCGCCGCCATCACCGACAGGCTGTTTTTCTGGCGCACCAGTTCCGTACTTGCAATGGCGGACATGGGCTGGGGCATGCTCCCTGAACGGCCTTTTTCCTGTCGTGCTGATCCCACTCTGATGGCGTATGCCACGAGCAAGATCAAGGCACCCGGATGCTGCCCGCAGCCGTTGTTGACAGCATGGGGAATCTCTGACATTAATTTTCTCGACTGTCGAGAAAATTGTGAAACCACAGAGATCGGCAGCTTTTTCCGGGCGATTTTCCTGCATGGAGGTGTGGGGTGTCGCCCTTACCGGGAGGACATCATGAATTCTTTTGCCAAGCTTTTGGCGGGTACAGCCGTACTCGTTTCCCTGCATACCGCGGCTATCGCGGCCGATCTCGTCGTCGGCGTTTCCTGGTCGAATTTCCAGGAAGAACGCTGGAAAACGGATGAGGCGGCCATCAAGGCGGCGCTTGACAAGGCCGGCGCGAAATACATCTCCGCCGACGCGCAATCATCCGCCGCAAAGCAGCTGACCGACGTGGAATCGCTGATCGCGCAGGGCGCCAACGCGCTGATCATCCTGGCGCAGGACAGCGACGCGATTGGCCCGGCTGTTGAAAAGGCCGTTGCCGAAGGCATTCCGGTCGTGGGTTACGACCGCTTGATCGAAAACCAGAACGCCTTCTACATTACCTTCGATAACAAGGAAGTCGGGCGTCTTCAGGCTGCCGAAGTCTTCAAGGTGAAGCCCGAAGGCAATTACGTCTTCATCAAGGGCTCTTCTTCCGATCCGAATGCGGACTTCCTGTTCGCCGGTCAGCAGGAAGTGCTGAAGGCTGCCATTGACGGCGGCAAGATCAAGAATGTCGGCGAAGCCTATACCGATGGCTGGAAGCCGGAAAATGCCCAGAAGAACATGGAACAGTTCCTGACCAAGAATAACAACAAGGTCGATGCGGTCGTCGCCTCGAACGATGGCACAGCCGGCGGTGCAATCGCCGCTCTCGCCGCGCAGGGCATGGCCGGTTCGGTTCCCGTTTCCGGTCAGGATGCCGATTTCGCCGCACTGAACCGCGTCGCGCTCGGCACGCAGACGGTCTCGGTCTGGAAGGACAGCCGTGAACTCGGCAAGGAAGCGGCAGGCATCGCGCTGGAATTGGCCGGCGGCAAGAAGATGACGGAGATCAAGGGCGTCACGGCCTTTGACGGCGGCCCGAAGAAGGTCACGATGCAGTCGGTCTTCCTGAAGCCGATCGCCATCACCAAGGACAATCTGAACGTCGTCATCGATGCCGGCTGGATCAAAAAGGAAACGGCCTGCCAGGGTGTGAAGGCCGGAACCGTCAAAGCCTGCGATTGATCGAATACGTCCCGGTTCGGGCGCTGCGCCATGGCTCATGGCGCAGCGCCTCTTAGAGCATTTCCAGGAAAAGTGGGCCCCGGTTTTCCGTCCGGAGATGCGCCAGAAAAAAGCGTTGGAGCGTTTTCGCGATTCAGGGAAAAACGAAAACGGTCTAAGATGTAAGGAGCACCGGCAGTTCATGGCCGATACGACCCAATCCAATTCCACAACGTCGCAAAAGACGGAAAAAGCAGGCTCGATAACGCGCTTCATCAACGCCACCGAGCTGGATACCAGGCTGCTCGGCATGGTGGGTGCACTTCTTCTGATCTGGATCGGATTTCATATCCTGTCGGGCGGATTGTTTCTGACGCCGCGAAACCTCTGGAACCTTTCCGTGCAGACCGCGTCCGTGGCTGTCATGGCGACCGGCATGGTGCTCGTTATCGTCACCCGCAATATCGACCTGTCGGTCGGGTCGATCCTCGGTTTCTCCGGCATGATCATGGGCGTCACACAGGCGGAAATCCTGCCGCAAATCCTCGGGTTCGAACATTGGGCAACCTGGATCGTCACGCTTCTGGTCGGGATTCTCGTCGGCGGCGCCATCGGCATGCTACAGGGCTCCATCATCGCCTTCCTGAACGTGCCGTCCTTCATCGTTACGCTTGGCGGTCTGCTGGTCTGGCGCGGCGGCACATGGTTCATCACCAGCGGCCGCACCGTGGCGCCGATGGATTCCACCTTCCGCCTGATGGGCGGCGGCACCAGCGGCTCGATTGGCGCGACATGGAGCTGGATCGCTGCCATCATAGCCTGCGTCGCCATCATCGCGGCAATCCTCAATTCCCGCCACCAACGCCGCCGCTTCGGTTTTCCGCTGCGGCCCGTCTGGGCGGAATATTTTCTGGCAGCTCTCGGCTGCGTCGTCGTCATCGGTTTCGTGGCGGTGGTCAACAGCTATCCATGGCCAATCAACATCGCCCGCAACTATGCCGATGCCAATGGCATCGCCTGGCCTGAAGGCGGCCTGTTCATTTCGCACGGTATCGCCATTCCGGTACTGATGGCGCTTGCCGTTGGTGCGGTCATGACCTTCATCGCCACAAGGTTGCGTTTCGGACGTTATGTCTTCGCCATCGGCGGCAATCCGGAAGCAGCCGAACTCGCCGGTATCAAGACCCGCTGGGTGACGGTGAAAATCTTCACGCTGATGGGCGTTCTGTGCGCCATCGCCGCGGCCATCTCGACCGCCCGCCTCAACGCGGCCACCAATGCCCAGGGCGAGCTGGACGAGCTCTACACCATCGCGGCGGCCGTCATCGGCGGCACCTCGCTTGCCGGCGGTGTCGGAACCGTAGCGGGCGCGATGCTCGGCGCGCTCGTCATGCAGTCGCTGCAATCCGGCATGGTGCTGGTGGGCATCGATACGCCCTTCCAGCGCATCGTTGTCGGTGTGGTCCTGGTCGTCGCCGTCTGGCTCGACACCATCTACCGCGCCCGCGCCAAGTAAGAACCGAGGAGAACTCCTATGACGGACCAAGTCACGCCCCTCGTGGAAATGCGCAATATTTCCATTTCCTTCGGCGGTATCCATGCGGTGGAAAACGCCTCTGTCGATCTTTTCCCCGGTGAGGTGGTCGCCCTTCTCGGCCACAACGGCGCGGGCAAATCGACCCTTATCAAGATACTCTCCGGCGCATACCGGCGCGATGGCGGCGATATTCTCATCAATGGCGAGGATGCCGATATCCGCAATCCCCGCGATGCCAAGAAATACGGTATCGAGACCATCTACCAGACGCTGGCGGTGGCGGATAATGTCGATGCGGCGGCCAATCTTTATCTCGGCCGCGAGCTGAAGACGAAATGGGGCACGCTCGATGATGTCGCCATGGAAGCCTCGGCCCGTGAGGTGATGGGGCGGCTCAACCCCAATTTCCGGCGGTTCAAGGAGCCGGTGAAGGCGTTGTCGGGCGGCCAGCGGCAATCCGTCGCCATCGCCCGCGCCATTCTGTTCGATGCCCGAATCCTCATCATGGACGAGCCGACGGCCGCACTCGGGCCGCAGGAAACGGCGCAGGTGGGCGATCTCGTCAAGGAGCTGAAACGACAGGGCATCGGCATCTTCCTCATCAGCCACGATATTCACGATGTTTTCGATCTGGCCGACAGGGTCTTCGTGATGAAGAACGGCAGAGTGGTCGGCCACGCGCGGACCGAGGATGTCACCAAGGATGAGGTTCTCGGCATGATCATTCTGGGCAAGGTGCCGCCGGGCGCAGTGGCGGGTCCGGGCGCCGTCGTCGTCTGACAACAGGATTTGCCAGTCTTTACCTTTGATATAAATCGAGGCCCGGTAAAAACCGGGCCTCGACAAACGCTAGGAACAAATTTTATAAAATAGGTGCGTCCGGTGTGTTTCAGCCCAGCCGGAACCGCAGACGAAAAATGTCTGCAGCTCTGCGCAAGTGCAGACGCGGTCTTTTAAATGCGGTTGTTCAATGTAGTTCGGCGTGTGCCAAACCGCTGCCGTTCATCTCTGCAGCTGCGTTCGGCAAGCCATGCTGATTTATGTCCTGCGCCAGCGACAACAGCGCCATTTCCAGGAAATAGGTCGACATGCCCAGTTCCAGAGATTTCGAGCGCTGGCAGAGATAGGAAACCATCCGCCCGAGCGCCAGAATCTCGTCCGCATTGTCCTGTTCAAGTATAGCCGTGGTAGACGCCGCCATGATTCCCTCTCGACAGTCGACACTATGAAAACGCGATGATGTTGCGTTGTTCATTTTCGACCACATTGAGCGTCACGCGAGCGTCACACCTGTGTCAATCGCCGTTTTTGTCCGCCGGCGCGGCGGCGTTTTCCGCCGCTTCAGTGGCGGCAAGCGATGTCACGAGAGCGACGATGCTTCTGCGCACGGCGGCGCTCTTGATACGCGAAAAGGCCTGGTTGAGCGAAAAGCCTTCATTCGAGGCCACGAAGGTCTGCATGGCATTGATCGTACCAAGAGCCGGGTTGGCCGGATCGCCATCGGGCGTGGCGTTGGCGAACAGGGAACTGACCTCAACGCCGAGAATCGACGCGATGGCCTGCAGACGGGACGCACCGACACGATTGGCGCCCTTTTCATACTTCTGGACCTGCTGGAAGGTGATGCCCAATCGCCCGGCCAGCGCACTCTGGCTCATGCCGAGCGACTTGCGGCGCATTCTGATTTGTGCGCCGACATGGACGTCGATCGGGCTGGGTAGTTTGGCGTGCATTACAAATTCCTCCGCTTGAGGTTCTTAAATCCGATGATTATCAATTAATATTGTTGAAGGTATACATTCAACACAATTTCCACGGGTATTATGAAGCTTTATTGACAAAATTGCACGGTTTTTTGTTCATAATCGCGTGTCCGGGCCGCGATTTATTATTTTTGTCGCACAACGCAACGCACCGTTGCGGCTGGAAAGGTGGCTCCATCCGCTCACGCCGATGGTTTGAAAGCCGAATCCATCCCAAATTCTTCGGTTCATTGCATCGAATTCCTCAAGCGGTTCGGTATCGCCGAAATGCGGAATCCAGACGAATGGCCGTTTCTGACCGGAACGTATGACATTTTCAAGAAATACATTGTTGTAAAGTCTGGGCAGGCATTTGTTGGTGTCGATGGCCGGCGAAATCGGGATGGGATTGCGCTCGATCGCAAAGCCCTGCCGCGCGAGCCAAAGCGCTGAGGCGTCCAGTTTTCGTTTAAGCTCCGTTGCGGCGCGGGCATCGCATCCGCCATGGGCGAGGGGGTCGGCGAGGAGCAATAGCGGCCGGCCGCCGCTTCTCAGACCGGTGACGGAAACGAACTGGTCAACGTGAAAGCCGCATTGGTGCATTTTTTTATCGGCAACCTCCGCTCCGCATGTTTCCATCGCGGAAAAATCGGAAGAAGCCGGAATTTGACCGAGATCGCCCGGCCGATATCCGAAACTGAAAACGCTGCTGCCGTCGAGAGCCTCAATCTTTCGCAACCGCTGCGAAGGGATGGGCGCATTCCTTCCGATTCCCCTGTCATCCCGTAGGCTGGAATGGCCCACCAGCCGAAAATCCGGGCCGACGAGCTGGTTGCCCCCCGCCAGGGCGACATCGGAATGGGTTGTCGCCGCTCCCATATATTCGGCGAGGCTGGCGCCGACGGCATTCTCTGCCAACAGCACGAATTCCGCCGTAATATCCGCCGCACGTACATGGAACATGTCCTGTATCCATGGATGGGAAATACTGTCGTTTCCGGCAAGGGGTATCAGATCCGTGCTGCAGCGTGTTGGCAGGCTGCCGAGCCAGGCTCGTGCCGACTGGAGACAGGCGTGATCAATCACGATAACGGCGGTGATATCTGCAGGCAGGGCCGAGAGCAGGTTTCCGATTGGAATGAGCGGTGAAACACAGTCAGCGGTCCTGTTTTTCGCCAATAAAGAGGCGGGCAGTGCGAGCGCAATCGTGCGGATCAGCCCGCCGCAATCGGGGATCAGAGACAAGGGCTGGATGGCGCTCAAGACGTTTTGTTCCCTGCCAGCCGCCTTGCCGCCAATTGCTGGAAAAACATCGTATTCTGGAGTTTCCATGATGGCGACGGTGGCGATGGCAATGTTTCTCCCGTGAGCATTGCCAGAAGCCTCGTCGCATCGTTTCTCTTGACGGAAACCGCATTGGCCGCGAGCAAATCTGCCGTCGCGGTGCCGAGACCGGCTTCGGCAGCGATGGAGCGCCATGTCCTGCCGGCAAAATGCAGGTTGCTGGCGGCAAGCGCGAGCGCGCCATATTGCTCCGGGGTGAGCGTCTCGCGGCAGGCCGCAAGCGTCGCCTCGGCGTCTACCAGCGCAACCGTCAGCGGGCGGTAATCGAGCGCACCCGGCGCGTGGCTCACCGCCACATCGGCATCGGAAACACGCCGCCCATCCCGATAAGCCTCGAAAATCTCGCCGATGCCGATCATGCCGAAGGGGGCGCATTCCGCCGCCCTGAGCGCACCCATGCTGGCAGCGCCGATAACGGTAACGCCGTTCGAAAGCGCATAGAGGATTTCCTTGTGCCAGACTGCGGCGCAATCGCCGTAAAGCCCGTCTATCAGCCCGATTGTGCCGACACCGTGCCGAACCGCATCGAAAATATCGCCGCAGGCGGCCGGACCGCAAAGATCGAGACCGGCAGTATATTCGCCTGCGATGCCGTGGATGGACGGGCCTGCAAAAACCACCGGCTTCATTCGAGGCCCCCGACAGTCAGCATGCGATCGAGAGTGCGCTGCGAGATGTGTTGCAGGCCGCCGCCGGCCGGGGCAAGGCCGCTTGCCAGAACCCGCACCACATGCAGGCCGGATACCTCCGTTTCCAGTGGAAAGACATAGATATCCTCAATGCCGCCGGCGAACAGGTGCGTCGCAAGTTGACGCCATGGCGGCGAAGACGCGGCGTCATGTATAAAATCGAGATTGGCCGACGCCCTTTCCATCGGCTGCACGCCGGCGGCCGAAGACCCGGCCGCAACCATATCCCGCTGGTAGCGGAGAGGAGAAAGATCGTCCCTCGCGCCACTGATATCGGTCAATCGCGACTGGATCGCCTCCAGCAGCGCTGCAATCGCAGCGCCATGAATATCAGGCCGGCAAGCGGCCCCCGCGGCGCTGCGGGTGGCAGGCCCATCCTGCGCCTGCAGCGACCGGGGCAGGCTCGCCATCGCCACCGGCACGCCAAGCCCATTCGTGAGGTCGAAGAAGGACGGCGGCAGGCCGATGTCCGACAGATGTTGGACAAGACGGTCAAACGAAGGATCGACGCCGGCCGGAATGAGGATCGGCTGCGGTGCGACGGCGCGCGTCTCGAAAGTGTCGACGAGAAAGCAGGCGTCGTTTTCAATGAGTTCGAGCAGGGCATGGAGAACCGCATGGTCATGGTTGAACCCGGCCGCGAGCCCTTGCGAACTCATGCGGAAGGCCCACCGGTCCCATGGGAAATCCACGCGGAAATCCATGCCGACAAGTTCGTAAGGCGCAAAAACCTCCTGTTGCCGGCGAATGGACGTTCCCTTCACCCAGGCGCGTTCTTTTCTCGGATCGAGCGCGTCGCAATCAACTCTGCCGACGGTTTCGAAGGGAATGATGGGAGTTCCCTTCTCCCGCATCTGCTGAACGGAGCTGAAGGCGGCGATATGTTTGCGGGTTTCTTCGGCAACTGCACCTTCGATCGCTTCCATGATCGCCGATAGCCGGGCCTGTTCCGCGACAAGCCCCTTGCCCTGCGAGACCGACAGCCCGCGCGAATTGGGCCGGGCCGCGAACCAGACGGGAATACCGATAATATCGAGATCGGTTACATCACCGACACGGGTAATCCCGAACCGCCGAAGCAGTCCGGGATCGAAGAACGAAGCGTCGGCATGCCTTGAAGCCGCTGTCGCTGATATGGGAGCATCGGCGCGGGCCAAGGCTGCGCGACCGCGATCAGGGCGCGGTGTTGCTGTCGTCGGCAAGAATCGCGTCGAACAGCTCGCCGGTGACGGCGCCGGCCGGGCCGACAGCCTTCAGGGCCGCTTCGATCGGCGCCTGCACCATGCGGTTGAAATCCCAGCCGGCGTCGACCACTTCGCCGATAAAGGCGAAATCGGCTTCGGAAACCACGGCGCCGCCGGCGACGAGGGCTTCGATGCCCTGGATCTGCACCTGATCCAGTTCCGCTTCCGGCTGGCCGTCCTGGCGAACGAGCATGGACTTTGCGGCCGCGGCCACACGGGCATAGCCATCCACGCCCGGATGGCTGGTTTCATACGCGGCAATCGTCTCATGCGAGACGGACGCAACCCGAAGCGGCGCCGTGCGAATGAAGAGAACGCCAAAACCCTTTTTTCCGACAATGAAGAAATGCGAGGACATAATATCTCCTATTTAATCCCAGCTAATCGAAGTGCGTGATAGAATTTTTCATTCGCTACCGGGTCCCGGTCCGGAGACAGACTGCTGATCTCCCTCGCCGTCATACCCGGATAGTTTTCCTGAAGCCTGTTGCCGGTTTCCAGAGCGGCGGTCAGATCGCCATGCAGGGCGTGGCTTGCGGTCAGGACGCGCAACGCAGGCTCGTCATTTTCCATCCGCCCGCACAGTTCCACCGCCGTGCCGTAATCCTCGCGCTTGAACGCGATGCTGGCGCCGGCCCACCAGTAGATGTCGGGCGCCAGAGGATTGAGATCGATGGCCTGCTGAAATTTCTCCCAGGCGATTTCCGCATCGCCGAAATGAGCAAGCGCGTCGGCATGCTGGAGCAGGAGGTCGGCCGAGTTGGGCGCCAACGCCTCCGCCTCGAAGAATTTTTCGGCTGAGACATCGAAATCCCGCTGGTAGAGCGCCACCACCGCGCACATCCAGTGGCCCACCCCAAGGGCGGGGTCGATTTCGACGGAGGAGTCTGCTTCCGCCTTGGCGCGATGCAGGAGATGGGGGTCGTTGCCGCCCAGCATCAGCCATTCCAGTTGCAGGCTCTGCGCCACGCGGGCGCGGGCAACCGCCATGCCGTGGTCGAGATCGACCGCCTTGCGGAACATCGAGCGGGCTCTTCTGAGAAGCGGCAGATCGCATTTGCCGCGCAGAAGCTGCTGGCCCTCCAGCAATTGCCGGTAGGCCTCGCCGCTGTGGTTGCGGTCGGGCTCCACCTGAAGCCGCTCGATTTCGCGGGCAAGCGCTGCGGCCACCTGTTTGGAGAGCAGGCGGAAAGCGGCGTGAATATGTCGTTCGGTCAGGACCGCCTCCAGCGACCAGACGATTTCACCGCTGGCGTCCTCGATCAGCGCAACCGACATGCGGGTTTCGTCGAACACGGTCGAAATGATGCGGTAATCCGCCCGCAGCATGGCGTAGCCGTCATCGGCCCGGTCATGCGCCAGTGCAAAGGTGCTGTGCGGCGAAAGCACGGTGAAGGTGCGGTATCGGACAAGGCTGTTGGCGACATCCTCGACAAAGGCCTGCATGACCGGCGAGACCGGCTGCCCGTCGACCCTTGCCGGACGAACGAATGCGATGCGCGGTTTCGTCTGGGATTTCCGGCGAATGCCCTCTTCCGCCTCGGCGGGGGCCGCTATCGTGGCGGCCAGGCTTTGTATTCGCCGTCGCAGCGCCACGGTTTCCGCTTCCGGGGAACGACCTTCCTGACGAAGCTGCTCCATCAGAAGCTGGTGCATGCCCTCACAGGCGCTGATATTTCCGATCCGCGCATAGGCCGCCATGGCGGCGCGGTAGGTTTCTTCGCGTTCCGGTTCGAGCTTGCAAGCGCATTCGGCAAGCCTGGAGATGTCGTTCGAACTGGCGCGGCCAAACCGCGTCAATTCCTCCAGAAGCTGGGTATAGCTCGAAAAGAACAGGTCCCTGAGGCGGCGGCGCTCAGAAAGCAGCCAGAGATAGAGATGGTCCTGCCCGGCCTCCAGCCCCTCCAGCAACTCGCCGCCGAATTCCAGCAGCGCATTGAGCCGCCGCATCGGGTCTTCGGCCCTTGCGCCGGCAAGGAAGAGGGCAAGGTCGGTGCGCTGCGCCAGCCTGCCGGCCTTCAGGTCGTTTCCTTCGGTCAGAAGGATGGCGTCGTCCTCATTGGGCAGTTTCTGCAGGCGCAAAATCAACTGCCGCAAATTGCCGAGAGCCCTCTTCTGCTCGACATTTTCCCACAGCAGCGATGCGGCGTACTGGCGGGAAAGGGACTGGTTCGGCGCAAGGATGAGGGCGGCGGTCAGCGCGAAGCCCTTGGACGGAAAAAATGCCTCCCGCACCGCATCACAGCGCGGGGTGCCAAAAAGCCGGATCGGTATCAGTTCAGCGTTCCCAGCCACTTTCGTCCCCTCATGAACCATCATCTAACAACGTGTCCGGGAAATTGAAAGTCATCATAGCGTTCCATTTGACGCTGGTGTGACGCGGCTTGGGTATTGTCGCAGACAGAAGCGTGAATGACGGGTGGAAAACAGCGAACATGCGACGGGCGGGCATCGGGAATTTTCGACAGTGATAGCGTTCAACGGAAGCTACATGGCCTTCGAGCCGCGTATCGAGCCTTACCAGCGTGCCGACGATGTCGGATATGCGGTCAGTGAATTCATGTGGTTCAAGGGTCGTCCGTTCTATCCGGTATCGGCGCTCGTCCATGCGAAGGTCGCGCATGCCAGGCTGTCTGCGGAAAAGGGTGACGACGAGGACGAGGATAATCTCGATATTCTCTTTCGTATGCCGCTGGTGGCGGGCGGGCACTTTTTCGAGATTGTGCTGCGTTCGAATGAGGGGACGTCCTACGGCGGCTGGGTGTGGGGAGAGGAACTGGAAATCCTCAATGAATTCGTAAACGGTTATCGCGTTCTGGCGGGGAAGTTCGACGACAGGCTGATCCGATTCGAATATTCCAGGCGATTTCAGCGCTACCGGACAATCGAGCCGCTGCCGGTGGAAAAATCCGTTTTCCTGATCCAGCGGGAGGCGAAACCTTATGCGGGCAGGCGTGATCTGCCGGGGGTCCCGGTAGCCTGATGACGGGGGCGGCCTTTGGGTCGGCGGGGGAAGCATGGACGCGCTTATCGCGGCATGTCCGGTAAAGCGCAGCTTTACCGGAAGTAACTCGTGAATATTTTTATTTTTATTGTGTGGAAGATTATGATGCCCAATAGAGGTAAAGTGCGTAACAGGGGGGTATCATCGCAGCTTGTGGCGGTGAATTGCGTTTCCGGCGACGATACGCTTTCCGATGCGGAGAGCGTCGGGGATAATTCGCGTCCGCGCGGCGACAGGCTCTACGTTGTCGGCGAACCTGTTTCGCAAACATTATCTTCATCTGTCGTCGTGGACGATCGAGCCGGAGACGAGGCGTCGGGCAGGGCCGAGATTCGAAACAGGATCGTCGATGCCGATATCAGGGCCGCCAAATGGGCCTGGGCGATATTGGCCATTGCGCATTGCTGGCTGATTTATTTCATGGTGTACAATCTCGGTTAGCGCCTTCCGCCCGAATACATGCAGCTTTAACCCGCCGGTGCGAAAACCCATCGCCGCAATTTGCGACCAATCCGATTTTGAGCGGACCCGAGTGTCCGAAACCGGACCTTGCGACAATTTCCCCCGCACGTCTTCATGATGCCGCCGCTTGTCCAGGCGCGGCGTGCGCTCCCTGCTGTTTGCCAGCGGAAATGTCATAAAGCTGTAAATGAAGAAACTTAATTGAGGGATCGGTTTCAACGGAAACGGATCACAATGTCCCGTTCGCTTTCCAACACAACGGCGGCGACCCTGGACTTTCTTACGATATCGCACCGCCCGGGATAGACGATGCCAATATCGGCCGCCCGGACCTGCTGGAAGTGGCGTCGCATGCACGGCGCCCGAGCTCCCATGACCTTTTTAACCCTGGAGATGACGACGTGAGCAATCTTATAGGTACCGGCTTCAACGCCGGCTCGGATGATGGCGAACTGGCCACCCTCGAACACGATCTGCGCGCGCTTGCCGAAATCGGCTGCGATACCGTGGAAATCGCCGCAACAAGCCTCGACATGATCGCCGGCGGCCGGCTCATCGAGGAGCGCGCCGACCGTTTCGTAACGCTCGCGAAGCGGTTCGACTTCCGTTACACCGTGCACGGTCTCGTCTCTTCGAATTTCATGGATCCGGTGACATGCCGTTACCAGATCGACGCGGCCAAGGCGCTTGCCGTTCTATGCGACCGTATCGGTGCGGGCATTCTCGTCCAGCATGGCGGCGCGCTGCGTGCCGACCAGATCGCCGAACGGGCCGATGCCGACAGCCGCGAGCGGGACGCGCTTTTCGAACTGGCTGAATTTTGCAGGCCCTATGGCGTGCGCATCGCACTCGAGAACATCTTCTCCACCGAGCCCGGCCAATATCGCCAGACGCCGGCCGAGGTGGCCGCAACCGTGAAGGCTGTCGGGCACGACAATCTCGTAGCGCTGATCGACTTCAGCCATGCCTATCTCGAATCCACCTATCGTGGCCTCGATTTCCGCGATGAACTTCGCGCCATGGCGCCGGTTGCCGGCCATCTGCATGTGCATGATTCCTTCGGCCGCCCACAGGGCTTCTATCAGCCCTATTTTCCTCAGGAAAACACAGCACTCGGCATCGGCGATCTGCACATGCCCCTCGGCTGGGGCGATATCGACTGGCAGGACATCTTCTCGGAACTTTCCTTCCTGCCAAATACTGTGCTGATGATGGAAATCGGCCGCCGTTATCGCGCCGAGCAGCCGGCAAGCCTTGAAACGGCGCGGCATCTGATTTCGCTGAATGCCGCCCGCACCCAGCTCGCGGCCGAGTGATGGGCCTGACAAGGCGTGAGCCGAGATGCTGATGTTTGAAACACCGGCAGTCCCGATGCGACTGCCGGTGTTTTAATTTATGCGGCCCAGTCGGAGAGCGAATAGGCCTTGATGTAATCGATCATCATCTGCGAGCCGTCGCTGAAATCGGCTGCCGATGGCGTTCCCGCCGTGCCACCGACGGCAAGGTTGACGACCATGTACATGGGGTCATGCATATCGTCAGGCGTATCCGTCTGCGCCACGGCGACATCATCGAAATACCAGGTTATGTGTTCGGCATCCCACAGCACGCCATAAGTGTGAAACCCGTCGGTGCTCGGTACACTGACATTGTTGATCACCGAGGTCTGTTCACCGGTGGCGTTGGAATGGGCGGACATGATGAGCGTGTTAGGGTTCTGGCCGCGCATTTCGATGACATCGAGTTCAGGCGGCCAGGAGCCATCTTCGGGCAGCAGCCAGAAGGCAGGCCAGGCGCCCCGGTCGGTCGGCATATCGACGCGGATCTCGAAATAACCATAGGTCTGGCTGAAGGAGGAATAGGTGTTCAGCATCCCCGAGGTATAGTCATAACCCTCGACCTCGTCGGCAATCGACTGCGGGGTCTCCTCGGCGGTGATGGTCAGGACGCCGTTTTCGGTGCTGAAAGGATTGACCTCCGATGTGCCGGCATAGGCCGGGTTGATATACCATTGCGCCTCACCATTCGTCGTCAGCGAGCTTCCCTTTTCCGGCGCCCACCAATATTTGGCGTCCCAGATACCCTGATCGCCACTGCGCAGCGAGAGCGTATCGAATTCATCGGCAAAGGTCTGGGTAAGGGACGAGCGGTCGAGGCTGAGTTCGAACTGGTCGGCCTGAAGGTCGTTTACGGTCGTTCCAGCAAGAACGATGGCCTCGCCATTCGAAAAATTGAGCCACAGGTCGTCGCCTTGCTGTGTGGCGCTGCCGACAAGCTGATCGAAAGATGTGATGCCGTAGCCATTGAGCCGGATCGTGTCGTTGGCGCTGAAATCGGTAATGAGATCGGTGCCGTTGCCGCTCGTGAAAACAAAGGTGTCGGCCCCGCCGCCGCCGATCAGCACGTCGTTGCCGGCCCCGCCATCGATCGTCTGACTGCCCGACCCGCCGGTAATGATATTGTCGAGCGAATTGCCGAAGGCATAACGCCCGTCACCCGTTACCCGCAGATTCTCGAAATTGTCGGGCAGGGTGTAACTCATCCAGGTATCGATGGTGTCGATGCCTTCCCCGGCATTTTCGGCGGCGCGATTGATGCTCGAATAGAGATAATAAATATCGTCGCCCGTGCCGCCGGCCATGGTCACGTTGACGGAACTGTCTCCCCACATGGAATCATTGCCTGCCGTGCCGGTGAGCAGCGGGCCGGAACCCGTGGCGGAGAAAAATCCCGTGGAGTTGCCGCTGTAATAGAGTGTGTCTCCAAGCGCATTCACTACTGTCCGGGCCATGAACCGTCTCCTGTCCGTTAGCGTTGGCGTCTCACTCCTCCTGCTGCACACTCTAACAGGGCAAAAAGCCCCCTGTTAGGCCGAAATATGAGGGGTATGTTCCGTTACGGTTGCATTGAGCTGTTGAACGAGCACGTTGTCCTGACCCGCTTGCGCCTGTTACATGTCCGTTTTGAACCCGCGCAGCGTGCTCTTGCGGGCGCCTGCGAGCGATGGCAGGATTGGGGCATTCGGGAATGGAGTGTCAGGATTGAGCGTAGCCTTTACCAAGGAAGACAGTGCGGAAACCGCAGCCGAAACCGTTCTGCCGGACCGGATAATCTCGCCTCATCCCAATTTGGTAACGCGGTCCGGGCTGAAGGCCCTAGAAGAGCAGCTGCGGCTGGCGCGCGAAGCCTGTGAGGCGGCTAATGCCATTGAAGACATCAATGAAAGACGCCGCATTTCCGCCAGCCCGCTTCGCGATCTGCGATATTTCTCCGAGCGGGTCCGTACCGCGCAATTGATGCCTGATCCGCCAGCGGACGGCGTCGTCGTCTTCGGCAGCCTGGTGACGTTCAGCCGCGATGACGGGCGAACGCAACGGTTCCGGATCGTCGGCGAAGATGAAGCAGATCCCGCTGCGGGAACGATGTCCTATGTCTCCCCGGTTGCAAGGGTGCTGATGGGAAAAGCGGCTGGCGATCTCGTCCGTTTGGGCGGGAGGGAGATCGAGATCGTCGATGTGGCCTGAAACGTCCCGTCAGAACACAGGCGGCCTTAGACCCGGCGGGTCGCTGATGAGGCTTCGTTCTCCCCTGTTGCGCGCATTGTCTGCCGTTCCCAGCATCCGCATCATTGTGTTTCTCAGGAAAAGCCTGAAGTCCAGATCAATGGCGGTATAGGCAAGCCCAAGCCCCACATGAGCCATGAAGACGGGGTTGAAATTCAGCTCTTCAAATTGATAGCCAATAATGACGCCGATTGCTGAATAGGCGAAAAAGCCGATTTTGCGTTTTCGGAAAATTACATAAACCAGCGCAAAGGCGCTCATGATGCAAAATCCCAACCCGGAAGCGTAGGCGGTGGCCATAAAACCATTATGTGGTGTGCCGATCCTCGATATCCGCGCAAGTTCTTCGTATCGCGCGGTAAACCCTATGCCCACAGGATGCTGGAACATGACCTGAAAACCGCCGGTGATCGTCTCCCACCGCTCATGCAAATTGTTGCTGCTGTTGCTGTCCTCAAGAAAACGTTTCGTAAAGGCCTGTTCCGCAAAGTCGAAAGCACCGAGCGGCAAAACGGCGGCGATGACGAGCGCGCACAAGGCAAACCCGAAATAGGTGCTGAGCAGCATTTTGATCGAAAAATTCCGAATGTAGAAATATAGCCCGATAGCGAGGACGGCAAACACCCCCGAGCGGTTGAGCGTGAGGGTGAAGCTGGCGAGATATACGAGCAGAAACACGGCAAACAGTGCGGGGCGTTTGTGGCGTTCGGCGACATAGGCCGCCGCTGCTCCGGCGAGCGCGAAGGCCGGTCCAGCTGTATTGCCGACGGGCCAGATGCCGCCTGCCTTTTCGACGCGCAAAAGCAACGGGGTTATCTCACCTTTCGCCGCAAGCTCCAGGACGCCTGCCTCATCGAACATGAAGGACAATCCGAGCGAGGCGAGCTGGTCATGGATGACGGTGTCCAGGAAAAGCAGGATCGTCACCGCTATGAACCCCGCAAATATGCCCCAGCAGAACAGTTCGAGGAGGTTTTCCTTGAACAGCATATAGGCAAAGAACAGAAAATAGACCGCATAAAAATAGGTCATCGCCGTTGTATAAAACTCGCCATCGCCGCGCGCGTCGGCAAACAGCGTCGTGAGGACAAACAGCATCGTCAGCGGAACAAGATAAAACAGGATAATCGACAGCGTCAGGCAGCGAATGTAAAGCAGGGCGAGGACGGGCAGCGTCATCAGCACCAGCATGTCGGTAATATTGAGGAAACGCAGGCCGAGATTGCTGGTCAACACATTGCATTGAATGAAGAAACCGATGGAATATACGAATATCGCGAGACAGACGCCGGGAATATTGATCGTTTTTGACGGGTAAAGCGGCATTGCCAAAACAAAACCCGGTATAGAGGGCTGGCGCGACGCCGCATGATTTGCTGGTCTTCTCATCAGCAGTCTCTATCTTTTGTGAGCGGATTTCGACTGTCCATAGGAGAGCTCTACCGCCTGGCAATGAATATAATATAACGACTATTAGTGGGCTGGATGGCGCCGCCACGCAAGACATTTTATCGTTTCGTCATGAGATCAGATTGCCTTTCGGCAAATCCCCTTCGACGGCGATGATGCGCTGAATATGAAGTGGCTCATTCGAGCCGGGCGCGCCGGTGCCGAATGCCGGAAGGATTCGCAGATAAAAAGCATACCCCGACGGGTTGATGTCGGGGTCTATGGCAATCCCGTTGGCGATCGCCCACATCCAGCCGCTATTGCCGGAGATGTTGGCCCCTCCAAATTGCAGGGCGGAGCAAACGATCGTCCGGACTGCGCCGCCGCTTTTTGCAACCAGCGTTATGTAGGGCAGACGCTGCTTTCCGTTGTTTTTATAAAGTACGGCGAAGGAAACGGTCCTGCCGATCATCGCGACGGCCTCCGCATTGCGGAAATAACGTGTGAGCCCTGCCGTCTGGCTGCCATTTGCATAGAGGGCGAGGCTGCTTGCAAAGGACGGGGAGAAGATGATTTCGGTGGTTTGGGTGGCGGAACCTGGCGAAGTCATGCCCCAGCCCGTCGGGACGGAACCAGTCCAATCGGTGAAATCACCATTGCCGATGAGATTGGCGGCGGGCAGCCTTGGCCAGCAAGGTGTCTGGAAGCTGTTATCGCGTGCCGACCTCAGATAGGAATCGAGCAGGGCCTGGGCTACCAGGCAGGAACCCGCCTCGTTGGGGTGAATATTGTCCCGATAAAGGGCGGCGTCCTTGCCCTTCGCCATAAATACGGCATGCGTATCCACCAGCGTGAGATTCGGATGGGAGCGGGCCAGGTCGAGGATCGCCTGATAGACCTTGTCGTAACCCGTGCCATCACGCCACGGGTTCTGCGTGGTGATGAGTTGAGGAGCATTTGGCCATTTCCATTCGGTCATTCCCAGTGGTCCGAACAATGCGGCTCGTCCGGAGCTCAAAATGCTGCCCGGCATTTCGAAAGTTTGCATATTGTGGCCATGATGCATGATGCAGAGGTCGGGACGGGGAATCTCCAGCGCTGCCGAGCGCTGTTCCGCAAGCATGTACCCCGCCATGCCGCCGGGCAGCGTCGCAAGATAGAGCGTCAGCGTCGCCCCCTTGCCGGCGCGCAGCGTAACCGGGGCCGCATAGGTTTTTGGTCCGGTGGCGGCGCTCGTCTCCCATTCCGCCCAGCGGTATAACACAACAGTCGTATCGTGCAGATCGCCGAGCATCATCGCAAATTGCTGAAATGGTCCGGCTTCGGCATGGGCGGTGCTGTCGCCGTTCACGAAGATCGCGGCATTCTGGCCGGCCGCCAGACGGGCCCGCAAGGGCGAGAACGCGGTCAGGGAAAGACCGGCGTCGCCCATGTTTCGGGAACCTATGCCGAGCGTTAAGCCGATCATGCGGCCACCTCTTCCGTTCGCGCCATATATATGCATATGTTGTATCCGGGCGGTGTCATTGTTCGCTCTCCTGGTCTGGCCTTAGAATAATCCCGCTGCGAGACCCGGGGAAAAATGCGGGGGGCGAAACAGAAAACAGCGCATGAAAAAGAGCGTCGTAAATTTTTCTTTGATTTGGCTCGAAATATAGAAATAGAATATTATTCTGATTACTATTGGTATTATTGAATTTTATTAATAAAATGGGCTTTGATTCAGTTGTTTTTAACTATCGTTATGCGTTTTTGCGCAGATTTCGGTGAGGATATTCCTGTTGCTTTCGGGCAGGTTCGTTGTTTTTGCCGGTCGTCAGTTCGTGCCCGCAATTACAGGCGGATGCGTCATGGGTCCTCCCATCCGGCGGGGGAGACGCCATGACATCGGCTCTTTTCGTCAGCCATACCGGAGAGAAGGGTGGCGCCGAACTTTTTCTGACGGACCTCGTCAAGGCGGGCCCGCACTCCTGGCGCGCCTGTTTTCTCAGTGGCGGTGCGGCCGCAGATGATCTCATTGATGCGGGGCGGACTCCGGTCATGCTGTCCGCTGGAGAAAAAATGCTGTCTATACGCCGCGATGCGTCTTTCGGCGCGCTGTTGCGCGGAGCGGCCGACGTGGTGGCGGTTGCCTGGCAATTGAGCCGGGAGGCGAGGCGCTATGATGTGATCTGCGCCAACTCGCAAAAGGCGCTTTTTGTCTGTGCGCTGGCCGCGACGTTCAGCCGTCGGCCGCTCGTCTGGATTTTACACGATATTGTCACCGATCCCGCTTTCAGCGCCGCCAATCGCCGGGCCTCGCTGGCATTTGCGCGCCTTTTCGCCAGGCTGGTTGCTGTCAACTCCGACGAGACGGGCCGGGCTTTCATCGAGGCCGGCGGCGAGGCGGATAAGGTTCGCATCGTCTACAACGGCTTCGACCCCGCGAAAGCAAGGATTTATGAGCCCGGCGCGGCCGCGCGGCTGCGTGCGGAACTGGGCCTTGGTCCGCAACCGCTTGTCGGCCTTTTTGGCCGGCTGAGCGAATGGAAGGGACAACATGTGTTTCTGGACGCGATTGCGGCGATGGAGGGCGTGCAGGCGGTCATCGTCGGCGGTGCGCTTTTCGGGCAGGAAGCGTATGAAGCGCGAATCCGCGAACAGGCGTCCCGTCTCGGTCTCGACGGCCGCGTCCGTTTCCTCGGTTTCCGCCCGGATGTGCCGGAATTGATGGCGGCGATGGATGTGGTTGCTCATACCTCGATTGTTGCCGAGCCCTTCGGCCGGGTGGTGGTGGAGGCGATGATGTGCGGGCGTCCGGTTGTCGCCACGCGCGGCGGCGGTGTTACCGAAATCATCCGTGACGGCGAAACCGGCCTTCTTGTGCCGCCGGGGAATGCGTCGGCGCTGGCAGCGGCGATCGGCCGCATACTGTCGCAACCGGCTCTGGCGGAAAGGCTGGCGCGAAAGGGGCGGGAGGATGTGAGCCAGCGTTTCTCACTGGAGGAAACCTGCCGCTCTGTTTCAGCGCTGCTGACGGAGGCGGCGTGAGGTTTCGCGCGGCGATCGACAGGAACAGGCAATGCCAGCAGGCGGAAGGGCCAGGATGCGCATTCTCATAAACATGCCGAGCCAATATGGCGGCAAGGCCTCCGGTGTGGCCCGCGTGACCTTCAGTCTGCTGGAGCGGCTGCTGGAACAGACGACCGATGACTATGTTCTGCGCTCTCCCTGGATGCGGGCGCAACTGCCTGAAAACCTGCGCGACAGCCGGTTGCAGCTCATCGAGACCCCACGGCCGCGCGTCATGGTTTTCGATGTGGTGCGTCAGGCGGTGACGCTGCCCGCGCTCTGCCGCCGGCATGGCATCGATGTGCTTTTTAATGCCGATCCTTTCGGAAGTCCCCTCGGCGGCAAACGGCGTCTCACCCTTGTTCATGATCTTTATTTCAAAACCATTCCGGAACAGATCGGCTGGCGGGCGACCCTGACGACTGATTTCATCTTCAAGCTGATGATGGCCGGTTCGGATCGGATCGTCTGCGTATCCGAAGCGACGCGGAAGGATCTCGGGCGTTTCTATCCCGCCGCTGTCGGTAAGAGCATCACCATTCATTCCGACAGCACGCTGAATGTCGATCCCGGGGCTTTCGACACGGTGCCGCCTGTTCCCGGACGCTACATACTGGCGGTCGGAAACGCGACGTCCAATAAGAATTTCGCTCTCCTGGGCAAAGCCTTTGCCATACTAGGCAAAAAATGGCCGGATTTGCGCATCGTGCATGTTGGCCGTGACGAGGCGGAGGAAATCGCCGGCGCGCTGGACGATCCGCAGTTGCAGGCCCGGCTGATCCGGCTTTCCGGCATAGATGACCGGCAACTGACCGAACTTTACCGTCACGCAGCCTGCCTTTGCGTCCCCTCCACCTATGAAGGCTTCTGTCTGCCGGTGCTGGAGGCGCAGCAGCTAGGATGCCCGGTCGTCTGCTCCAATCGTTCGGCAACACCGGAGATTGCCGGCGAAGGCGCCCTGACTTTCGATCCGTCGGATGCTCAAAGCCTCGTCATCGCGCTTGAGCGACTTTTGGATAATCCGGAGCTGGCAGAAAATCTCCGTCAGGCGGGTTATGAAAACCGCAAATCATATTCGTGGCAGAAGGCTGCGGAGAGCTACGTGCAACTTTTCAAGCAAGGAGCCGCCGCCTGAGGAGGGAGGCCGTCGTCACGATCATGCGGTTTTGCACACATCCGCATAGAGCTTTTCATAGGCCGCGACGACCCCACGTGGCTCAACGCCTTGGCGAATTCGTTCCCGGGTCTCAAGCGTTTCCGCTAGCATGGCGGGATTGCGTATCGCCTCCGCCAAGCGCGCGGCCAGTTCGGTGGCATTGCCCGGGGTGAACAGGCGTTCCGGCCTGTCCGCGCCGATCTGTTCGGCGACACCCGCAAGATTTGCGCCGATGACGGGTACGCCGCGCAGAATGGCTTCAGCGACGGTGCGGCCGAAGGCCTCCGGCCATAGGGGCGGCACGATGAGGCAATCTATGCCGGCGAAGAAATGATCGGCCTCCACATAGCCCGGAAAGTCGACCGGTAGGCCGGCTGCCTTTTGTTGATAGATCTCGATACCTTCCGGCGCGCGCCCTGCCATGACCGCGCGCCAGCCCTGCGGCGGCAAAAGCCGCAACGCTTCTATCAGCAAGTCAGCCCCTTTCGGTGCTTCGATGCGACCCAGATAGCCGAAAACCAGAGGGTTGCCGGGTGTGCGGGCAATGCGCGGTTCCGGCGAATCGGGTGGTGAGATGGCATTCCAGATCACCGTGCGGCGGTTTTCGGGAACATGGGTGAAAAAACCGGCCCGCACGTGGCGTTCGACGATATCGCGACCGACGCCGGCGACAGCATCGACCGCGCATTGGCAACGCCGGTGGAGATAAGAAAAGGCACGGCATTTTTTGCTGCTGCCATCGCAGATATGCCCATCATGGAACAGGGAGCCATTGGTGCACATGCTCGTGAAATCATGCAGCGAATGAACCAGCGGAACGCTGCGCCTGCGGATCATCGGCCAGATCAGCGGCGTCAGTTCAGACAGCGAATGCGTATTGACCACGTCCGGCCGGAAATCATCGATGACACGCGCAAGCCTGCGAACGAGGCGCAGATCCAGTTGAACGGCGATCTTATAATATTTTCGTTTCCATTCCGGTTGCTGCCCCCAGTCGCCGATAAAGAACGGCGTGGTATGCCCGAGGCGGTGAATGGTGAAACCATCGCGTTGTTCCCCTGCCTGCTCTTCACGTGAGATGGCGGCCACCGCGACCGTGTGCCCCTTATCCGCAAGTCCACGCGCAAGATCTTCCACGAATATTTCCGCACCGCCCACCCGATCCGGAGAAAATAGCGAGGTTATCTGCAATATCCGCATGCTCAATTTCCTGCGCCTTTAAGATCACGAAACCTGTTTTGCATTCGTGAAATCCATTATTGCAGACGAAGCGGCGTTTGTACTGTCGGACCTGAACGGTCCGGCGCCGGCATTGCAGCATCGTGTGGAAATTGTCTGCGCCTTTTGCGGCCTTCCCGCTCCATTCCGGGCGGGTTCAGGCAAAGCGTGACGACCGGGGCGAGGAAAACGGCATAGGCCATGGCAAAGCCTGGAACTTGCAGCGAAAAATCAAGCGTTGAATGCAGCAGGACGAGCAGCAGTGCGGCAAGGCCGAGATGAGAGGCATAACGATAATTTCTGCGTTTCAGCGCCCCGCGAATGAAAATCACCAGTTGGATGAGCACAAAAAAAGCGAGATAAAACGGGAAGGCTGCACCGAGTGTCAGCAATCCCTCGGCGTAGACATTGTGGGCATGGGTGACGACGGCGTCCACCCCGCATCGCGCCACATGATAGGGCGCATAGATTTCCGTAAAGCTTGCCAGACCTGATCCTTGTGGCCAGTTGTCGGCGATGACGCGTGCGATGCCCGGCATGTAGCAAAAGCGCATATCGTCTTCCAAACGCATTTCCATGCGAAGCGCCACCCGGTTGGCGAAAAGCGCGAAGAGGGCGATGGCGACGGCAATCAGCAGCGCGGCACGACGTCTCGTCCCGCGCTGCCTGCGCCGGCTGGAGGCGCCATTGCGCCCGGTTCTGGCCGGAGAGTTGAACACAATCAGCAGGATCAGTAAAATCAGCGCTGCGAGGCTTGAGCCGATCCCCGCACGCGATCCCGTCAACATCAATGCGATGAAACAAAAGCCTGCGAGGACACCGAGAAATGCGGCCCTGCGGATGAGCTGTTTTTGCTCCACCGGCACGGTCAGGCGATTTGCCACGAGCGCCTTTACCCTGACCCAATCCGGAGCGAGGAGGCTTTTATGTAACAATGCGGCGAGCGTGATAAGGATGAGGCCGAAAAAGGTCGCGGCGGTATTGCGATTGACAAAAAGGCCGGTGAGGCTGCCGAGATAGAAACGCTTCTGGATGAAGCCGAGAGCTTCGGGGAAAAGCACGAATTGCACGATGGAAAACAGCGCGAGCCAGCCACCGGCGATTGCGAACCATCGTAGCGTCTTCGCCGCGCGCTCGTCGCTATCGAAAATCACGAGGCCCGTCATGAAGACGCCGAAGGGCAGGGCGGCGCTCATGAGGCCGATCCGGTCATCCGCCGGTGTCAGGGAGATTGTGGCGGCTGGCGCATTCTGCATGAACATGGCGGCGATGGACCATGCCGGGTTGGGGCGCGCGATGCCAGGCATGGAGGAGGCTTGCAACAGCACCTGAACGATAAGCGCTCCCAATAAAAGACAGGCCGCCGTAAGTACTTTGCCTGCACCGCCCTTTGGCGGCCCGAACAGCAGGATTGCCGGCGCCAGCAGGAGATAGATCGCCATCGTGACAACGATGCGACTTTCGATTTCCGTTGCGCCGCGATTGAGAAGCGCCAACAGAAATATTGCCCAGAACGCGATTATTGCGACCGGCCGGACATAGTCCCGAACCGCCACCGGTGGGGTCTGCAAGGAGGGGAGCGGTTCTGATCGGGATTCGGTGAGCGACATATCTTCGGGCTTTGTCGGAATTGTTTGTGGTAGCTATGCCGCGAATATCGACGAGGCTCAGCCGTTTCATCGTTTCAGATCATGACGGCGGCGCGGGGCGTCTTGTGTCCGCTGGTACTGGCTTTGGACAAACCTCCGCCAGGGTCCATCGCAGGATTTCCCCCTGTTTGCCGCAGACGACGGCCGTATCCGCCTCGCGGGCCGCCTCGGCCTCGGGCAAGGTGTTCTTCGGAAATTGCCGCCACATCACGAAACGCCCACGGATCAGATTGGCATCGGCAGGCCCGTAGAGCTGGGAGAAGTTCATCAGCACGGTGACTTCCATGGGTGAGGCGTTGCGCAGCGAGCGAACCATGGCAAGACGCAGCCAGACATCGCCATTTGCGGGAAAACAAAAGAGCGAATGGCGAATAAAGGTCTCGGCAAAACCGAGACGCGCCGCGCCGGAATCGGATGCCGGATCGACGCCATTCGCATCGAGATCGGCCAGAACGAGCCTTAGACCGGCTTTGACGATATCCGAACGGCAGATTTTTTCGGTGACGATGGGCTGAAGTTCAGGGATTGTTTCCGCAAGGAGATCAGGCGCAAGGCCATTATTGTCGTCGGCGATCCGCGCCAATGCGACAATATCGGAAAAACGCCGGCTTTGCGAAAAGGCCTGGGCGGCGACGGACAGGACAAAGATGGAAATGACGAGGACCGGTACGACCGCGAGGGCTTTCCGCAGGCGGGTCACGCCGTTACGCCTGATCATGGTAATATCGTGTATAGCGCGAATGATAATATTCGCTTGAACCATAGGCGCGGTAAAGCTTCAGCTTTTCGGTGTCCACCTTGTTGAGGATGACCCCGAGGCACTTCTTGCGGATATGAACCTCATTCTCCACCGTGTTCCGCACCGCCCGGCGGGCGGTTCTGCCCCATTCCGTGACGAAGATGAAACCGTCGATCCGGCCCGCCATGGCGCGGGCGTCGACCACCGGCCCGAGCGGCGGCAGGTCGACGATGATATAGTCGAAAGCCGTGCTCGCTTCGGCCAGCAGCTTGTGCATTTGCGCCGAGGTCAGCAGTTCGGAAGAATGAGGGACACGCTGTTTGACCACCGTGGGCAGGAAAGCGAGACGCGTCTTTTCGTCATGAAGCAGCACGTCCTGCACGCTGCGGCCTTCCAGCAGGACTTCGAGCAGGCCCTCACTCGCGTGACGCGCCATGGCGCGCGTTGCGCCGGGATTGCGAATGTCGGCGTCCAGCAAGAGGACCGGCGCACCCTGCCCGGCGAGCAGCTGCGCAAGGTTGATGGAGATCGTGGATTTCCCTTCGCTCGGTAAGGCCGAGACGACGCCGACAATCCGGGCCCCGCTTTTGGCGGGAACGCCGAGATCGATGGCAAGCCTGGTGCTGCGCAGGGTTTCGGCGAAAGAGGAGAGCGGATGGTCGACCGCATAGCGCGCAACGCTGGTGGGGCGCGTCAGGGCCGCATGGCCGCCTTCCTGATCTTCTATTATGGCCTTGTTGTTCTGGATGAGCGGGGTATTGCCGAGGAATTCCAGCCCAAGAACATCACGGACCTGTTCCCCGGTGCGGAAAAAACGATCCCGGAATTCGCGGAACACGGCAATGCCGCCGCCTGCTGCGGCGCCCATGATCATGAACAGCGCCAAAATCATGGTTTTGTTCGGCTTGCTCGGGATTCTGGGCGGCATCGCCTTGGAAATCACCCGCGCCTCCGTCACGGGGAAGGATTGCTGCTGCATCGCTTCCTGATATCGCTGCAGGAAGGTCTGGTACATGTTCTTGTAGGTTTCGGCTTCACGCTGCAATTCGCGCAGCTGAACCTGTGTCTCGCTGGCGGAGTTGCTGATGTCGGTCGCCTTGGCGACACTTTCGGCGAGCGACTTTTCCCTCGCTTCCGAGACTTCCAGATCGCTTTTGTAACTTTGCGCGATGCGGCTGATTTCCTGGAACATCAGCCGGCGGTATTCCTGCATTTCATTGCGCAGACGTACCGCCTGAATGTGGTTGCTGCCGAGCCTGCTGGTAATTTCCGCCTCAGTCTTGGAGGCTTCGAGATATTTTTTGCGCAGATCGTTGGCGACCGAGCTGTCGAGAATATCGGTAACGACCGCATCGACATCGTCGGTGGCGAGAATATGTTCGATGCGTTGCACCCGCGCCCGCGCCCTGGCCGTTTCCGACTGCGCCAGGATCAGCGCGCTGTTGGATTCCGCCAGCTGCTGATCGGAGAGCAGGCCGTTAACGCCGGTCGAGATCAGATTATGTTCGGCGCGAAACTTCTGCACGGCCAGATCGGTTTCGAGCGCCCGCTGGCGCAGCTCCGCAATACGGTCGGACAACCAGTCGCTGGCGCGTCTCGTCGCCTCGTATTTGGAATTCAGCTTGTCCAGCAGATAGGCCGAGGCCACGGCATTGACGATCTGCGCGGCGAGAACCGGCGATGTCGAATTATAGGTGAGTTCCAGCGCGTAGGTCCGGCCGATGCGCTTGACACTGAGGCCGTTGAGCAGCTGGTCCGACAGCGCTCTCTTCAGGGTTCCATCGTCAACCACCGCCTCTTTTTTCTTCGCTGGCGAGAACCATTGGGAAACATTGACGAGTGAGCGGATGGTGCCGAATATCGAGCCTAGAAGTGATGCGCGTGTTGCCCTGAATTCCTGGTTTTCGGTGAGGTTGAGACTATCGACGACGGCAAGCCCGATGGTTTCCGATTGCAGAACCTCGACCTGGCTGAGAATGGAAGCTTCATCCTCTATGACGCCGCCAATCGTCGAAAGCTGTTCGACAATCTGGCTGTTATTGCGGTCGATCAGCAGCGTCGCCGTCGCCGAATAGATCGGAACGGCCGTTGCCGCAAAAGCGAGGCCGATTGCCCCGGCGACTGCGACCGCGGCAAGCACGATGCGCCATTGTCGGCGGATCATTGCAAGAACGGCGTCGATATCGATAAACTCGGACGTCAGCCCGCCTTTATCGTAGTCAGCCATCGTCAGGGGATCGTGCCTTTGCAACAACTGTCAGCCTCGCTCTTTTCGGCGGGCGCAACGCCCGCCAAGTCACGGTTGCATCACAGAACTGGCGGCAGCCTTCCCCGCGGGAAAGGCGACAAAGCCAAACTCAAACGGGACTTGTGCTGACAGGCGTGGTGGTGCTGCCGGTCGAGAAGAAATTGTTGATCGTGGTGAAAAAGGACGTGCCGGTGCTGCCTGTCGCTCCGCCACTACCGCCGCCGCCGACAGGTGCGCTTCCGCCGCCCGCCTGTGCGGTGCCATCTGCGGTGCCTGCCGTTCCCGAACCGCCGATGCTGTTGGCGCTTGCCGGCGAGGAACCGGCTCCGCCGATCGGCGATGCCGTCGCCGCGGCAGCCGCAGGGGCGGCCGGACCGGCAGCCGTTCCTTGGATATTCTCGCTAAAGGCGATCAGAAGATCGGCGGGCACGTTTGCGCCCTTTGTCTGCAACTGAATGGCGGCTGCCAGTATCGTATTGCCGTTCCTCATTGCGGTAGCATGGGCAAGCGCCAAGCCTTCGCCGACGACTTCGGAGAAGTCCTTGTTACCGACCTTTTGGGCCAGTGCGACGATGGTGGGCAGCTGGCCGGAGTCACTCAGGATGAGGCCGGAAAGCTGTTCGGAGAACTGCGCTGCGCTGGTGGACACGGCGATGATCGGAAATCCGCTCGTCACTTTTCCGGTTACATCGGCCGTTGCCGCATCCGTGCTGGAGGCGATGGTGATCAGATCACTGATCATCCCCTGCGTCGGAGACTGTTTGAACAGTTCCGCCGTAGCAATCGAAACCGTGTCCGGATTGCTGGTGTTGACGCGGTTCAGAAATGCGGCGGTGGTTTCATCGGCGGCCTTGACGGGCCCGCCTGTTGCCCCGCTCTCAACGGAGGGCGTCTTCTGCGGTGCAGTTTCCACGTTCTGTGCGTTGGCGACAACAGAAAACAGACCCATGTTGGCGATGAACATCGCACCGACGAGCATCGAGCCGTTACGAATGCGGGGCATCCAACTCTCCAAATCTTTTAAAATACGACTTTAAATACATCCAATGCCAGGCAAGTTTACCCAACATCTAAAATTTCCTTCTAAATCGCACAGCCCAAGCAAAGGATCAAGCACTAAATAAACTTGCTGCGGAAACCCTCAGCTATTGTTAACAACCGCCCTTGCCTTGTTTCGGTTTGTTCATGACACGGCGACTTTCCGTGGTGACGTTATCAGCCGGTCACGCAGCCAGATATTGGCCGGCGTCTCGACAAGGACGTGAAAGACATGGGCTATGGCGACGGTGCTGACGACGATGACGAGATAAACGAGGTTGCCCCATTCGGGCGGGAACGTCACGCCGCCGAGCGCGATCTTGAAACCCCGGAAGATAAAGGGGTGCAGCAGGTAAAGCGCATAGGATGAATCGCCGAGTTTCGCCAGCGGCTGGGCGAAACGGGGCAGGGAGATGTTTCTGGTCAAGGTCGCCGCCGACATCAGCAAAATCGCGCCGCCGCCGAAAACCAGCAGCCGCGAAAACGAATAACAGCCCGGATCGCACTTGAACCCTATCCTGTTCAGATCGGTGAGCATCCAGATCGCCATGCCGCACAGGGCCGTTGCAAGTCCGAGCAGGGGCGGCAGGCGAACGCCTCGCAGGAAGAGGACCGCGATGAACATGCCTGCGACAAATTCGAGAATGATCGGCTGGAACCAGAAGCTGAACGGCAGGCCGAGATCGAATGCGGAGCCGATCATGACGGCGGCAAACAACACGCCGGCTGTCGTGAAAACCGCGCGCTCCAGCGGCAGGAAGATGAACGCTGCGAAAACGATGTAAAAGAACATCTCGTAATTCAGCGTCCAGCCGAGATCGATCAGCGGAAACGGATAGGCGTCGCCATAACCCATGCTGTCATAGGGAATAAACAGGTAGGAGGTGAGGATCGACTGTAGTGGCGGAAAGGCCTTTGCGCTGATTATGGTCACGCTGGCGGCCATGGCGAGCCGCAGGGTCAGCACAAACCAGTAAAGCGGGACGATGCGGAGGAACCGGCGCAGCAGAAATGCGGAACGACCGCCCGTCGCGGCAAAATAGGGCCGGGATGCATAAACGATGACGAAGCCGGAAATGACAAAAAACAGGTCGACACCGCCTCCCAGCCTCAGCAGATGCAATGGAAAAAGTGTGAATGGCCAGTTCACGTCCGCGTGCAGCGCAACGACCATGGTTGCCGCAACGGCGCGCATTAGCTGAAGGACATCGAGACGCTGCGCGCCGGCAGCGGGCGCTTTCTTAAAATTTTTCATCATCGTCAATCTATAAAAATAAAGATATATTTAGTATTATATCGCACCCGCTTTTGCGGGGCGGAAGTCCAGTATTCAAGCAGGCTATCATGCAATAGCGCGACGCGATACACACAATTTTGCGATGCGGCATTTCCTCCGCATCAGTCAGAAAACTTCCAGAACCGTAAGCTGGTCGCTGACGGAAAGCCGGTATTGCCCGCTTTCCTGCGTAATTGTCTGCTGGCTCACGGAGCCGTCATCGCGGAAACGGTGTGCGATAACGTGACTATGCTGGCCGGCCACCGAAAATGTGGCAACCCGTTCGGCGGGCGGGTTTTCGATGCGGGCTGGCCACTGCCAGCCGGAAATTCCAAGCCAGACAGGCACGAGCAGAGCACCGTCCGGTCTTGTAAGGTGCAGGGCCAACCTTTGGGAATCGTCGGTAAGGAAATCGAGCTGTCGTTCCGCCGGTCCGGTCTGCCGTTCCGCCCTGCAAAGGGAAAGAAGGATGCGAACGGCCTCGTAAGCGGGGGTGCGGCTTAGATCATGGCGCAGCAGGCCGAAGGAGGATTCCGGGCTTGTCTCATCGGCGGCGAAGCTTGAAACCATTTCATAGATGTAGGACCGGCGGATGCCGCTGATGAAACACCAGAGCAGCATGCGCGGCATATAGCGCGCCTTGATGCCTTCGGTGACGGGGAAATGAAATGTCCTGGTCTGCAGAGAGGTATGGTAACCCATTTCCGTGGCGAGCACCGGCCTGCCGGCCGCTATATGCGCCGAAGCGGCGACGGATTTAGAGAGCGCCCCCGGACCGGTGGTTTCGGGATGCTCCATCCCGGCATAAGGGTGGATATTGCCGTAATCGCAGGCATTTTTCAGATCCAGCGCCAGCGCTCTGTTCGACAGGACATAACATGGCGCCGCAACGGGCACCGCACTCAGGCGCGGAACCGAGCGGATGGTGTCGTGCAGCGCCGCCTGGTGCTCCGCCGAAATGCGCGGAGCATTTTGCGGGTCCTTCGTCAGGTTGGGTTCATTGCTGCCTTCGAAAATATCGATACCCGCATCGCACCAATCGTAAAAATCCGTGAGTCTGTCGAGCGGCGTGGAAACGTAAGGGTTGAGATTGTCGTAACAGATGACGGTGAGGCGAACGCCAGCCGCCACGATCCGTCGCAGCCGCCGAAAGACGGGGCTGTCGCGACTGTCTCTTGCGGCGATGAGCCCGTCGTCACGCAGATGCCGGACGCCCAGCGCTTCGAGCTCGGGCACGATCCGGTCGAACCGTTCCGGATAGACGCCCGTGGGGCGGGTGAAGTGACCGCACACCCCGACACTGTCGAGAAAGGCTTCGGTACTGGCCGAAGCAAGTCTCTGCGCCCTTGCCGAAGTAGCGCTAAGACCCGAGGCGGCGACCAATGCAAGGGGTGCTGCTGAAAGCAGGTTGCGCCGCGTCAGGCCACCCATCGTGGCTGGCGTTCTTCCATTCATCTGCGCCTCCTTGAGAAACGATAAGACAGACGCCGTCACATGGGCGTCGCCGTTTGAATGGCGGTCACGGTTGCCCGGTCTCGATATCAAAATGGTCCGGAAATCTTGGCATTTGCGGCCGCCCAAAATCCATCTCTTTGAAATAAAATGATATTATGAATTTCAGTTAAATCATTGCCTGCAACGCAACCGATTGCCGATTGCCTGCACTTTAAAGTGGCTAAACCGTAACACGAGGCCGGTTCTTTTCGCAACACCGCATGGCTTTTGCCGCGCCGCAAAAAAAATCACTTGAAATAGCGTCGATTCCCGTGCTTTTTGAAAAGTAGATTTTGGTAATTCATATTTTCAAACATTAGTTCTGCTCCGGCTCTTTATATTTTTGCAGATGTCTCACTGGTCTCCTGGAATGAAGGGAGACAAACGAGCCCGGGATGGACGCCATAGATTTTCGATGAAGGAAAACAGAGCGTATCCGCATGAGAATTCTCCATCTTAGCAGCCTTTATCCGCCGCATATCGTTGGTGGATGCGAGCGTTCGGTCGAACATCTCGCCGAGGAACTCGTCTCCATGGGACATACGGTCGGCGCCGCTTGTATCGAGCGGCAGGCCGAACCGAAAACCATGCGCAACGGCGTCTCCGTCTACCGCATGTTCCATAATAACGATTTCTGGCTTGAGGACTGGCCGCAATATTCGCCGCAGCAGCGGCGCATGCAGAAGCTCAAGCAGCAGTGGAATTTCGACGTCGAAAAACAGTTCGAGGCCGTCCTCGACGATTTCAAGCCTGACGTTCTCAACACCCATTCGCTGCTGGATGTGACGACGCTGGTGTGGCGGGCGGCGCATAAGCGCGGCATTCCGATCGTTCACACGATCTGCGAATATGATCTCCTGTGCGGCAATGCCGCCATGTTCAAGGGCGGTAAGCCCTGCGAGCACATCCATCTCGGCTGTCAGGCGGTGAATTTCACCAAGAAATTCACCCAGCGTTATATCAGCGCTGTCGCAAGCGTCGGCACTGAAATCCTCAAGACGCATGTCAATCACGGGCTTTTCCGTCACATCCCGGAAAACCTGCGCCGCGTTATCTTTTATTCCTGCACGGTTCCGGAGGGCGATCCGGTCGCCCGCCGGCAGATCGACCGCACTGGCCGGCCGCTGACCTTCGGTTATATCGGCCGTATCAATACGGAAAAAGGCGTCGGCAACATGGTCGATGCCTTCAGGGAAATCGGTCACGGGAACTGGCGCTGTCTGGTCGCCGGCCATGCGATGGACGATTCGATCGAGCGTTTCACGGTTCAGGCCGGCGATCTGCCGATCGAATTCGTCGGCTGGGCGAAACCGAAGGAGTTTCTCGAAGAGATCGATGTGCTCATCGTCCCTTCCTTCTGGGCCGAGCCTTCGCCACGCACGATCTACGAGGCTTATGCCATGGGCGTGCCGGTCATCGGCGCAGCCTCCGGCGGCATTCCGGAGCTGATCGGCGAGACCAACCATGACTGGCTGTTCGAACCGGGCAACGCCACCGACCTTGCCGCCCGTATCCGCCGCGTGCTGACGCTCTCGCGCGAAGAATTGCCGACGGAGGCGGATTTCGGAAACATCGTCGAGGAATCCACCTCGCGTCGGGTCGGCGAAAATTATGTGAAACTCTATGAGGACGTCCTGACGAGCAGCAGGCAAAGCCGAACCCTGCGTGCATCTTAACCGGCAACGGACCCGGTCCGTTGCCGCGGTTTTCTTTGAAGGAGAGGGCATATGGCGGGAAGCAATAAGGGCAGCCTCCGCTTTCACGGCCTGGGCGTCGACTGTTTTGCGGCGGTTGCGCATGTTGCGTCGACTCGGCCGGGTTTACGGATGGTGGATTGATGGCCGAAGCTACGTCGATAGGCAGCGCCGCCGTTACGGGTGTCTTCTGGTCCATCGTCCAGAACTGGGGCGGTAAGCTTTTCACCTCCATTCTCTTCATCGTTCTGGCCCGTTTCCTCAGCCCTACCGATTATGGCATGGTCGCCACCGCCGGGCTGGTGCTGATGTTGATCCAGATGGTGTCGGAGTTCGGATTCGCGGACGCGATCGTGCAGAAACGCAACCTGGAACCCGGCGACGTCAATCTGCCCTTTTATGCCTCGGTCACGGTCGCAACGCTGCTGGCTATCGTCGTCTGCGTGTTTTCACCGGAACTGGAACGCTGGTTCGAGGTCGAAGGGCTGGCGCCGGTCATCGTGGCGATCTGCATATTGCTGCCGCTGAACACGGCTTCGATGTTTCAGGAGGTGAATTATCGCCGTGCTTTGGCTTTCAAACCGCTGGCAATCAGAACCTTCATCTCGAACATCGTCGGCGGTGGCGTGGCGATTGTTTTCGCGATCACGGGCATGGGCGTCTGGAGCCTCGTCGTTCAAACCTATGTCGCCACCCTCGTCACGCTGATCTGGCTCTGGCGAAAGCCGCATTGGCTGCCGGGCACCGCTCTCAATCCCGGCACCTTCGTCGAACTGCTTCGCTTCGGTTCGTCGGCGCTCGGCCTTCGCATTGTCGATTTCGCGGCCACGCGCCTGATCGATTTCATGATCCTGGGACGTTATGGCGTGGCCGTCTTCGGACTCTACACGGTTGGCAGCAGGCTCTATCAACTTCTGATGCAATTGCTTCAGGCGGCGCTCTATGACGTCTCGCTGACGGTGCTTTCACGCGTTTCGCACGAACGGGAACGAATGGCGGCGCTCTACAAGCAGTCGATCACCATGTCGGCGATCTTCTCGACGCCAGTCTTTGTGCTCGCCGCGGCATTGGCGCCAGAAATCTGCAACGTTCTGTTCGGTAGCCGCTGGCAAGGGGCAGATGAGGTGGCGCAACCGCTGCTTCTGCTGGGCGCGCTGCAATGCGTCCAGTTTCAAAATGGTCCTTTTCTTTCTGCGCGTGGTAAGCCTGGCAAAGTACTGATTGCCGGAAGCGTGAAGGCGATTTCTACGATCCTGCTGATTTTGCTCGTTCCGACAAACAGCATTAAGGAAATCGTTGCTGTATATGTCCTCGGGCAAGTCACCTCTACTCCTTTCACGTTTTTTTATGTCGCGCGAGAACTTGGCATTGGTCTAGGGAAAATCTTCCTTCTGCTCCTGCCGAGCTTTGCGTCCAGCGGGTTATGCTTTCTGCTCGTGTACTGGATACGCCCTGAGGTTAGCGCGTTTGGGATGGGTGATTTCCTATCCGGACTCGTGCTCGGGTCCATTTTCGTTGCGACATATTCTTTTCTTTTGGTCCTGACCGCGAGGAGCGAGGCCAGATCTGCCATCACGCTCCTCACGAGCAAAATAATTTCTCGAAAGGAAAGAAAATGCGCAAGCTAGTTAAGAAGATCATCCCGGCGCCACTTCATAAGAAATGGGTGAAATATAACGAGCAGCGAAACGGCGACATGATAATTCGGCAGCTCTTTAAGGATCTGCAAGCGTTGAAACGCAGTATCAAACCTGTTGCTGCGGGAACGCAACTCAGGCGGATTTTGATCGTAACGGGTGACCCCGTAACTCTTTTTGGGTCCATCGGTGATGATGCAATGATTACGGCCACTTTACAGCAAGCTCGCGCGAGTAATCCTGAAGTCGAAATAGATATTCTTGTCGACGGATCGGATTCTGTCGGCCCTGCCCTGGCGAGGGGCTTCACCCCCGTGGATATCTTTGGGAAACCCGATTTTATAAGCGCTTTGGCTCAACAATTCGTGGCGCGGAATTATGACTGTGTTGTAGTGGTCGGTGCGGATGTCATGGACGGATATTACCACCCACTGGTAAGTGCGAAATTTCTCGCCAGCGCGGATCTGGCCGCGGCCGCCGGAATTAAGAGTGTCATCCTCGGTTTCAGTTTTAATGAAACGCCTTCTCCCATATTGGCCATGTTCTATCGAACTCTGCATCCGGGAGTTTCACTCAACGTACGTGACGCGGTCTCCCTTGAACGTCTTAAATCCTTCGCGAAAACAAATGCAGCACTTGTTGCCGATTCTGCCTTTAGTCTCATTCCATCAGAGCCTGATCTGGAGACGCGTTCATGGATTGAGCGAAAGCGGGCTGAAGGCTTCAGAGTAATGGGCTTCAACCTGCATCCCATGTTGTTTAAAAATGCAGATCAAGTGCAGGTTGATGCGATTATCCGGCATGGAGTGGAAGCGCTTAAATTTGTCGCCGAGGAAAGACCGGTATGCTGGTTGCTCATTCCGCACGACTACCGGGAAGGCTTTGGCGACCAGGCTTGCCTTAAGGCCATTGCTGAACTTGTCCCCGCTTCGCTTGCAGACAAAGTTCGATATCTTGAAGGTGAGTGGCCTGCGCCTGTTCTGAAGGGGGTCGCGGGGCAACTCGATGGCCTTGTCAGCGCACGCATGCACCTTGCCATCGCGGCGCTGGGCAAAGGTGTGCCTGTTACATGTATCGCCTATCAAGGTAAATTTGAGGGGCTATATAAGCATTTTCGTCTTGCCGCATCCGATCTTCTTTCGCCGTCTGCGTTTTATACAGAGGAGGGTATCACAAGTACTCTGATAAAGTTCGTGGATCACGTTGATGAAATTCGCGAAAACGTAAAGAATAAGCTGCCCGAGGTTCTTGAACTTTCCAGAAGAAATTTTCAGCTGTTTGAAACATTCTCTAGACAGGCGTGAGACATTCAGGTGAAAGTTGCTTTCGTCTCAGCCATTCCCGCCGTTCCCGCGTCCGAGGGCAATCGCAGCCGGATTCTCCAGTTGACGCGCGCCGTTCGCAGCCTGGGACATGAGGTGCATTT
Organism: Agrobacterium sp. ST15.16.055; assembly: GCF_027956555.1. NCBI lineage: Bacteria > Pseudomonadati > Pseudomonadota > Alphaproteobacteria > Hyphomicrobiales > Rhizobiaceae > Agrobacterium > Agrobacterium sp. ST15.16.055. Next base: position 137,844 of record NZ_JAQKGN010000001.1, read on the forward strand.
CGTTTATGTTGATACCCCGATTGCCGCCGATTTCGATCCGGCCGCGCATGAAGCAGAATTCAGCTCCGGGCGCCTGCATTTCGTATCACGGCAGCGGAGCCGTTTTAAAACAAGGCTTATCGGGGATTGGGGGTTAGAAGCTGAAGTGATCGCGTTTCGAGCCGTCCGAAAGGTCCACCGCCTTCTCGGTCGCGACAGCGGTTTTTATAATCACCTCGACGAGTTCTATTACCCGGAAATCGGCCGGCAGGTTCGGGATATTCAGCGCCGGCTTGGCATTGATGCCGTCATTGTCGAATATGCCTTTCATTCGCGGGCGTTCCTGGGGTTGCCGAAGGGGGTGCTGCGCATTCTCGACACCCATGATTCCTTCGCCGACCGACACAAGGCTTTCGTCAATACCGCGAACAAATACGGATACTGGTTTTCCGTTCCACCGAAAATGGAAAGCAAGGCTTTCCGCCGTGCGGACGTGGTTGTCGCCATTCAGGAGGAAGAGGATCGGACGTTCAGGCAGCGGCAGGGGGCAGAGCCGCCGGTTGTTGCAACCGTCAGCCATACTCTCGATCTCGGTGGAAGAGTGGAAGACCTCAGTTCGAGCGACTTCCTGTTTCTTGGTTCCAGCAATGACGCCAACATCATTTCCCTGACGGGCTTCATTGACAACGTCCTGCCGATCGTCAGGGCGACACGGCCGGATATTCGCCTGGTCGTGGCTGGCAGCATATGCGGCAAGATCGGGGATAGGGACGGTGTTGTCAAACTTGGCCGCGTGGACAGCCTGAAGGAAGCTTTCACCCGTGCGCCACTCTCGATCAATCCCATCACGCTTGGAACGGGCATCAACATAAAATTGCTCGACGCTCTCGCCGCAGGTGTTCCCACGATCAGCACCCGGACAGGCGCGAGGGGACTTTCGGAACGATACCGGCGCGGCGTGGTCATTGTTGGCGATGGTGATCATCAGGCTTTTGCCGACGCAATCCTGCAACTGGCCGCGAGCCAGGATCAGCGGCAGGAACTGGGAAACAAAGCCTTCGAGGACGCGATTGAGTGGAACCGCCGGCAAATGACGGTGCTGAATAATATTCTGACCGGCAGGAAGCCTGAATAAGGTATGAGTTTTCCGCTGGATGCCGTCTCCCGCCGAGGGGACCGATAATCCGTGATGTCCGTCGCTGCGCCCGTCAAAGGGTTGTTCTTGGTGGGCGGATCGATGTATTCAGGGGCCGGATCGTCACTTGAACCCGCTGGTATATGGAAACGTCGCTTTATCTGCCCGTCAAAGGCTTTCTTGAAAAGGCTGGTTACACCGTCAAGGGTGAAGTTGGTGGTTGTGACCTCGTGGGTCTAAGCGACGACGACCCGGCTGTTGTCGTGATCTGCGAGCTGAAACTGAGCTTTAATCTGGAACTTATCCTGCAGGCTGTCGATCGGGCGGCTATCGCAGATGAGGTCTGGATCGCGGCGCGGGTCTCGGCCAAGGGCAGGGGCCGTGAGGCTGACAAACGTTACCGGGATCTCTGCCGCAGGCTCGGGATCGGCATGCTCGGTATTTCCGATGCCGGCGATGTCAGCATTCTCGTCGGCTCCGTGACCCCTATGCCGCGCACCAATCCGAAACGGCGCTCCCGGCTGATGCGCGAACACCAGAGGCGGCGTGGCGATCCGGCAGTGGGTGGCAGCACACGCGCGCCGATCATGACCGCCTATCGCCAGCAGGCACTCGGCTGCGCAGAGGCGCTGGCATCAGGCCCCTTGCGCGTACGCCAGATCAGGTCCAGCGTCCCGGATGCCGGCAAAATCCTGCTCGCGAATGTCTATGGCTGGTTCGAACGGCTCGATCGGGGAGTCTATGGCCTGACCGAGGCGGGGCAGGAAGCCCTGCAGCGATGGCCGCAACCGGCAACCTGACACGAAACGGCTCGTCCCATAAACCGGAAGCCCTTCTCGGCCTTCCGGGTCCTGTTGAATGGCAGCCGCTATTCCGCCGTTGCCTGAATGTCGACCTTGTCGAGCAGAAGCATCGAATTGTCAGAAGCGGCAACGAGATCCAGAAGGCCGAGGCCATTTGCACCTGTCGATTTGACCGTGACCGTCAGGTTCCCGGTGTGCTGATGAAGCGGCCGAGCGCCTCCACCGCATTTTGCAGTTTCGGCTGTTCAGCCGCGACCTGTTGCAGCAGGGCACTTGCCACCAATGTCAGGGTGGCGCGAACCTCTGCCTCGCTCATGTGGTTTTCCAAAGAATAAAGCTTGATCGCCTTGGCCATCAAACCTTCGTCCTTGATCGTGAGTTTCACCTCGCGGCCGGCAAGCCCGAAGAGTGCGGCCTGGGCGCGACCGATGTCGAAGGGAAAGAATTCTTCCGTAAACCCGTTCGCGAGACCGGAGAAATTGACGCTGCCAATATCCTTGCCGCTGAAGCAGATTTCCCGGATCATCAGATTGTTGTTCGGTTCGTCCCAACCCGCGGAAAGGCCATAAGACAGGGCGAGCGACTCGATGCCCAGCTTGCGCGCTTCAACAAGAACCTCCTCCGACGAGTCCGCCGGGATGGGAAGAGTCAGATCGTCCTGCCGGATCGTAATGTCGGTCGGAATGCCGTTGAAGGGTTTTCTCAGCCCCATTTCGAAATTCTTGAGTGTGAACTTGACGCGCTCCGGCGTGCCTTTCGTTTCCTCGTTTGCCTCCTCGTCCGATTTTTCGGGCGCGGCCACATCGACATTGATGCCGCCAACACGGATCGTTCCGAGTTCCGGTATCAGACGGTTGAACGGAAAGGTCTCGATCTCCGTATCATCGAGCCCGGCGAGCTCGGAAATTGCCTTGATCGACGAACTCCAGTCAAAGCCCTTGAGGCTTGCCTCATCGACCTTGATCGAGTTGTCGCCATTTTCGATCGACATGCCGTTCATGCCGAGATCGAGTTTGCGGCTGTCCATCTGCATGTCGATACGATCGATGGCGGCCTTAACCCTCTTGCCAGCCGCGCCCTCGCTTTCGTCGGGCGCATCCACCTTCATCGCTTTTGCCCAACAGCCGCCGCCGCCCGGTCCGGCGGATGGTCTGGGTCGCCCCGATGCGTCGCCTCCACCACCGCCGTCAAAGGGCGCGCATTTCCGCCTCGAGCAGGGCGATAGCAAGATCGATGTCAAATGTGCCGATGACGAGCCGATGAAGGCGTGCTCGGACATCCTCATGCAGCTGATCGACAAGATCAACGAGGAGTCCGATAGGAGACCGGAAGCGGCGTAACGGCGCCGCTTCACGCCCTCTCACGGCGTCCTCATGCGCGTGTCAGAGCAGCAACGTTGCAAGCGACGCCAGCAAGGCCGGTGTCATGACGAGGGCGCCCAGTTTGAGGAAGTCCAGCGCGCGCACATGCAGGCCTTCGCGCCGGAGTGCTGACAGCCAAAGGATGGTTGCAAGCGAGCCCGTGACCGACAGGTTCGGTCCCAGATCGACCCCGATCAGAACAGCGGCAGTGACATTGTCCGGCACCTGTGCAGCCTGAACGGCACTTGCAGCGAAAAGACCAGCCGGTAGGTTGTTGACGAGGTTGGAAAAAAGCGCGACGGCGACGCCGCCGATCCCAATGGCCTGTGCCTGCGAATGTTCACTCAGCGCCTTCAATTGCTCAGCGACCACGGCGGTGATGCCCGTATGGCTAACGGCTTCGACGATGACGAACAGGCCCGCAACGAGCGGCAGCACACCCCAGCTCACATCCTTGATGATCTCCACCGGGTTCTGCCGCACGATGGCAAGAACGAGGATAGTCGTGATTACGCCAGCGAGGAACGTCGGAAGGCCGAGATCCATGTGGAATGCAGAGGCTGACAGCAGCACGGCGGCGGTTGCCAGCAGGCCGACGCCCGCCAGTTTCGCCGGCAGGCTGAGGGTCGGGCGTTCCACCCGATCCGCGACGGTGTCTTCCGCGAGAACACGGCGCTGCGACCAGTAAAGCGCAAGAAAGGTGACAAGAATTGCCGCAATCGACGGAAGCAGGAAGGTGTCCAGCCAGCGGGACAGCGGCGGCATCTCGCCGCCGGCAAAAATGACGAGGTTGGCAGGGTTGGAGATCGGCAGCACGAAACTCGCCGCATTGGCAATGAAGGCGCAGATATAAAGGTAAGGAAGCGGATTCTTGACCCTGGCGGCACGGCAGGCCGCATAAACGGCAGGCGTCAGGACGACGGCGGTGGCGTCGTTGGAGAGAAGCGCGGTCACGACGACGCCGATCAGGTAGATCAGCACGAAGAGGCGCCGCGCCGACCCTCTGGCGTAAGAGATCGCAACGGCGGCGACCCAGTCGAACAGACCTTCACGCCGGGCAAGCTCAGACAGCAACATCATGCCGGTCAGGAACAGGTAAACGTCGAGACCCTTGATCACCCCTGACCAGACTTCCGCAGGAGTCAAAATGCCCAGCGCGAGGATCAGCAGCGCTCCTGCGACGGCCCATACGGCCTCGGGCCACCGGAACGGCCTGATAACCACCCCTGCCGCAGCAGCGACCGCAATGGCCGACGTATAATACGCAGCGCTCATGTGTTTCCTTGATGCTGGTTGTTGAGGTTGATCAGGTGGTGGGTTGCGTCTGGTTATTTCAGTGTTGTCTTCGCGTTCGGGAAGCCCGGCGGGAACAAAAGGGATTACCGGCATTCTATACAATGTCGGAAGCGGGCTGACCACAAGTCTGCCGACAATTACCTCAGTGAGGAGGCCAGTCCTGTTTCGTGCTTGAAGCTTTGCCGTGCATTTCCGACGCTTGCAATCGGCGAGGAGACCATGCTTGTTCACTGTTCAAGCCGCATCTACGCGTTTTCCAGCGCGCGTAAATGCCGGAATACCGCCCGCCCGCCGACGCACTGCATCGAGGAGTAAGGCATGAAGAAGCTTATCAACGATCCATCCACCGTTGTCCGGGACATGCTGGAGGGCGTCGTGGCGCTCAGCCCGCAAACCACTCTGCTTCTGGATGAGAACGTGATCATTCGATCCGGGCTGCCCGAGGCGGAGAAGCGCAGGGTGGCGGTGCTTTCGGGCGGCGGCAGCGGACATGAGCCTGCCCATGCCGGTTATGTCGGCGTGCTGGCCATCGTCAAGAACTATACCGGCGACCGGCTGAATTTCGGCTTGGCGGCGGAGCTGGCGAGGGCCGAAGGAATCCCTGTCGAGATCGTTGTCGTCGCCGACGACGTTGCCTTGAAGGATACGGTTCCCGTCGATCGCCGCCGCGGGATTGCGGGAACGGTGCTCGTCCACAAGCTCGCCGGGGCCGCAGCGGAAAAGGGGCTTGCTCTTGAAGAGGTGACCCGCATCGCCCGGGAAGCCGCCCAAGCTCTCTTTGATGGGTGTCTCGCTGGGCTCCTGCACGCCGCCGGCTGTCGGCAAGCCGGGCTTCGTGCTGGGTAAGACCGAGATTGAAGTCGGGCTCGGAATCCATGGTGAGCAGGGCGTGCAGCGGATGCCCATCGCCTCGGCTGACGCGCTCGTGAAGCTGGTGATCGAAACAATCGAGGCCGACGGCAAGCTCGCCGGCGGCGATCGCGTCGCGCTGCTGGTCAATGGCCTAGGGGCAACGCCACCGATGGAACTCGCTATCGTGGGCACGGTCGGCGGTCGTGCTGCTGGAGGCGAAAGGTGTCGTCGTGGAACGCGCCTGGGCCGGCGCCTTCCTTCGGCCCTAGATATGCCGGGTTTTTCGTTGTCGGTCTTGCAAGTCGACGATGCAGCGCTGCAAAGGCGACAGCCTCGATGAAGCCACGGCTCGGGCGCGCAAGTTACCTCGGTGAGTGGGTGGTCGGTCATCCCGATAGGGGCGCGGTCGCCGTCGGTATCTGGCTCGAAGCTATTGATGGTGCGTGAGGATCGGCCTTATCCCCGGTTAACTGATGTGGCGGTGGAGATGACTGTCCGCCGCCCGCTCCGTAAAGCGGGGATGGCCATCGCTGACACAGAGACTTACCGGCGGCCTGAAGCCGGAGTGGATTTTTCGAAGGTTGCCAGAATGTCTGTGAGCAGCTTCCGGCTCCTGGAAAGTCCGTTCATCTGTTCTTCAACCCTGCCGATCTGCATCCGCAGCTTCGATTTCAATTCGTCGCATGGCTGGAAGGCTTGCCGCTGATCAAGGGAGCAGGGCAGGAACTCCCTGACATTGGCGAGGGTCATGCCGGCATTGCCGAGCAGAAGGATGCGCTCGACGGTATCGACGTCGGCGACACTGTAGTCGCGATATCCGGCCTTCGTGCGGCTGGGCGTGAGAAGGCCTTCGGCCTCGTAATAGCGGAGCATTCTAATGCTCACACCTGTTTTCAGGGAGAGTTCGCCGATCTTCATTTCCAGCCCTTGACTCTGACAGCGCTGTCAGACTGTAGGGAAGACGCTCCAAGATGTAAACACGCTTCAGGAGCTTGAAAATGACTGGAAAATCCCGCTTTCGTACCGAACTCGATGGCCGGACGGCGACCGCACAAGACTTATCACCTCTGGCCTTCGCAGGTTTTGCGCATTTCACCGCCATGCAGGTGCGGGACGGCGCCGCGCGCGGGCTGGATTTGCATCTCGCCCGACTGAAATCGGCGTCGCAAGAGTTTTTCGGCAGAGCCCTGCCGGATGATCTGGTGCGCGACCGGTTGCGGACAGCGATCCATGCAGGCCCGCCGGCCCTGTCGCTGACGGCTACCCTGTTTTCGCGCAGTGGGGAATTCACTCGGACGGGAGCAGAGAACGACCCCGCCATTCTCGTTCGCACAACGCCTGCCTTTGATGATCCGAAACAATCCCTGCGTCTGGCACTCGTCAACCATGAACGCCCCTTCGCAACGATCAAACATGTGGGTGAAGCATCAAAAACCTATTTCCTTCGCAAGGCCGTCGAGGGTGGATATGACGATGCGGCCTTTGTTGACGCGCGGGGATATCTGAGCGAAGCAACCATCTGGAATCTGGCCTTTTGGGATGGCGAGGCGGTGGTCTGGCCAAGGGCCGCCTTCCTTGCTGGTATCACGATGAGCATCATTCGCCGCCAGCTCGACGCGCTCGGCATCGCTCAGCGCGAGCAACTGATCCGTCCCGCCAATCTCAGCGATATCAAAGGCGCGGTCGTGATGAATTCCTTGACACCCGGTATTCCGGTTGAAGCTCTAGGGTCGCATTGCGTGCCCTTGGCGCCTTCTTTCGTGAAAATGCTCCACCAGGCCTACGAGCGCGAGCCGCTGGTGAAAATCTGACCGAGGCTTAGCCGATCAGGTGCAGGCCCGCATCCGAGAGCCTGAGAATGGTGAGCCTGCCCGTGGTGTAAGCGCCGGTGTCGATGCCGATGCGCTGCGGGCCGGTCTCCGGTTGCTCCACCGGTGTGTGTCCATGGACGACGAGGAGGTCGAGTCCGGCTCCCTGTGAGAGGAAAGGCTCACGGATCCAGAGCATGTCCTCATCGGTCTGCGCATCAAGCGGCAATCCCGGTCTCAAGCCGGCATGCACGAAGATATAGGAGCCGATGCGGGCATAGACGGGCAGGCTGGATAAAAGCTGGCGATGCGGCTGCGGGATCGCGCCGAGCAGCGCATCCCTGAAAGGCTGTAGCCTGAGACGGCCTTTATTCATGAAATAGTCGATATCGACCCCGTAGGACAGAAGTGTCTGGCGGCCGCCGAAGTCCAGCCAGTGCATATTCTGCTGCGGATTTTCGAGAAAATCATGGAAGAGCTGCTCATGGTTGCCGCAAAGCGCAATACGGCGCAGCGGCGCGGGCGGGGGCTGCAGCAAATGTTCGAGAACGCCACGGGAGTCCCGTCCGCGATCGACATAGTCGCCGAGGAGAACGACCAGCGCGGGTGCGGGCTCGGGTCCCAGATCGGCGAGGATTTTCCGCTCCGCCTGCAAAAGCAGATCGAGGCAGCCGTGCACGTCGCCAATGGCGTAAATAGGGAAGGTGGCCGGCTTGTCGCCAAGGTCTATTCTACGCCGCCTCCGGTCGTCGCGGGGGGCTGGTTGCTTACGACCGCGAATCCAGTTGAATACCTTGGGCATAGCTGCCGATACTGTCTCTGCCGCACAAGGTCAAGGGCGTTGGAAACGGCTGTCGCATCCTGCGTCAAAGCCCGTGTCGAAGCCCCCACGAATGAAGCCCACGAGTGCAGGACTGACGGTCTAGAGTTTCAGCCAGATGCGCGGGTTCTCATGCGACTGGATCTTGATCCATTTCAGATCGACGGCTTTCCAAGGCTTGACGACATTGGTGCGGTTATCAAGCACCAGATCGCCCTGGCTGGTGCTGACGACCAGGACGGCATGGCCAATGCCATCCGTCGTGCGCGCCGTTGCGATGCGCAACGCGCCTGAGGGCCAGCCGGCGCGCAGGAGGCGTTGCCGCTTGGTCACCGCGAAATCTTCACAGTCGCCGCTTGCCGGGTTCAGTTTCCAGTCGTCTTCGCCGTCCTGTTCGCTGGCATAGATTATCGACGTGTTGATCTCGGCGTTGATGCGCTGGAGTTCCGCGCGCTTCTGTTTGCTCAGTTCCACCATATCGCGGTCGCCGATCCGGAGGCACTGGTCGGCGGCGCTCTCGCAGAATTTCGCAAAGGCAATGGGCGCGATGGTCGGGCGGCTCGTGGTCATGAACTGGCCAGGCCGCGATGCGCCGGGTTTCTGGGTGAGGCCGCCGAGCTGGACGGCCGATGCCGTTGTCGCAATACTTGCCGCCACACAGGCAGCGACGGCAAAGATCTTTGCCAGACGGATTGTTTTCTTCGCCATGTCCTTGCCCCTGCACAATTGTCGTCTCTTATGCCTGGCACCATAGCGACCCATTCTTGCGGGCCGTTTAAGTCGATAGATTGCATTTTAACGAAATCTAATTTTGTTGCAGCGTGCTAGAAACAGTCGGAAAATTGGGCTCGCGCTCACCTGCAGCGGGTTCTACCCTCGGTGTCGATGATACAGGTTTGCTGCGGGACAGCGCGCCTGAGTTCACGCCGTGTATCGGGGGAGGCGCGGTTTACCGGCGGCCGGTCGTAATTTCGGTAAATTTCGAAATTGCGCCCGCCGATCGTTCCCTGCGCTCCGCCGCGGCCATCCGGCGTCACTTCGTAATTCTGGTACTGCTGGGCATGGGCGCACGCGAAGAGACCGATCACGGCGACGAGCACGCCGGCCGCGAGGCTGCCCCGCAATGCTGCCGCTTGCCGCCTGCCCAACCTCATGACCGTTCCTCCATTGACGAAATGACGGACGCCGCCGCACATTTGCCATGCCGGGCGCGCATTGATGTTCCATTGGTCCGTCGGGGGTAATCATATCACCGATAGTGCGTCCGGTGTGAGAAGGATTTGTGTCTGGCAAAGGCCCGAATCGCCTCCCTGCCGCATCGGCCCGCGGTGTCCCTGGCCAGGAGGCTCCACCGTGCCGCTTGATCGTCAGGAATGCGAAAAACGCCATTTCAGGGCTCAAAAATTAAGCTCTTCGCCGCTGCATTTATAGGCTTCACAATCCTGTAACAACGGACCTAATATACAAGTGCAGATGCCGAATCGCTCAGGAGAAGCCCTTGACGATTGCAGTTTCACCACAGGCCCTGCCGGCGCTCGTTCTGAACGCAGACTACAGGCCACTGAGTTATTATCCCTTGTCGTTATGGTCCTGGCAGGACGCGATCAAGGCCGTCTTTCTAGACCGTGTGAACATCATTGCAGAATATGATCATGCGGTGTCGTCCCCCAGCTTTTCCATGCGGCTGCCGAGCGTCGTCAGCCTCAAGACCTATGTGCAGCCCACCCGCAACCCCGCTTTTACACGCTTCAATGTTTTCCTTCGGGACAAGTTCGAATGCCAGTATTGCGGCACGCGGGACGAATTGACCTTCGACCACGTCATTCCCCGCGCGCATGGCGGTGAAACGACGTGGCACAATGTCGTGGCGGCGTGCTCTCCCTGCAACCTTAAAAAAGGCAGCAAGCTTCCCAAGCAGGCGGGCATGTTCCCGGCGCAGAAGCCTTTCCAGCCCACGGTTCAGGATTTGCACAATAACGGGCGGCTGTTCCCGCCCAATTATCTGCACGAAAGCTGGATGGACTATCTTTACTGGGATACCGAGCTGCAGCCCTGATCTTTTAAGGACTGCAACGCGGTTTTCCGTTTACCGGCTTTTACGGCTCGCGCCAAAAAAGGCGACTGCCGCAAGTGCAACGCTTGCGATGACATTCCAGCCCGCAAAAGAAAGGCCGAGCACCCGCAAGGCGGCGTCGTTGCAGGAAGGCGCCTTGATGGCGTTCAGATTGCCCAGCAAATCGCCGGCATTGGTGGTGATGGAAGGCGCCCCGGTGGCGCAGGTGATCGGTCCTTCCCAGAAACCCCATTCCACACCGGCGTGATAAACGCCGAGCCCGGCGCCGATCAGCATCGCCACACCGATAAGGGCAAGCAGCAACCGGGTGATCTGAACCGGCAATTTGAAGACGCTGGTCGCAATGGCCAAGATACCCAGCGGAATGGCGTAATAATAGGGATCGCGCTGCAGCAGGCAAAGCGCGCAGGGCGTATAACCGCCAATATGCTGAAAACCGAGGGCGGAGCCGACGGTGAAGATCATTCCCGCCGTGACGCCGAGAGCGGCGAGCGTGCGGCTGTTGTCGGCGGTGGTCGCATTGGCCATGTTGTTTTCCTCGAACTTCGAAAAGAAGCAGATATCCCGGACGGGCTTTCAAAAAGGCGGGCGTGATGGCGAAATTAAGTCGCCGGTTTCCACGGTGTAACGGGATTCGTCTAATCCAGTCCGCTGCGTCTGGCAAATGAAAGCCCGGCACTATTGGCGGGATGAACAAGCAAAGTTTTGTGAGGGTTGCGATCGCGGCTGTCATGACGGCGCCTTTTCAAGGGCTTCGTAAAGCGATCGAGGTCCGCGTCGTTACACAAAGCGGGCGCGCACCGCAGCCGCCCCCTTTCCGGGAGGCTGAAACAAAGGGCCGACCGTAAGTCTTCGGCGAAGCGTCTATGCCGTGAGGAGGCCGGCCTCGCTCTCCTGCGGATGGTGAATGTGTGCCATGATGTGCTGGCTCATATCGGCATAGATGCCGTTGTTTTCGACGATGCCCTTCACCCTGTAACGGTCCATCACGACGATGCGATCCGCCAGTGCCACCATTTCCGGCATGTCGCTGGTAATGATGAGAATGGCGGTGCCGCTATCTGCCAGCTCGCGCAGCAGATCATGCAGATAGGCCTTGGTCTTGATGTCGATACCAACGGAGGGTTCATCGACGATCAGCAGTTTGACATCGGCGGCGAGCCATTTGGCGACACTGATTTTTTGCTGGTTGCCGCCCGATAGATTGCCGACCGTCTGGCTGAGGCTTGGGGTCTTTACTTCGAGCTTTTTAAGGAAAGGCGTCACCGCCGCGCGGATGCGCCCATCCGAAAGCACGCCGAACGCATTCGCGAGCTTGCGCCAGATGGGAACGCCCGCATTGGCAAGAACGGAGTGCTGGAGAATGAGGCCATCGCCCTTGCGGTCTTCGCTGACATAACCGACGCCATAGTCGTGGATCGCTTCGGCAACGGAGCGGATGCGTGCCGACCGGCCCGAAAGACGCAGGTCGCCGGCCGTGACCGCGAACTTACCCATGATCGATTTTGCAAGTTCAGTGCGACCGGCGCCGACCAGCCCGTAAAGGCCGACGATCTCGCCCTTGCGCACGGACAGGCTGACATCGCGGTGACCGATCGCGGTCGATACACCCTCAAGTTCCAGCACCATCGGATGGTGTTCGACCGTGCGTTTGCGCCAGCCGCCGCCGCTTTCGGCGCGCCCGATCATCAGGCGCACGAGATCCTGACGTCCAAGCCCTTCCATCGAGCGGCTTTCGCAGGCGTTTTCACCATCCCGCAGAACCGTCACCCGGTCGCAGATGTCGAGAACCTCCTCCAGCTTGTGGCTGACGAAGACGAGGCTTGCGCCATCGTCGCGCAGGCGGCGCAGAATGCGGAAGAGGTTGTCCGTTTCGCTCGGCGTCAGCGATGTCGTCGGCTCATCGAGGAGGAGCACACGGCTTTGTAGTGAAAGCGCCTTGGCGATTTCCACCAGCTGCATCTGCGCAACGGAAAGCTCGGATACCGGTGTTGCCGGATCGATTTCCAGATTGAGTGCCTCAAGCCAGCGGCGCGCGTCGCGGTTCAACGCGGCGTAGTCGATGGGTTTGAGATAATGCGCGCCAAGCTTTTCCATGTGGATATTTTCGGCAATCGAGAAGCGCGGAATGAGGTTGCGTTCCTGATGGACGACACCGATGCCGCGGGCAATCGCCTCGCGCGGATTACCGAAGCGCACTTCCTGCCCATCAACGAGAATCTGGCCGCTGCTTTGATGATGGACGCCGGTGATGACCTTGATCAGGGTCGATTTGCCGGCGCCGTTCTCCCCAAGCAGGGCATGGATCGAGCCGGGCTGCAGCGAAAGATTGACGCCTTTGAGGGCTCTGACGCCGGGAAAGACTTTTTCGACGTTTCGCGCCTGAAAAACGGGTTGTTTGTCCATGATGTCAGGCCTTCCCTGTCTTTTTGCCGAGATGCGTTTCGCGCAGGCGGTTGATGCCGACGGCGGCGAGGATCATCGCGCCCAGCACCACCTGCACGAGGAACGGATCGATGGAGAACAACACCAGTGCCTGCGTGATGATGGCGACGATGACGACGCCGAGCAGGGTCGCCCCGACGCTGACATGCCCGCCGGCCAGCACGGCGCCGCCGATGACGGGGGCGGCAAAGGACAGGATGAGCCAGTCGTCACCGATGGAAGGCTGGCCGATCTGCAGACGGGAAACGAGCAGGATGCCTGCAACCGATGCCAGAAAGCCGGAAATGCCATGTGCCACGATCACCGTCATGCGCACCGAAATGCCGGAAAGCTCCGCCGCATGGCTGTTGCCACCGATGGCGAGGATGAAACGGCCTATCGGCTGGCGGCGCAGCATGAACCACAGGGCGAATGCGATGGCGATGGTCGGGACTGCGAGCCACGGAATAGGCCCGGCAATGAGGGCCGAACCGAAGTCTTTCACCGAGTCGGGTATGCCGTAGAATGGCTCCGCCCGTGTGATTCCGAGGTTGATGCCTTTGTAGATCGACAGTGTCGCCAATGTGATGACAAAGGCGGAAATGCCGGTAATGGCAATCAGCAGGCCGTTGAGCATGCCGCAGACAATACCGATCAGCACGGCGGCAATGGCAGCCACCGGTGCCGGAAGCCCCCAGACCTGCATCAGTCCTGCAAAGGAGATTGCCGCGAGGCCGCCGATCGCGCCGACGGAGAGGTTCATCTGGCCGATGGCGATGATGATCATCTGTGAAAAGGCGATGAGCGCATTGACCGAGATGGCCAGAAGCAGGATCTGGATGTTGAAGGAAGACAGGAAGTTGGGGCTGAAGCCGCGGATCAGCACAATTGCCAGCACCGTGACAAGCAGGGGGCCGAACCAGTCGGTTCTGGCAAGGCGTAGAAGGGTGTTGTCGGTCGTCATCGTCCAGTCCTCAAGCCAGATTGCGCCGGGCGAGATAGCTTCGCCGCGCCTTGTCCATCAAAACCGCCAGCAACAGCAGCAGGCCAAGAAATGTCTGGACCCAGAATTCACCGAGCTGGAGCAGCAGCAGGCCGCTGGTCAGCATGGTGACCAAAAGTGCGCCGAGACAGGTGCCTAGAACCGAAACCTTGCCGCCCTGCAACAGCGTGCCACCGAGGACGGGCCCCAGGAAGGCTGGCAACAGCCAGTCCTGCCCGAGTTGGCCGGCCATGGAAGGAATGGCCGCACCCGTGCGGGTTACCAGCATCAGGGCAGCAAGTGAGGCAAGCAGGCCCGACAGCATATGGCACGCAATGAATATGCGGTCGACGCGGATGCCGGAAAGTTCCGCCGCTTCCGGGCGTGCGCCTGCCGCCAGCATTTCGCGACCAAGAACGGTGCGCCGGTAGAGAAAGGACAGGGCGAGGGCCGTTGCGAGCGTGACGAGAAGCAGCGGCGAGAAATAGGTCGCGAGCTTCATCTTTCCGAAGGCTGCGAAGATCGGCGGCAGGCCGCGATAGGCCTCGGCCCGCGTCAGGAAGATCATCACCCCGAAAAAGATGCTCATGGTGGCAAGCGTGATGATGAAGCTGTGCAGCCCCGTGCGAATGACGGTCCAGCCATTCACAAAACCGAGCGCTGCACCTGTGGCGAGACCGCCAATGACAGCGAGCGGCCATGGCACGCCAAGCACTTCGATGAGATAACCGCAGGCCATGGCTGCCGAGACGCCGATCGCTCCAACGGCAAGATTGAGGCCGCCGGTCACGATCACCGCCATCATAGACAGGCCGATCATGATGTTGATTGCGGCACTGCGTCCGAGCGTGAACAGGTTGAAAGGCGACAGGAAGCCGCTGGCCGCCACGCCAAAAATGATGGCGAAAACGACGATCAGCAGAATGAGGCCGAATTCATTGGTGAGGAAAAAACGGCTTTGCGAAATGCTCGAGCGCATGCGTTCCTCTGTCTCCTGCACGCCTTTTGTAAGCAAACTATCGTTCACGGTCATGAAAATGTTCCGGTATTTGTTTGGCCCGCAGACCTCGGCGGTCCGCCTTGACATTGCGCTGCCGCCGGAGCGGGCTTTCGACGACGCGGGATTGCCGGGCGTGATCGCGGCCCGCCCGGCAGGTGTTAAAAAGCCTGATTATTTGCAGCTCAGATACGTCGCATCGAAGTTCGCAAGCAGCTTTTTGGTCTCGGCGCGCATGGCATCGACATAGTTATCGACCTTGCTGGCATCGACATAGGCGGTGCCGGAATCGATGAACTTGGTCGTCAGTGCGTTGGACTTGAACGGCGCGTCCGCCTTCACCTTGCAGCCGGACTGCAATTTGCTCAAAGCGAAGGAGCCGACATAACCCTGGCCATAGGGGTTCTGCAGCATCGTGCCATCAACGAAACCATCCTTGATCGCTTTCAGCACCACTTCGTCGTGGTCGATGCCTACCATGTGGATGCGCTTGTCGCCGATCTTGCGCAGGGCGTTGGAAGCAACGACCGCCGGAACCCAGGCCGTGGTGACGATGCCATCCACTTCCGAGGCATGGGCGGCGAGGTAAGCGTTGATCTTTTCCTCGGCCGGTTCCGGCGCGTCGATATCGGCGATGACCTGAACGACCTCGGCGCCGCCTTCGTCAGCCGCCTTCTTCACGGCATCGATACGAAGCTGGGTGTTGGGGTCAACAAGGAAGCCGGTGAAATGGGCGATGCGTTTTTTGCCCGTTCCCATTGCCTTGATGAGTTCCTTGGTGCCGAGATAGGCCGAATTGCCGGTATCGGTGCCGAGGCAGAAGGCCGCAGGCGAAGGGTCCTTGAAGCAGCCGGCGCCGGCAATCACGTTTGCGCCGTTGCCGGTCAGTTCCTCGGCTGTGGAGACCGCGCCGACGGGATCGCCGGGGAAAATCAGGAAGCCGTTATACCCCTGGCTCAGAAGGCTTTCTAGAAGCTGGTTCTGCTGTGCCAGTTCCCATTTCTGCGGCACCTTATAGTCGGCGCCCGCCAGACCGAAGTCCTTGGCGGCGTCCTTGCCGGCCTGCTCCCAGGCAGCGAAATAAGGGTGCGGACCGCCTGGAACGAGGGCGACCTTGCTGGCGTCCGCCGCCTGCGCAACACCGCAGGCTCCAGCGCCGATGATTGCGGCAGCGACGAGGCTGCGCATGAAATGCGTCATGTTTTTCTCCTCCATGAAACGGCCTGTTTCTTTAAAAAAAAGCGACTGGAACCCCCCTTAATCGCTTTTTCTCCCAACAGCCGACTTGCGTAAGCACTATGGACACTAGTATACTTGTATCCAAGTTGCAATCAGATTTTCACGGCGGCCTTTCAAAAGGGGAGCGTTCATGACGAAAAACACCAATGCCGGCTTTGCCGGACGCGGCGGCCATCAGGAGGCCTCAGGCCCTGGAATCGAGAGCGTGGAGCTTGTGGTCAACCGCTATGGATCCGTGGCCGATCAGGTTCATGCGGCCCTGCGTCAGGCCATTGTCGAAGTGCGGCTGGCGCCCGGTGCGCCAATCAGCGAGAACTCCATCTGCCGTCAGTTTTCCGTGTCGCGCACACCGGTGCGCGCCGCCATCCAGCGCCTGTCTGAAGAGGGGCTTGTGGATGTCTATCCCCAGCTCGGCAGCTTCGTCGCACCGATCAGGCTCGGTGAAATCCAGGACAGCCATTTTATCCGCCGTTCGCTGGAAGTGGCGCTGCTGCGCGAAGTTGCGCCGAAATGGACGAAAGAGATGAGCCGCACGATGCGGGATGTCATCGCCGAGCAGGAAAGGGTCATCGCCGCCAACGACGCCAACGGCTTTTTCCACGCCGACGAGGCGTTTCACCGGCTGCTCGGCACATTCTCCGGCCGCGAGGGCGTCTGGCAGGCAATCCTTGCCGCCAAGGTGACGCTGTCGCGGTTCCATCGCTACTGGGCGAAACCGGAGCGCCTGCCCGCCGTGATCGAGGAGCACCTGGCGGTCGTCGACGCCCTCGATCAGGGCGATGCCGACGCCGCGGAAAAGGCGCTGGTGACGCATCTGGATATGGTTTTCGTGATCTACGAACAGCTGCCCGAAGAAGAGCGCAAGCATTTGTCCATTTGATAGTGGACGTGGAGGAGACGGAATGGAACTGAAACACAAGACCGCGCTCGTGACGGGCGCGTGCGGCGGCATCGGCCGCGCCGTAGTCGCGGCGCTGGTGGCGCAAGGGGCAAGGGTGCTCGCCTTCGATCGCGATATCGAGGCTGTTACAGCGCTCGCGGAGGGGTTTGGCAACGCCTGTGATCCCATTGCCGTCGATCTCGGCGATGCGGCGGCACTACAGGCCGTCATGAAAGATGTCGCAAATCGTTTCGAGGTCATCGATATTCTCGTCAACAATGCCGGCGTACTGTCGCCGCACAAACTGGCCGCGACCACGCTTGACGAATGGCACAAGTTGATGGCCGTCAATCTTGATGCCGCCCTGCTGCTGACGCAGGCCGTCGTTCCCGCCATGAAGGAAAACCGCTGGGGGCGGCTGATCAACATTTCCTCTTACGCCTGGAAATCCGGCGGCCTGACGGCGGGCACGGCCTATTCGGTGTCGAAATCGGCAATGGTCGGCCTCACCTACTCGTCCGCTCGCGAGCTTGCCCCTTTCGGCGTTACCGCCAATGCAGTCGCGCCGGCCTATGTGGTTTCGCCGATGATCATGGAGCAATTATCGGAGGAAGACCGCCAGCGCCAGCTCGCAGCCATTCCCGTCGGGCGTTTCTGCCAGCCGGAAGAGGTGGCGCATGCCGTGCGTTTCCTTGCCTCGCCGCTGTCCGGCTTCATGACAGGCACCGTCGTCGACATGAATGGCGGCCTGCAATTCGGCTGAGATACGGAGAAAACAAACGTGACCAATCGTCTTTCTTCCCTTGCACTGTCCCATCTGCCGCAAGACGTGCTCGTGCCAGCTTATGACCGCAAAGCGGTCACACCGGGCATCGTGCATCTCGGCGTCGGCGCCTTTCACCGCGCCCATCAGGCCGTGTTCATCGATGATTGTCTCGCGCGTGGCGAAACCGGCTGGGGCATTGTTGCTGCCTCGCTGCGCAGCCCCGATACGCGCGATGCCATCGCGCCACAGGACAATCTCTATACATTCTGCCTGCGTGACGGTGAGAACGAGACGTTGCGGATTGTCGGTTCCATCCTCG
The DNA here is from genome assembly GCF_027956555.1 of Agrobacterium sp. ST15.16.055. Classification (NCBI taxonomy): domain Bacteria; kingdom Pseudomonadati; phylum Pseudomonadota; class Alphaproteobacteria; order Hyphomicrobiales; family Rhizobiaceae; genus Agrobacterium; species Agrobacterium sp. ST15.16.055. The sequence continues at coordinate 155,579 of NZ_JAQKGN010000001.1, forward strand.
AGACCATCGTCGCCCCTGAAGATCCGGAGCGGCTGCTGCAAGCCATGACCGATCCGCGTGTCAGGATCGTCACTTTGACGGTGACGGAAAAGGGTTACCTCGCCGATTTGTCGGCGGGCGCGCTTCTTCGTGACCATCCCGATGTCGTTCATGATCTGGCGCATCCACAAAAGCCGCGCTCCGCGCTCGGTTTTCTGCTGGAAGCAACAAGACGCCGGAGGGCCGCGGGGGCTGTGCCGCTGACTTTGCTCTCCTGCGACAATCTTCCGTCCAACGGACGCATCCTGCACCGTCTTCTGGTGGAGATGGCTGGTATCACCGACGAGGATCTCGCTGCGTTCATCGCAGAAAATCTTTCCTGCCCCTGCGTCATGGTGGACCGCATCGTGCCCGCCACCACGGCTACCGACCGTGAGCGTGTGACGGCGCGTCTCGGCTGCGAGGATGCCTGGCCGGTAATTGCGGAACCCTACTTCCGCTGGGTAATCGAGGATCGCTTTCCGCACGGTCGCCCTGGCATCGAGCTGTCAGGTGCCGAAATCGTTGAAGAGGTCGAGCCCTATGAGCATATGAAGCTCAGGATGCTGAATGGCGCTCACACCGCCATGGCGGCCATCGGTCAGTGCAGCGGGCTTGAGACGATCGCCGATATCTATGCCGATCCGCGGGCGCGCGGGTACATCGATCATTACTGGCGGGAGGTCGGATCGACCTTGAGCCCGGCCGTCAGCGGTCCGGACTATGTTGCCGGTCTGCGCCAGCGTTTCGCCAACCCCGCCCTTCGTCATCGCGCCGCCCAGATCGCCTCTGACGCTTCACAGAAAGTGCCGCAACGCATTCTCGCGCCGCTTGCGGAACTGCGTGCCGCAGGCGCGCCGAATACAGCCGCTCTTTTTGCGGTTGCGATGTGGATACGGTCCTGCGCAGCGCTGAACGAGAAGGGAGAGGCAATTGTCATGGCCGATCCGGCCTTTGCGGAGTGGGGTGCGCCTACCGGGAGCGGCGAGGAGCCGGATGCGGTCATCGACCGGTTTTTAACATTTCGTCGCGTCTTCGGGCCTGAATGGCAGGCGGACGAGGCGTTCGTTACGGCGCTTCTAGCCGCCTATCGCGACATCGTCGAATACGGGGCGCTTGGCGCCATCGAACGGCATTTTTCGGAGGAATAGACTATGAAGGAAACCTGGCGGTGGTTCGGTGAATCGGACCCCATCACCTTGGAGCATGTGCGGCAGACGGGTGCGAGCGGCGTTGTAACGGCGCTGCACCAGATTCCCGACGGCACCGCGTGGCCGGCGGAAGAGATCGCCAAACGCAAGGCGATGATCGAGGCGGCCGGTCTGGAATGGAGTGTCTGCGAATCCATTCCCATGGAACAGTCCGTTAAGCGTGGTGATGCCGATGCCCCGAAGGCGATTGCGCGCTGGAAGGATACGCTCGCCCGTCTCGGCCGCGCTGGCGTTCCCGTCGTTTGCTACAATTTCATGCCTGTCGTGGACTGGACGCGCACGAACCTGCGCTGGCAGGCACGTAATACCGGATTGGCGCTGCGCTTCGAAATGGCGGATTTCGTCGCTTATGACGTCTTCATCCTGAAGCGTGTTCGTGCGGCGGAAAATTACGATCCTGCGCTGGTTGCACGGGCCGAAGCGCGTTTTGCGCACATGAGCGAAGATGACCAGGCTCTTCTGGAACGCAACATCATAGCCGGTCTGCCAGGCGGCGCGCTGGTGCAGACGCGCCAGTCCATCGCCGCGCTGATTGCATCGTTCGATGGTATCGACAGCACGACCATGCAGAGCAATCTTCTCGCCTTTCTGCGGGAAGTCGTGCCGGTTGCGGAAGAAGTGGGCGTGCATCTCGGCATCCACCCTGACGATCCTCCATTCTCGCTGTTCGGCCTGCCGCGCGTGGTCTCGACACCTGCCGATATCCGCACCATCCTCTCGGCCGTTGAAAGCCCGAACAACGGCATTACCCTTTGCACCGGCTCCTACGGCGCGCGCAGTGACAACGACCTCGTGGCAATGGCACAGGAGTTCGCGTCCCGCGTCAATTTCGCCCATCTTCGGAATGTGACCGTTGAAGCGGATGGTTCCTTCTCTGAGGACGATCATCTTGATGGCGGAACCGACATGATCGGCGTCATCGAGGCATTGTTGCGCGAGGAGCTGGCCGCCGCCAAGGCTGGCCGCCGCACCAATATTCCAATGCGACCTGACCACGGCCATCTGCTGGGTGATGACATCACCAAAAAGACCAACCCCGGCTATTCCTATATCGGCCGCATGAAGGGTCTCGGCGAACTCCGTGGCGTCATCCGCACCGTCGAGCGCCAGCTTCGCCGAGAGGAGGGGGCCGCATGAAAACCCGCAAACTTGGCCGCACGGCGCTGTCGCTGAGCGAGCTTTCCTTCGGCGCTGCCGGTATCGGCAATCTCTACCGCAACGTCAGCCGCGAGGATGCGATGGCGACGCTGCAAGCCGCCTGGGACGCCGGTATCCGTTATTTCGATACCGCACCTTATTACGGGCAGGGCCTCTCCGAACGACGCGTCGGGGATTTTCTTCAGGGCAAACCACGCGACGAATTCGTGCTGTCCACCAAGGTCGGGCGGATCCTGAAACCGGCCGAAGCGGGCGTGACACCGGATTACGGTTTTGTCGACGCGCTGCCTTTCGTGGTGGAATACGACTACAGCTATGACGGCATCATGCGCTCGCATGAGCAGAGCCTTGCCCGGCTTGGTCTCGGTTCGGTGGATATTCTCTATGTCCACGATCTGGAGGAGACCACGCTTGGAGAGGAAGCCTATCGCCATCATTTCGGAATATTCACCGAAAGCGGCATCGAGGCGCTGCACGAGTTGAAGGCGAAAGGCCGGATCGGCGCGTTCGGCCTTGGCGTGAACGAGGTTCCGGCCTGTCTGAACCTCATGGAGATAGACGAGATCGACTGCATCCTTCTGGCGGGCCGTTATACGTTGCTCGACCGGTCGGCGGCGGCGCGGCTGCTTGGGCGTTGCGCGGAAACCGGCACCGCGCTTGTGATCGGTGGTGTCTTCAACTCGGGCATTCTTGCAACCGGTGCTAGGCCGGGCGCGACCTTCAATTACAATGAAGCCGCGCCTGAAGTCATGGAGCGGGTGCGCGCCATGGAAGATCACGCCGCCAGCCACGGCGTCGCGCTCGCAGCGGCCGCTTTGCATTTTCCGCTGCAAAACGCCGATGTCGCCAGCGTGCTGATCGGCACGGCAAAACCGGACAGCCTCCGGCGCAATCTATCTATTTTCGAAACGGCCGTGCCGGACGCCGCCTGGGCGGGTTTTGACGCGCTCGCTCTTGACGATTGACTGGCACGACAGGGAGGAGGACGCCATGGACCTCATTGATACCCACCAGCATCTGATCTTGCGGGGCAAACTCGGTTATGCCTGGACGCGCGGCGAGCCGAGCCTTGCGGGAAGCTTCACCCGGGCGGACTATGCAGCTCTTGTCGAGGGCAGCGGTGTCGTCGGCACGATCTTCATGGAAACCGGGGTCGATGACAGTGATTATCGGGCGGAAGCCCGGCTTGTGGCCGGCATGGTTGGGGAAGGGACCTTGCCGATGTTCGGCCAGATCGCCAGCTGCCGGCCGGAAACGGATCAGGGGTTCGATGCCTGGCTGGAGGAATGCCGCGACCTCAAAGTGGTCGGGTTCCGCCGTATCCTCCAGGTCATGCCCGACGATACCAGCCGTGCGGAAAACTATCGCCGAAATGTGCGCAAGATCGGCAAGGCCGGATGGCCGGTCGATCTGTGTTTTCATTCCCGTCAGCTTGCCATTGCCGCCGAACTTGTCCGGGCCTGCCCCAATGTCCGTTTCATGCTCGACCATTGCGGCACGCCTGATATCGCCGGAAACGATTTTTCTGCCTGGAGCGAGCGCATGGCCGATCTGGCCCGCCTGCCCAATCTCTCCGTCAAGCTTTCGGGTGTCACCGCCTATTGTGCGCCGGGGCAAACGACGCTGGAAAACGTGAGACCTTACGTGGAAACCGTGTTGACGCTGTTCGGCCCCCAAAGAATGGTCTGGGGCGGCGACTGGCCGGTGGTCGATCTCGGTTCCGGCCTGCCGGAGTGGATTGCCATGACGAGAGCGCTTCTGTCGGCGCTTTCACCGGATGAGCAGGCAGCGATCGGCCATGGCAATGCCAGACGTTTTTATCTGGCGGCATAGCATGATCCTTGACCAGATAAGGTCTCGTTCATGCCGATAATGTCGTTCAAATCATAAGAGGTGGTGCGGGTGGTCGGGGTCGAACCGACACTCCTTGCGGAACCGGATTTTGAGTCCGGCGCGTCTACCAATTCCACCACACCCGCATTTCGATGCCGATTGTGTTTCAGGTCACTGAGGCAATGTCACGGCGTCTATCACGGGCGAGACCTTGCGTGCAAGCCCAAAAGCAGGAAATTTGCCTTTACGAAAGGCTATCCCAGTGCGCGGTGGCGTAGGGCGAAAATCACGAGCCGACATTTAAAAAATCGGCGAAATTGCTGCGGCGCAGGCATTTCAATCAGTCGCGCCTGTTTCAAAACAATACACCTGGGGTTGAATTATTCGGATAATTTTAGATATCTCTAATAAAATAGCATATACGCAATTACTAATTGAAACTATGATGCCGATGTGGAGTTTCCACGCGGGGCGGGAGTAGCCAACTCATAGGGAGGAAATTATGAGGGCTCTTTCTCGCAATTTGTTACTGTCTGCCTGCTTGATCCTACCGGTCAACGCCCATGCGCTGGATATCGGGATCGGCGGAGAGAACGGGGTGAATGCTAGCGTGGGTAGCAATGATAGCGGTGGTCTCGGTGTCGGTGCTTCCGTTGGCGGCAGTGGCGGGGTTAATGCCGGTGCTGATATCGGCGGCCGCAGCGGCGGCGGGCTGGGTGCGGATGTCAACGCTTCGGTCGGTGGCAGCAATGGGGTCAATGCGGATGTCAACGCATCCGTCGGCGGTTCCAGCGGGGTCAATGCCGGCGTGAATGCCTCCGTTGGCGGTTCCAACGGTGTCAACGCAAATGTCGGAGCCAATGTGGGCGGATCAAGCGGGCTCGGTGTCGATGTCGGGCTGGGCATTGGCGGCTCAGGTTCGCCCGGTAACCCTGGCAATCCGGGGAACCCGGGAAATCCTGGCAATATCGGAAATCCGAACAATCCCGGCCGGCCGATGACGCCTCGCGCCATGCGTCAGGTCATCCAGTCCTATAACGACATGTCGCGCACGGAGCAGATAAAGCTTGCCCGCCGGTGCGTCGATATTCTGGGTGGCGGATACGATGCCGCTTTGACGCAATTGTGCAAGATGATCAGGACGGCCTCGCGCTAAGACGGGTCCCATCCGCGTCCTGAAATCCGAAGGGCGCTGCCAGCGCCCTTCGGATCAATTGCCCTTGCGTCCGAAGGACAGGATTTTCTGCCGCAGGCTGCGGGCGAGGTTGCGGGTATTGCGGTACATGTCCACCTGGGTGGAAACCTGCCGCACGTCCCGGTCGCTATTCTGGGCAAGCCCGACAACCAGCGTGCCCATTTCCTGCCGTTCCTGCCAGAAGCGGCTCATGATCGGATGATCGGGCACGGCGCAGCTGTCGCTGCGCAGAATATTGGCGTCATCCAGATGCCAGTCGGTCAGTTTCTGCACCAGCAGCTTGCCGGGAGAAAATTGCGCATAGTTTTCGTCGAAAGCGGTCTTCCACGTATAGGCTTCGCCGGCTGCGATGAAGACGACCATGGAAGCAATCGCGCTGCCGTTGAGATCGATGGTGTGGATACGCACCGCATCCGCTTCGGCCAGATTGGTGATCGCCTCGCGGGCGAAGGCGGCGCGATAACGGTCGTTGACCAGCGCGGTGCGCTTGCGGCCTTTCCAGCCGCTCGCCTCCAGCGCCAGAAACTCCTCCATGCGGTAGCGCACGTCCGCTGGCTGCCGGGTAACGGTATAGGAGAGGGCCCCAAATTTTTCGAGCTGACGCCATTGCCTGTTCATTTCGCGCAAATGGTGCGGCGCAAGGGCGTTTCGCAGATACGCCTTGCCGTCGAGAAGGCTTTCCAGCATCGGCCGGTAATAATTGCCCGTCGTCGTCACCGGCAGGTTGCGGCTGAGCGCGATGGCTTTGAACATTCGGGCAAACGGCCCTTCCAGCCGGACATCCGGCAGAACCAGAACATTCGGCAGACGCATGTTGCTGTCGGACAGCGCATCGAAAAGATTGTCGAGGGTTTCGGCAGCACCTTCGGTGTCGACCAGCGGCGTGCCGAGCGGCCCGAATGGATTGGCCCAGACGCGAATGATGGAGGGACCGATGGAAAAACCCGGCTTTTCCACGGTAAAGGGCATCAGGAAGCGCATGCGGCTTCTGGCGCCGTTCTCGTCGCGGATGAGGGCGAAACGCACGGACTTGTCTTCGATGCGCGGCATGGCGGGTGCGAGAAGCCTTCCGGTGAAGAAGACATTCGCCTCCATGACGCGATTGGACAGAAAGTCGAGTTCTTCCTGCATGTCATAACCGAGCTGACCCGGATAGATACAGAATTCCCGGCCATCGCGGCCCACGCGTCGGCTGCTGTCGGCCACGGGACGGTCACGCTCCGCAGACGCCATCAGCGCCGCGATGCGCGGATCCTGAAAATCCGGATTCTTTGGATCGCTGGACATGCTTATCGTTACACCGCCTTCCCAGTGTTTTGACCCGCCCGGGGATCGTTGAAGGCAAAAAGGACGATCCCGAGTGTGCGGCGAATGGCAATATGCAATAGCACAGCTTCTATGCACATGGCTATCGCCACCGCTGCCGCGGCCCCTGCCAGACCATAGACCGGAATGAGCGCCATGTTGAGTGCAATGTTGCAACCAAAGATGATAATATAAAGCGCGACGCACAATTTTTGTTTGCCGGCCATGTTCAGCAATGTTTCTCCCGGGCCGATCAGCGCCTTGGCGAGGAAGCCTGCGAAAAGGAAGAACATCAACTCATAGCCCTGAACGAAGCCGGGGCCGAACAGCGACAGCAGGAACGGGCCGGCCAGGAGCACCACGCTGCCGACGGCGAGCGACGGCCAGAAAGCCCAGCGCGCGGCCTGGCTGGCGAAACCGGCAAGCCCCTGCCTGTCATTGGCCGACATCAGGGCGGCCAGGCGCGGGGCGGCGGCCGCCTGCACCGAGAAAAACACAAATTGCATCAGCACGATGGTCTTGGCCGCGGCAAAATAAATGCCGACCTGATCCGGCGGCAGGTAAAGGCCGACGATCACCACATCGGAATTGGTCATCAAAAAACCGATGCCGTCGATCAGGAACATCGGGAAGGCGAAGCTTATCCAACGGCGGAAATGCACCTTGCGGGCCGTGCTGCGGAAATGCCGGTTGAGCCGGCGGTTCATGAAGACGAAATGGAAAAGCGTGGTGACATAGGTGGCAAGAAGCGCCGTGAGCATGGCTGTCGTTGCGGTTTTTCCCGCGCCAAGACCGATTGCCGCCAGCATGAACAGCAGGATAAGCACCGGGCGAACGATGTAGGTGGGGCTGAGAGCGGAGACCGCCCAGCCATTTGCGCGCGCCGTGCCGTTCAGCACATCGCCCAACGCCACCATGGGCAGGGTGAAAAGCGCCAGCGACATGGGAATGAGATAGTAGGAAGCGATGCGCTCGCCGAAGAAATACAGGAAAACGAAGCCGAAGATCGCAAGCGCGCTGGCCGAAAGCATGGCGAAGACACGCGCCGTCGAGGTCAGTCCCATGATCTTGTCGTGGGCGTCCTCCAGACGATAGCCGGGTAAAAAGCGTATGACCGTGGTGTGAAAACCGAGACATGAAAGATTGCCGAACAGGATCACCAGTACCCAGACAAATGCGAACAGGCCGTATTCGAATTCGCCCATCAGGCGGGCAAGAATGATCTGGGAAATGAAGGCGATGCCGGCGCTGACGATACGCACCGCAAACGCAACGAGCGCCATACGCTGCGCACGGGAGAGTTCATCTCCGCCGGAAAGAAGAACGGCGACTTTCTTTACCAGCGGCGAAAGCTTCGCGCGCAGGTCTGCGGGTAGGGCTTTTTCCGCCGTGTTGAGGATAGCCATGATCCACACGCCATCATTTCCAGTTGAATAGGCAGGCCGATCATACCCGCTCCATCCTTAACGAAGGGTTTGGGACGCGCCGGCCCGTGTGCCAATATCGTCCATCACGCGTGGCTTGCGGATGCCGTTGAACAGGAAAAGGGCGAGCGGGCTGCAACGTATCGCCTGATGCAGCATATAGGCCACCGCCGTGGTGGCCGCGACGATGATGGTGAATTCCAGGATGGGCGGCAGCGCAATGAGGATGAACAGCGTTCCGAAGGCGTAGATGAGCGGATGGTGAAACAGGTAGATAGTGAAGGATGCATCCGTCATGCCTCTGGCAATCCGGTTCGGCCTGTCGAAATAGCGGCAGGCGAGATCGATCAACAGACGGCTTGTCGCCACCGCCGCAACTGCCGACACCAGCACCAGCAGCGCCGAATTCGAAAAGGGATGTTGCAGGCGCAAGGTCACCGCCGTCGCGATGGCGCCCGCCGCGACGATGCCGGTGGGAAGACCCGTCTGGCGAAAGCGGTGAAAGAGGGCGCGGTCACGCTGCAGAAGCGCGCCGATGAGGAAAAATGGCATGTAACGCGCATAGGGGTCGGAGGCGCGTTCATAAAGAAGAAAAAGGGGGCTTCCGCTCTTTGCCGCAAGCAGGCCGGATCCGTAGATCGTCAATTCCCATAAAACAGGCAGGATGCACAGCGCCGCAAAAAACAGGGCGGCATGCCGCTGGCGCAGGCTGCCGAACCAGTGTCTGATATGTGCCAATGGCGGACGTTCCGCGAGAAACAGCAGGCCGGCAAGCAGGATCGAATAGAAGATAAGGGCCGGCAGGAACCAAAGATGCATGATCCATTCTTCGCTCGGACGCAGCAGGCCGGGTAGGCTTTCAAGCAGCCGGTCGGCCGGGATGTCGCCTTTGGCGACGCCGGCCAGTTGCAGCAGGAAAAGCTGTGATGGCCCGAGCAGAAGGACCGCCACGACAAAGGGCACGCCGAGACGCAGGAAACGTTGCCTCAGCCAGCGCATCTTGCCCTTCTTGCCGATGACCATGGTGGAGAAATAGCCGGCAACCAGAAAGAATGACGGCATACGGAAGGTGACGAGCGCAGCACCCAGCGCGCTCAGAAGCGGGCTGGTGTCGAAATCCTTGATGTCCCATGGCAGAGCATGGCTGTAGAGAAGGGAGGCGTGATAAGGGATGCCGAGCAGCATGAGGAGGGCCCTTAGCGGGTCCCAGTAATGCTCGTAATCTGATTTGCCCGGTTGCATTTTCCCCTCGCGCCGTAAGCGCGATCCCGTTTGATCAGCAATGACCAGCACGACTATTGGTGGAAAACGCTAACAAACCCTTCACGCCCCGGAGGGTGTGGGCGGAGCCTTTTTCCTGGGCAGGAGATCGAGAACCAGGGCACAGCCTAAGATGATGATGCCGGCGCCGAAAAGCTGGGGAAGCGAAAGCGGTTCATCCAGCACCAGTGCGCCGATGAGAACCGCCACGACGGTCACGGCGAATTCCACGCTGATCGCCCTGGTTGCACCGATCGAGGAGACAAGCCTGAAATAGGTGATGTAGGTAAGTCCGCTCATGACAACCGCCTGTATGAGCAGATAACCGTAATCGATGAAGCGCGGCGCTCCAGGCAGGGGCACGGCCAGAAGAAGCGGTAAAGTCATCAGCCCGCCCGTGAGGAAGGAGCCGATGGTGATTTCCCACGAACCCACGCCCTTGAGATGGCGGCTGGCATAGTTGCTGCCATAGGCGGCGCAGATGCAGGCGGCAACGCAGGCGGCGCAGCCGATGAAGAAGCTGGTTGTGACGGGAACCGCGGGAAAGCCGACGAGCAGGATAATGCCGCCGAAGCCGATGACGAGACCGGCAAAGCCCCGCTGCGTCAGACGCTCAAGACCCCATAGCTGTGAGATGAGCATTGAAAAGAGCGGGATGGTGGCCACCAATATGGCCGCCATGGCGGTACCGACCAGCGGCGTCGCATAGGAAAGGCCGATCAACTGTCCCGCGACGGTTGTTGCGCCGACAACGGCAAAGGCGCGCCAGCTGGCGGAAAATGCAAGCTTTCGGCGGGCCGTAATCGCGATCAGAAACAGGGCGACGGCGGTGACAAGCGAGCGAAGCGTAACCGCGCCGATCCAGCCGAAGGCCTCCACGACATGCAAAAGCAGCAGGAAAGACATTCCCCACGCGAGTGCGAGAAAAACATAAGACGCAAAGTCGCGAGGAGCCATGAAAGCGTTTTCCGAAAGACGATGAGGCTCCCATATTGGAAATTGCCGATATCCGTCAACAGCGATCAAGTGGCGCAACGAAAATCGCCCGCAACCGAAGGTGCGGGCGATTTCGTTTGACTGTCGGGAACTGCTTCAGGCCTGTTCGTAAACGCCGTGGCAGTGCTTGTATTTCTTGCCGGAGCCACAGGGGCACATTTCGTTGCGGCCGATACGGCCCCAGGTGGCCGGGTTTTCCGGATCGCGATCCCCCGCCGGCACGAAAGCGGCCTGCGCGCTCTGTGCCATTTCATCTTCACCCGTGAGAGGGTCAAGATGATGCGCCGTCATTTCCGGCAGCTCGGGCTGCTGCGGTTCCTGCTGCACGAGTTCAACGCGCATCAGCTGGGCGGTGACGGCCTCGCGCAGATTGGCGAGCAGGGCCTGGAACAATTCGAAGGCTTCCGCCTTGTATTCCTGCAGCGGGTCGCGCTGTGCATAACCGCGGAAGCCGACGACAGAGCGCAGATGGTCGAGATTGACGATATGTTCGCGCCACAGATGGTCGATCGTCTGGAGAATGACCGAACGTTCCACATAGGTCATGATCTCGGGGCCGAAACGTTCCGCGCGCTCGGCGGCGTATTTGTCGGCGGCCTCGGTGACGCGCTGGAGAATATCGTCCTCGGCGATGCCTTCTTCCTTCGCCCATTCCTCCACCGGCAGGTCGAGATTGAGGAACTGCGCGACACCGGCCTTCAGGCCTGCAATATCCCACTGTTCGGCATAGGCATTTTCCGGAATATGCTTGGTGACGAGCGTTTCGATCACTTCGTGGCGCATATCGGCTGCGGTTTCGCCGATATTGTCTGCTTCCATCAGTTCGAGACGCTGCTCGAAGATCACCTTTCGCTGATCGTTCAGCACATCGTCATATTTCAGAAGGTTCTTGCGGGTCTCGAAGTTGCGGGCCTCGACCTTCTTCTGGGCGCGTTCCAGCGCCTTGTTGATCCACGGATGGACGATTGCCTCGCCTTCCTTGAGGCCGAGCTTCTGCAGCATCGAGTCCATGCGCTCGGAACCGAAGATGCGCATCAGGTCATCCTGAAGCGACAGGTAGAATTTCGAGCGGCCCGGGTCGCCCTGACGGCCGGAACGGCCACGCAGCTGGTTGTCGATACGGCGGCTTTCGTGGCGCTCGGTGGCGATGACGTAAAGACCGCCGGCGGCCAGCGCCTTTTCCTTCAGCACCTTGATTTCGGCGCGGATAGCCTCTTCCTTCGCGTCACGCTCAGGGCTGGACTCCATGCCTTCCAGCTCGCGCTCGAGGCGCATGTCGACGTTGCCGCCGAGCTGGATGTCGGTACCGCGACCAGCCATGTTGGTGGCGATGGTAACTGCGCCCGGAACGCCGGCCTGCGAAACGATATAGGCTTCCTGCTCGTGGTAACGGGCGTTCAGAACCTGGAAATCGGTAAAGCCGGACTGACGCAGCATATGGGCCAGAAGCTCGGATTTCTCGATCGACGTCGTACCCACCAGAACCGGTTGACCGCGCTCATGCGCCGCCTTGATCTCGGTGATGATCGCCTGGAACTTCTCCTCGCCGGTGCGATAGACCTCGTCGTCCTCATCGATGCGCTGGATCGGCAGGTTGGTCGGCACTTCGATGACGTCGAGACCGTAGATATTGCCGAATTCTTCCGCTTCCGTCGATGCCGTACCGGTCATGCCGGCGAGCTTGGAGTACATACGGAAATAGTTCTGGAAGGTGACAGAAGACAGCGTCTGGTTTTCCGGCTGGATCTGCACCTTTTCCTTGGCTTCGAGAGCCTGATGCTGACCTTCGGAATAACGGCGGCCCGGCATCATACGGCCGGTGAACTCGTCGATGATGACGATTTCGTCGTTACGGACGATATAGTCCTTGTCGCGGGTGAAGAGCTTGTGCGCCTTCAGCGCATTGTTGATGTGATGGACGATGGCGACGTTTTCGACGTCGTAAAGCGATTCGCCCTTCAGGAGGCCCGCCTGCCGCAGCAGGTTCTCGAGCTTTTCGGTGCCGTCTTCGGAGAAGTTGGCCGAGCGCTGCTTTTCATCGATTTCGTAATCTTCCGGCGTCAACAGCGGAATGAAGGCGTCGATGGTGTTGTAAAGGTCGGAACGGTCGTCCAGCGGGCCGGAAATGATGAGCGGCGTGCGCGCCTCGTCGACCAGGATCGAGTCGACTTCGTCGACGATCGCGTAGTTGTGGCCGCGCTGAACCATCTGGGCGCGGTCATACTTCATGTTGTCGCGCAGATAGTCGAAGCCAAGTTCGTTATTCGTGGCGTAGGTGATGTCGCAGGCATAGGCCTCGCGGCGCTGGTCGTCGTCCAGCCCGTGGACGATGACGCCGGTCGTCAGGCCGAGGAAACCGTAGAGCCTGCTCATCGTGGCCGCGTCGCGCTTGGCGAGATAGTCGTTGACGGTGACGACATGCACGCCCTTGCCGGCGAGCGCGTTGAGATAGACCGCAAGGGTCGCCACCAGCGTCTTGCCTTCACCGGTCTTCATTTCGGCGATAGCGCCTCCATGCAAAATCATGCCGCCGGTCAGCTGCACGTCGAAGGGGCGCATATGCAGAACGCGGCGCGATGCTTCGCGGGCAACGGCGAAAGCCGGGATCAGCAGGTCGTCCAGCGTCTTGCCATCGGCAAGCTGCTGGCGGAATTCCGCCGTCTTGGCCGCCAGCGCTTCATCGGAGAGCGCCTTGGTGGCCTCTTCCAGCGCATTGATGGCTGCGATCTTGCTTTTATAGGAGCGGACGCGGCGGTCATTTGCCGAACCGAACAACTTGCGGGCTATTCCGCCGAGACTGACCATATTACTGGCCCTTTCTGAAATTCCGTTTTGCCGGGCGCTTTTCTCCGTCACGCCGATTTCAGCATAAATGACGGACTTCGCCCTTCAACGTATCTGGACGCGAGGTTGCGTGACAGATAAGAGGGGGGGCAAATGATGTCAACGGTTCTGCCCGTTACAGAATGGCCACAATCCGGTGTTTGGAAGTTTTTTCAGAGCCGGAAACCATGTCTGGAGCCGGCATTGTCCCCGAAAGGTTCAAAATGTTGCGCTATAATAAAATTGCGGCTGCGGTGATTGTGGCCACGCTCGGCCTCCAGCTTCCGGCTTTTGCACAGGAAGACAAGGTTGTCGCCAAGGTCGGCGATCTGGAAATCCACCAGTCCGAACTCGACCTCGCCATGAGCAATCTCGACCCGCAGCTCGCGCAGCTTCCCGATGAGCAGAAGAAGGTTGCAGCCTTGTCCGGTGCGATCGACGTCAAGCTTCTGGTGAAGAACGCCAGCGCCGAAGGGCTGGAAAAGACCGAAGATTTCAAGAAGCGCATGGAATTCATCCAGGACCGTGAGCTTCACAACGCCTATTTCCGCAAGCACGTGGTCGACGCCGTCACCAATGACGAAGTAAAGGCCCGCTACGACAAGGAAGTCGCAGCCCTGCCGCAGGAAGAGGAAATCAAGGCCGCGCACATTCTCGTCGCCAGCGAGGACGACGCCAAGGACATCATCAAACAGCTTGATTCGGGCAAGGATTTCGCCGCGCTCGCCAAGGAAAAGTCGACCGATTCCAACAAGGATGACGGCGGCGATCTCGGCTGGTTCGGCAAGGGCCGCATGGTGCCGGAATTCGAAGAGGCCGCTTTCGGCCTCGAAAAAGGCGCCTACACCAAGGCTCCGGTGAAGACCCAGTTCGGCTTCCACGTCATCAAGCTTGAAGACAAGCGTATCGCGCCGCCGCCGGCTTTCGAGCAGGTCGAGCCGCAGGTTCGTCAGCTTGTCATGCGTGACAAGTACGTTGCCCTCATCGAAAAGGCAAAGGCTGACCAGAAGATCGAAATCATGGATGAGACGCTGAAGAAGGGCTACGACGAAGCCACGAAGGAACAGCAGGCTCAGCCGCAGCAGTAAAGACAAATGTTACGGGGCGGCTATGGGCCGCCCCGTTTCATCTCAGGCATTCCAGACCCCTTTTCCAGAATTTCAGGCGCTTCCCATGTCCGTTGCCGTTTCCCCGCTCGCTCCGAAATCCTATCCAGACATGCCGGCGCTGCGCGGCGTTCGCATGGCGACGGCCGCCGCCGGCATCAAGTACAAGAACCGCACTGACGTTCTGTTGATGGTGTTCGACAAGCCGGCAAGTGTTGCCGGCGTCTTCACCAAATCGAAGTGCCCCTCCGCCCCGGTCGATTTCTGCCGCGCCAATCTCGGCGGCGGCGTGGCGCGCGCCGTGGTGGTCAATTCCGGCAATGCCAATGCCTTTACCGGCCTCAAGGGCAAGGCGGCGACCGAATTGACGGCGAAATCCGCCGCCGCCGCCGTCGGCTGTGCTGAAGGCGAGGTCTTTCTCGCATCGACGGGCGTGATCGGCGAGCCGCTGGATGCAACGAAATTTGCCGGCGTGCTCGGTGACATGAATGTCAGGGCGGAAGCCGATTTCTGGCAGGAAGCCGCCAAGGCGATCATGACGACCGACACCTATCCCAAGGTCGCGACCCGCACCGCCGAGATCGGCGGCGTGGTCGTCACGATCAATGGCATTTCCAAGGGTGCCGGCATGATTGCGCCCGATATGGCGACAATGCTCTCCTTCGTGGTGACGGATGCGGATATCGAGCCCGCCGCCCTGCAGTCGCTGCTGTCTGCCGGTGTCGGCCCGACCTTCAATTCCGTGACGGTTGATAGCGATACCTCCACTTCCGATACTCTGATGCTGTTCGCCACGGGTGCGGCGGCAGAAGACGGCCAGGTTAAGGTGACGAGCGCCGATGACGAGCGCCTGTCCTCGTTCCGCACGGCGCTTAACGATCTCCTGAAGGATCTCGCGTTGCAGGTGGTTCGCGACGGTGAAGGCGCACGCAAGATGGTGGAGGTCACCGTGACTGGTGCGGAAAACGACGCCGCCGCCAAGAAGATCGCTCTTTCCATCGCCAATTCGCCGCTGGTGAAGACTGCGGTTGCCGGCGAAGACGCCAATTGGGGCCGCGTCGTCATGGCTGTCGGCAAGTCCGGTGAGATGGCAGACCGCGACCGTCTCGCCATCTGGTTCGGCGGCGTGCGCGTGGCCGTCAACGGTGAGCGCGACCCGGATTATTCGGAGGCGGAAACCAGCGCAGTGATGCGTCTCGAAGACATTCCAGTGAAGGTGGATATCGGTCTCGGTCAGGGAACGGCCACCGTCTGGACCTGTGACCTGACGAAAGAATATGTTGCGATCAACGGCGACTATCGGAGCTGACCGTTGGAGCCGAAGAGAATGCAGGACAATAAAGCCGTCAATCTGCCGCTGGTTCGCCGTCTGGAAGCCGTCAGCTTCCGGGCATGGCCTGCGTCGTCAGTGATTTATGACGGCAGCTGGCAAATCCGCCTGACGGGTTCACACCCCTCCAAACGCATTAACTGCGTGGTGCCGCTCGATCCGTCCGATTACGGAAACAGCGCGCTGCGGCTGGAAAAGGCGCGCAAGCGTTTCGAGGATTTCGGCCGGCCGCTGGTGGTACGCGAAACGACACTGATGCCGCGGCAACTCGTGGATTTTCTGTCTGCTGATGGCTGGTCTGTCTTCGAAGAGGTCATGGTTATGACGGCCGATCTCTCCAGCATGGAGCTGCCGGAAACGCTGGTCAGTCTTCCGAGCCATGATATCGGCCGGTTTGTCGAAGCCAGCATCAAGGTCAGCGATGGCGATCCGGCGCTGCGCCCGGCAATCGCTGAAATCGTCAGTTCCATCAAACCGACGCTCGGCCTTTTCATCAACGAGGAAGTGGAGGGTAACCCGCTCGCCACCATGATCTGCGTGCAGGATAACGATCTTGCCGGCGTCATCTCGCTTGATGTCGAAAAGTCGCAACGTAAAAAGGGGGTGGGCACGCAGGTTCTGTCGTCGGCACTGCGCTGGGCCAGAATAAGCGGCGCAAAAACCGCCTGGCTGCAGGTCGTCTCCACCAATGCGCCTGCCATCGCCCTTTATCAAAAATTCGGCTTCTCTGAGGCTTATCGTTATCGCTACTGGCGCAAGGGTTCAGGTGAATGAGCGAGGCGGGAAAAAAAATCCTGCTGGTCGCCGCCTGCGCACTTCTCGATCAGGACGGCCGCATTCTTCTGGCGCAGCGTCCCGAAGGCAAGTCGCTTGCGGGCTTATGGGAATTTCCAGGCGGCAAGGTGGAGCATGGCGAGACGCCAGAGGAAACCCTTGTCCGTGAACTGGACGAGGAACTGGGTATCAAAACCAAGGTCGCCTGCCTCGCGCCGCTGACATTTGCCAGCCATACCTACGAGACCTTTCACCTCCTGATGCCGCTTTATGTGTGCCGTCGCTATGAAGGCATCGCCCATGGCCGGGAAGGGCAGGCGATTAAATGGGTCAAACCCCAGGCGCTGCGCGATTACCCCATGCCGCCGGCCGATGAGCCGCTCATCCCCTTCCTCCAGGATTTGCTGTAGAACCGAGGGGGGCACTACGGCCCTCCTGCCTTATCCCGTCACAGCTTCGTGAAAACACCTCTCTTCCAGTGCTTTACCGTGCCAAAACGGGGCTTCGTTAAGAGATCGTTCAGCACCCTCTGGCAGATTGTTAAGCTAAAGAAGCGGTAAACTGCGCGAGACGAGGTTGGTCATGAACGAGGATTTCTGGAAGACGGTGGAAGGTCGTCACTCTTATCCTGACAAGTCCCGTCGCACCGGCGTGCTCAATGTGGCGTTGCTTTTCGGCACGGCGGTTATCGCGCTCTCGCTGATCGTCACTCCCATGCTTGCCGGAAAATCCTCCACAAGGGTGGCGCAGTTTCCTGACAATTACGACATGATCAGCACGGGCTCCATCAAGAAGACCGATGTGGGCAAGACCTATTCCATCCGCCGCAGCATCACCCAGCCGATGCCGGAAACGCCCTGCGTGGTCATGGGTTATCGCAACGAGAGCGGTTGCTGATCGTTTACCATCAACGGTAACGGATTCCTCACATCGCCGACCTAATATAAAGCTGATTTCAACAGGGTGGACGCCGGTTGTCGCAACGCGCCGGATGGCGGATGGGGAATATCCTGTGCTGCATTTTCTTATCAATCTCTGCAAAAACGAAAACGGTGCGACAGCGGTGGAGTACGGCTTGATTGTCGGGGTGATTTCCGCTGCCCTGATCGTTGGCGCAGGCAGCATCAGCAGCAACATCAATGACGTGTTTCAGTTCATCGCAGACACTTTGGCCGAGTAGAAACCTTTTGGCTGATCGCTCAGGGCAGCTTCACCTCTGTTGTCTTCAAGGCATCGGCAAGCCGCACCTTGGCGGAACCGGGTTTAAGCGGTTTCTGCTGGCTTTCATGCGGCGCCCAGCCTGATACGTAAATAACCGAAAATGTCGCCCTTATCCGTCCGTCAGGATCGGAATATCGCTCGGCGTAAAGCTCTGCCGCGCGCAGAAAAAAAGCGCGGTTGAGCGGCTTTCTGCTGCGGCTTGCCAGTGGGTTGGCCATGCCCATGGCGCGCAGGTCGCGCATCAGCGGGAAAATTGAATCGTAACGCACCGTATAGCTTTCCGCATCGGTCACGGGGAGCGCAAACCCGGCGCGCTGCAAAAGCGCGCCGACGTCTCGTACATCGGCGAAAGGAATGACACGTGGGCTGGCACCTCCGGTCAGTTCGGCCTCTGCGGTCAGCAGCACGTCGCGCAGTTCCTGCAGGGTACCGCTGCCTGGAATGGCGCCGAGAAACAGGCCGTCCGGTTTTAATGCCCGCCGGATCTGGATCAGCGCGCCGGGCGTATCGTTGGTCAGGTGCAGGGCAAGCGGTGAAACGATGAGGTTCGCGGAGGCCTCCTCAAGCGGCAGATGCTCCATGGAAGCGGCCTCGGGAATATTCGCATCCGTCGCGAAAGAGCTCTCGGTTTCGATACGGCGAATGGTATCCACCTTGCCGGTCTCAGCCAGGCGTCGCGCCGTGACGCCGGTTCCGCCGTGAAGTTCGATCGCGGTCTCGAACTGGCGCTCGACGATGGCAAGCCTGTCGGCCAGCTCTTCGGCTGCCATATCGAGAAGAAACAGGGCCTTGTCGTCGCGCCTGGCCCACGCCCGGTGACGGTTTTGTTCGATCAGGGCCTGGTCAAAGAGAATATCCATCGTCTTGCCTGCTCGGCCTCAAGCGCCTTTGAGATCGGCGGGCCGTATCGTTGGTCTCATGCCGCTTGGGGCATCGTTTTCCCGGTGTCGGGAGGAAACTATCGCTCTCGCAAAGGCACCCGTTCGGCGGTAAAGTCAACCTCATGGGTGCTGGTGAAAGTCTGTTTTCGGGTTTGCTGTCGAAGTCTGCGGCCGTGCCGGCGGCGGCGGGAGACATGTGGCGTGCGGTCTTTCGTATGGTCTATCCGCCAACCTGCGCGGGCTGCACCCGCATGACCGGCGGCGAGGGCGCCTTATGTGCGGATTGCTGGCGGGATGTGGCCTTTATCGATCGTCCTTTTTGCGAGGTTCTGGGCATTCCCTTCGCGCGGGATCACGGAGACGGTTTCGTGAGCGCGCAGGCGATTGCCGAACCGCCGCCTTTTGACCGGCTGCGCGCCGTCGCAAGCCATGAGGGAACCGCCCGCAAACTCGTGCACCGGCTGAAATATCAGGACCGGACCGATCTCGCCCGCCTGATGGCGCTGTGGATGCTAAGGGCAAGCGACGGAACGGTGGATGCCTGCGATTGCATCGTGCCGGTTCCATTGCATCGCAACCGTTTCCTGCGCCGCCGCTTCAATCAATCCGCCGAGCTGGCCCGGCATCTGGCCAGGGTCGCCGGCAAGCCCTTGGCTGCCGGCACGCTGCTGCGTGTGAAGCCGACGGAGCGGCAGGTTGGGCTTTCCGCACTTGCCCGGCGCGACAATGTGCGCGGCGCTTTCTCGCTTGCGCCCGGCCGTGAAGGTGATTTCCATGGCAAGCGCGTGGTGCTGGTGGACGACGTCTATACCACCGGCGCGACGGTGGGTGCGGCAAGCCGCGCCCTGCGCAAGGCCGGTGCCGCGGATGTGACGGTTTTGACCTTTGCAATGGCCATTTCCGGGCCTATATGAAACCTGAATGACGACTTTATCGTGCGTTTTACCGCACGTTTGCGAGGGCTTCGAGAACATGGCACCGGTGACGATCTATACGCGGGATTTTTGTGGTTATTGCGCGCGCGCCAAGGCGCTGCTGGACAGCAAGGGCGTGGATTACGCCGAATATAACGCCACGACGACACCGGAATACCGGCAGGAAATGATCGAGAAATCCGGCGGAACGACCTTCCCGCAAATCTTCATCAACGGCCAGCATGTCGGCGGCTGTGACGATCTGCACGCGCTGGAGCGCGCCGGTAAACTGGACGCGCTGCTGGCCGCCTGATCGGCCGCGATTCTCGCGGGTATGGAGGATGTGATGAGTTTCAAGGCTGCCGCCATTCAGATGCGCTCCGGCGTCGATCCGGCAAGAAACGCCGCCGATATGGAACGGCTTGTGCGTGCGGCCGCGGCCGAGGGCGCTGTTTATGTGCAGACCCCGGAAATGACGGGTGCGATTCAGAAGGACAGGCAGGCGCTGCGTGCGCAATTGCGAGATGACGATGGCGATATCATCGTTGCGACGGCCGCCCGTCTCGCCGGTGAGCTCGGCATTCATGTCCATGTCGGCTCGACCGCGATTGCCCGGCCGGATGGGAAGATTGCCAATCGCGGTTTTCTCTTCGCGCCGGATGGTTCGCGCATTTGCAGCTATGACAAAATCCACATGTTCGATGTCGATCTCGACAATGGTGAAAGCTGGCGTGAAAGCGCCGCTTATCACCCCGGCGAAGTCGCGCGTATCGCAGAACTTCCGCTGGGGAAATTCGGCTTCGCAATCTGCTACGACGTCCGTTTCCCGCAGCTTTTTCGCGCTGAAGCGCTGGCCGGTGCAGAAGTTCTGACGGTTCCGGCGGCTTTCACCAGGCAGACGGGGGAAGCCCATTGGGAAATCCTGTTGCGCGCCCGCGCCATCGAAAATGGCGCTTTCGTCATCGCCGCCGCGCAGGCCGGCGTGCACGAGGACGGGCGCGAGACCTTCGGCCACTCCATCATCATTGACCCATGGGGCAAGGTTCTGGCCATTGCTGGCGGCGCTGGCGAAGAGATCATCTTCGCCGAGATCGATACGTCGATGGTGGCTGCCGCGCGTGGCAAAATTCCCAATCTGCGCAATGCCCGCGAGTTCGGACTGGACACTGTCATTCCCTTGAAACCTGCTGGAGGTGAAGCGGCGTGATCCGTTATGCGCTGGCCTGTGAAAAGGGCCATGAGTTCGAGGGCTGGTTTGCCGGTAGCGACGATTTCGACAATCAGTTGCAGCGCGGTTTCCTGTCCTGCCCGGTCTGCAATTCCGTGCAGGTATCAAAACTACTGATGGCGCCTTCGGTCTCTACCGCCCGCAAGAAAGACGAACGCCAGACGCTCGCCATGGATACGGCCAGAAAAGAGGCGATGGCGAAAATCCGCGAGGCTGTCGCCAATATCCGCGCCAGTGCCGAGGATGTCGGCGATAAATTTCCGGAAGAAGCCCGCAAGATCCACTATGGCGAAGCGGATGAGCGCGGCATCATCGGCAATGCCTCTGCGCAGGAAGCCAGGGCCCTGCTGGATGAGGGTATCGAGATCGCGCCGCTGCCGGTCTTGCCTGATGACGTGAATTGAATTTCTTTAGAACGACATCACTCAGATCGCGCCCGGCGTTAGCCTTGCGCCGGTCTTTTCGCCAGCATCATGTAGTTGACGTCCATATCCGGTGAGAGATTCCAGCGATCCTGCAGCACGTTGTAAAAGACGCCGGTGCGGTGGATGATATCCATGCCGCTCGCCACCAGCGGCCGCTCGAGTTCTTCCGGGCGGACCAGCTTTTCATACTGGTGTGTGCCGCGCGGCAGCCAGCGCAGAACGTTTTCGGCGGCGAAGATTGCCAATGCGCGGGCTTTGAGCGTGCGGTTGATGGTGGCCGCGAACATCAGGCCGCCGGGCCGTACCATTTTCGCGCAGGTGGTGACGAAAAGATCGACATTGGCCACATGCTCGACCACCTCCATGTTGAGGATGACGTCGAAGGTTTCGCCGGCTTCCTGCAACTGTTCGGCGGTCACGGCGCGGTAGTCAACGCTTACCCCGCTTTCGCGGGCGTGGGTGGAAGCGATGCCGATATTCTTTTCCGAGGGATCGGCGCCCACCACATCCGCGCCCATGCGCGCAACCGGTTCAGAGAGAAGGCCGCCGCCGCAGCCAATATCCAATATGCGCAGCCCTTCCAGCGGGCGGTGCGCCTTCGGGTCGCGGCCGAAATTGTCGCAGATGCGGTTGCGGATATATTCGAGCCGAACCGGATTGAACTTGTGGAGCGGGCGGAACTTGCCGGTTGGGCTCCACCATTCCGCAGCCATCGCGGAGAAGCGATCCACTTCGCTCTGGTCGACGGTCGTCTGTGCGGTTTCGCCCATGGTTCTGCTCCATATTGCTGTTGCATTGAAGTCGGATGATTGCCCTCCGAAGTCAAGACCGGTCGTCCATTCCGGCGGCGATTTATCGGGCGCTCATTGCCGCAGGTGGAACTGATAGAGCGTCTCATTAGTTTCATGCTGCGTTCATGCAGCAGCGCGTATTTTCCGATCGTGGCAGTATGCGGAACGCGTACTCGTCCATCGAACACGGTGGATGCCGACAAGGGCAAAGCGGGCCTTTGCTTGAGGAGAAAGAAGTGAAGAGAGAACTGTTAGGCGCAATTGCGCTGGTGGCCATGCTCGCCGCGCCGGCACTTGCCGAGGCTGCGACGCGCGGTTTCGCCACCGCGAATGTGAATATGCGCTCCGGCCCGAGCACGGCCTATCCGGCTGTTGTGGTGATCCCGAATGGGGCGCCGCTCACCGTCCACGGCTGCCTTTCCGATACGCCGTGGTGCGATGTCTCGTTTGTGGGCGGTCGCGGCTGGGTGGCCGGGCGTTACATTGCCACGACCTACAGGCAGAACCGGGTCTATGTCGAGCCGCGTTATTACCGCGATCTCGGGGTGCCGGTGATCACCTTCGAGGTCGGCCGTTATTGGGACCGCTATTATCGTGACCGCGACTTCTACCGCGAGCGCGACCGCTGGCGCCGTCCGCCGCCGTCAGGTGGTTACTGGAACGCCACGCCGCCCCGCGCCGACTGGAATCGTCCACCTCCGCGTGACGAGTGGCGTGATAGCCGCCGCGACGACTGGCGTGACGGGCGTCGTGATGAATCGCGCGACAATCGGCGCGATGAACGGCGTGATCCGCGACAAGGCGGGCCGAACGACGGCCGCTGGGAGCGTCGTCATGGGGAATGGAACGAAGGTAATCGCGCACCTGAGCCGCCGCGTGGAGATGCTGGCAGTAGCCAGAACAACGAAGATCGTGATCGCATTCTCCGCCTGAAACGGGATCTTGGGATAGGTCAGTAAGCGTTTTCGGCCATTGTAAAGCAACGGGCCTTAAGTGCTGCATCGTCGAACTTCAGTCGACATCCAAAATCATAGGCCCGGCGAGATTTCGTCGGGCCTATTCCATTGAATAGTTGATTGGATTTACTGAAGCGGCGTTATTTTGCAGCGGCAGCCTTGCGGGCGCGAGCCTTGGGTTTTGCAGGGGCTTCCGCATCCGGTCCGGATTCTGCCGCAGCGGCCTTGGGAGCGGCCTTCTTGCGCGTGGCGGGTTTCGTCGCTTCCGATGTCTTCAGTAGCGAAAATTCATGTTTGGCCTGTTCCCAATGGTGCGCATCGCGCCCATGCGGGTGGCCTTCCTTTTCCCAGAGTGTATATGCCCGTTTACTGATCCATTCATGTTCCGAAACCTGCATGCTCGTCTCCCGTTGCTGTTGACAGCGCCTATGAGAAGGCGACATTCCGCTGTGGTCCGGCACACGCTCGACAGGAATCAATGCCGGCATTTCCAGAGCCCATTACATGCCATGATTTTCCGGGCGTCAAGCAAACATGCTGCATTGCGAAAACGGATTTCCGGCATTTTCTATCTATTGACGCGGTTTGAGCGAAAGACGTTCCCGCAGGACAAGATCAACATTGCGCGATCGCGCCAAGGCCGCCAAGATGGCGGGATGAATGGGCAGCGGAGGAGGCGACCTTGGAACGGAGAGCGGAAGCGGATGCACAGGTCATCATCGAAAAACGGGGAGGGGCCGGCATCATTCGCCTCAACCGCCCGAAGGCCATCAACAGCCTGACATTGCCGATGGTGCGCGACCTGTTTCAGGCGCTTCAGCGTTTCGAGGAGGATTCTGATGTTTCCTGCGTGGTGCTGACGGGAGAGGGCGACAGGGGGCTTTGCGCCGGGGGCGATGTCCGCATCATTCACGATCTCGGCAAGGCGGGCGACCCGCAGGTGCTTGATTTCTGGCGGGAAGAATTTCCGCTTAATTATCGCATCGCCCGCTTCGCCAAGCCCTATATCGCCCTTATGGACGGTATCGTCATGGGCGGCGGCGTCGGCATTTCAGCCCATGGCAGCCACCGCATCGTCACCGAACGCACAAAACTCGCCATGCCGGAAACCGGAATCGGTTACTTTCCTGACGTCGGCGGCTCCTGGCTACTGCCACGCGCACCGGGCGAATGCGGCACCTGGCTGGGAATGACGGGCAACGCCGTCACTGCCGCCGATGCCATCTATGCCGGTTTTGCCGATTATAGTGTTCCTTCGGACCGTCTCGACGGTCTGGTCCAAGACCTGTCCAAGGCCGCAGATGTGGACAGCATCGAGGCGGCGATCATGGCGCACGCAGTCGAGGCCGATGAAGGCGTTTTATCCATCAATCGGGATATCATCGACGCGACATTCCATTTCGACACGGTCGAGGAGATTTTCGCCGCCCTTTCGGCGCGTGCGGATGCGTTTTCGCGCGAGACCCTCGAGGTCCTGCAAAAACGCTCCCCCACCAGTCTGAAACTGACCCTGAAGCTGCTGCGTCTCGGCCGCGAAAGCGCGAGCCTCATCGAATGCCTGGAGCGGGAATTCGCCGCCGGCACGGAAATATTGCGCCAGCATGATTTTTACGAGGGCGTGCGCGCGGCGCTGGTCGACAAGGACCGTAATCCCCTCTGGCAGCCGGCGCGGCTGGATGAGGTGCGGGAGGAGGACATTGCGCCTTATTTTGTCGCGCATTCCGGCAATCTGTTTCCCGATCATCGTCTTTAAACCGACGCAAAAGAAATCCGGCTTCTTAACGTATATGAAATGATCGCCTCTGAAGTCGATGCTTTTTGGGCTAAATTTCCAGTGAGTGCACCCGGAAAGCATGACTGTTTCTCGCCCCTGTTGCCTTCGCCCGCTATGTTGAGCGTCATTCGAATTGCCGGGGGTATTCATGAAACGTCTTCTCATCATCGGTAGCGCTATTGCTGCTCTCTTGGCAGGTGCGGCGCAGGCGCAATCGCCGACGACCATCCTCAACGCGTCCTATGATATTGCTCGCGAAATTTTTGCGGCTGAGAATGAGGCGTTCATCAAGCAGCATCCGGGCGTAACTGTCGACCAGTCGCATGCCGGCACCTCCAAGCAGGCCCGCGCCATCGTCGAGGGGCTGGAGGCAGACGTTGTCACTTTCAACCAGGTGACCGATGTCGATTTTCTGGTGAAGCAGGGCTTTGTTTCCGCCGACTGGAAGAAGGATTTCCCGAACGATGCGTCGCCGTTCTATTCCTTCCCGTCCTTCCTCGTGCGCGCCGGCAATCCCAAGGGCATAAAGGACTGGGACGACCTTGCCCGCGACGACGTAAAGATCGTTTTCCCCAACCCCAAGACTTCGGGCAACGCCCGTTACACCTATCTCGCCGCCACAGCTTACGCCAAGGAGAAGTTTAATGGCGACGACGCGAAGGTTCAGGCATTCGTCAAGAAAATCTTCGACAATACGCCGGTGTTCGACACCGGAGGCCGCGCCGCCACCACCACCTTCGTTGAGCGTGAAATCGGTGACGTGCTGATCACCTTCGAGGCAGAAACCCGCGGCATCGCCAAGCAATATGGTGCAGACAAGGTGGAAGGCGTCGTGCCCTCCGTGAGCCTGCTGGCCGAATTCCCGGTGGCCGTGGTGGACAAGGTGGTCGACAAGCGCGGCTCGCGTGATCTGGCGAAAACCTATCTCGATTTCCTCTATACCGAGGAAGGTCAGCGCATCGCCGCCGAATTTGGCCACCGCGTCCACAATGAAAAGGTTGTCGGCGAATTCAAGGACAAGTTCCCGGCCGTTCGCCTTGTCAACGTCGATGACGTCTTCGGCGGTTGGGACAAAATCCAGAAAGAGCATTTTGCATCCGGTGCGACGCTTGATACGCTTTATGGCAGCCGTTAATCACAGACATACACAACAGGTAAAAGACCCGGCAGGAAACTGCCGGGTCGCTTTTTGATGAATTGGGGGCGGGGTTTGAAGCGGAATGTTCTGCCGGGGCTGAAATTATCCCTTGGCATCACCCTGACTTATGTCGCCATCATCGTGCTCCTGCCGCTCTCGGCGCTGGTGTTCAAGGCGGCAAGCCTCGGCCCTGCCGAATATTGGTCGATCATCTCTTCACCGCGCGCGGTCGCAAGTTATCGTGTTACCGTGCTTAGTGCCTTGGCCGCCACGCTCTTCAACGTCGTTTTCGGGCTGGCGCTCGCCTGGGTGTTGACGCGTTACCGTTTCCCCGGCTGGCGCATTGTCGACGCAATCGTCGATCTGCCGTTTGCACTTCCCACCGCCGTTGCCGGCATTGCGCTGACGACACTGTTCGCAGGCAATGGCTGGTTCGGCTCGGTACTTGCGCAATTCGGCGTCAAGGTGGCCTACACGCCGCTGGGCATCATGGTGGCGATGGCCTTTACCAGCCTTCCCTTCATCGTGCGCACCGTGCAGCCGGTGCTCGAAGACCTCGATCCGGCGCTTGAGGAGGCGGCGCAGTCGCTCGGTGGTTCCGATTTTGAAATCTTCCGCAAGATCATCCTGCCGCTGTTGACGCCGGCATTGCTGGCCGGTCTGTCGCTGTCCTTCGCCCGCAGCCTCGGCGAATTCGGGGCGATCATCTTCATCGCCGGCAATCAGCCGTTCTCGACGGAAATCACGGCGCTGCTGATCTTCATCCGGCTGGAGGAATATGATTATCAGGCTGCCGCCGCCATCGCTTCCGTGCTGCTCATCACCGCCTTTGTGATGCTGGCGGTGACCAATTATCTGCAGGCGCGCGCGCTTCGTTATACGGTGAGGGGCTGAGAGATGAGCGCCGTTTCTTCACATCGCAAGCCGCCGCGTGTCGGTGACGCGCCTCTCGTTCGCCGCAGCCTGATCGGTTTCGTGCTGGTCATGGGCGCGCTGCTGGTCGTGGCGCCGCTTATCGTCATCGGCATCGAAGCCTTTTCGCAGGGCTGGAAGGCCTATACGGCGACCATCACCCATCCCGATACCCGCCACGCCATCATGCTGACGGTGCTGACGGCGCTGATCGCAGTGCCCGTCAACACGGCCTTCGGGGTTGCGGCCGCATGGTCGATCACCAAGTTCGATTTCCCCGGTCGACGCTTCCTGCTGGTGTTGATCGAAATACCCTTCTCCATCTCGCCGATTGTCGCCGGTGTCGCCTATCTTTTCGTTTACGGCCTGCAGGGGCTTTTCGGTCCGTTTCTCGATGCGCATGACATCAAGATACTGTTTGCGCTGCCCGGCATCGTCATCGCCTCGATGTTCGTCACGGCCCCTTTCGTGGCGCGGGAACTCATCCCGCTGATGCAGGCCCAGGGCCGCGATCTGGAAGAGGCGGCAACCTCGCTTGGCGCATCCGGCTGGCGTACTTTCTTTTCGGTTACCTTGCCGAATATCAAATGGGCGCTGCTTTATGGCGTCGTGCTGTGCAACGCCCGCGTGATGGGCGAGTTCGGCGCGGTATCGGTCGTATCGGGCAATATTCGCGGCCAGACCAATACGCTGCCGCTGCATATCGAGCTGCTCTATCACGATTATCAAGCCGCCGGCGCTTTTGCCTCGGCCTCCATCCTCGCCTTGCTTGCAGTAGTCACGATCATCGCCAAGGTGGCGCTGGAACGGCGCGGCGCCGGGCGCAGGGCCAAGAAGACCAACGGCGATGCCGCCATCGCCACGGAGACCTGATTCCCATGAAAATCCGCCTCGAAAATGTGGTGAAGACCTTCGATACTTTCCGCGCCGTGCGCGATGTTTCGCTGGATATCGAAAGCGGTGAACTTCTGGCGCTGCTCGGTCCCTCAGGCTCCGGCAAGACCACGATTTTGCGCATGGTCGCCGGTCTCGAATATGGCGATGGCGGCCGAATCTTTTTCGGCGACGAGGACGCCACCAATATTCCGGTGCGTGATCGGGGCGTCGGTTTCGTGTTCCAGCATTACGCGCTCTTCCCGCATATGACCCTGCATCAAAACATCGCTTTCGGCATGAAGGTCTCGAAGGTGAAGCGGGACAAGGCGGCGATCGACGCCCGCGTCGAGGAACTTTTGCGGCTGGTGAAGCTCGATGGCCTGGGGGACCGTTTCCCGGCGCAGATTTCCGGCGGGCAGCGGCAGCGTGTGGCGCTGGCGCGTGCGCTTTCGGTCGATCCGAAGGTGCTTCTGCTCGATGAGCCTTTCGGGGCGCTGGACGCCAATGTGCGACGGGATCTTCGCCGCTGGCTGCGCGAAATTCACGATGCGCTGGGCATCACCACGATTTTCGTGACGCATGACCAGGAAGAGGCGCTCGATCTCGCCGACCGTGTCGTCATTCTCAATCAGGGCGAGATCGTGCAGCAGGGTACGCCGAAAGAGGTCTGCCGCCAGCCGAACAGCGCCTTCGTCATGCGCTTTCTGGGCGATGCCAACCGGGTCTCCGGCGTGGCGCGCGGCGGCAAGGTCTATGTCGGCGATAACGAGCTGCCTTTCTCCTATGCCCAAGGCGACGGCGCGGTGGACATCTATGCTCGCCCCGGCGATCTCGAATGGGAAGATTTGCATGATGGCATTCCGGCCTCTGTGGCGCGGGTTCTCGACCGCGCGGGCGAGCGTCGGGTGATCGCCAGCACCGATGGCGGCGACCTTCTCGAGTTCGACGTGCCGCCGGAAAACGATGTCGCCGCCGGAGACCGCGGTTCCGTCATCATCCGCCGGGCGAAGATTTTCCCGGCGGCGTGAGCCGCGATCAACCCAGAAGCTCGAAGGCGCTTTCCGCCACAAGCTTGCCGTTGATCATCAGGTCGACCCTGTGGATGCCCGGATAGTGTTTGCGGGTCGTGAAATCGCGTATGGCGCGGCTGATCGACAACGCGCACGTCTCGTCAGGCTGAAGCTCGATTTCTTTCCACTTGAAGACTTTCGCCGAGGCGTCGCCGCTCTTCTTCACGTAATGCACGGCGTAGTCGATCACCAGTTTCTGCGGGCGTTTCGCCGCTGAGGTGAAAGAGGCTGAAATCCGCACCGGATTGCCGAGCGCAACCTTGTCCGGCGTAACCTGAAATGCCGCAAGGGAAATTTCCGCTTCCTCATGCGCGCCGAGATGGGCAAGGGCGGCGGCGTCGCCCTTCTTGATCAAGGTGCGTAGGGCCTGCCGTGTAATCCAGCGCGTATGCGGATTGTCCTTCGGCCATGCATCGATGAGCGCCAGCACGAAAGCGGGATTGTCCTTGGTGATGTCGTTCAGATGATTGGCGACGGATTTGCGCACATAAAGCGCCTCGTCGGCTTTCATGGCCTCAAGGATCGCGGTGACCGGCGAAGGATCGTCGATGAGAGGCTTGAGCTGGAACGACCATGGCAGGCGCGGCCGGCAGCCCTCGCTCGCCAGCCGCCGCACATGTTCGTTCTCGTGCCGTGACCACGTTTCCATCACGGCAAGGGTGGCGCCTAAGTCCTTCTGCAGAAAATGACGGATAGCGAATTCCGAGGAGCCGAAGCGGGTGAAATAATGCAGCGCTTCCATGGAAAGATCAAAATCATCGAGACCGTAGAGCGCCACATATTCCGGTAACGAAATGGATGCGAAGCCATTGCCGATGCCGGGGGCTGCGGCGGTCAGGATTTCGATGTTGCGGGCATAGTCGCCGGGAAGCGTGGCGTGCAGGCTCGTCGCCACTTGCCGCATGCGTTGCATGATGCCAAGCGCTTCAAGGTTTTCGGTGGCGAGCGCCATGAAGGCGGAAACGTCGAAGGCCGGATGAACCGCCTTGGTCTGATCGGCGATATGCCGCAATTTTTCGTGGTTGAAGATTTCCTTCAGTGCCGGTGCCGCCGTGTCGTTCATAGTGCCCCCAAAGTTCACTTTTTGTTCTTTTAGGGGATGGTGAAGTGTGAGGCAAGATAAGGCTGAGCGATTTTCAGGCAGACTGCGTGGTTGCAGCTCGCTTCTTCTCCCCGTCCGGGGATAAGGTCGCGGCAGCGGGATGAGAGGGCAAGGGTAGCGATAAGTCGCGATCTTGCCCCCTCATCCGACCCTTCGGGCCACCTTCTCCCCGGCGGGGAGAAGAAATTTTGGAACACTCAGCTCATCTGGCTGACGAATTTGGTCTCCAGATAGGCCTGAACCGCCTCCGAGCCGCCTTCCGTGCCGTAACCGGAATCCTTGATGCCGCCGAAGGGGACTTCCGGAAGCGCAAGGCCGTTATGGTTGATGGTCAGCATGCCGGCCTCGACCTGCTGGCCGAGCGCATGTGCGGTCTTGACCGAGCCGGTAAAGGCATAGGATGCAAGACCGAAGGGCAGGCGGTTCGCCTCAGTGATGGCGTCATCGAAGCTCGAGAAGCGATTGATGATCGCAACCGGGCCGAAGGGTTCGTCATTCATGATTTTGGCGGTGGTCGGCACATTGGCGAGAACCGTAGGCTCGAAGAAATTGCCCTTGTTGCCGATGCGGCGACCGCCGGTCTTCAATTCGCCGCCATGGGAAACGGCGTCGTTGATGAGGCCTTCCAGTGCCGGAATGCGGCGCTCATTGGCAAGCGGGCCCATGATGACGCCATCTTCGAGACCATTGCCGACCTTGATGGCCTTTGTCGCTTCCACGAAACCCTCAAGGAATCGGTCCGCCACGCCATCCTGAACGAGGAAGCGGGTGGGGGCGACGCAGACCTGGCCGGCATTGCGGAATTTCGCAAGTGAGGTGACCTCTATCGCCTTGTCGATATCGGCATCGTCAAAGATCATGACGGGCGCATGGCCGCCAAGCTCCATCGTGGCGCGCTTCATGTGCTTGCCTGCCAGCGCCGCCAGATGTTTGCCGACGGGGGTGGAGCCCGTGAAGGAAATCTTGCGGATGACCGGATGCGGGATCAGATATTCCGAAATTTCAGAGGGAACGCCGTAAACGAGGCCGATGACGCCAGCCGGGACACCCGCATCCACGAAAGCGCGGATGAGTTCGGCCGGCGATGCCGGTGTTTCCTCCGGTGCCTTGACGATGATGGAGCAGCCGGTGGCAAGTGCTGCGGACAGCTTGCGGACGATCTGGTTGATCGGGAAGTTCCAAGGCGTGAATGCCGCCACAGGGCCGACCGGCAACTTGATGGCAAGCTGCGAAACGCCGGTCGCACGCGCGGGAATGACCTGGCCATAGGTGCGGCGGGCTTCTTCCGCGAACCAGTCGATGGTATCGGCGGCGCCCATGATTTCGGTGGCGGATTGCGCCAGCGGCTTACCCTGCTCGCGGGTCATGATGTAGGCGATTTTGTCCTTGCGCTCGCGCAGAATGTCTGCCGCCTTGCGCATGATCTTCGAACGCTCGTAGGGGGAGGTGTCGCGCCACAGCTTGAAACCGCGCTCGGCAGCGGCCAGCGCCAGATCGAGGTCTTCCTTCTCGGCATGGGCAATCGCGCCGATGATCTCGTCGGTTGCCGGATCGGACACGGCGATCGTCTTTCCGGAAACGGCGTCTCGCCATTCGCCATCAATGAGAAGTTTGATGTCGGGATAGGTGTGCATTGGGGCTACCTTCATGATGCGGACGATACGGCGGATGCCGTCCGGCCCGGAGACGTGAACAAAATTTTCCTGGCCGGACGATATCCGGCATCGCGGCTTTCGCTGCGCGGAATATGTGTCTGGATATTTCCGACGGGGCTCGTGGAATTGCCGGAAACGACAGCCTTTATATTAAGGTCCGGGCGACGTGTTTCAACCGTGCACACCGGCAATCGGCACGATTTTTCCGCGGTGGAGAATCTGTCATCCCTCTTTCCCCGGCGCGCAGATGGGGCGCCGCGTATCCCGCTGCCTCAGACGAATCAGATGAGGTGCGCGGTGAGGGAAAGGTTCTCGACACAATTCGGCCTTTGCCCAACCGGGTGAATTATCGGGAGGGTCTCTGCAGTTTGCCACTTGCGTCATATCGGGGCGTGTGGCCCGAAAAATTACAATAAGGTGAAAAAATTATCCAAAGGGTTTACTCAAAACCTAGAGAAAATACGGATAAAATCTCAGTGAGGATATAACACTGATTCCTGATATATATTACTGGCACCGGTTCACTTGAACTTCAAAGGTTGGCGAAAACCCTCGACCTGAACGTTATCGATGGAGAAAAAGCATGAGTTTCGCCCGGGTACTTCTCAGTGCGTTCTTGTCGCTCGCGTGGCTTTCCTGCGCCGAAGCCGGCGAAATTGCCAAACCGCAAGGAAAACCGATATTAACCATATCCGGAAACATCACCAATACGAATGCCGAAGGCGCTGCGGTGTTTGATCGTGACATGCTGGAAGCGCTTGGCATGGACACAGTGGAAACAATGACACCCTGGCATGATGGCCGGGTCCGTTTCGATGGTGTTTCGCTGGCAAAATTGATGGATCTCGTCGGCGCAAAGGGCACCAGCGTCACGGCAGTCGCTCTCAACGACTATGTCAGCACGATACCTATTGAAGATTTTAAGAAATTTAACGTTATCCTGGCGATCAAGCTGGATGGCAATTACATGACAGTTCGCGAAAAAGGCCCGTTGTTCGTCATCTATCCCTATGACAGCGATCCGGAGTTGCAGAAGCAGACATACTACTCGCGATCAGCATGGCAAGTTGCCAAACTGATAGTGGAATAAAGGTGCCGTTTGCGAAAACTTGTGGCGGTGATCATCTGTTGCTTCGTCCTGGCAACGGGCTATATCGCTTTCGTCATTGCCGAGCGGCAGACTGCTCTGCAGAAATTCGCCCGCTACAATGATTCCTGGGCCGTCAGCCAGACGGTTGCAGAATATCTGCGTCTCCAGAACAAGCTGGCCGTATTCGCCCTTGACCCCGGCAAGATTGATCGGGACGAACTGCAGTTGCGTCTGGATATTATGCTGAGCCGTCTGGAGCTTCTGAAACAGGGAAATCTGGGCGCCTTCATCAATGAGAAACAGCAGTGGCGGGATCTCGTAACCCATCTTGATGCGGTTCTGGTCCATCTTGAGCAGCGGATGAGCGATCTCAATCCGGCCGAGGTTCCGGATATTCTTTCCGCGATGAGCGCGCTCGACGCGCCGATGACGACGCTCGCCTCGTCTTCCGTCGCTTTTGACGTCAACCTTATCGACACCGCCCATGAGGATGTGCGCAAGCTGCATATCGTTTATACGGCGCTGGCCGGCGGCCTTATACTGTGTGGTATCGCGCTTGTCATATTGCTGCTCCGCCAGAACGATCTCCTGAACCGGGCGCAGAAAAGCATGCGTGGTCTGACGGACGATCTGCGTGCCGCCACGCTGGAATTGCAGGCCAAGAATGTCCGGCTCGAACATGACGCCTATCACGACGCGCTGACGGGACTGCCGAACCGCGCGCTTTTCCGGCGGGAGTTGATCGAGAGATTGCGTCGATCCTTCGGCGGGACTGGAACGACAGCCATCCTTCTGCTCGATCTGGACGGGTTCAAGGACGTCAACGATACGCTCGGCCATGACGCCGGCGATGCCCTGCTTCAGGCCGTGGCGCAGCGCCTGTCCGGCATCGGAGGCGATTATGATATGGTCTGCCGTCTGGGCGGTGACGAATTCGCCGTCGTCTCCGACGATCTGAACGAGGATGCCGCCCGCCGCATCGCCAACAGGCTTATCGACCAGATCAGCCGCACCTACCAGCTTGGCGAGCAGGAGGTCAAAATCGGCACCTGCATCGGCATCGCCATATCGCACGGCGCCGTCGACGCGGATGAATTGTTCAAGCGCGCGGATTTGGCGCTTTATGAGGCGAAAGCCATCGGCCCCGGCCGGGCGAGTGTCTTCAAGGTCCGCATGCAGAAGCAGCTGACCGAGAAAAAGTCCTTCGAGGCTGACTTGCAGACCGCGCTGCAGAACGACGAGATGGAAGTCTATTACCAGCCGCAGGTGGCGACGCAGACACGCAAGCTTTGCGGCTTCGAGGCGCTGCTGCGATGGAAACATCCGGTGCGGGGCGATGTGCCGCCCAGCGTGTTCATTCCCGTTGCGGAAAGAACCGGCCTCATCCATTCGCTCGGAAAATGGGTGATGGAAACCGCCTGCCGCGAGGCGATGGGCTGGGACGAGGACATGAAAGTGGCGGTCAATCTGTCGCCAGTCCAGTTCCACAGCACCAGCCTCATCCAGAACGTCATGGGCGCGCTTGAGAAAAGCGGGCTGGAAGCCAGCCGGCTCGAACTTGAAATCACTGAATCGATCCTGCTCAACAAGAGCGACCAGACGATCAACACGCTTTCACGGCTGAAAGCCGTCGGCATCCAGATCGCCATGGATGATTTCGGGACAGGTTATTCATCGCTCGCCAATCTGCGCGGCGTGCCTTTCGACAAGATCAAGATCGACCGCTCGTTCCTGCGCGATATCACCAGCGACCGCGACGCGCTGGCGATCGTGGAATTCGTGGTCGGCGTCGGCCGCAGTCTGCGGATGACGACGATTGCGGAAGGTATCGAGACGGAAGAGCAATATGAATGTGTCAGGCGTCTGGGTTGCGATCAGGTTCAGGGATATCTGATCAGCAGACCGTTGCCGGCCAAGGAGCTTGTGGCCTGGAGTTCCGTCTGAGGCGCGCCTGTTTTGGCGGCGACCCTATCTTGGATTTTTTACCACGTCATAGTGTTGCTTGCGAAAACCGATACCGGTTGCCGCAACGATGCTGTAGAGCATTCCCGGTCGATATGGGATCATTGCGGCAAAGCGGCCGAGTTTTGCGAAAAGGCTTGAGACATGGAAATACTGGACGTGCATGGAATTGCCCTTCCTCTCTCTTCCGATGAGGTGTCGCCGGTCATCTGGCAGGCGCTGACCGACGGCAGCTATGAGGCGAAAGAGGCCCGCAGCGTCCTGAAAGCCATCAAGCCCGGCGATCGGGTGCTGGAGCTCGGCTCCGGTATTGGGATCATCACCTCGATCATTGCCGGCATCGAGGATGTTTCCGTCTGGGCCTTCGAGGCCAACCCCTCCACCGCGGCGCTGGCAGAGCGGGTGATCAAGGCCAATTGCCGCGGCAATGTCGTGTTTTCGCAGGGGCTTCTCACCGCCGATGAGCCGAGCTCCTATCCTTTTTACGTCCGCAGGGATCTCTGGATGTCGTCCATGGACGAAAATCAGGGTCCCTATGAAAAGCGCATCGAAATTTCCTCCGCCAATATCGACGAATTTATCGCCAGCCGGGGCATCACCGCGCTCGTTATGGATATCGAGGGTGCGGAACGCGATCTGCTCGGCAGGGCCGACCTCTCCGGTGTGGAGCGGATATTCGTGGAACTGCACGACCATCTTTACGGTCTTGCCGGAGTTCGCGATATCATGCAGGCGCTGACCGCGAAGGGATATGCCTATGATCCCCGGGGCTCACGTGGGCCCTGCGTCCTGTTCTCGAAGGACGAAAGCCCGAGGGAATACGATCCCGAGGTGGACTGAGACCGCGCCGAATTCACGGAACCGTCCGCCTGTCCTCTCCGTTCTCACATTTGCATGAGGGCGCGGAGCGGGTCGATGCGCGTATCGTAATCGGTATGCCACGATAATTTCATAAACAGCAATTCATTCCCAATTATTGTTGCAATTGTAGCAACCGTTATCCTGCGTCATCATCCCTCCATCAAACCGGCGCACAAAAGGATGCACCGGAGATGCCAACGCAACCGAAGGAGTAACGATCATGGGCTTTGTTAAGACGACAGACGGAACCGAAATCTTCTACAAGGACTGGGGCCCGAAGGACGCCCAGCCGATCATGTTCCACCATGGCTGGCCGCTCAGTTCAGATGACTGGGATGCGCAGATGCTGTTCTTCCTCTCCAAGGGTTTTCGCGTCGTCGCCCATGACCGCCGTGGCCATGGCCGTTCCGCCCAGGTTGCTGACGGTCATGACATGGACCACTATGCCGCCGACGCCTTTGCCGTCGTGGAGGCGCTCGATCTGAAGAACGCCGTCCATATCGGCCATTCCACCGGCGGCGGCGAAGTGGCCCGTTATGTCGCAAAACATGGCGAACCCGCCGGCCGCGTCGCCAAGGCGGTTCTCGTTTCCGCCGTGCCGCCGCTGATGCTCAAGACCGAGGCCAATCCGGACGGCCTGCCGATGGAAGTATTTGACGGCTTCCGCTCTGCGCTTGCCGCAAACCGCGCCCAGTTCTTCCGTGACGTACCGGCCGGCCCGTTCTATGGCTTCAACCGCGATGGCGCGACCGTGCATGAAGGTGTTATCCAGAACTGGTGGCGTCAGGGCATGATGGGCGGCGCGAAGGCCCATTATGACGGGATCAAGGCCTTTTCGGAAACCGACCAGACCGAAGACCTGAAGAATATCAGCGTTCCGACGCTGGTTCTGCACGGTGAAGACGATCAGATCGTGCCGATCGCCGACTCGGCTCACAAGTCGGTGAAGCTTCTGAAAAACGGTACGCTGAAGACTTATCCCGGCTTCTCGCACGGCATGCTGACCGTCAACGCCGACGTGCTGAATGCCGACCTGCTGGCCTTCATTAAGGGCTGATACTTTTCCGACATCAGAATGCGGCCGATCACTCGGCCGCATTTCTATTTGGGCAAGGTGAGATGGCCCCGCCAGGCGGTGCGATAGGAAGTCAGCTCCGGGATATCCCCCGCCGTGAAATGACGCTCTCGACCGGCAACCGGCTTGATACCGGTGAGCAGCGCAGCACCCGCACTGGTCCCCGTCGAGCCTTCCATGGCAATGACGTCGGCTGTGGCAAAAGCGGCGAGTGCCTTCAAATAGAGCGTGTTTCCGGCGAAGGGTCCTTCGACGACAATCGGCCCCCTTCGCTCGACGAGCGAAAGGCAGAATTCCGTCATCAGGGCGAGATAGAGCGAGGCAGTCGCATGTCGCTCAGCCCCCGTTGCATCGCTATCGGCGATCCAGCGTGCCGCGTTTTCCGGAAAGGGGCCGGAGCCGCTGACGACGCTCGGCAGCAGCATCATTCCTTTTTCGATAACCCCGCCGAGCGCGGCGTCAATCTCGTCGATTGTCTCTGCTCCGAATTGCTGCGCCAGCATCTCATATTCCCTGCCACCCATGAAGCGGGAGGAAGGAACGGGTCGCCCGAGGGCATCGACATTCAAAAGCGTATCGCGGCTGGGATCCAGCGCATCCGCCTTCCCGCCAATGGCGAAATTCACCACCCAGGTGCCGGTTGAGACGACGGAAAAATCGCCGTCGCGGCGAAGTAGATGCGGCAGGAGCGACGCGTTGGAATCGTGGATGCCGCAATAGACCGGCATATCAGGTGACAGCCCGGTTTCCTGCGCCAGCAATGGGCGGATCGTGCCCAGCACATCGAAAGCGGAGCGGACAGGCGCCATCAAATGCTCGATGCCGAGACGCTCGACCAGCGATGAAAAGCTCTTCAAGCGTGGGTTCCATAGGTCCGTGTGGCAACCAAGCGAGGTGGTTTCGGTTGCCTGAATGCCCGTCAGTCGTCCTGCCCAATATTGCGGGTAAGTAACGATGTCGCGCACCCTGGCGAACTCGTCCGGAAAGGTGGTTTTCTGGAAATGGATTTGTGCGCCGAGGTTCAGTCCCGCAGGAAGCTGCGGCGAGCCAGTCTCTACGAAATCGGGCCTGATCTCGCGATAGGCCTCCTGAACGGGTTCGGGGTAGACATGCTCGTAATCGAGCACGGGCATGGCGAGGTCGCCGTTTCCATCGAGAAGTGCTGCTGAAGCGCCATGGGTGGTGATGGAAATCGCGTCGAAACCCGGCTCGCGGCCAAACCGTTGAAGCGCGGCAAGAATGAAGTGCCAGAGCATCTCCACATCGTAATGCGGGTAGGGGCCTTCGCGAAGAACGGGATTCGTCCGCTTCTCGCCGGCAATTTCCTCGCCGCTGCCGGTGTCGATGACGACCACCTTGGCATTGGTCTTGCCGATATCGATGACCGCGACCCGGTTCGGTTTGGTGCTGTCGCTCATGGCAGATGGAACACCGTCACCAGGTCTATTGCAACGGGCGAATTGTCGGGATTGTTCTCCATGATATCAGCCATATGCGCCCACCATTTCTTCATCACGGGGTGGTCGGGCAAGGCCGCCATGCCGTGGTTTTTCGGCCGCGTCAGCACGCCGAACAGAATGTTGGTTTCCGGGTCGAGATGGATGGAGTAGTCGCGGACCCCCGCCTCGTGCAGCAGCGCCACCAGCTCCGGCCATATCTCGTCATGGCGCTTTTTATATTCGGCTTCCTTACCGGCGAAGAGTTTCATCTTGAAGGCGTGTTTTTCGAGTTCCGGCATGGTTCAGCCTCTCATGGCACGAAGGCGACGGACGACGATGGGGATGGCGATGGTGATGATGAGCAGCAGGCCGACGAAGATCGACATGACGATGCCGGGCACGTTCAGAAGCCCCAGCCCGAAAGTGACGAGGCCCATGACGAAGGCGGCGATGACGACGCCCGCAATGGTGCCGGAACCGCCGAGGATAGACACGCCACCCAGCACCACCATGGTCACCACCTCAAGCTCCCACCCCTGAGCGATTGACGGGCGGGTGGAACCGAGCCGCGAGGTGAGGCAGACGGCGGCGATGCCGCTCATCAGGCCGGTCAGGAGGAAGAGGATGAACTTCACGCGCTCGACGGGAATGCCGGAAAAGCGCGCGGCGAAGGGATTGGTGCCGATGACATAGACCTGCCGGCCGAAATTGGTGGCGTGCAGCAGAATGGCGAAGAGGACGGCCATGACGATGAACAGCACGAATTCGAAGGAGATCACCCAGAACACGTAGCCCTGACCGAAATAGGCGAAATCCGCCGGATATTTGCCATAGGCCTGATCACCCAGCACCATATAGGAAATGCCGCGAAACAGGCTCATGGTGCCGATGGTGACGACGATGGAGGGCAGCTTGAGCCCCGCGACCAGAAAGCCGTTGAAAGCCCCGCACAATAGCCCGGTGCCGATGCCGATGGCGACGAGGCCTGATGTGCCGACCCCCATCTGCACCGCCGCACCCATGGCGGTGGAGGCAAGCGCGATGATGGCGGCGACTGACAGGTCGATTTCACCGGCGATGATCAGAAGCGCCATGGCAAAGGCGATGATCGCCTTTTCAGTGAAGTTGAAGGTCGCGTCGGAGAGATTCCAAGCGTTGAGGAAATAGGGCGAGGCGAGCGAATTGGCGATGAAGATGAGGATCGCGACACCGAGCAGCAACACTTCCCAGCTGGCCATGATGCGGCTGAGCGGCGTGCCGAGTTTGTCGGGAATGACGCGCGGTGCCTGTGACGGTTGGGAATTCGTGCTCATGCGGATGCTTCCTTGCCATGGTCTGCTGCGGCCCGGTCGCGCAGGATGATACGGCCTTTTCTGGCTTCGGCGCGGGCATTGAAGACGACGGCGAGCACGATGACCACGCCTGATATCGCCATCTGCGCGAAGGGTGAAATGCCGATGACGGGCAGCGCGTTCTTGATGACGCCGAGGAACAGCGCGCCAAGCACCGCTCCGGCCACCGAGCCGATGCCGCCCGCAATCGAGATGCCGCCGATGACGTTGGCTGCCACGCTGTCCAGCTCGAAGCCGGCGGCGATATCCACATAAGCAACGGCGTAGCGCGACACCCAGAGATAGCTGGCAAGACCGGCGAGCGCCCCCGACAGGACGAAGGCGAAGAACCGGGTGCGGCCGACATCGATGCCCGCATAGACCGCAGCACCCGGATTGCCGCCGGAGGCGTAAGCGGAGCGGCCGAAGGAACTGCGGGTGAGCACCAGCCAGGCTCCGGCGATGATGAGAATGGCCACCCAGGAGAGAACCGGCATGCCGAGGATCATCGTGCGCGGCACATTGAGGAAGGTCGGCGAAAACTGATGCGCATTCACCCAGCCGCCGCCCGACAGCACGAAAGCCATGCCGCGATAGATGGTGAGCGTGCCGAGCGTCACGACAATGGGCGGAATGCCAAGCCACCAGACGAGTATGCCATTGATGGAACCTAGAAACGCGCCTATGCCGACCGCCATGACAATGAGTAGCGGCAGGGGAATACCCGGAAAGGCGGCATTGGTCATCGCCACCGCCATGCCGGTAAAGGCGAGGTTGGCGGCGACGGAGAGGTCTATGGATTTGGTGAGAATGACCGCCATCTGGCCAAGCGCCAGGATGATGAGGATCGACGTATCATTGAAAATATTGACGAGATTGCCGGGCCGGCCGAAGCCGGGCGCGCGCAGGGCAAAGCCCGCAATCATGACGATGATGATGCCCGCCAGCAGCCATTCGCGATTTTTGAGTAGACGTTGCATGTTCTTGGCCCCTCTCAGGCATTGCCGGTGGCGGCGCGCACCAGCTTTTCCGGAGAAAAATCGGCGCGGTCGAACTGGCCCGCCATCAGGCCTTCGCGCATGACGATGGCCCGGTCGGACATGCCGAGGATTTCGGGAAGTTCGGATGAAATCATGATGATGGACAGGCCTTCGGCGGCAAGCTCGCTGATGAAGCCATGCACGGCGGCCTTGGAGCCGATATCGATGCCCTTGGTGGGTTCATCGAGTATGATGACCTTCGGCTGGGTGGCGAGCCACTTGCCGATCACCACCTTCTGTTGGTTGCCGCCCGAAAGCGTGCCAACAGGCACCGAAAGCGCGGCGGCGCGCAGATCAAGCCGCGCGGCATATTTGCGCGCCAGCGCGAATTCATTGGCGGCGGCCAGAAACCCCTTGCGCGAGGTGCGGGTGAGAGAGGGCAGCGACATGTTCTGATAGATCGGCATATCGAGCGCCAGCCCGTGGCGGCCGCGCTCTTCCGGCACATAAACGATGCCGGCGCGTATCGCATCTTCCGGCGAGCGGATGGTGAGCGGCTGGCCGTTCAGCATTACCTCTCCCGAAGCCGGGCGGGTGATGCCGAACAGCGACTGGCAGAGTTCAGAGCGCCCGGCGCCGATCAGCCCGTAAAGACCGAGAATTTCACCCTTGCGCAGATTGAGCGAAATATCGCGGAATTCCGTCTGGTGCGAATAGTCGCGAACTGACAAAACAGTTGACCCCAGCGTGACGGTCTGTTTGGGAAAGGCATTCGTCACGTCGCGGCCAACCATCAACCGCACGATTTCATCTTGCGGGGTGGTGGCAAGCGTGCCAGCGCCGACCATTTTTCCGTCGCGGAACACGGCATAATTCTCGGCGATCTCATAGACTTCATCGAACTTGTGGCTGATGAAGAGGATCGCCTTGCCCTGCCGCTTGAGGTTCTCGACGATGCGGAAGAGATCGTCGATCTCCTTGCGGGAAAGAGCGGCGGTCGGTTCGTCCATGATCACGATGCGTGCCTCGACCGATAGCGCCCGGGCGATGGCCACCAGATGGCGCTGCGCAATCGACAGGTCTTTCAGCCGAATGGAGGGATCGATAGTGCTTTCCAGCTGCTCCAGCAGAACCTTGGCGCGCGCATTGATGGTCTTCCAGTCGATTAGGCCGAAACGACCCTTCGGCGCATGGCCGAGGAAGATGTTCTCGCCGACGGAAAGTTCATCGAACAGCACGGTTTCCTGATGAATGGCGGTGACGCCGGCATCGATGGCGTCCTGTGCGCTGTGAAAATGGACGGGCTGGCCATCGAGAAGGATTTCGCCTTCGTTCGGGCGATAGATGCCAGTAAGGATTTTGACGAGCGTGGATTTACCCGCACCGTTCTCGCCGATCAGCGCGGTGACCTTGCCGGGGTATAGCGCGATATCGACGCCATCAAGCGCTTTCACGCCGGGGAATATCTGGCTGATGCCGCGCATTTCCAGAATGGGAACGGCGCTGGAAGCCTCTGAGATGTTTATGGTTTGGGTTTCAGCACGCATCATTCCGTCTTACCGGTCTGTTTTGATGAAGCCGCGAGGGGCACCCCCCTCTGCCCTGCCGGGCATCTCCCCCTCAAGGGGGGAGATCGGCAAGCGGATAGCACCCTGCCTTATGGATCGAGCGGGTGCGGCACATCGATCTCCCCCCTTGAGGGGGAGATGCCTGGCAGGGCAGAGGGGGGTGCCCTCCACGCACTGCCGTCACTTCTCAAGATCAGAAAATCTTCGAGAACTGATCGATATTCTTCGCGTCATAAACAAACGGATCAGCCATCGCCGCTTCGCTGTTTTCACCAACCTTGATCTTGCCCATACGACCGGCTTCAATTTCCGAGCCCGGCTTGCCATCGGTTTCGCCCTTCACCAGGCGATAGGCGATCTGGGTGGCGGAGTAACCGAGGTCGATCGGGTTCCAGATGGCGAATTCCTTGGTGGCGCCTGATTTGATGGCGCCGGCCATTTCAGACGGCAGGCCAAGGCCCGTCACATAGACCTGACCGATCTTGCCCGCATCCTTGACGGCCTGCGAGGCGGCGAGAACGCCGACCGTCGTCGGAGCGACGATGACCTTAACGTTCGGTTGCGAGGAGAGCAGTCCCTGCGCTTCGCGATAGCTCTTGTCGGCGAGGTCGTCACCGTAGACCGTGGTGACGAGGTTGAGGCCGGGAAAGTCCTTCAGCTGCTTTTTCATCTCGTCGATCCAGATATTCTGGTTCGTGGAGGTGGTGGTGGCCGAAAGAATGGCGAAATCGCCCTTGCCGCCTTCGAGATGTGCCGCGGCCAGCTGCAGGCACATCTTGCCGATCAGCGCGTTGGAGGACGGGTTGAGCTGGAGAATGCGGCCTTCAGGCGCCACGCCTGAATCCCAGGAAATGACTTTGATACCGCGCTGCGCGGCCTTCTTCAGCGCCGGAACCACGGCGTCCGGGTCATTGGCGGAAATGGCGATGGCGTCCACACCCTGCGCGATCAGCGAATTGATCACTTCGATCTGGCCTTCCGCCGTGGTGCTGGTCGGGCCTGTATAGATGATCTGCACGCCGCCAAGGTCTTTCGCGGCCTCTTCGGCACCCTTGTTGGCGGCTTCGAAAAAGCCGTTGCCGAGCGATTTGACCACCAGTGCGATCTTGACGTCGGCTGCCTGGGCAACGCCGCCAAGACCCGCAACGGATAGCGCCGCGCTAAGTGCCAGGACGCTCGTCAATGTTCTGCGTGTAAGTTTCATGTTCCTTTTCCTCCCGTTTTGAACCTGTTCCTCTCTTCGGTGCTTCCTCAAGCGACCGAAGAGGAATCCTCCCCATCAGGCGGGTTGGCCGTCTTGCCATCCCCCACCGCCCCGGCGATCAGCAATTCCACGCCGGCATTTTCCACCATCCTTGCCGCTTCGTCCGAAATCCCGTCATCGGTGATGATGGTCGTGACGTTTTCGAGCGGGCATAAAATCAGGCTGGAGCGTTTTCTGAATTTCGAGGAATCGACCATCACGATCAGCTCTTCCGCCTGCCGCATCAGCTTCTGTTCGCTCTGGATCACCAACGCGTCGGACTCCATGATGCCAAGAGCGCCCACGCCCTGCGCGCC
Source organism: Agrobacterium sp. ST15.16.055 (assembly GCF_027956555.1). Classification (NCBI taxonomy): domain Bacteria; kingdom Pseudomonadati; phylum Pseudomonadota; class Alphaproteobacteria; order Hyphomicrobiales; family Rhizobiaceae; genus Agrobacterium; species Agrobacterium sp. ST15.16.055. Next base: position 198,821 of record NZ_JAQKGN010000001.1, read on the forward strand.
GAGAAAAATCCGTCGCGCATAAAAATTGCGGATAGCGTCATTTTCGAAGGGCGAGAGGATGAGGCTCTGATCGCGATAGATCGCGCCGCCCGGCACATTGACGTTGCACTTGGAATGTTTGACCAGATGCTCGGCGATGGCAAAGGAATTGGTCATCACCTGCAGGCGACGCGCCGCCATGTAATGCACCATCTGGAACGTGGTCGTGCCGCCATTCAGGATGATCGCGTCGCCATCATTGCAGAGATCGACCGCCTTGCGCGCAATTGCGCGTTTCTTATCGATATTGACCGATTCGGAAACACGGAACGGCCGTGCGGCGAGATTGCCAAGCTGCGGCGGATGCACTGCTTCCGCCCCGCCGCGCACGCGCCGCAACTTGCCCTGCACATGCAAAGACGCAATATCCCTGCGGATCGTCGCTTCCGACGCATCCGTCAGTTCGGCAATATCCTGCACCGTCACGACAGCTTTTTCCTGCGTGGCGCTCAAGATGATGCGGTGGCGTTCGCGTTCGTGCATGGGATCCTCCTGACGCTGATTTATTCGCAATCTCTTTACGTTGTCAATCAAGAACGATCAAATTAATCAATGTCGCGCTGCAACATGAAAATTTATGATCGTTTTTGATTGACATTGTCCTTTTGAATGCGCGATATCTGCCATCAAAGGAGGCGGGCCGATATCGGCTCCGCGAATGCAGGAAGATATTGGGAGGAAGACATGACGGGTAAATCCCGCCTTCTCGAAAGCCATTGGGACGACACTTACGCCAGGACGCTTGATGAGCCCGGCAAGCTGCTTTATCGCTCCAATCTCTTGGGCGCCGACAAGCGCATCACCAATTATGGTGGCGGCAACACATCGGCAAAGGTGCTCGAGACCGATCCGCTGACGGGCGAAAAGGTCCGTGTCATGTGGGTCAAAGGCTCCGGCGGCGATGTCGGCACCATCAAGCTCGATGGGTTTGCCACCCTTTATCTCGACAAGCTGGAAGCGCTGAAGGGCATTTACAAGGGTGTTGAAGATGAGGACCGCATGGTTGGCTTTTTGCCGCACTGCACCTTTAACCTCAACCCGCGCGCGGCCTCCATCGATACGCCGCTGCACGGTTTCGTGCCCTATGATCATGTCGATCACATGCATCCGGATGCGATCATCGCGATTGCCGCCTCGAAGAATTCGAAGGAACTGACGCAGCAGATCTTTGGCGATGATATCGGCTGGCTTCCCTGGCGTCGTCCCGGTTTCCAGCTCGGTCTCGATCTGGAAGCCTTCGTCAAGGCCAATCCCAAGGCGAAAGGCGTCGTGCTCGAAAGCCATGGCCTCTTCACCTGGGATAACGACGCCAAGGCATGTTACGAACTGACGCTCGCCATTATCAATAAGGCGATCGAATGGTTTGCAGGAAAGACCGAAGGCAAGGTGATCTTCGGCGGTGCCGTGGCCAAAAGCCTGCCGGTTGCCGAACGCCGCGCCATCGCCGCCCGGTTGATGCCGGAAATCCGTGGCCGCATCGGCCGCGAGGAACGCAAGCTCGGCCATTTTGACGATCAGGATGCTGTCCTGGAATTCGTCAATTCAAAGGAACTGAAGCCGCTTGGCAACCTCGGTACATCCTGCCCGGATCACTTTCTGCGCACGAAAATCCGCCCGCTGATCCTCAACCTCGATACCGCAAATCCCGATGTCGATGCGCTGACGGCTGGTCTCGACGCGGCGCTGGAGGCTTACCGCGCGGATTATACGCGCTACTATGAAACCTGCCGCCATGATAATTCGCCCAAGATGCGCGATCCGAACCCGGTGATATTCCTCATCCCTGGCGTGGGCATGTTGTCCTTCGCTAAAGACAAGGCGACCGCCCGCATTGCCGGTGAATTTTATGTCAACGCCATCAACGTCATGCGCGGGGCGTCCACCGTATCGGAATATCAGGGTCTGCCCGAGCAGGAAGCCTTCGATATCGAATATTGGCTGCTGGAAGAAGCAAAGCTGCAACGGATGCCGAAGCCGAAAAGCCTTGCCGGCCGTGTCGCCTTCGTCACCGGCGGCGCTGGCGGCATCGGTCGGGCAACGGCGGAACGGCTGGCGGGTGAGGGTGCCTGCGTGGTTCTGGCGGATATTGACGAGGCGGCATTGGAGATCGCCAGGGGCGATTTCGTCAAGCGTTACAGTGGCGATGCGGTGCGCACCGTCAAACTTGATGTGACGCAGGAAGATGCGGTCATTTCCGCCTTTGCGGAAGCGAGCGTGGAATTCGGCGGCGTGGATATCCTCGTTTCCAATGCCGGCATCGCTTCTTCCGCCCCGGTGGAAGATACGACGCTTGCCATGTGGAACAAGAATATCGACATCCTCGCGACAGGCTATTTCCTCGTTTCGCGAGAAGCATTCCGGCTGCTGCGGCGACAGAATCTCGGCGGCAACGTCGTGTTTGTCGCTTCCAAGAATGGCCTTGCCTCTTCACCCAATGCATCGGCCTATTGCACGGCGAAGGCGGCGGAAATTCATCTCGCCCGTTGCCTTGCGCTCGAAGGGGCGGAAGCGGGCATTCGCGTCAACACCGTCAATCCCGATGCCGTGTTGCGCGGTTCGAAAATCTGGAATGGCGAGTGGCGTGAGCAGCGGGCGGCGTCGTCCAAGATCGAGGTGACCGATCTCGAAGAACATTACCGCAAGCGCTCGATGCTGAAGCTCAATGTCTTCCCGGAAGATATCGCCGAGGCGATCTACTTCCTGGCGTCCGACGCTTCGGCCAAGTCGACCGGCAACATCATCAATGTCGATGCCGGCAATGCGCAGAGTTTTACGCGATAATAAGGGACGGTCATAGGCGGCGATCACGTCGCGTTGGCCGGGGAGGAAAAAATGACCGAAACGAAGATCGCCGCCGATGTGATCGCGGCGGAAAACGAAAAGCGCGCCGGCGCACAGAAAGACGACTATCAGGCGCTGGGCAACCAGCTAGCGCGCCGCAACATCGACATCGATGCCGTTACGGCCAAGGTGGCGGAATTTTTCGTCGCCGTGCCGTCCTGGGGCGTCGGCACGGGCGGTACACGTTTTGCCCGTTTCCCGGGCGCGGGCGAGCCACGCGGCATTTTCGACAAGCTGGACGATTGCGCCGTCATCAACCAGCTGACGCGGGCGACGCCCAATGTCTCGCTGCATATTCCGTGGGATAAGGAAGATCCGAAGCGGCTGAAGGCCCATGCCGATGCGCTCGGCCTCGGCTTCGACGCCATGAATTCCAACACCTTTTCAGATGCGCCGGGCCAGAGCCACTCCTACAAATACGGCTCGCTGAGCCATACGGATGCCGCGACGCGCCGGCAGGCCGTCGAGCACAACATCGAATGTATCGAAATCGGTAATGCCATCGGTTCCAAGGCGCTGACGGTGTGGGTGGGCGACGGTTCCAACTTCCCCGGCCAGAGCAATTTCACCAGAAGTTTCGAGCGTTATCTCGCGGCCATGGCCGATATCTACAAGGCGTTGCCGGATGACTGGCGCATCTTCTCCGAACACAAGATGTATGAGCCGGCCTTCTATTCCACCGTGGTACAGGACTGGGGCACCAATTACCTCATTGCCAATACGCTCGGCGAAAAGGCCTTCTGCCTCGTCGATCTCGGCCATCATGCGCCGAACACCAATATCGAGATGATCGTCGCCCGGCTGATCCAATTCGGCAAGCTCGGCGGTTTCCATTTCAATGACAGTAAATATGGCGATGACGATCTGGATGCCGGTTCGATCGAGCCCTACCGTCTGTTCCTCGTCTTCAACGAGCTGGTGGACGCCGAACATCGCGGCGTGAAGGGTTTCCATCCCGCCCATATGATCGACCAGTCGCATAATGTGACGGACCCCATCGAAAGCCTGATCTCCAGCGCCAACGAAATCCGCCGCGCCTATGCGCAGGCATTGCTGGTGGATCGCATCGCTCTCGACGGTTACCAGCAGGATAATGATGCGCTGATGGCTTCCGATATGCTGAAGCGGGCCTACCGCACCGATGTCGAGCCGATCCTTGCGCAGGCGCGGCAATTGACGGGCGGTGCTATCGATCCGGTCGCGACTTATCGTGCGAGCGGCTATCGCAGCCATGTTGCGGCGAAGCGCCCGGCTTCGGTTGGCGGTAGCGGGGGTATAGTTTAGTCGTTTGATTTATGAGGTGTGCAAAGGCTGAGAGCAGGCGGAGATAGCTAATGCCTTGCCTGCACCTCTCCCCCGTCATCCTCGGGCTTGACCCGAGGATCCACCACCCGTTGCGCCATGGATCCTCGGGTCAAGCCCGAGGATGACGGAGGATAGGTGCAGGCAAGGCTGCCATCGGGGTCCGGTCAAGCCTTCTCGCCCCCAGAACGGGACGGCTTGCGCACCTGAAACGTATGCTCCGGCCCTGGAAATGCACCGGAGCGCACCTCATCAGCATAAGCCGCCGCCGCTTCCGAAACCGCCGGGCCCAGATCGGCGAAACGCTTGACGAATTTCGGTTTGAAATCGGAAAACAGGCCGAGCATGTCGTCGGAAACCAGCACCTGTCCGTCACAGGCCGGCGATGCGCCGATGCCGATGGTGGGGACGGCAAGTTTTTCCGTCAAATCGCGAGCCAGCGGCTCGACGGTGCCTTCCACGACGATGGCGAAGGCGCCGGCCTGATCGACCGCAATCGCATCGCGCCAGATCTTCTGCGTTTCCGCATCCGAATGTCCGAGCGAGCGGAAGCCGCCGGCGGTGTGGACGAGCTGCGGCATCAGCCCGACATGACCGAACACCGGAATGCCGCGGGCGACCAGAAAGGCGATGGTCTCCGCCATTTCCTCGCCGCCTTCCAGCTTCACGCCGTCGCAGCCGGTTTCCTGCATCATCCGCACCGCATTGCGGAACGCCTGTTCCTTCGATTCCTGATAGGTGCCGAAGGGAAGATCGACGATGACGCAGGCATGCTCGACACCGCGCATGACGGCGCGGCCATGGGCGATCATCATATCCAGCGTGACACCGACCGTCGTGTCCATGCCGTAAAGCACCATGCCGAGGGAATCGCCGACCAGGAGCAGATCGCAATGCGGATCGAGCAGGCGGGCAATCGGCGTGGTATAGGCGGTCAGGCAGACGATGCGCGCCTCGCCTTTCATCTGTCGGATGGAGGCCGTCGTCAGCCGGTTATGTTTGCCATGGGCGCTCATTCGACAGCCTCCCGTTGATTGATCCTGTCGCGCCCGATGACACGGTTGTCGAGGAGCCTCGTGCTGCCCAGGCGCACGAACAGCGCCACCAGCACCGGTCCCGCCTGCAACGAAGCAACGGGGGCGAGCGTATCGGGATCGCGCACCGCGACGACTTCCGGTGACGCCAGCGGCTCGGCGGCGATGAATTTTTCTATGGCTGTCTCGAATGCGGCAGGGTCGTCGAAGCCCTCGCCATAAAGCCGTTCCGCTTCGTCCAGCGCGCGCGGCACGATCACGGCTGCGGCGCGTTGTGCGGGGTTAAGATAGACATTCCGTGAGGAGCAGGCCAGCCCGTCCGCCTCGCGCACGGTGGCGACGGGAACGACCCTGACAGGTTGGGCAAGGTCCTCGACCATGCGGCGGATCAGCGTTACCTGCTGGTAATCCTTCTCGCCGAAATAGGCCGCGTTCGGCTGAACGAGATTAAAAAGCTTGGTCACGACGGTCGCAACACCGGCGAAATGCCCCGGCCGCACCGCGCCTTCCAACTGGTTTCCCAGTTCGGACACATCCACCACGGTCTGCATCGGGCGCGGATACATCTCGGAGACTTCCGGTGCGAAAAGAATGTCGATGCCCGCCTCTTCCAGCAATGCGCTGTCGCGGGTAAGATCGCGGGGGTAACGGGCGAGATCCTCATTCGCACCGAATTGCAATGGGTTAACGAAGATCGAAACCACTGTCACGTCGTTTTCCGCCTTGGATTGGGCAACGAGCGTCAGATGGCCGATATGGAGAAAGCCCATGGTCGGCACGAAGCCGATGGTTTTGCCCGCACGGCGAAAGTCGGCGGTGGCGTCCCGCAATTCGGCGACGGTTTTTACAAGCTGCATGGGTCTCCTCCGGCTTCCCCAATCGCCGCCCGGCGAAAGGTGCTGGATAGAACTCGATTTGCCGAACAGGGTCAACGGACGCATCGGGATTATATCGATTAACCCTCTGACGACTTTCGAGAGAACCGGAGTTCGGACAGATGACGGCGATCATTCCACCCAGTGCGGTTTCCTTTTTTCGGCAAAAGCCAATCGCCCCTGCCGCGCCTCGTCGCTGACGCTGATCGTGGCGATGACGCTCTCGGCAAAGGCAAGCCGCTCGATGGACGGCATATCGCGCATCTTCAGCAACGCCGCCTTTCCGGCCGCGATGGCGCCCGGAGCATTCTGCCGCAACCGTGCGAGAACATCTTCCACCACGACATCGAGTTCGGCAGAAGGGACAGCCCGATTGACGAGGCCGAGACGCTCCGCATCAGCGGCGTTGATCGCAGCGCCAAGATAGGCCATTTCCTGAAGCTGGCTCAGGGGTATCTTCGCCAGAAGCTTTGCCGCCACCATGGCCGGGAAAAGTCCCACGCGCACCTCAGGCATGCCGAATTCGGCATGGTCGGCGGCATAGGCGAGATCGCAGGCGGCAACGAGGCCAAGCCCACCGGCCAGAACCCGGCCGTTGATGCGGGCGATGACGAGCCTGTCGCAGCCCTCGATGGCGCGCATCACATCGGCAATGGGGTTGGTTCCCTCCCGCGAGAGGAACATGCCGCCGGCGCTTTCCTTCAGATCGGCCCCGGAGCAGAAGCTGCGGTCTCCCGCCGCGGTTATTACCACGGCGCGCAGGCCGCCATCACCGGATGCCGCGCGGATGGCTCTCGTCAGTGCGTCCGTCATCGCGGCATTCAGGGCATTGTGCACCTCCGGCCGGTTGAGCGTCAGCCAGAGAATGTCTTTGCGCCTTTCGCTCAGCAGTTCATCCGCCATGCGCGCCATCCTTCTGTCTTGCCGCAAGCAGTGCCTTGCCGGCGCGGGCCGCATTCGGTCTACCGAGATGCCGGCTGATCCAGTCCCCGGTTTTCGCCACCGCCAACAGGTCGATACCGGTTTTAATGCCAAGCCCCTGCAGCAGATAAACGACGTCTTCTGTGGCGACGTTACCGCTGGCGCCCGGTGCAAAGGGGCAGCCGCCCAGTCCGGCGACCGAACTGTCGAAGACGGAGATGCCTTCATCCAGCGAGGCCAGCACATTGGCGACGCCCTGCCCATAGGTATCGTGGAAATGCATGGCGAGTTTTTCACGCGAGATGCGGGCAGACACCCGCTTGATGATATTGCGAATCTGGTCCGCCGTGCCGATGCCGATCGTATCGCCGAGCGAGATTTCGTAACAGCCGAGGCCGATAAGCGCTTCGGCCATCGCCGCCACCTCATCCTGTGCAACCGTACCGTCATAGGGGCAGCCGGCTATGCAGGAGACGTAACCGCGCATGAGGATGTTCCGGCCGGCCGCGGCTGATGCGACATCGCGCAGGCGCTCAAGGCTTTCGGCGCGCGAGCAGCCGATATTGTGCTGGCTGAAACCTTCGGACGCGGAGACGAAAACGGCGACTTCCGTCACACCGGCATCAAGGGCAGCCTCGAAACCTTTCATATTGGGAACGAGCGCCGGATAGGCGGTGCCGGGTCGCCTTTCGAGGCCCTGGAACACCTCTTTCGAATCCGCCATTTTCGGCACTTTTTTGGGTGAGACGAAAGCACCCGCTTCCACCGCCGCCAATCCGGTTGCGGCCAGCCGTGCGATCAACTCGATCTTGATGGCGGCTGGAACCTCGGCGCTTTCGTTCTGCAAGCCGTCACGCGCGCCCACTTCGACGATTTTTACCTTTCGGGGCCAGCTCATTTCAGCCGCCCTCCGGCTCGAAATCCACCAGCACCGCACCGGCCGCGACCATATCGCCCTCAATGCAATTGATGGCCGTGACGGTGCCTTTCGCCGGCGCGCGGATCGTGTGTTCCATTTTCATCGCCTCCATCACCACAAGTGCCTCGCCGGCCTCAACCGCAGCACCGTTGCTGCTCAGCAAGGCGCGGATGACGCCGGGCATGGGCGCTTCCAGGCCGCCGGTATGGGTCGCGGCATCCGCAATATCGACGGGATCCGGCTGGTCGATGCGATAATGCTCGCCATCCAGAAAAAGAGTGTAACGGCCATCCTCGGCAAAGAAATGGCCCTGCCTTTTTCTGCCGTCCACGGTCGCTTTGAATTTGCCATCGTCCGAGAGGTCCCCATGGACATTGATGGCCCGTCCGTCGATCTCAAACGAAAAACCATCCGCCTCATGCGTGACGCCAACGCTAAGCGGCTGGTTGTCAAAGACGAAACACAGCGTTTCCCTTGCCGGCGCGTTGAGGCGGAAGGCCGCCGTCTTGTTCCATGGGCTATAGGGATCTGCCTGTGAATCAGGCTTTCCGTTTTTCTGCCGCGCAAGCAGCAGGCCAAGCGCGGCCATGGTTATCTCGTTCCCGTCCGTTGCTGCCGGAGCAAACAGCGCCACTTCGTGACGGGCGATGAAGCCGGTGTCGAGATCGGCGTTCGCGAAGGCCGCCAGTCCCGCAAGCCGCGTCAGAAAGGCGGCATTGCTGGTGACGCCACAGATCGCCAGATTTTCGAGCGCCAACCGCAATTGCCGCAGCGCCGATGGGCGATCACGGTCCCAGACGATCAGCTTGGCGATCATCGGATCGTAATGCACGGTGATGGCGTCGCCGGCGCGGATGCCGCTGTCGATCCGGACATGAGGGCCCTGATCGGGGAAAACCACATGGCTGATGGTGCCGATCGACGGCAGGAAATCATGCGCCGGGTCCTCGGCATAAATCCGCGCCTCGATGGCATGGCCGTTTATGCTAAGACCGGTCCAGTCTTCCGGCAGGGCCTCTCCGTTGGCGACGCGGATCTGCCATTCGACCAGGTCGAGACCGGTAATATATTCCGTGACCGGATGTTCGACCTGCAGCCTCGTATTCATTTCCATGAAATAGAAGTCGCCGGAAGGGTCGAGCAGGAATTCCACCGTTCCCGCGCCGCGATAATCGATGGTGCGGGCGGCGGCGACCGCCGCTTCATACATGCGCTGGCGAAGCGCATCGGGCAGGCCGGGGGCAGGAGCTTCCTCGATGACCTTCTGGTGCCGGCGCTGGATCGAGCAGTCGCGCTCGAAAAGCGAAACACAGTTGCCATGACCATCGGCAAAGACCTGCACTTCCACATGGCGCGGCCGCTCGAGGTATTTTTCGATCAGCATGCGGTCATTGCCGAAAGCGGCCAGCGCTTCGCGTTTTGCGCCAGCAAGCTCCGCTGCGAAGTCGCGCTTCTGCCGCACGATGCGCATGCCCTTGCCGCCGCCGCCGGCCGAGGCCTTGAGCAGAACGGGATAACCTATGGCGTCCGCCTCGCTGCCCAATCGCTCCTGCGCCTGTTCCTCACCGTGATAGCCGGGAACGACCGGAACGCCGGCCTTTGCCATCAGCGCCTTTGCCTCGCTTTTCCCGCCCATGGCGCGGATTGCCGCTGCCGGCGGGCCAATGAAAACGAGCCCGGCGGCGGCGCAGGCTTCGGCAAAGCTGGCATTTTCCGAAAGAAATCCGTAACCCGGATGAATGGCTTGTGCGCCGCAGGCATTTGCGGCGGCGATGATTTTTTCGCCGTCGAGATAGGAGGCCCGCGCGGGGGCCGCGCCGATGGCGATGGCCTCGTCGGCCAGCGCCACATGCATGGCGTCACGGTCGGCATCCGAATAGACGGCAACGGTGCGGATGCCCATCTTGGCGGCGGTGCGGATGATACGGCAGGCTATTTCGCCCCTGTTGGCGATCAGTATTTTTGAGAACATCGTCGCCTCACATCCTGAATATGCCAAAACGGGTGGGTTCAATCGGTGCATTGAGCGCGGCGGAGAGGCCAAGGCCAAGCACGAGGCGGGTATCCTTCGGGTCGATGATGCCATCGTCCCAAAGTCTGGCGCTGGCATAATAGGGATGTCCCTCCCGCTCGTATTTTTCCCGGATCGGCTGTTTGAAGGCCTCTTCCCCTTCCTTGGACCAGTGACGGCCATCGGCCTCGATGCCATCGCGACGGATTTGCGCCAAGACGGACGCCGCCTGTTCGCCGCCCATCACCGAAATGCGGGCATTGGGCCACATCCACAGGAATCGTGGCGAATAGGCGCGGCCGCACATGCCGTAATTGCCGGCCCCGAAGGAGCCGCCGATGATGACGGTGAATTTCGGCACTTTGGCTGAAGCGACAGCGGTCACGAGCTTGGCGCCGTCCTTGGCGATGCCGCCCGCCTCATAGGCCTTGCCGACCATGAAGCCCGTGATGTTTTGCAGGAAAACCAGCGGGATACCGCGCTGGCAGCAAAGTTCGATGAAATGCGCGCCCTTCAGTGCCGATTCCGAAAACAGAATGCCGTTATTGGCGACGATGCCGACAGGATAACCGTGGATGTGGGCGAAACCGCAGACCAGCGTGGTGCCGTAAAGCGCCTTGAACTCATCGAATTCGGAACCGTCCACCAGACGGGCGATGATCTCGCGCACTTCGAATGGTTTGCGCGTATCGGCGGGAACGACGCCATAAAGCTCCTCAGGCGGATAAAGCGGTTCTACGGGTTCGCGGATATCCAGCTCCACCTGTTTGCGACGGTTGAGGGTGGAGACGATCCGCCGGGTCAGCGCCAGCGCGTGCCGGTCGTCGCGTGCATAATGATCGGTGACGCCGGATTGCCGGGAATGCACATCCGCGCCGCCCAGCTCTTCCGCACTCACCACCTCGCCGGTCGCGGCCTTCACCAGCGGCGGGCCGCCGAGAAAGATCGTGCCCTGATTTTTGACGATGACGGACTGGTCGCTCATGGCAGGCACATAGGCCCCGCCCGCCGTGCAACTGCCCATCACCACGGCAATCTGGGCGATGCCTTCCGCTGACATATTGGCCTGATTATAGAAAATGCGGCCGAAATGATCGCGGTCGGGAAACACCTCGTCCTGATTGGGCAGGTTCGCGCCGCCGGAATCCACGAGGTAAATGCAGGGCAGGCGGTTCTCCGTGGCGATTTCCTGCGCACGCAGATGTTTTTTCACCGTCAGTGGATAATAGGTGCCGCCTTTCACCGTCGCATCATTGGCGACGATGACGCATTCGCGGCCCGAGACCCTGCCGATGCCGGTGACAATGCCGGCGGCGGGAATCGGCTCGTCATAGACCTCGTAAGCTGCAAATTGCGAGAATTCGAGGAATGAACTGCCGGGATCGAGAAGCGCTTCGATCCGGTCGCGCGCCAGCAATTTGCCGCGGGAAAGATGCCGTTCACGGGCCTTGTCGCCGCCGCCTCTCAATATTTTCTCGACGTGCTGCTGCAGGTCATCGACCAGGCCTGACATGAAATCGACATTGGCGGCAAAGGTGGGGTCGCGGTTCAGGCTGGATGTAAGCTTCATCTTGTGTCCTCACCCGTTGCCCTTGACCAGTTCGCGGCCGATCAGCATCCGGCGGATTTCGCTGGTGCCGGCACCGATTTCGTAAAGCTTTGCGTCGCGCAGCAGCCGTCCGGCCGGGCTTTCATTGACATAACCGGAGCCGCCGAGAAGCTGAATTGCATCCAGCGCCACCTGTGTGGCCCGTTCGGCGGCGAACAGGATTGCGCCCGCCGCATCCTGCCGCGTGATGCGGCCATTGTCGCAGGCCCGGGCCACGGCATAGACATAAGCGCGCGATGCGTTCATCGCCGAATAGATATCGGCAAGCTTTCCCTGCACCAGCTGGAATTCGCCGATGGGTTTGCCGAACTGCTTGCGCTCGCGGGCATAGGGCAGCACCAGATCGATGGCTGCCTGCATGATGCCAACAGGGCCGGCAGCCAGTACGGCGCGCTCGTAATCCAGCCCGCTCATCAGCACCGTCACGCCATCATTGAGGCGACCAAGGATGTTTTCCTCCGGCACCTCGCAATCCTCGAACACCAGTTCCGAGGTGGGGGAACCGCGCATGCCGAGCTTGTCGAGTTTCTGGGCCGGGCGAAACCCCTTGAAGCCTTTTTCGATCAGGAAGGCGGTGATGCCGCGCGGGCCGGCGGACATATCCGTCTTGGCGTAAACCACCAGCGTATCGGCCTCGTGACCGTTGGTGATCCACATTTTCGCGCCGTTCAGCACATAGTGATCACCTTTGCGTTCCGCCTTCAGCCGCATCGAGACGACATCCGAACCGGCTTCCGTCTCGCTCATGGCGAGGGAGCCGACGTGCTCGCCGGAGACCAACTTCGGTAGATATCTGTGCTTCTGCTCTTGCGTTCCCCAGCGGTGAATCTGGTTGATGCAGAGGTTGGAATGAGCGCCATAGGAAAGGCCGATGGAAGCGGAAGCCCGGCTTATTTCCTCCATCGCCACGCAATGGGCGAGATAGCCCATGTCAGCGCCGCCGAATTCTTCCGAAACGGTGATACCGTGCAGGCCAAGCTGGCCCATTTGCGGCCAAAGCTTGCGTGGAAAACGGTCGTCCCTGTCGATCGCCGCCGCCAAAGGAGCAATTTTATCGTCTGCGAATGCACTTGCGCTGTCGCGCAATGCTGCGATTTCCGGGCCGAGATCGGCATCGAAAATGGCGGCGAGATTCAAACTCATCGCGTCTCCTCCTCCGGACGGCATCTGCCGCCGTCCCTTTTGTCAGCAACCGGCACCTCCTCCGCGCCGGCAACCCTTGATTATGGCGCGTCACCTCCGGTGAAGGCGGCGGAACGGCGCACGAATGTCTTGATGGCGAAATTGGACTGGATGCGCGACACGCCGGGAACCGTGGTCAGGAAATCCAGTAGCTCCTGATAATGCGGCAAATCCCGCACCATGGCGTGGATCAGATAATCGGAACTGCCGCTGGTCTGGTAACCGCCCACAACTTCCGGAATGGAAGCGACGTGGTGTTCGAAGGTGGTCAACGCTTCCTTGATCTGCCGTTCCAGCGTGACGGAAATGAAGACGCCCATATTGCCGAGCAGACGGTTCTCATCGAAGACGGCGGTATAACCGCGAATGATGCCTTCCTCTTCCAGCTTGCGCACGCGGCGCAGCGTCGGCGTGAAGGAGAGACCGATGCGGGCGGCAAGATCCCGCCAGCTGACCCGCCCGTCATCGCCGAGAACATGCAGAATCTTCTGGTCGAAACTGTCGAGCTCAATCATGGATCATTTGCTCTATGATATGACTATTTGTTGGATCAAAGATATCGCCAATCAAAAAACTGTCAATCAAAATAGCTTTGAAATGAATTCGAGATAGTGATAGCGTTCACATCAGTCGCGGTCTGGAGGAGATTTGCGGCGGGCCGGTTCCTCACGTCAGGGCTGGCCAAGGGAGGTGAATTTGGCTGTGCATGACCCTGTCGTGATCGACGGGGCCGCCCATGCTTTCATGGGCAGGCCTCAGAACCAATTCCAGTTTGCGACGTTGCCGGCATCAGGTGACGTCGACGCGTCTCATGCGCTTCTGCTTTTGGGGGAGAGGCCGCGATGATGCTCACCGAAGCCCAGCAACAGATCAGAGATATGGCCCGCGACTTCGCCCGCGAGCGGCTTGCCCCTGGCGCCGCTTCGCGTGACCGGGAAAGCCGTTTTCCCAAAGACGAATTGAAAGCGATGGGCGAGCTCGGTTTCCTCGGCATGCTGGTCTCCGAAGAGTATGGCGGGGCGGAGACCGGCGCCGTTGCTTACGCACTGGCACTGGAGGAAATCGCTGCCGGGGATGGTGCCTGTTCCACCATCATGAGCGTCCATAATTCCGTGGGATGTGTGCCTATCCTAAAATTCGGAACCGAAGGCCAGAAGCAGCGCTTCCTGCCGAAACTCGCTTCCGGCGAATGGATTGGATGTTTCGCGCTGACCGAACCGCAGGCTGGCTCCGATGCGTCAAATCTCAAGACCAAAGCGCGGCGCGATGGCGATCGTTATATTCTTGATGGCGCTAAGCAATTCATCACATCAGGTAAAAATGGCGATGTCGTCATCGTTTTTGCCGTCACCGACGCGACGGCGGGCAAGAAGGGTATCACCGCCTTCATCGTGCCGACGGACACGCCGGGTTACGAGGTCATAAGGGTCGAAGAAAAGCTCGGCCTGCATTCATCCGATACCTGCCAGATCGCCTTTACCGACATGGCGGTGCCAGCCGAATTGCGGCTGGGCGAAGAGGGGCAGGGGTATCGCATTGCGCTTGCCAATCTGGAAGGCGGACGCATCGGCATCGCCGCGCAAGCGGTAGGCATGGCGCAGGCGGCCTTCGAGGCGGCGCGGGATTATGCCCGTGAGCGCAAGGCCTTCGGGCAGGCAATCATCGAACATCAGGCGGTCGCGTTTCGCCTCGCGGATATGGCGACGCGCATTCAAGCGGCGCGGCAGCTGGTGCTGCATGCGGCGGCGCTGAAGGAAGCGGGTGAGCCCTGTCTTTCGGAGGCTTCGATGGCGAAGCTCTTCGCTTCCGAAATGGCCGAGCGCGTCTGCTCGGACGCCATCCAGATTCACGGCGGTTACGGCTACATGGCGGACTATCCGGTGGAGCGGATCTATCGCGATGTGCGCATCTGCCAGATTTACGAGGGGACCAGCGATGTCCAGCGAATGGTGATCGCGCGGAACCTTTGAGCGTTGTTTCGCGGTCTGGAGGAGACCGCGACGGGAGGAGTAGAATGGACATAACCGAAACGCCACGTCTCAGCCTGCATGTTCCCGAACCTGCGGTGCGGCCCGGTGGGGAGCCGGATTTCTCCAATGTGAAAATACCCAAGGCCGGCTCCGTGCCGCGCCCGGAGGTTGACGCCGCGCCGGAAAGCATGCGCGATCTTGCCTATTCGATCATCCGTGTCCTCAATCATCAGGGCGAGGCCGTTGGGCCATGGGCAGGGCTGCTTTCGGATGAGGACCTGCTGGTGGGCCTGAAGAATATGATGCGGCTTCGGGCTTTCGATGCGCGCATGCTGATGGCGCAACGGCAGGGTAAAACCTCTTTTTACATGCAGCATCTGGGCGAAGAGGCGGTGAGCTGCGCCTTCCGCAAGGCGCTCTCCAAAGGCGACATGAATTTCCCGACCTACCGGCAGGCCGGGCTGTTGATCGCCGACGACTATCCGCTCGTCACCATGATGAACCAGATCTATTCCAACGAACTGGATCCGCTGCATGGGCGGCAGTTGCCGGTGCTTTATTCGTCGAAGGAGCATGGTTTCTTCACCGTCTCCGGCAATCTCGCCACGCAATATGTGCAGGCGGTCGGTTGGGCGATGGCGTCGGCCATCAAGGGCGATACGAAGATCGCCGCAGCATGGATCGGTGACGGTTCGACGGCGGAGTCGGATTTTCACTCGGCGATGGTCTTTGCCTCCACCTACAAGGCTCCGGTGGTTCTCAATATCGTCAATAACCAATGGGCGATTTCCACCTTTCAGGGCATCGCGCGCGGCGGTTCGGGAACCTTTGCGGCACGCGGCCTGGGCTTCGGCATTCCCGCACTGCGGGTCGACGGCAATGACTATCTCGCCGTTTATGCCGTGGCGCGCTGGGCGGTGGAGCGGGCTCGCCGCAATCTCGGCCCGACGCTCATTGAATACGTCACCTATCGTGTCGGCGCCCATTCCACTTCCGACGATCCGAGCGCTTACCGCCCCAAGACGGAGTCCGAGGCATGGCCGCTGGGCGATCCGGTTCTGAGGCTCAAAAAACATCTCATCCTGCGCGGCGTCTGGTCGGAGGAACGGCACCGGCAGGCAGAGGCGGAAATTGCCGATGAGGTGCTGGAAGCTCAGCGCGAGGCGGAAAGCCACGGCACGCTGCACGAAGGCAAAAAACCGCCGAAAAAGGATATTTTCGAGGGTGTCTACGCCGAGATGCCGCCGCATCTCGTCCGGCAACGTCAGAAGGCAGGGTGGTAAGGCATGGCAAGAATGACGATGATCGAAGCCGTCCGTAGCGCCATGGATGTGTCCATGGAGCGCAGTGACGATGTCGTGGTGTTTGGCGAGGATGTGGGCTATTTCGGTGGGGTTTTCCGCGCCACGCAGGGGCTGCAGGGAAAATACGGCAAGACCCGCTGTTTCGATGCGCCGATCAGTGAATCCGGCATTGTCGGCACTGCCATCGGCATGGCTGCTTATGGGTTGCGGCCCTGTGTCGAAATCCAGTTCGCCGATTACATGTATCCCGCCTATGACCAGATCACCCAGGAAGCAGCGCGTATCCGTTATCGCTCCAATGGCGATTTCACCTGCCCGATCGTTCTCAGAATGCCGACCGGCGGCGGCATTTTCGGCGGGCAGACACACAGCCAGAGCCCGGAGGCGCTTTTCACCCATGTCTGCGGGCTGAAGGTGGTGGTTCCTTCCAATCCCTATGACGCCAAGGGGCTGCTGATCGCTTCCATCGAAGATCCCGACCCGGTTATGTTTCTGGAGCCGAAGCGGCTTTATAACGGTCCCTTTGATGGCCATCACGACCGGCCGGTGACGCCGTGGTCCAAACACGAGATGGGGGAGGTGCCGGAAGGGCACTACACCATTCCCATCGGCAAGGCGGAGATACGCCGTCCCGGAAACGCTGTGACCGTCATCGCTTATGGCACCATGGTGCATGTGGCGCTGGCGGCGGCGGAAGAGACTGGCGTGGATGCTGAGATCATCGATCTTCGCAGCCTCTTGCCGCTCGATCTCGATACAATCGTCAAGTCTGTCTCCAAGACCGGCCGTTGCGTCATGGTGCATGAGGCGACGCTGACCTCCGGCTTCGGGGCCGAAGTCGTGTCTCTGGTGCAGGAGCATTGTTTTTATCACCTCGAGGCTCCCGTCGTCCGCGTCGCGGGCTGGGATACGCCTTACCCCCATGCGCAGGAATGGGACTATTTTCCGGGGCCGGCCCGCGTCGGGCGCGCCCTTGTCGATGTCATGGAGGCCTGATTATGGCGGAATTTGTTATCACGATGCCCGATGTCGGTGAAGGTGTGGCGGAAGCCGAACTGGTGGAATGGAACGTCAAACCGGGCGATCTCGTCCATGAGGACATGGTGCTGGCCGCGGTGATGACCGACAAGGCGACGGTGGAAATCCCATCCCCGGTGGCGGGGATCGTCACCTGGCTTGCCGTGACGGTTGGAAATACCGTGCCGGTAAAGGCGCCGCTGCTGCGCATCGAAACCGATGTCGCCGTCGCCGCTCCCAATGGCAGCGCGCCGGAAGCGGAAGTGCCCACCCAGATGACGCAAGCGCCTGCCGACATGACGGACACGCCGCCACCCGTTGAAACCCAACCTGCGGCGCGAGAGGCCGAGGAGGCGCCGCCGGCGCCCGCCGCCGAACCGCATCATAAACCGTTGGCGTCTCCCGCCGTTCGCCAGCGCGCCGACGATCTCGATATCGATCTCACCAAGGTCAAGGGAACGGGGCCGGACGGGCACATCACCCATGCCGATCTCGACGGGTTTTTAACCGTGCGGGGACGGCCGGACCGTCCCGAGCCGATAGCGCCCCACGATAGCGCTGTCGAGGAGGTGAAGGTGACCGGGCTCAGGCGCAAGATTGCCGAGAAGATGGTGCTTTCCGCCTCCCGCATTCCCCACATCACCTATGTCGAGGAAGTCGACGTGACCGATCTGGAGGATTTGCGGGCAACCATGAACGGCAATCGCCGTTCCGGGCAACCGAAGCTGACGATCCTGCCGTTCCTGATGCGCGCGCTGGTGAAAGCCGTTGCCGATCATCCCGGCATGAATGCCACCTTCGATGACGAAAAAGGGGTCGTCAGCCACTATGAAGCGGTTCATATCGGCATCGCCACGCAGACGCCGTCGGGCCTCACCGTTCCGGTCGTGCGTCATACGGAAACGCTCGGCCTTTGGGAATGCGCGGACGAAGTCGCACGCGTCGCCGAAGCGGCCCGCACCGGCACGGCCCATCGGGAAGAATTGATGGGCTCCACCATCACCATCAGTTCGCTGGGAGCCTTGGGCGGTGTGGTCTCCACACCCATCATCAATCACCCGGAGGTGGCGATCATCGGCGTCAACAAGATCGTGACGCGCCCGGTGTGGGATGGGACGCGGTTTGTGCCGCGCAAGATGATGAACCTCTCATCGAGCTTCGATCACCGGGTTGTCGATGGCTGGGATGCGGCGATATTCATCCAGGCCGTGAAGGCGCTTATGGAAAAACCGGCGCTGATCTTTATCGACGGCTGAAGATTCATTCGTAAGAAGCTTTTCTTCCATGAGGCGCTCCGGCTTCATGGAACTGTTTCGGTGTCGGTATAGGCTTGCGTTCGTTATCTTCGGGTATAGAAGAGAAGAACGAGAAACATGTTTTCTCATCATGATCACAGTGGCGGACGAGGGCGCTCCGGTGCCCGGCGGTCCGCCCTCCGCCGGCAACCGAATGAAGAAGAAGGTCCTCCCATGCGCACTCCCAAACCCGTTGTCCTGACTATTCTCGATGGCTGGGGGCTGAACGAGGACACATCCAGCAATGCGCCGGTGCTGGCGAATACGCCCACCATGGACCGGCTTTTCGCCACCTGCCCGAATGCGAGGCTCACCACCTTCGGCCCGAATGTCGGTCTGCCCACCGGGCAGATGGGCAATTCGGAAGTTGGCCACACCAATATTGGCGCGGGCCGCATCGTCGCCATGGATCTCGGCCAGATCGATCTGGCGATCGAGGATGGCAGCTTTTTCCGCAATGCGGCGATGCTTGATTTCGCCGCCACCGTGAAGGCCGCGGACGGTGTGGCGCATCTGATGTGCGTCGTTTCCGATGGCGGCGTCCATGGCCATATCCTCCACGGCCAGGCGGCGGTGAGGCTGATGATCAGCCACGGCCTGAAAGTGGTGGTACATGCCATCACCGACGGCCGCGATGTCGCGCCGCAATCGGCTGAAGAATTTGTGGCGGCACTGGTGGCGAGCCTGCCGCAGGGGGCAAGCATCGGCACGGTGATCGGCCGCTATTATGCGATGGATCGCGACAACCGCTGGGAGCGCGTCGAGAAAGCCTATGACGCCATGGTTCTGGCGAAAGGAGAACACGCGCGGGATGCGGTAAGCGCCGTTGCTCAGAGTTATAGGAACAACGTCACCGACGAATTCATCCTGCCGACGGTGATCGATGGTTATGAAGGTTTCAAGGCCGGCGATGGCCTGTTCTGCCTGAATTTCCGGGCCGACCGTGCCCGTGAAATCCTGCTCGCCATAGGGGCGGACGATTTCGACGGTTTTTCGCGCGAAAAGCCTGTTCTTTCGGCTCTGCTTGGCATGGTGGAATATTCCACCCGCCATAATGAATTCATGACGACGGCTTATCCGAAGCGGGATATCGTCAATACGCTCGGCGCCTGGGTGGCAAAGCAGGGGCTCACGCAGTTTCGTCTCGCCGAAACGGAAAAATATCCGCATGTCACCTTCTTCCTGAATGGCGGTAAGGAAGAGCCGGAAGTGGGCGAAGACCGTTTCATGCCGAAATCCCCGAAGGTCGCGACCTACGATCTGCAGCCGGAGATGAGCGCGCCGGAAGTGACGGAAAAATTCGTCGAGGCGATCGGCAAGGGTTACGATTTGATCGTCACCAACTACGCCAACCCCGATATGGTGGGTCATACCGGCGATCTGCAGGCCGCAATCAAGGCCTGTGAAGCCGTGGATCGTGGGCTTGGTGCCGTCGTTGCCGCTCTTGAAAAAGTGGGCGGCGCGATGCTTGTCATTGCGGACCACGGCAATTGCGAAACCATGGTCGACCCCGTGACCGGCGGTCCGCATACGGCCCACACCACCAATCCGGTGCCGGTGATCCTTTTCGGCGGCCCGGAAGGTGCGAAGCTGCATGACGGCATTCTTGCCGATGTCGCGCCCACCCTGCTGCAACTGATGAATGTGCCGCTGCCGCCGGAAATGACGGGCAAAAGCCTGATTGACCTCTAAATAATCACACGCCGTCGCGCGGGAGCGTTCCAGCCTCGCGCGACGGCCCGTTTCCCCGCCCCGAACGAGTCTTGCCTTTATGGCTGCTTTGCGTAGAGGCGGTCGTGGATCAGCATGCCGGCAATCATGGCGCCGACGAAAAGAACGACCGGCGTCAACCCGAGGGCGAAAGCCGATAGTGCCGGGCCGGGACAGAAACCGGCAAGCCCCCAACCGATGCCGAAAATGGCCGAGCCTGTTATGAGCGGCCGGTCGATGCGGGTTTTTGCGGGAAGGCTGAAACCTTCTGCGAGGACCGGTTTGGCGAGACGCCGGCTGAGCAGCACACCCGGCACGGCGACCATCACCGCACCGCCGAGAACGAATACCAGGCTCGGATCCCAATGGCCGCTCGCCACGTCGAGAAAGCCGGCAACGCGGGCCGGATCAACCATGCCTGAAAGCGAGAGGCCAAAGCCGAACAGGGCTCCGGCGGCCAATGCCAGGAAAACACTTGCTACGGCTGGATTTTTCAAGACAGGGCTCCAGTTATCGTCGCGGCGCAAATACCGGCAATCAGAAAGGTGGCGGTCGCGGCGATGGAGCGCCGGGAAAATCGCGCCAGCCCCATGATGCCATGGCCAGATGTGCAGCCTGAGCCCATGCGCGTGCCAAAACCCACCAGCAGCCCGGCAATGAGGATGAGCGGCCATGGTGAAACGATGGTGATGGCCGGCAGCCGGCCGAATGCCGCGGCATAGATATAAGGTCCGGCCAGCAAGCCGGCGACGAAGGCGAGATCGGCAAGACGCCGCTCCCTGCCGAGCATTTTGCCTATGAGCCCGCTGATGCCGGCAATACGGCCATTGAAAAGAAACAGCAGAATGCAGGCAAGACCGAGCAGCATGCCGCCAAAAAGAGAGGGCCAATAGGGGCTCACGGGGTCTCCTCCTCTGGCGCGCAGAATATGGTGTAAAGGGCCTCGATCAGTTGCGCTGCTTTCGCTTCGCTCAGTTGGTAAAAAATCTGCTTGGCGTCGCGCCGGGTTTCGACCACGCCGGCTTCCCGCAGCACGCCCAGCTGCTGGGAGAGCGTCGGCTGGCGAATATCCAGCTTGGCCTCCAGCTCGCCGACGGAGAATTCCCCCTGCGCCAGCGTGCAGGCGAGCATCAGCCGCGCCGGGTGTGCAAGCGTTTTCAGAAGCAGTGCGACCTCGACAGCCCTCTCCTCCATGGCGGGAAGTGGAATTTTAGCAATGTGGGGGGACTTTTCCAGCTTGTTTTCCTTTACCATATGCTTCCCTCCAGCACGTCGAGCGGGAATTTCAGATAACGCTTGCCATTCGCCTCCGGCTCCGGCAGGCGACCGCCGCGAATATTGACCTGCAGGGCGTGGAGAATGAGCTTCGGCATCGGCAATGTGCGATCCCGCGCTTGCCTGAGACGGATGAAACCCTCCTCCGTCACGCCGGCAAGATGCGGATTGCTGTGTTTTTGTTCGCCGACCGTGCTTTCCCATTTCGGCGTGCGGCCGCCGGGCTGATAATCGTGGCCGGTGAAAAGCCGTGTTTCGTCGGGAAGGGCGAGAATGGCTTGAATGGACGCCCAGAGTTCGCTGGCGCTGCCGCCGGGGAAATCGGCGCGCGCGGTGCCGGAATCCGGCATGAAAAGCGTATCGTGCACGAAGGCGGCATTACCTACCACATAGGTGACGGAGGCCAGCGTGTGGCCGGGCGAAAACAGCACGCGCGCTTCAAGGGAGCCGATATTGAACCTGTCGCCCGCCTCGAACAGCCGGTCCCATTGGGAGCCATCGGTTTTTAGATCCGGCCAGTTGTATTTTTCCTGCCAGAGCTTTTGGACGCCGGTGACTTTCGCGCCGATGGCTGTCTGCGCACCGGTCTTCTGCTTGAGATAATGGGCAGCGGAAAAATGGTCGGCATGCGGATGGGTATCGAGAATCCATTCCACCGTCAGGCCCTGGCTCTCCACATAGTCCAGAATGGCGTCGGCATTCATCGTTCCGGTTGCGCCGGATTTCTCATCGAAATCATAGACCGGGTCGATAATGGCGCAGCGCCCGGTCGAGGGATCGGACACGACATATTGCACGCTCCATGTACGCGGATCGAAGAATGCCTTGACGTGCGGAGCCGCCGCTGCGCGCCGTTCCAGCCAGCGGGTGGCGCCGGAAAGGTCAAAGCCGTGCGTCTTGCCGAAAGCCTCGATATCGTCCCTTTCGATGCGCCCATCCAGAGCTTCCCCGAGAACATGAAGCGTGAGCGCGCGGGCGCCGCCCTTGCAATGGGCAAAAACGGGGCCTTCCGCTTCCGCCATTTTCTGCTGGAAGGCGCGGATATCGGCTTCGGTGATGGTTTGGCCGCTGACCGGGATAAAGCCATAATCCATGCCCGCGGCGCTGGCGGCGCTTTTTTCCTGGGAATTGCCCGGCTGGCCGGGCTCTTCACCATCAGGCCGGGCATTGACGATGCTTTTATAACCTTGGGCGGCGAGCAATGGGAAATCGTCGATCATCGGCTGGCCCGCAACTGTCAGACGCTCGTTGATCTTCACGGCATTCATCGGCATCTCCTGTTACTATAAATTAATATATATTATTGTATAATGTATATTGTTTGTTTGCAAGGCCGCAAAATGGCTTCGTTCCGGATATCTCCTGCTGCATCGTTCAGGAAAGGTTCGGAAGAAAATCCTAGAGATGGGATTTCTTCGTTTTGTGACGGCTGGACGGAGATTGCCTGTCTTCTGTATGCGAAAAATGCCTTGCGGCCTGAATATGGAGGCACAAGGCATTTTCGTGGAAACCGGTTCGAATTCGGGCTTGCTTCAGACGACGAGCCTGCGGCGTGTCGCTTTCCAGCCGAGACAGATGGCTGCAACAAGCAGAACCGTCTGGGCGACGACGAAGGGCGGTTCATTGCCGTTCGGCGCCAGATTATTGAGGGTTTCGACCTTGAGAAATGCCTGAACGATCAACACGAACATATTGAGATAAAGGCTGATCGTAGCGGTGATCGTATAAATAATGCGCGCCCTGCCATTCAGGCCGTATCCATAAAGCGCAACCAGTGCGATTGCCAGAACGAGGGTCGAGATGACGCCGACGCCGAGCGCCGGCGTGAAGTTTCCGATTGGAAACAGGAAGCCGGTGAGTGTGGTGGCGAGCGTGGTGACGAGGAAAAGCGCCATCATGCGCGGCATCCATCGCCCCGCCGCATAAGCGGGCAGGGCGATCAGTCCGGCGGCGATGCCGATGAAGCTTAGGCCTACATGCAATGCCGTGAATTGGGGAATGGTCAGTCCGAGGATCATGATACGTCTCCCTCTATTCGGTTTTGGCTGCACGATACCGGCTTGCGGCAAGTGCATGCGACAGATTGGGCCTTAACGCCGCGCGCGCTGCAAGGAAATTTTCAAGATCAGCCGTATCCGGCAGGGACGGAATGGTCAGTGCTTCGCCGAGGTCGAGACCGGCAAGGGCCGCATCCACCATTTCGTAAACATCCATGACCATGGCGGCCGGAATGGCGTCGAGCCGTTCCTCTTCCCAGATCGCGGTGCGGGTGATGCCCGGCAGGACGGCCTGAACTCGCACGCCGGAGGGGGAAAGCTGCGCCTGCAGCGCCTCGGTGAAGGCAAGCACGAAGGCCTTGGTGGCCGGGTAGACGGCGGTGAATGCCGCCGGCATCAGCGCCGTGACCGAAGTGATGTTGATGATCGTGCCCTTGCCATCGTCGACAAGACGCGGCGCGATGGCTGCTGCAAGCCGGGTGACGGCAAGGATGTTGAGGTTGATCATCGTTGTCACATAGGCCGGGTCCAGCGCCGTGATTGCGCCTTCCCCGGCAATACCGGCATTGTTGACGAGGCCGGTAATCCGACGGTCGTCGCGCAGCCGCACTTCCACCTTTTCGAGGTCTTCCGCCTTGGAAAGATCGGCGGCGAGAACCTCGACTGCGATGTGATGATCCTTTTCCAACCGTGCGGCCAATGCTTTCAGCTTTTCGGCACGCCGCGCCACGAGTATGAGGTCATGGCCGCGTTTTGCCAGACGTTCGGCATAGACCGCACCGATGCCATCGGATGCGCCGGTGATGAGAAATGTATTCTGTGTCATGTCCGTGTCTCCTTTGTGCGGCGGTTTCAGGCGTTGATGAAGGCGAGAAGGTCGGCGTTGAACCGGTCCTGATGGGTCTGCGTCAGGCCATGGTCGGCGCCCTCATAGATTTTGAGCACTGCATGTTTGACTATTCTGACCGTGGAGAGCGCCGAAGCGCCGACCGGCACGATCTGATCGTCATCGCCGTGCAGAACCAGCGTCGGCTTGTCGAAAGCCTTCAGGTCCTGATGGAAATCGCTTTCCGAAAAGGCGCGAATGCTGTCGAGCTGACCTTTCAGGCCGCCCATCATGCCCTGCCGCCAGAATTCGTCGCGGATGCCTTCGGATATCACGGCGCCTTCGCGGTTGTAGCCGTAGAAGGGAATGGTCAGGTCCTTGAAAAACTGGCTGCGATTGTCATAGGTGCCCTTGCGGATGCCGTCAAAAACATCGATCGGCAGGCCGATGGCATTGCTTTCCGTCTTCAGCATCAGCGGCGGCACCGCGCCGATGAGGGCGATCTTGGCGACGCGGGCCGTACCATGACGGCCGATATAGCGCGTCACCTCGCCGCCGCCGGTGGAATGGCCGACCAGAATGATGTCGTGAAGATCGAGCTGTTCGATCAGCTCGGCCAGATCGTCGGCATATTGATCCATGGTATTGTTATGCCAGACCTGATCGGAGCGGCCGTGGCTGCGGCGGTCATGGGCGATGGTGCGGAAACCGTGATTGGCGAAGAACACCATCTGCGCATCCCAGGCATCGGCGCTGAGCGGCCAGCCATGGGAGAAGATGATGGGTTGCCCGTCTTTCGGGCCCCAGTCCTTGTAGAAGATATGCGTTCCGTCTCTGGTGGTGATCGTTGTCATGGCTTTCTCTCCTGTTGCAGGGAGCTTGCTTGCGTCCCGTGGGAATAGAGATACTCTGGAGACAGCCGGGACTGGATTGGCGCTTCTGACAGAAAACGAGCCAAAACTGACAAAACGGGGTGTGGGTCATGGCAGGGGTAACGGGAAGCGCGCTGGAAGTGGGACTGGTCCTCTATAGGGACTGTCAGATCGCCATGGTGCATGGGATCACCGATCTTTTTGCCATCGCGTCGGTATTTTCTCAGGATCGCGGCGGGCCGAAATTGCGGGTCAGTCACTGGAGCATGGGGGAGGGCGGTGAATTCGCGCGCTGTCAGGATACCGATCCAGGGCCGGGGCATCCCGATATCTTTATCGTACCCGGGAGGCTGACCGGGCCAGCCGAAATCGAGGAAGCGGAGCCTTACGCCCGCTGGCTGCTGGATCGGCATGCGCAGGGGGCGACGCTTGCCGCCAGTTGCGGCGGCTCCTTTATGATTGCGGCAACGGGCCTCCTGTCCGGCCGCCCGGCTACCACCCACTGGTTGTTTGCCGAGCGTTTCCGCGAGCGTTTTCCCGATATCCGGCTTGAGATAGACAAGATCGTCATCGAGGATGGCGATATCATCACGGCTGGCGGGCTGATGGCATGGACAGATCTTGGCCTGCGCATCGTCGACCGGCTTCTCGGACCTTCGGTGATGATCGAGACCGGCAAGTTCCTGCTGATCGATCCCTCGGGGCGTGAACAGCGCCATTATAGCAGCTTCGTCCCAAGGCTGACGCATGGCGACGAGCCGATCCTGAAGGTGCAGCACTGGCTGCAGGCCCGCGCCGGGCGGGCGACGAGCGTTACCGACATGGCCGGCCATGCAGGGCTGGAGGAGCGGACCTTCCTGCGCCGCTTCAAGGCCGCCACCGGCATGAAGCCCATCGAATATGTCCAGCATCTGCGTGTCGGCAAGGCGCGGGAACTGCTGGAATTCACCCGCCGTTCTGTCGATCAGATCGCCTGGTCGGTGGGTTATGAGGACGCCGCCGCCTTTCGCCGGGTGTTCCACCGCATTCTCGGCCTCTCGCCGGGTGAATATAGAAGCCGCTTTTCCAGCAGTTCGGCCATGGCTGCGGCGTGAGGGCGGCCGACCGTCCCGGCGGTGCGGAGGCGCGGCCCTTGCAATGTGGCGGGTGTTTGCTAACATGCCAGACAAGTTTGAAACAGGTGGGCCGGAATGGACGTTGAGAGCAACACGAAGCAAGGAGTATCGCTCGCGGCGAAAATCAGTTCGGCATTGCGGCGGGATTTGTCCGAAGGCGTTTTTCGCCCCGGCGACCGTCTTCCGAGCGAAAGCGAACTCACGCGGGAATATTCGGTGAGCCGCACAGTGGTACGCGAAGCCATCGCCATTCTGCGCGCCGACGGCCTCGTTGAAGCCCGCAAGGGCGCGGGCGTTTTTGCCGTCGAAGTAAAGCCGGCCAAGGAGCTGCCTTTTAACGATCTGGCCGTGGGACGGATTTCCTCGGTGATCGAGTTGCTGGAATTGCGCACGGTCTTTGAGGTTGAATCCGCCGGGCTTGCGGCATCGCGCCGTTCCGCCGTGCAGGTGGAGGCGATTGTGGATGCGCACCGGCGCGTCGGCGACTGTCTCGCCGCCGGTTTGCCGACGCGGGACGCTGATTTCGAGTTCCATCTGGCCATTGCGCAGGCGACGCAGAACAGGAGGTTTCCCGAGTTTCTTCAGCTCATTCGCACCGGCATCATTCCTCGCGGCGAATTGCAGGGGGCAGCGCCCGGATCACGTCCGAAGGACTACAACCTGCATCTCCAGGAGGAACATGCGAGGATTGTCGACGCCATCATCGAAGGTGATGCCGACGGCGCCCGCCAATATATGGCGGCGCATTTGCGCGGCAGTCTTGAGCGCTACAAAGTGCTTCTGCGCTCCCGCACTGCCGCTGAGTGATCCAGAAATTGCTCATGAGTCAATGGGTTAAACGGTCGCTCGCCGATAAAAGGCTAGCGAGGCGGCAAGCGTCAGAAGCGCGCCGCCGCAAATCCGGTCGAGCCACAGGGCTCCGGATTTCCGCAGCAGCCGGACGGCCTGCGAGCCGAGCAGGGCATATCCGAACATCACGATGAAATCGATGGCGGCGAAGATCAGCGCAAGCGCTGCATATTGCTGGAGCTGCGGTGCAGCGGGATCGATGAATTGCGGCAGGAAAGCGGAAAAGAACAGATATCCCTTGGGGTTGGTGACCGCCACGAGAAAGCTTTTGAGGAAAATCGAGGGAACGGAAGCAGCCCCGTTGGCCTCTGCCGGTTGAAGGGCGCCATCGAGCATGCCTCTTGAGCGCAAAAGCATGATGCCGAGGAAGGCTAGATAGCAGACGCCCACCCATTTGACGACACCGAACCAGAATTCGGAAGCGGCGAGCAACGCCCCCAATCCTAGTGCTACTGCGCCGATCAGGACAAAATCCGAGAGAACAGCGCCAGCCATGCCGCTCATGGCGCGGCGTACTCCGAATCTTGAACCATTTGTAAGCGCGAGCAAAACGGTAGGGCCGGGCGTGGCAATGCCGATAAAAGCGACCACGGCAAATGCCAGAAGTGTCACGTCAACCATATTTCTCCCCCCTGAAGGCGCGGGTGTCATCGGCATCATCGCCGGGGCAGGCGTCCGCGCATTCTGCGAGGTGGGAGAATACAGGCTTTTGCTGGCGCCACAATGCATGTGCTTTTCCCAAAGCAGAAAGAAAGCCCGACGGCTTCGGCACGCCTTTAGATTCCTGGGCAATAGGGATTTCGCCGGTACTCGCTTGACAGCCTCCAACACCTGTGACAACTTGTGGATAGTTGTCAGACAGGATTGCGCTTTGGTCACTTGCGCAATCGATCTCTGGCAAGGGAGGAATCATGTCAAAAAGACGCCTTTCGCTTTATGGCCTTTCCGGCCAGATCGGAAGTATTGCGGTTACGCTGCTTGGATTGCTGCTGCTGACCTTTTTTATCGGCCGCCTGATGCCCGCCGATCCCGTGCGGGCGATTGTGGGCGAGGACGCGACGCGCGAAACCTATGAACAGGTCTATCATGCGCTCGGTTTCGACCGTCCGCTCTGGCAGCAGTTCATCTATTATCTCGGCGATGTCTTCACCGGCGATTTCGGAACCTCGATCCGCACGGGCCAGCCCGTCATCCAGGACATCATACGCGTCATGCCCGCGACGATGGAGCTTGCGACCTTCGCGATCCTGATCGGCGCTGGCCTTGGCATTCCCATGGGCGTTTATGCCGCGGTCAATAAAGACCGCTGGCAGGATCATCTGGTACGCGTGCTCAGCCTGTTCGGCCATTCCATGCCGATTTTCTGGACCGGCATGATCGCGCTGATCGTTTTTTACGCCCATCTCGGCCTTGTCGGCGGCGGTGGCCGTATGGACCAGTTTTATATCGGTCTGGTGGAGGAGCGCACCGGCTTTCTGTTGATCGACAGCCTGCTTGCGGGCGATATGGAAGTGTTCTGGTCGGCCATCAACCACCTCATCCTTCCCGCCGCGCTGCTCGGTTATTCCTCCTCGGCCTATATCACCCGCATGACGCGTAGCTTCATGCTGGACCAGCTGGGCCAGGAATATGTGACGACCGCCCGCGTTAAAGGCCTGTCGCAACGCCAGACGGTGTGGCTGCACGCGTTTGGGAATATTCGCGTGCAGCTCGTCACCATTATCGCCCTTGCTTACGGTTCGCTGCTGGAAGGGGCGGTTCTCATCGAGACCGTCTTCGCCTGGCCGGGATTCGGCCAATATCTCACCAGCAATCTTATCATCGGTGACATGAATGCCGTGATGACCTGCGTTTTGATCGTCGGCGTCATCTTTATCGGGCTCAATCTCCTGTCCGACATTCTCTACCGCTTTTTCGATCCGAGGACCCGCTGATGACGGCCCGCGCAGAAACCTCCTTCCGCCTTCCGGCGCCCTTGAACGCGCTGAAGAACATCGTCGTTTTCCTGCTGAAAAGCCCGACATCGGTCTTCGGCCTAGCCGTCCTGCTGTTGCTCGTCATCGCCGCGATTTTCGCTCCCTGGCTAGCGACGCATGACCCCTACGCCCAGGATCTTGCCAACACGCTGCAGGCGCCGGGTAATGGCCACGTCTTCGGTACGGACGAGTTGGGACGGGATATCTACAGCCGCCTTCTCTGGGGCGCACGCATCACGCTCACCATCATCTCGCTGGTGTCGATCATCGTCGGTCCCGTCGGCCTTCTGGTCGGCACGGCTTCCGGTTATCTCGGCGGCAAGTTCGATACGGTGATGATGCGCATCACGGATATCTTCCTGTCCTTCCCGAGCCTCATCCTGTCGCTCGCCTTCGTCGCAGCACTTGGGCCAAGCCTCAACAATGCGATCATCGCGATCGCGCTCACTTCATGGCCACCGATTGCGCGCCTCGCACGCGCCGAGGCCATGACCTTCCGCAAGGAGGATTACATTGCCGCCGCAAGGCTTCAGGGCGCCTCGCCGCTGCGCATCATCGTCAAATCGATCATGCCCATGTGCCTGCCTTCTGTCCTGATCCGCCTGACGCTGAATATGGCGACGGTCATCCTCACCGCCGCCGGCCTCGGCTTCCTCGGTCTCGGCGCGCAGCCGCCGTTGCCGGAATGGGGAGCGATGATCGCGACCGGACGCCGCTACATGCTCGACAGCTGGTGGCTCGTCACCTTCCCCGGCGTTGCGATCCTTTCCGTCAGCCTTGCCTTCAACCTGCTGGGTGACGGCCTGCGGGATGCGCTCGATCCAAAGCAGATGAACCGGAGATAGGGCCATGGAAAAACCAATCCTCGATGTCGAAAATCTCCGCATTCGCTATGGCGGCTCGCCCACCGAGGCGGTGCGCGGCATCTCCTTCACCCTCGGTCGGGAACGGCTTGGTATTGTCGGCGAAAGCGGCTCGGGTAAATCCACCGTCGGCAGGGCGCTGCTGCGGCTCCTGCCATCGGCGACAATAACCGCCGACAAGCTTGATTTCGACGGTCTCGATCTTCTGTCTCTGAGTGAAAAGGAGATGCTGAAGGTTCGCGGCCGGCGCATGTCGATGATCCTTCAGGATCCGAAATTTTCCCTCAATCCCATCCGCCGTGTCGGCGATCAGGTAACGGAAACCTATCTGCGCCACTTCAAGGCTTCGAAATCGGAAGCCCGGGAAAAGGCGCTGGCCATGCTGGATGCGGTGAAAATCCGCGACGCCGCCCGCGTCTACGAGCAATATCCGCATGAAATTTCCGGCGGCATGGGCCAGCGTGTGATGATCGCCATGATGCTGCTCGCCGATCCAGATCTCGTCATTGCCGATGAGCCAACCTCGGCGCTTGACGTGACGGTGCGGTTGCAGGTCCTGAATATTCTCGACGGTTTGGTGCGGGATCGCGGCATCGGCCTCATCATGATCAGCCACGATCTCAATCTCGTGCGCAATTTCTGCGACCGGGTACTCATCATGTATGCCGGCCGGGTAGTGGAAACGCTCGCCGCACGCGATCTCGATCAGGCGAAGCACCCCTATACGCGCGGCCTTCTGGCGGCGCAGCCGCGCATCGGCGGCAGGCGTGCGCCACTTGCGGTGCTCGACCGCCGCCCCGAATGGCTGGAGAAGAACGTATAATGGCCGTTTCAGTCGAAACCCGCGATCTTTCAATCACCTTCGGCAGCGGCCCCACTGCGCTGAACGTGCTGCCTTCCGTATCCTTCCGCGTCGAGCCGGGCGAATGTTTCGGGCTGGTCGGCGAAAGCGGTTCGGGCAAATCCACCGTCCTTCGCTGCGTGTCGATGCTCAACGATTTCTGGACCGGCGACATCCTCATCGATGGCAGGTCGGTGCGCGATATGCCGTTGATCGAGCGGTGCCGCATGCTGCAGATGGTGTTTCAGGATCCCTACGGGTCGCTGCATCCGCGCCAGTCGGTGCGCACCGTGCTTTCGGAATCGCTAGCCATCCACAAGCTCGGCGACCGCGAAGAGCGCATGCGCAAGGCCATCACGGATGTAGGCCTGCCCGTAGCCTTTCTTGATCGTTTCCCGCACCAGCTTTCCGGCGGCCAGCGGCAGCGTGTGGCGATTGCCCGGGCGCTGATCCTTGAACCGTCACTGCTTCTGCTAGACGAGCCGACGTCTGCGCTCGATGTTTCTGTGCAGGCGGAAATCCTCAACCTCCTCCAGCGCCTGCGGGAAGAGCGTGGCTTCACCTATATCATGGTGACCCACGATCTCGCCGTCGTCGATCACATGTGCGACCGCTTCGCGGTGATGCTGCGCGGTGAAATCACCGAAACCCTGCCGCGCGACGCTATCGCCGGCAATGGCGCGACGCATCCCTATGCGCGCGAACTGATCGGCGCCTCTCTGGAATATGAAGGCGCGTGACGGCTCCAAGAACCTGACCGTGCTCCTCCGGGGCGTTGCGATAACAACATCCTCCTTCCTTGCCCGGCTTCACTGCCGGGCTTTTTTTGGAGTGATGCCGGGCGTGGGGTGAAAAAAGAAAAGGCGCGGGTTTAGCCGCGCCTCAGGGATTGCAGACGACATTCTACTACCATATTGGCTTCCCTCCGCCTTCATCCTCGGGTCAATCCCGAGGATGAAGGCTTATGGATGCATCACCGCTCCTTGCTCACCTCTTCAAACCGCGAAAGCCAGGGGCTGACAATCATGCCCTTGACGTCGCTGCGGAAGGCGGCGGTGTCGATGACTTCGGAGAAGGGCTGAATGGACATGACGTTCTCGTCCATATAACGCTGCAGGTCCTCATAAAGCTTTGTCTGTTTCGCCACGTCGCGCTCGACCAGCGCCGCCTCGATCATCTTGTTCAGCTTCTCATCGAAGAAACTGGTGCGCCAGCTCTGGTAATTGGTGAGCTTCGCGTCATCGGCATTGTTGGGATTATAGGCGATGGAGCGCAGGTTGTTGTCCGGATGCGGCTGCTGGCCGCCGCCGCCGCGACCGAGCAGCAGTTCGAAATTTCGCTCTCGCATCGCGCCGTAAATCTGATCGCCGGAGCCGCTGATCAGTTCGGCCTGAATGCCGGCCTGGGCCAGCGTGTTCTGGATCGCCGTTGCCGCTTTCATGAAGGGGTCTTCCGAAAGCACACGCAGCGTCGTCTTGAAACCGTTCGGATAACCGCCTTCGGCCAGAAGCGCCTTGGCTTTTTCGATGTCGAGCTTGTAGCCCTGATCCGGAAGCGAACCCATCACACCGGTGCTGAGGGAGCGCTGATGCAGCTTGCCGTAATAGGGCATGACCGCCTTGTCGAGGCCGGCGTAATCGATCAGGTAACGCAGGGCCTCGCGCACCTTCTTGTTCGCAAATTTCTCATCCTTCATCGAAACGCTGAGGTAATAAAAACCGGAGCCGGGCGTGGATTCGATGGTGATAGCCTTGTCGGCCTCAAGCGATTTCAGGTCCGGGGCCTGCAAGGAGTAGGCAACGTCGATATCGCCTTTTTCCAGCATCAGCCGCTGCGATTGCGATTCCGGCAGATGGCGCATCAGGATGCGCTTCATGCTGGCCTTCTCCCCCCAATAATCATCGTTGCGGGTGAGGATGATATATTCGTTGGATTTCCATTGCGTCAGCTTGAACGGGCCGGAACCGGCGGAATTCAGTGTCAGCCAAGCGCCGCCGAGATCGCCGTCCTTTTCATTCTCAAGAGCCATCTTGCTGTCGATGATCGAGCCTGGGCCGTTCTGCGCAAGGATCATCAGGAGAAGGTTGGGATCGTCCGGCTTCGGAATATTCAGTACGAAAGTCTGGTCGTTTTCGGCGACGAAGAGCTTGTCGGCCTCTTCCAGCTTGAAACCGCGGGTTTTCAGGAAGGACGACTGCGCCAGATTGCGGGCGAGCAGCCGCTTCAGGCTCCAGGCCACGTCCTTGGCCGTCACAGGGTTGCCTGAAGCGAATTTCGCTTCGCCGCGCAGATGGAAACGGATGGATTTGCGGTCTTCGGCAATTTCCCAGCGTTCGGCAAGGCGTGGCTGGACGCTGCGGTCTTTCGGTGAAAGCACGACCAGCGTGTCATAAACGTTGTTCAGAACCTGTACGGTCTCGCGGCCGGTAATGGCGGCGGGATCGAGGGTCAGGATGTTGCTCATGGTCGTGGCGACGATGAGTTGGTCTTTCGGCGTTTCGGCGAAAACACCGAGCGGCATCGCGCCGATCAGCAAGGCGCCAAGCGCTGCGGTTGCAAGAAAATGTTTCATTTTTCCTCCCAATACGGCCGGTTCATACGGCCTTTCCACGTTTTGATCCACGCGCCTGGTTCCTCCACAGGTGTCGCTTGATCAGCCAAGAATCTCTCTGACCTGAGCTGCGAGCGCCCGGCCGATTGCGGTCGTTGCCGGCGCATCCAGATGCACGCCATCCACAGGTGAGGCGCTGGCAACCGACCCGGCATCGAAGAAGGCGTGCCCCAGTTCGGCGGCGAGTTTGCGGTAAAGCGGCGCAAGCCTGAGGGATTGCCCGATATCCCGCCCGCCCGCCGGCTCTTCGCCAGGACCTGCAACGCAGGGCGGGGGGGCGACGATCAGCAGTTTCGGCACGGCCTCGCGCGGTTTGTAGATGAAGGTCTCGACGATCTGCGCCAGTCGCCGCATACCGGAAACCGCGGCTTCCGCCCGTCCGCCATGCACCGGTTTGATGTCGTTCGTGCCGAGCATGATGATAACGAGATCGAGCGGCATATGGCAGGAAAGCGCGACTTCAAGCGCCCGCGCGCCATTGCGGCAGGCGGGGCCGGTATGATCGTCATAACAGGTGGTGCGCCCGCCAAGGCCCTCGGGGTAAACCTTCGCCTTTCCCGCGAGCTCTGCCTCCAGTACCTCCGGCCAGCGGTGTTCGGCCGGGTGCCGGAGGCCCGTTGCCGGGTTTGCGCCCCAGGTGAGGCTGTCTCCAAAGGCGAGCACGGTTTTCATCGCCCGTTACCTCACCCGGTTGTTGTCGATGAAGGTAAAATCGATGTCCTCGCCAAGGCCCGGCCGATCAGGGACATGCACAAAGCCGTCGCGGTCCATCGGGTCGGACAGCGACTTCAGATAATCGTGGCCGTCATCGTATTCGAGGAAGGGATGCAACAGGCCGCGCTCATACCAGCGGCAATTCTTGGTGGCGGCGACAACATGCAGGTTCATGGCTGTGTTGCCATGCACCTCGCATTCCATGCCGAAAGCCTCGGCCAGATGCATGGTCTTCAGCGCCGGGGTGATACCGCCGACATCGTTGACGCCAGTGCGCAGAATATCGCAGGCACCGGCCTTGATCCATTCGGCGCGATGCCAATGCTTGCCGGCCGCACTTTCCGGGCCGACGACCGGAATATCGAGATTATCGGAAAGCCATTTGTAGGAGGACAGCGATTGCTCATCCATCGGCTCCTCGATCCAGTCGAAGCCGAGTTTTTCGAGGCCACGGCCCAGCGCCAGCGCGTCGGTGCGGGAATACCAGTGGAAGGCGTCGATCATCAGGCGAATATCGGGGCCGACCGCCTCACGCACGGCCGCGCAGGCCTTGAGGTCCATCTTCACATCCGGCGCCCAGCTGACGGGCGGCATCCAGGTGTGCAGCTTGATGCCCTTGTAGCCGCGCTTCACCAGCGTTTCGGCAAAACGGCCGTAATCTTCCGGCGTCGCCAGCCCGCCATCCAGCTCGTCGCCGCACATGATGGAGCCATAGGCCAGCACCTTGTCGCGATAGCTGCCGATCAACTTGTATACAGGTTGATTGAGCGAGCGGCCGGCAAGGTCCCAGAGCGCGCAATCCACCACCGCCAGCGTACGGTCAGTCAGCTGTGCGGCTGAGCCACGCTGCCAGTGGGCAAGGTCCTGCCACAGCCGTTCCCGGTCGCGATGATCCTCACCAATCAGGACTTTCTTGACGAATTTTTCGATGACATGGGGGCGAACGATCTCCGGCGCGGTGAAGGAATGACCTTCCTGACCATCTTCCGTGCGGATGGTCAGCATGGCCTGTTCCACCTGATGCGCCGGACCCGGATGTGCGTGACCGGCACTGTCCGAGTGCCGACGGGTCGTCGTGCGGAAAACACGGACCTCGACGTCGGTGATGATCATAATTCCTCCCTCATGCCGGTATGGCAGCGTTTGCGGTTGCTGCAATGTCATACATGTATGCGTTATTTGTCAACATGTACGATAATCTGTATTACATGTTGGTGCGGAAAATCAAGGCCATTTGCGCACGCTGTTTCACAGGAAATCGGTGAAACTTGGCTCATGAGGGAGGTTTTGCGTCTTGGTGGAAGAAAATCTGGCGGGGCGCATGAGCGCGGCCTGTGCCGAATGGCAGCTACCTCGGCTTGGATGATCTTTCGCGCCGGGTGATGGCGTGCGCATTCTCGGTGCAAATGGTGCGGAAGCCTCCGGCCGGCTTGCCGCCGTCGCGCTCCTTGAGGATCAAGGCGTGAAGCCATCCCGCAACTGACCGGCGCGAATGTGCGTCGCATCCCACCAAGGGAGGGTCAGAAATCCGCGACCTTGCCCCAGGACGAACCAAGGAAACGGCTGGGGTGATAGGGCGTGGGATCGACGATCGGGCTCGAGCCTGTCACAATATCGGCGATCAGATGGCCGGCGCCCGGTCCGATGCCGAAACCATGCCCACTGAAACCGGCGGCGAGAATGAAGCCGGGCAATTCGCTGGTTTCGCCAATGGCGGGCACGCCGTCGGGCGTGCTGTCAATGAAGCCGGCCCAGGCGGCGGAAATCTGCGTTTTGCCCAGGGCGGGCAGAAGCTCCAGCGCCCTTCTATGGGTCTCGCGGATGGCGGCGGCATTGGGTTTCGGGTCGAGAATACGCACCCGCTCCATGGGTGTCGGCGCATCGAGGCGCCAGTGCTTCAGGGTCTCGTGGCCACCGCGAATGCCCTCCAACCCGCCTGGCCGCAGGCTTCGCCAGCGCTTGAGGAACATCGGGATGAATTCTCGGGCAAACCGCATCTGCTGCGCCGTCGGGTCAATGCGTCCCAGCCCGCTGATGGCGAGTGTGTAACCGCCGTTTTTTCTCTTCGTTGCCGAAACGGCGGCGGTGTGCAGTGCATCCGGCAGGCCTTCAGCACCTGGTGCGACCGACAGGATGGAGGAGCGGACGGACGCCTGCGGGAAACGAATTCCGAGCTGTCGGCAAAAGGACGACGCCCAGGCCCCGCCGGACATGATGGCGGTTTTGGTGCGGATCGTGCCTTTTTCGGTGACGACGGCGCTGACCCGGCCGCTTTCCGTCTCAAGCCCGCGTGCGGCGCAATTCTGATGCACCGTGCCGCCCAGCTTGATGATGGCACGCGCCACGGCGGGTGCTGCCATGGAAGGATCGGCCGTGCCGTCGGTCGGCGAAAACACGCCGCCCTTCCAGCGCTTTCCCGTGGATCGGCCACGTTCGCTCGCCTCATCGGCGCTCAGCATATGGGTCGTCACGCCTGCGGTAATGGCAAAGTCGCGCCAGCGTGCCCAGCCGGCAAGTTCGGCCTCATTGTCGCTCAGGTAAAACAGCCCGCAACGGCGAAAACCCGTTTCCTCGCCGCTCTCTGCACCAAACTCTTCCCAGAGCGACAGGCTCTTGGTGGAAATCGGCAATTCGCGGGCATCTCGGTTCTGCTGGCGGCACCAGCCCCAGTTGCGGCTGGATTGCTCCGCCCCGATCAGACCCTTTTCGACCAGCGCCACTTTCAGGCCGCGTCGGGCAAGATAATAGGCGGCGAAGACACCGACGATGCCGCCGCCGATAATGACGGCGTCTGCGGATGTCGGCAGTTCCGGCGATGTCGTGATCTGTTGCAGCGGGGCGGGCATGGTCGGACTCCTTATATTCGTCCTAATTTACCCTAGCTGACGTGTAAACGCTGCCAGACTGGGCCTATTGCCGGAATCTCCTGCTGTTGGGTGACGCCTCTGCAACTCTTTATGCTGCATCAAAAAAATATCCCCACGTCGACAGGGCTCGCCCATGTGGTAAGATTTCCTTTGCCGCGCCAGAATTTTATGCCGCGTGTTCAAAAAACACAAAAGGGGTTCCGCACGTGATGAAACTTGATCGGATCGATATCAAGATCCTCTACGAATTGCAGAAAAACGGTCGCATCACCAATGTCGAGCTGGCGGAGCTTGTCAATCTGTCGCCAAGCCCCTGCCTGATGCGCGTGAAGAAGCTGCAGGCGGAAGGTTATATCGAGGGTTATTCCGCGCAGATCAACATCAACAAGCTCGGCCAGACACTGACGGTATTTACGGAAATCACGCTCAAGAACCATCGCCAGATCGATTTCGCCCGCTTCCTCGGCGTTGTCGAAAAGATCGACCAGGTGGTGGAATGCCACCTCGTTTCGGGCGGTTACGACTATCTGCTGAAATTCGTCACCTCTGGCATCGTTGAATATCAGTCGATCATGGAGCGGCTGACCGATATGGATGTGGGCATCGACAAATATTTCAGCTTCGTGGTGCTGAAATCGCCGATCATCAAATCGCATATGCCGCTGACCAGCCTGTTTCCGCTTTGAGCCGTGAGAAAACGGCCCTTTGCAGGGCCGTATCATTCCATTCTCACCTTTTCGAAAAAGCCCGCACCAGCTCCGCATCCTGCTGAAGATTGTCGAGCCATGTCGGGTCGAGTTTCGGCACCGAGGAGAACAGCAGTTTCGAATAGGGGTGGGAGGGCGATTTGATCGCTTCGGTTTCCAGATGCTCCACCTTCTGCCCGCCATACATCACGACGATCTCGTCGCAGATGGTTTCCACCACCGAAAGATCGTGGCTGATGAAGATATAGGAGAGGTTCAGCTCCCGCTGCAGTTCTCCGAGAAGATCGATGATTGCGGCCGCAACCACGGTATCGAGGGCCGAGGTGATTTCATCGCAGATGATAAGCGAGGGCTCGGCGGCAAGTGCGCGGGCGAAATTGACGCGTTGTTTCTGCCCGCCGGAAAGGCCGGAAGGGTGGCGGTGGCGGACCGAGCGCGGCAGCTTCACCATATCGAGAAGCTCATCGATCCGGGCGTCGCGCGCCTTACCTTTCATGCCGTGATAGAAGGTCAGCGGCCGGCCGAGAATATCCTCGATGGGTTTCGACGGGTTGAGTGCGGTATCGGCATATTGGAACACGATCTGCATACGGCGTAGCTGGTCGCCGGTTCGACGCCGTGCATCCGCATCCAGTTCCCGGCCTTCGAAGATGACATGGCCGCCGGCCGCCGGCAGAATGCCGGCAATGGCGCGCGCCAGCGTCGATTTTCCGCAGCCGGACTCGCCGATGATGCCGAGATTGCGACCGGGATAGACCGAAAGGCTGACGCTATCCACCGCACGCACCAGCGGCACCTTGTCTCCGCCCTTCGTTCCGTAGCCGGCGATCAGGTTTTCGATATCCAGTAGCGGCGTTGCCTGCTCCGGTTTGGCGGGTGTGATGACGCGCGCCTTGTCATGAAAGGCGGTCAGCAGTTCCTTCGTATAGGGATGCCGGGCATTTTCGAGGATATCCGTGGTCGTACCGGTTTCCTGAACCTCGCCGCCTTTCAGCACAACGATCCGGTCGGCGATCTGGGCGACGACGGCGAGATCGTGCGAGACATAAACGCCGCCGATGCCGTTCTCGCGCATTGCCGATTTGAAGGCGCGCAGAACCTCTATCTGGGTCGTGACGTCGAGCGCGGTGGTCGGCTCGTCGAAGATGACCAGCTTCGGATTGCCGATCAGTGCCATGGCGGCGGAGAGGCGCTGAAGCTGGCCGCCGGACACCTGATGCGGGTAGCGCTCGCCGATGGTTTCGGGGTTGGGCAACGACAGCGCCTTGAAAAGTTCTACCGCCCGTCTGCGCGCCTCCTGCGGCGGCATCAGATGGTGGATGCGGGTGACTTCGATGACCTGATCGATGATCTTCTGCGCCGGGTTGAAAGCGGCGGCCGCGCTTTGGGGCACATAGGTCACTTTTGTGCCGCGGACTTTGGCGCGTTCGGTTTCGGAAAGCTGCACCATGTCTTGGCCCGCCACCTTGACGCTGCCGCCGGAAATACGGCAGCCCGGCCGGGCATAGCCCATCAGGCTCAGCGCGATGGTGGTCTTGCCGGAACCGCTTTCGCCGATCAGTGCGACGATTTCGCCATCGGCGATGTCGATGTCCACACCCTTGATGATGTCGATGCGACGGCCAGAATCGGTGGTGGCCTCGACTTTCAGTCCACGGATTTCAACAAGATTGCTCATTATTCGCTCCTGTCGCGGATTTTCTGCGGCAGATTGTCGATCAGCAGGTTGACGCTGATCGTCAGGCTGGCAATGGCCAGCGACGGGAAGATGACGGCGGGGGCCGCAAACGGCAGGCCGCCGATGTTCTCACGCACCAGCGCGCCCCAGTCCGCATTCGGCGGCTGAAGGCCGAGGCCGAGGAAGGAGAGGCCCGATAGAAGCAGCACGATGAACACGAAGCGCACGCCGAGATCGGCCAGTACGGGCCGGACGATGTTCGGCAGGATCTCCGAGCCGATGAGGTAGAACAGGCTTTCACCGCGCACCCGGGCGACCGTGACGAAATCCATGGTGTTGACATTGACGGCCAGCGCTCGCGCGAAACGATAGGCGCCCGGCGTGTAGATGACCGAGAGCGTGATGATCAGCACCGGTATGGAAGAGCCGACGGCGGCGACGACCACGAGGCCGAAAAGCTTGCTCGGAATGGAGTTCACCGCATCGAGAAACCGGCTGAGTGCTGCATCGAACCAGCCGCCGATGACGGCGGCGCACATGCCGAGCAAAACGCCGGAGGTGCAGGCGATGGTGACGGCTGCGAGCGATATGCCGACCGTGAAACGCGCGCCCATGAGAATGCGGGAAAATACGTCACGGCCGAGATAATCGGAACCGAGCCAGAGATCGGATGTCATCGGCCCGAAATAATCGAGATCGACGATTTCACCGACCGGATGCGGAATGAGATAGGGCGCGAAGATTGCGACCATGGCCCAGAAAAAAATGACGAGAAAGCCGAAAACGCCGACTGCGTTGATCTTGTAGCCCAAACGCGAGGTCCCCGAAGTTGTTTTGATATTGTCGGCCATCAGCGCAGCCTCGGATTGGACATGATGGCGATGATATCCGCCGTCGTGATGAGGAGGAGATAACCGACGCAGAAGATCATCGCGCAGCTTTGGATCAACGGCAGGTCGCGGGTGGCGACGCCATCGACCATCAACTTGGCGATACCAGGATAATTGAAGATCGTCTCGACGATGATGACGCCGCCGACGAGATAGGAGAGCGACAGGGCCACCGCATTGACGATGGGGCCGAGCGCATTGGGAAGCGCATGGCGAAGCACGATGCGCATCCGCGGCGCACCCTTCAAAAGCGCCATTTCCACGTAGGGCGTATCCAGCGTCTCGATCACGGCGGCGCGACTCATGCGGATCATCTGTGCGGAAACGACGAAGGTCAGCGTGATGACTGGCATTGCATAGACCCGCAGCACATCGAAAAGCGTGTGAACTTCGCTCACCAGCGACAGCGCCGGCAGCCATTTCAGATAGACGGCGAAAAGTAGCACGGCGAGTGTGGCGATCATGAATTCCGGCACCGAGATGACGCCGATGGTCAGCACGGTGACGGCCCGGTCATAAAGCGTTCCGCGCAGCATGGCGGAACTGATGCCGAGGGTCAGCGCCAGCGGCACGGCGATGACGGTGGTAATGCCGGCGAGCTTCATGGAGTTGACGAAGCGCGGACCGATGAGATCGGCAATCGCCATGTTGTTGGCGTAGGACGTGCCGAGTTCACCCTGCAGCAGGCCCAGAAGCCAGCGCACGAAACGCAGCAGGGCCGGATCGTCGAGATGCATGGCGGTGCGCAGGCCGGCCACGGCTTCCGGCGTGGCCGCTTGGCCAAGAAGGATCGTCGCCGTATCCCCGGGCAGCAGGCTGGTGGCCGAAAAGACGATAAACGACACGATAAGCAGCGTCGTCAGCATGACGACCAGCCGCCTGGCGATAAGGGACATTATTTGGCTGTTCATTCCATATGCTCCTGCGACCGACCCTTATTGTGGAGGCTTCCCGCATCGGCGGAAAGGTCGCCGGGCAGTTTATGCCCGGCTCCGTGGTCTATCAGGCTTCGAGCCAGACGTATTCCGCAAAGGCGTAACCCATCATGCCACCCAGCGGATTGGCTTCCAGACCCTTCAGCTTGGAAGAGATGGCGTCCACATTCGATATATAGGCGGGGATGATGGTGCCGGCTTCATCGGCGATCATTCTTTCCATCTCGAAGTAAATCTGCTTGCGTTTCTCGATATCGAGCATGCCGCGTGCTTCAAGCATCATCTTGTCGAATTTCGGCGACTTGTACTGGCTCTCATTCCACGGCGCGTCGGAGGCATAAAGCAGCGAGAACAGAATATCCGGCGTCGGGCGCGGGTTGATGTTGCCGAAGTGGATCGGCGCCTTCAGCCAGTAGTTGCTCCAATAGCCATCCGATGGCACGCGTTGAACGTCCAGCTTGACGCCGATCTGCGCCGCGGAAGCCTGCATGATCATCGCCATGTCGACAGAGGAGCCCGCAGCATCCGATGCGATGACCGGAATGGACTGACCGATGACGCCGGCTTTTTCGAAATGGAACTTGGCCTTGTCCAGATCGAAGGCCCTCGGTTTGAGGTCCGGGTTATGATACGGGCTCATTGGCGGAACCGGCTGGTCGTTGCCGACTTCACCGAGGCCGCGCAGCGCCGCCTTGACGATCTGCTCGCGATTGATCAGCGATTTCATGCCCGCGACAAAGTCTGTTTTGTTGCCCGGTGATTGATCAAGCCGAATGTTGAGGTTGGTATAATTACCCGATGTCGTCTTGGACAGCACGACACCTTCCTGCTTGTCGAGCAGGCGGAGCGCGCGGGGGTTGATGGCGGCAGCAAGCTGGATGTCGCCGGAAATAAGAGCATTGACGCGGGCATTGTCGTCCGAAATCGCCATGAATTCGAAACTGTCGATGTGTGGGCCGC
Source organism: Agrobacterium sp. ST15.16.055 (assembly GCF_027956555.1). Classification (NCBI taxonomy): domain Bacteria; kingdom Pseudomonadati; phylum Pseudomonadota; class Alphaproteobacteria; order Hyphomicrobiales; family Rhizobiaceae; genus Agrobacterium; species Agrobacterium sp. ST15.16.055. The sequence continues at coordinate 240,826 of NZ_JAQKGN010000001.1, forward strand.
CGGACTTCCAGTAATTGGTGTTCTTGGCCATGATCGAACGCACGCCCGGCTCGAACTTTTCGAGCTTGAAGGCGCCGGTGCCGTTGCCCTTGGAGAAATCCGTGGTGCCATCGGCAACGATCATGAAATGGTGCAGGGCCAGAATGGACGGCAGGTCGGCGTTCGGGTTCGCCAGCGTGATTTCGACCGTGCTCTTGTCGAGAGCCTTGAAGCCGGTCATCTGGGCGGCGATCTTGGCGACCTTGGAGCCGACGGCCGGATCGAGATGGCGCTTCAGCGAATAGACCACGTCGTCGGCGGTCAGCGCCTTGCCGTCATGGAAGGTGACGCCGGAACGCAGCTTCACGGTCCAGGTCTTGGCATCCTTCGTCTCGATGGCTTCGGCCAACTCCATCTGTGGCGTGCCCGAAGCATCGAGGAAGCTCAGGCGGTTATAGAGCGCGCAGCAACGGACATAGTCCGTCGAAAGCGAGGCTTTCGCCGGATCGAGCGTATCGGCTGTGGAGGAGGACCAGCCGGCGGCTTTCAGCGTGCCGCCGGAGACCGGCGTTGCGGCCACGGCATTTGAGGCGCGACCAAGAATGGCCGAACCGGCGGAAAGGGCGACGCCGCCCGCCAGCAGCATGTGAAGCAGCTCACGCCGCGTTGCGCCGCGCCGGATGGCCTGTTCAACGGCGGCATCGTCGGAACGGGTCCAGTTTGTAATCCTGTCACTCATGGTCTTCCCCTTTTGTATGATTTGTTGAAATGCGTCTGAATGAATTTCCGGCATGCCGCATCCCAGTTCGCGGCGCGCCATTGGCGGGGCGGCTTAGCCGCCCGTCTGTCTCAATGCTTCGGCAAGGCCGGCCATCGAGGTGAAGTGGTAGTCCGGCTCGGTAAAGTTTTCCGGCTCTATCGTTCCGCCATATCCCTTCTGGGCGTGGCGGCGTTCGATCCAGCAATTGGTCATGCCCAGTTTCCGGGAAATGCCGATATCGTGATACTGGCTTTGCGCAACGTGCAGAATGTCGTCCTTCGATGCGCCCTCGCTTTCCACAAAGGCGAAGACCTTTTCGAAGAAAGCGGGATTTGGCTTTTCGGTGCCGGTGTCATCCGCCGTGAAAGCGGCATGAAAAGGATTGCCGAGTTCCTGCGAGAAATATTCGAAGGCCCAGCGCTGGGCGTTGGTCATGGCGATGAGGCGATGCGTCTTGGCAAGCTCGGCCATGGCGGCGCGGCTGTCTTCAAAGCCTTTCCAGCTTTTTGCCGCATCGCGCAGGCGCTCACCGAATGCGCGTTCCGCCGGCAGGCCGAGTTCGGGAGCGATGATCAGGTACACCCGCACGAGGTCATCCGGAAACAGGTCGGTCGCGTCGGAATAACGGGCCGCACGGTAAAGCGCGAGCGCCTTTTCACCATCGACTTCCACGCCGTTTTCCGCGCCGATTGCGGTCAGCGTCGATTTCAGGCCGCCTTCGAAATCGATGAGGGTCCCCACCACGTCGAAGCTCATATATTTGAAGTCGCTCAGTTTTTTGGGCAATGTCGGTCTCCGCTTTGCCGCCTCGGTCTCCTGGGGAGACTGCGGCAGATTATTCTGTTCCCGGACGGGGTCCTTGCCCCGTTCCCATTTGCGATTACGCCCTTTTTTATGGCGTTTATTGCCGTTTGCATTAATAGTTTGGCACTTTTGGCGCGCCGGATTCGCCGAAATGGAATAGCTCTTCGGCAGAATATTGCGAATATGCGGTGCGTTGCGACATTTCGAGAGGGTGGCGCAACGCCTCCCGGCTATAGCCTCAGGCCATGGCGGCCCGCACCGCGGGGTCTTCGAGCGTCTGATCGAGGGTCTTCAGCGTCCGCTCGATGATGGCGTCGATCTCGCTGTCGGTGCAGCAGAGCGGCGGCGCGTAACCCAGAATACCGTTCGCAAAGGCACGCACGATCAGGCCGTTTTCCCAAGCGCGGTCGAAAACTTTTCGCGCGGGGGCGGCCGCGGTCGGCAAGGGCGTCTTCCTGTCCTTGTCTGTCACGAGTTCGAGGGCGGCGAGCATGCCGCGCCCGCGGACATCGCCGACCAGCGGATGGCTTGTCAGGCTCTCAAGCCCGGCCATCAGCCTTTGGCCGGCGCGGCGGCCGTTTTCCAGCAGCCCGCCCTCGTAAAGTTTCAGCACTTCGAGACCGACGGCGGCGCTGACGGGATGGGCGGAATAGGTGTAGCCGTGCCCGATTGCGGCCTCGCCTGCGAAGTCGGCTATTGTATCATAGACGTGGTCCGCCATGAAGACGGCGCCCATCGGCACGTAGCCGGAGGTGAGGCCCTTGGCGGTGGTGATGAAGTCCGGCACGATATCCTCGTCAGCGCAGGCAAACAGCGGCCCCGTCCGGCCAAAGCCGGTGATGACCTCGTCGGCGACGAAGAGGATGCCATAGGACCGGCAGAGGTCGCGCATGGCCTTGATCCAGCCGGGAGGCGGTACGAGAACCCCGCCGGAACCCTGGATCGGTTCCGCATAGAAGGCGGCGACACGGTCCGGACCGATCGTCTCGATCTTGTCCTTCAGGATTTGCAGGGAGGATGCGATGATGGCGGCCGGGTCGCTTCCCACCGGGTTACGGTAGGCGTAGTGCGACGGGATTTTGTGCTGCCAGTCGTAGGGCACGCCGAAACCCGCGTGGAAAGCGGGTAGCGCAGTGAGGCCGGAGCCGGCGGTGGTGGAGCCGTGATACCCCTGTTCGATGGAAATGAACTGGTCGCGCTGCGGCTGACCTTTGGCATGCCAGTAATACCGGATGAACCGGATGGTGCTGTCCACCGCATCGGAGCCGCCAAGCGTGAAATAGACGTGATTGAGATCGCCCGGCGCGCGGTCGGCAAGTTCCGAGGCAAGCCGGATCGCCGGTTCGCTGCCAATGTCGAAATAGGCGGTGGCATAGGGCAATTCACGCATCTGCTTTGCCGCCGCTTCAACGATGCTGTCATGGCCATAACCGGCATTGACGCACCACAAGCCGGCAAAGCCGTCGATGAGCCGATGGCCGGTGATATCGGTGACGGTGGCGCCGCTTGCCGATTGCAGCACCCGCACGCCCAGCTTCTCGTGGCCGCGGAAGGAGGAGACAGGGTGCACCAGATGGGCGCGATCCAGTTCGATCAGTGAATTGCTTAACATGTGGTCTCTCCGGATTCAGCCGAGTGCCTGGCTGGTCAATGCGAATGTCTTGAATTGTTTGTCGGCTGAGATGTCGGCTTTCGGCCGGCGCATGGCGATGCCGCCGCCCACATGGGCAAGGCCGTGTTCGGCAAGCCAGGGGGCAAGACCCGTATCGACCGTGGTGTCCAAACGCAGGAATTCACCGGCTCGTTCGGAAATGACGAAAGCAATCAAATCTTTCGCAATTTCAACATTTTCCGCCACGACGGGGCCGATGACTTCGCCACGTCCGAAGGCGCGCAGGGCGGCAAAACCCTTGGTGACGCCTTGCTCCTGCACGAGTGCAAAGCGCGCCCTCTCTGCAAGCTCTACAAATAGGTTGCCTCGATCTGCACCAAAGGCCTGCGCATCAATCACTGCAAGTTCGGCTGGCTCAACCCTGTCTGCCCATGCAACGCCAGCCGGTTTGTCGGTGGCGAGTGGAACACCCTGATACTGAAGCACCTGGCCGCAGGCAACAAAGCCCATTTTTTCGTAGAGCGGCAGCCCGTCGGACGTCGCCGTCAGACGGCATTCCCGATTTTCTGCTGCTGCCAGCGCCGCCTGCATCAACTGACGGCCGACGCCGCGGCCACGCATCGCCTCATCGACGATCACCATATTCACCGTGGCACAACTGTCGCCGAGCAGGCTCGCCATTGCGGTCCCGACGACGCGGCCGTTCTCAACGGCGACGAAACCCTTGCTGATGGAAAGGACCATGGCCCAGTCCTCTTTCCGGTGCGGCCATCCGGCCTGGCGGGAAAGTTCAACGGCCGCGTCGAGGTGGTCCGGTTGAAACGTTTGGATATCGATCAGGCTCGCCTGCATGCCGGTACTCCCTTGTTCTGCTTATTCATTGATAGACCGATGCCGAAAGAAGATTGTCCCGACAAATGGGAAGGTTCGATATGTTTCGCTGTTGCTTTTATCCGCCGCCGCATCTTATGCCGCGTCTTGTTCGCATCGGCCCGGAGCGCCGGAGAGGGGGAGCTGCCAGCCCGCCCCGGCGCAACTCTCTGCCAAACTGGCGGCTGGATACGCAACAATCTGCTTCCGCGAACAGCAATTGCGGTGCGCCGATCGGACAAAGGCATCTATGATCTGATTATTGCAGCCACCACCAATCCCCAAGCAAGGATGACGACGAGATGACAATCTTCCGCCCGAAATACATCACTTTCGATTGCTACGGCACGCTCATTCATTTCCAGATGGCAGAGGCTGCCCGCGATCTCTACGGTGATCGTCTGGGAGAAGCGGAGATGGAGGAATTCATCAAGAATTTTTCCGCCTATCGTCTGGATGAGGTCATGCATGACTGGAAGCCCTACGCAGAGGTCGTTCACAATGCTCTGTCGCGCACCTGCAAGCGCAATGGTGTCGCTTTCAAGGACGAGGATGCGGAAATGGTCTACGAGCGGGTTCCGACCTGGGGGCCGCATGCGGACGTTCCGGCAGGTCTTTCAAAGGTCGCCAAGGAGATTCCGCTGGTCATTCTGTCCAACGCCATGAACTCACAGATCATGTCGAATGTTGCAAAACTCGGCGCACCGTTCCATGCCGTCTATACTGCCGAACAGGCACAGGCCTACAAACCGCATTTCAAGGCGTTCGAATATATGTTCGACATGCTCGGTTGCGGCCCGGAGGACATCCTGCATGTGTCGTCCTCCTTCCGCTACGATCTGATGTCGGCGCACGATCTCGGCATCAAGAACAAGGTCTGGGTCAACCGTGGCCATGAACCTGCAAACCCCTATTACGGTTACACGGAAATTGCCGATATTTCCGGCCTTGCTGGTGTTGTCGGACTGTAAGAGAGGACATTGATCATGAAGCTCGTCTCCTATTGGCACGACACGGCGCCCCTCTTTGCGGGGGCGGCGCAAGGTCCTGTCGAAGGCCATTATGATGTGGCCGTCATCGGTGGCGGCTTCACGGGTCTCGGTGCCGCGCGCCAGCTTGTGAAAGCCGGTGCGCGCGTCGTCGTTCTGGAAGGGCAGCGCGTGGGCTGGGGCGCTTCGGGCCGCAACGGTGGCCATCTCAACAATGGCCTTGCCCATTCCTATCTCTCCGCCAAGGTGGAACTCGGCAAGGAGCGGGCCATCGCGCTCTACCAGGCGCTCGATTCCTCCATCGATACGCTGGAGGCGCTGATTGCGGAGGAGGGGATCGAGTGCAATTTCCGGCGCGCCGGAAAGCTGAAAATGGCGTCGAAACCACAGCATTTCGAAGGACTTGCTCGGAATTTCGAAGCCGTTCACGCCGAGGTCGATCCTGATACGGCGCTTTTGTCCGCCGCTGATCTGAAGGCGGAAATCGGCTCGCCTTTCTACGGCGCGATGCTCTCTAAAAAAAGCGCCATGATGCATATGGGCCGTTATGTCGCCGGTCTTGCCGAAGCCGCCAGCCGGCATGGCGCGGTGATCTTCGAAAATGCTGCCGTGACGAAGCATACTCAGAACGGCAAGCTCCATGAGCTGGAAACCCCGCGCGGCAAGGTGACGGCCGACAATGTTCTGGTCGCGACCGGTGCCTATACGCCTTCCGGCTTTGGTTATTTCCGCCGCCGCATCATCGCGGTCGGCAGTTTCATCATCGCCACGCGGCCGCTGACGGATGCCGAGATCAAGGCTTCGGTTCCGGGCAACCGAACCTACGTCAACACCATGAATATCGGCAATTATTTCCGTCTGGCGCCGGACAATCGCTTGATTTTCGGCGGCCGCGCCCGTTTTTCCGCGACATCGGACCAGCGTTCCGACGCCAAGAGCGGTGCGATCCTGACTGAAAGCCTGCATCGCATCTTCCCGCAGCTTGCCCATGTGCCGATCGATTATTGCTGGGGCGGACTGGTCGATATGACCAAGGACCGTTATCCGCGCGCCGGTTTTCATGACGGTGTCTGGTACGCCATGGGCTATTCCGGCCATGGCGCACAGCTTTCCACCCATCTCGGTATGATCATGGCTGACGCCATTCTGGGACGGCCGGACAGGAACCCGCTAAAAGGGCTGGATTGGCCGGCGGTGCCGGGGCACTTCGGAAAGCCCTGGTTCCTGCCGCTGGTAGGCTATTATTACAAGATGCTCGACACGTTTCGATAATTCAAGAGCGGCCTCCGGGCCGCTTTTTTGCTGCGTCTGCAAAAAAGAAGGGCCGCAAAGCGACCCTTTAGGCGGGGAGAAAACAAGTGGGCGTCAGGCAAGCCCACCGATATGAAAGGCCTTGGTCTCCAGATATTCCTCGATACCGATCTGCGCGCCCTCGCGGCCGAGGCCGGATTGCTTGACGCCGCCGAAGGGGGCGACCTCGGTGGAGATCAACCCGGTATTGAGGCCGACCATGCCGAATTCCAGCGCCTCACCCACGCGCCAGGCGCGCTTGAGGTTCTCGGTGTAAAAATAGGCGGCAAGGCCAAAGGGTGTTCCATTGGCGATGGCGAGCGCCTCTTCTTCCGTCTCGAAGCGGAAGAGCGGAGCGACCGGTCCGAAAGTCTCCTCGCTCGCCAGCTGCATCGCCGTCGTTGCGCCCGTCAGCACCACGGGCGCTGTATATTGCGGACCATCAGGCAGATTGTGCGGCTTGGTGATGATCGTGGCACCCTTGGAGACGGCGTCATCGATATGGGCGCGGATTTTCGCGATGGCCTGTTGGTTGATCATCGGTCCAATGGAGACGCCCGCTTCCGTTCCGGGGCCAACGCGCATGGCGTCGACGCGATCCGCCAGCTTCTTCGCAAAGGCGTCATAAACGCCAGACTGCACCATAATCCGGTTGGCGCAGACGCAGGTCTGGCCACCATTGCGGAATTTCGAAACCAGCGCACCTTCAACGGCGAGATCGAGATCGGCATCGTCAAAAACGATGAAAGGCGCATTGCCGCCGAGTTCCAGCGACAGCCGTTTGATGCTTTCCGCAGCACCGCGCATCAACAGCGAACCGACGCGGGTGGAACCGGTGAAGGAAATTTTCCGAACCGTCTCGTTGGCCATTATTTCATTGCCGATATCAGTCGGCATGCCGGTGACGATGTTGATGACGCCTGCGGGGATGCCCGCCCGTTCGGCGAGCACGCCAAGCGCCAAGGCCGAATAGGGTGTGAATTCCGAAGGCTTGATAACGACGGTGCAGCCGGTGGCGAGTGCCGGCGCGACCTTGCGGGTGATCATCGCATTCGGGAAATTCCATGGCGTGATGATGCCGCAGACGCCGACCGGCTCTTTCAGCACCACGATGCGTCTGTCTGGCGTCGGTGAGGGGATGGTGCCGCCGCCGATGCGCCGGGCCTCTTCGGCAAACCATTTGACGAAGGATGCGCCGTAGCGGATTTCTCCCTTGGCCTCATCAAGCGGTTTTCCCTGTTCGGTGGTCAGGATCAGGCCGAGATCGTCGATATTCTCGATCATCAGCGCAAACCATTTTTCCAGAAGGGCGGCGCGCTCCGCATGGGTCTTTTTCTTCCATGGACCGAAGGCCGCGTTGGCAGCCTCGATTGCCGCGCGGGTTTCCGCGCCGCCCATATCAGGCACGGTGCCGATAACCGCCTGTGTCGCCGGATCGATGACATCCACCACCTTGCCCGATGCTGCCGCCTTCCATGCGCCACCGATCAAGCCCGTCTGGCGAAAGAGTTCCTTGTCCTTCAAGCCCTGCATCATAAGTCTCCGAAATCAGGCGAGTGCCGCGAGAACCGCGGCTGTGATGGTGTCCGTCTTGTCCTTGCCCGGCACGGTACCGATGCCGCGAGCGGTCGCCGTTTCCAGCGCCGTCATGATCCCTGCTGCCGCATCCTTTTCGTCAAGATGCTCCAGCATCATCGCGCCGGACCAGATGGCGGCAATGGGGTTGGCGATGCCGAGATGGGCGATATCAGGGGCGGAACCGTGCACCGGCTCGAACATCGAGGGCGCGCTGCGGTCGGGATTGATATTGGCGGAGGCGGCAAAACCCAGACCGCCCTGAATGGCCGCGCCGAGATCGGTCAGAATGTCTCCGAAGAGGTTGGAGGCGACCACGACATCGAGACTTTCCGGCGCCATCACCATGCGCGCCGCCATGGCATCGATGTGGTAGCTCGTGACCTCGACATCTGGATACTCCGCCGCGAGCTTGTGGGTCACCTCGTCCCAGAACACCATCGAATATTTCTGGGCATTGGACTTGGTGATGGATGCGAGCTTGCCGCGACGTTTTTGCGCCTGTTCGAAACCGAAGCGCAGGATGCGCTCCACGCCCTTGCGGGTGAAGATCGACGTTTCGACAGCCACCTCGTCGTCCGTGCCCTGATGCACGCGGCCGCCAGCGCCGGAATATTCGCCTTCCGTGTTTTCGCGGATGCAGAGAATATCGAAGCCGTCCGCCTTCAAGGGCCCTTGCACGCCGGGCAGCAACCGGTGCGGGCGGATATTGGCATATTGCACGAAAGCCTTGCGGATCGGCAGCAGTAGACCGTGCAGCGACACCGAGTCAGGCACTTCCGCCGGCCAGCCGACCGCGCCGAGCATGATGGCGTCGAAGCCGCGCAGCGTTTCGATGCCGTCCTTCGGCATCATCGCCCCGGTTTCCTTGTAGAAGGCGCAGGACCAGGGGAATTCGGTTCCTTCGAGCGCAAAACCGGAGGTTTTGGCGACGGCATTGAGGACCTGCCACGCCGCGTCCGTCACGCTTTGGCCGATGCCGTCCCCGGGAATGAGTGCGATGCGATGCGTTTTCAAGAGAATTCCCCTGTTACAGTCCGATAAGGACGCTTTTGCTCTTGCGGTTGGCGAGATAGGCTTCCCGACCGAGATCCTTGCCGATGCCGGAGCGTTTGTAGCCACCGGTCGGCAAGATGTGATCGCGCGAACGCCCGTAGCGATTAACCCAGATCGTTCCGGCCTGGATGGCGCGAGACAATCGCAGGACACGCGAGACGTCTCGGCTGAAAAGACCCGCCGCCAGACCGTAGGTCGGATGATCGGCAAGCGCCAGAGCCTCTTCTTCCGTGCGGAAGGTCTGTAGTGTCAGCACCGGCCCGAAGATTTCCTCGGTGACGGCAGGGGAGGTCTGGTCGACATTGGCGATCAGCGTCGGCTGATAGAAATAGCCGGGGCCATCCATCACTGCGCCACCCGTCAGGCATTCGCCGCCATGGGCGACCGCCGCCTGCACGATGCCATTGATGCGCTTGCGCTGCACCTCGGAGATGATCGGGGAATATTGCGTCGTCTCATCCCAGGTCGGGCCGGGCCTCACCGTTTTCATGCGGGCGATGATCGCGGCGCAAAGGGCGTCGGCCGCACTTTCCTCAACGATGATGCGCGAGCCGGCGACACAGGCCTGTCCCGCATTGGAAAGAATATTGCCGGCGATCGCTGCTGCCGCCTTTTCAATATCGGCATCGGCAAAGACCAGCTGCGGGCTTTTGCCGCCGAGTTCCAGCGTCATGGGCTTGATGCCGGTGCGGGCGACATTGGCCATGATGGCGGCACCGGCGGCGGTCGAGCCGGTGAAGCTGACCTTGGAAATCTCGGGATGGCCGGTGATGGCGTTGCCCGTCACGGGCCCGTCGCCGAGTACGATGTTGATGAGGCCGGCGGGCAGGCCGGCCTTGATGGCCAGTTCAGCCATGAAAATGCTGGAGAAAGGCGTCATTTCCGATGGTTTCAGCACCACGGCATTGCCGGCCGCGAGCGCCGGGCCGAGTTTCCAGCCCGCCATGGAGACGGGGAAATTCCAAGGGGTAATCGCGCCGACCACGCCATAGGGTTCGGTCATGATCATGCCGAGGCTCGTATCGTCGGTCGGCACGAGATCGCCGCCTTCCTTGTCGGCAAATTCGGCAAAGAAGCGGATCTGCTCGGCGGTCACGGCAATGTCCCCGGCAATCAGTTGGCCCACCGGCCGCGTGGAGGACAAGGCTTCGATCTTTGCCAGCGTCTCAGCTTCTTGCTCGATCAGGTCGGCCCAGCGCTGCAGAACCTTCGTGCGTTCGCGCGGGCGCACGCCACCCCAGTTGCTGCTTTTCAGCGCGGCCTTGGCGGTCTGCACCGCTTCATCGACCAGCGCGGCATCCGCCCTGGGGCAGCCGCCATATTCGACGCCGTCCGACGGGCGATGCATGTCGATGCCGTTTTGAGCCGGGATCAGCCGGCCGCCGATGAAATGGCCGATCGGCAAGGACAGGCTGTCTGGATCGAAGCTGAGCGTCATGGGAAACCCTCTGTGGACATGCCTCAAACCTAGCCCCTGATGGCAAGCAGCATCGGCCGACTCTGGCGGGGGCGGTGAACGAAAATCCTGTTTTGCCGCCGGCGGACAGCGCAATCTTCGGTGCGTATGTCCGCCGGCATTTTCCCGGCACAAACCCTCACGGGCGATGCCGGAATGCAGGATCTCAGCTCATCCGTTCACGGTGACGTAAATCTTGCGCACGGTCTCGATGGTCTTCCACACGCCGACGAAACCCGGCTTCATGACGAAGCTGTCGCCCGCCGTATAACGCAGCGGCGCGCCGCCCTCCGGCGTGATTTCGATGACGCCTTCGAGAATATGGCAGAATTCGAAGGTCTCGCCCTTGATGGATCGGGTTTCGCCCGGGGTGGCTTCCCAGATGCCGGTGTGGACGGTGCCGTTGCGGGCTTCGTCCAGCGCCCAGGTCTTGAAGGCCGGGTCGCCGGCGATGAGGCGTTCAGGCAGGGCCTTGGAGGCCTTGGGTTCGAAGGCGGGATTGGTGTCTATTGTCTTGAGAAGCGGCATGGGTGTCCTTTCCTGGAACGGTGTGGGTTAGTATCCGCGGTTACGATCAACGAGGCCGAGCGGCTCGAGACCGGACTGGTATCGTTTGATGTTCTCGACAACGGTGCGCGCTGCCGAATGCGGCTGGGTGACGCTGGCGATATGCGGCGTCAGGAGAATTTTCGGATGGGTCCAGAAGGCATGGTTTTCCGGAAGCGGTTCCGGATCGGTGACGTCAATCATCGCGCCCGAAAGCAAGCCCCGATCCAGCGCATCGATAAGGGCGTCGTGGTCGAGCTGTTTGCCGCGCCCGGCATGAACCAGCCCCGCGCCCTCGGGCAGCATCGCCAGACGTTCGCCGTTCAAAAGCCCGGTGGTCTCTTCGGTCAGCGGTAGCAAGCAAACGAGAATATCGCTTGTCGAGAGGATGGTGGCCAATCCGGTTTCCCCATGATGGCAGGTCACGCCGTCGATCTCGCGCGGTGAGCGGCTCCAGCCAGAAAGCGGAAATCCGAAGGGTTTCAGCTGTTCCAGCGCCGCAACGCCCAGCATGCCGAGGCCGAGAACGCCCACCCGGCACTCTTCCGCCTGACGCTGCGGCAGGGCCTTCCAGAGTTGCTGGCGCTGCTGCTTCAAATAAACCGGCAGGTTGCGGTGAAGCGCCAGCACACCGAGGCTCACATATTCTTGCATCATGCGGATGATGCCGTCATCCACCATGCGCACGACTTTTACATGCGCAGGGACGGCTTCGATGTGGAACTGATCGACGCCAGCACCGATGGAAAACAGGATTTCGAGATTGCGGTAGCGGCCGATATCATCAGGTACAGTCCAGGTGATGAGGTATCGAACCGCATCCGGATCAACGCTGGCTGCATCCATCGAAAAAGGCAGTTCCGGCAGGTCGCGGGCCAGAGCCTGCCGGAAAATCTCGCCGCGCTTCGCGTCGGAATTGAAGAAGAAAGTCATCTGAAATCCGTGGTTCCGAAGGTTTAAACCGTGCAGCGGTTCGCCAGTGTTTCCAGCATTGACTGGCAAGCCGACAGTTCACCGACCGTTATGAATTCGTTCGGCTTGTGGGCGCGGCCGATATCGCCCGGGCCGCAGATGATAGCGTCGATGCCAGTTGCCTGAAAAAGCCCGGCCTCCGTGCCGTAGCTGACGGCGGCGATGCATGGCGCGTCGGTCAATTCTTCCAGAAGCTTCACGAGCGGTGCATTGGCGGCAAGGGACAGCGCCGGATAATCGCTCATCGGCGTCCATTCAATGTCGATGCCCTCGGCGGCAAGCGCTTCGACGCCGTCGCGCACCGGCTGGAGCAGAGCCACCGGCGATACCCCGGCAATTGCCCGCGCTTCCAGTTCGATGGCGCAGAGATCGGGGATGATATTGATCGCCTGTCCGCCTTTCACCGTGCCGATCTGCAGGGAGGAATAGGGCGGCTCGAACGTCGCTTCGAAGGGCCCCTCCGTGAGAGCCCGTGCGGTCTCGACCGCCTTTGCCATGATGCCGGTCATCAGATGAATGGCGTTCACGCCCTGATCCGGCCGTGAGGAATGGCCGGAGCGGCCGCGAATGGTGATGCGAGCAGCGGCCTTGCCCTTGTGGGCGCGCACGGCGCGCAGATTGCTCGGTTCGCCGATGATCGCGCCCGCCGGTTTTGCGCATAGTTCCGGCAATCGGGCGATCATGTGCGGCACGCCGCGACAGCCCGCCTCCTCGTCATAGGAAAAGGCAATATGCACGGGCCGCTTCAACGCCATGCGCGAAAATGCCGGTGCAGCGGCGAGAACCGTGGCAAGAAAACCTTTCATGTCCGTGGTTCCGCGCCCGTAAAGACGCTCGCCTTCGGCTCTCAGCGTGAAGGGATCGGAGGACCATTCCGGCTCACCGGCAGGCACCACATCCATATGGCCGGATAGGATGTATCCGGCGACATCAGCCGGGCCGAAGCTCGCGAAGAGATTGGCGCGGTCGCCCTCCGGGCCGGCAAGCAGCGATACTTTCGCGCCGTGGCTTTCCAGATAATCGGCGATCCATCCGGCGATATCGCCATTGGCGGTTCCGACGACCGATGGGAAGCCGACAAGACGCTCCAGAATGTCGATTGCGTTCATGGCTGTCTCCGTCGCTTCAACGCCGAAAAGCTTAGAGCGGCCTGCGGCGTTTATCTGCTGAAATAGGGGTGATTTCAGTAGATTGTTGTGTCCTTCCAGCGCTTTCGGAAAAATCCTGCCGGCAAGGCTGGTTATCTTCGGATGTCGTGGGCTGGGTTGCCGGGATCAAGGTTCCGCGCCGGAGGAAATGAGAGCCGTTTGTCATGGAGCTGCTCAAGGTCGATAGTTTCGAGTTGCGAACCGTGGATATCGCCGATGTGGAGGCCGATCATCTGCACGCCCTCTCCATGGCTGTCGGATGGCGATATCACGCGAATGAATGGTGTTTCCTGCGTCAATGTGGCGTCGGTCTTGCCGCGCTTGACGAAATCGACCGCGTTTTCGCAACTGCGATGTTGTTTCGCTATGATGAGGGTTTTTCGACGCTCGGCATGGTCATCGTTTCGCCGCGCCTTCAGGGGCAGGGCGTGGCACCATGGCTGGTGCGGCTGCTTCTGGCGAAATTCCCTGCCATATCCCTGAGGCTCAACGCCACGGACGAGTCGAGGCGGTTGTTTGCCGGGCTGGGTTTTGCCGGAGAGACGGAAAAAGTACATCTCCTTCGGGGCAAGGCGCGCTGCCTTGCCGAGATGCCGGCGCTCGGAAGAAAACAGAGGATCGAGCCACTTACGGAGGACCATTTGTCCGCTGTTGCGGATCTGGATGAGACGGCTTTCGGTGTCTCGCGCCGGCGCGTCCTGCAGCGTCTCCTGCGGGAAGACACGGGTTATGGCCTGTTTGAGGCGGATCGTCTTGAGGCATTTGCATTGCGACGCGCAGCGGGGCGGGGCCATATTGTCGGCCCGGTCGTTGCGGGCGACGAGACGGCGGCCATCGCGCTGGTCAGGCGGCATTTTTCCGATTTGGGCGGTCAGCTTGTCCGTCTTGATGCCGTGCGTGACAGCGGTCTTCTGACCGACTTCCTGGCGCAATCCGGGCTGGTGGTGATCGAAACGCTCACCACCATGTCGAAAGGCGCGCCGCAACCGGCAGGCTGCGGTTCCGCAATGATTTTCGCCCTGGCAGGCTCGTCTTTGTGCTGAGCTGCGGCACTATCGCAATTGACGCCCCGCTTCTTGCCCCTTATGTGAGAAAGCGACGGTTCCTGCAGCCGAAAGGCGAAGGGATTAATAGGGAACATGGTGCGGGCGATCTTTTTCGCCCAATGCCGTGGCTGCCCCCGCAACTGTAAGCGGATTGTCGTTCATCCCCGTGACGCTTCAAGGCGTCATGCCACTGTATTTTTCGGAATGCGGGAAGGCAGATGAGAGACGCAAATCCGTGAGCCAGGAGACCTGCCGTCAAAATATGAACCATCGTTACGGGCGGGGAAGCCCGGAGGAGGATTTTGTAATGTTATTTCATAACATTTCGTTTGCGTCCTATTACCGTTCTCCGTACAAGACGTCCCGCTGTTGCTGCGCGTTCTGACGCCTGCTGCTCTGGAATAAGTTTTACTTTCGACTGGAGAACACATGTTTCATTCTAGACGCCTGCCGGTTCACGCCGGCTTTCTGGCCACCGTGCTTTCGGTTTTGCCTGTGGTCGGCGCCAATGCTGCCGAAACCACCTATCCCCTGACAATCAACAGCTGCGGTCAGGAGATCACCTTCAAGCAGGCGCCCGCCCGCACCGTTTCCGTTGGCCAGAGCACGACAGAGGTTCTTTACCTGCTTGGCGTTGCGGACAAGGTCGTCGGCACGGCGCTGTGGATCGGTCCGGTTCTGAAGGGCTACGAGGAGGCCAATGCCAAGGTCGAGCGACTGGCCGATAATGATCCGAGCTTCGAGGCGGTCGTCGGCAAGAAGCCGGACCTTGTCACGACGCAGTTCCAGTGGCAGATCGGTCCCGAGGGTGTTGTCGGAACGCCGGCGCAATTCGCCGAACTCGGTATTCCCGTCTATACCTCGCCTGCCGATTGCGTCGGCAAGGACAATTCCGGCGGCGGTGATGGTGTGCGCAACACCGGCTTCACCATGGAGTTGATCTATCAGGAAGTCCGCGACCTCGCCAAAATCTTCGACGTGCAGGACCGAGGTGAAGAGGTCGTTGCCGACCTGAAGAAGCGTGAAGAAGCCGCCCGCGCCAAGATCGCCTCAGCCAATGGCAAGCTTTCCGCCGTCTTCTGGTTCTCGAGCGCCGAGCTGGATATCGATCCCTATGTCGCAGGTCGCAATGGCGCTCCCGGCTACATCATGTCCGCGCTGGGGTTAAAGAACGTCATCGAAAGCGATGAAGAATGGCCGACCGTCGGCTGGGAAACCATCGCCAAATCCAATCCGTCGATCATCGTCGCCGGCAAGATGGATCGCCGCCGTTTCCCCGCCGACGACATCGCCGTCAAGTTGAAGTTCCTCGCCACCGATCCCGTGGCCAGCATCATGCCCGCCGTCAAGGAAGGTCATGTGTTCGAGATGGATGCGCAGGCGATGAACCCGACCATTCGAACCATCGAAGGTATTGAAACGCTGGCCGAGGCGATTTCGGCCGCTGGCCTCGCCAAGTGAACCGTCTCACCACGCATCTTGGTAGGGCGGGGCTGGCATTTGCCGCGCTCGCCCTGCTGCTCGTCGCGCTGATGGCCGGGGCGGCCATCGGCGAGACTGCCATCCCTTTGGATGTTGTAGCAAAGACGATTGCCAACCGCGTTTTCCATGCGGGTTATCCGCTTGAACCGCTGGATGAAGGCATCGTCTGGAGTTACCGCCTCAGCCGCGCCGTTGTTGCTGCCTGCTGCGGGGCGTCGCTGGCGCTCGCCGGGGCAGTGCTGCAATCTCTTTTACGCAATCCGCTTGCCGATCCCTATATTCTCGGAATTTCTGCCGGTGCCTCCACCGGTGCCGTCGCCGTGGCGCTTCTGGGCTTCGGCGCGGGCTTTCTGACGATGCCGGCGGGCGCACTCATCGGCGCTTTTGTCGCTTTTTCGCTGGTCAGCCTTCTGGCCGTGCGGGCGGGGCATGGCAACAGCGCCATCATTCTGGCGGGCGTTGCCGGTTCGCAGCTGTTCAACGCCATGACCTCCTTCATCGTCACCAAATCCGCCAATGCCGAACAGGCGCGCGGTATCATGTTCTGGCTGCTCGGCAATCTTTCCGGCGTGCGCTGGCCGGATGTCTGGCTGGCGCTACCGGTCAGCCTTGCGGGCCTTATCGTTTGTCTCTGGTACGCGCGGGCGCTCGATGCCTTCGCCTTCGGCGGTCAGGCCGCAGCCTCGCTCGGCATTCCGGTGCGCTGGGTCTATACCGTGCTGATCTCGGTTTCGGCGATCATGACGGCTGCGATGGTGTCGCTGGTCGGCTCCATCGGCTTCGTGGGCCTCGTCATTCCGCATGCTGCGCGCATCTTCGTCGGCGTTCGCCATGGTATCTTGCTGCCGGTGACGGCGCTGACCGGCGCGGTTTTCATGATCGTCGCGGATATTCTCTCTCGCATCGTCATTCCGGGCCAGGTGCTGCCCATCGGCGTCATCACCGCGCTCGTCGGCGCGCCCGCCTTTGCCTTCATCCTCGGGCAGAAGAGGAGGCGTTCATGAAACTGTCCGCCCACGACCTGCATTTCCACGCCGGCAATATCGACATCGTGCGCGGCGTTTCACTCGATGTCGGTTCCAGTGAGTTTCTCGGTGTCATCGGACCGAACGGTTCCGGCAAAAGCACGCTGCTCTCCATGCTGGCAGGCATTCGCAAGCCGCGCCGGGGTCACGTTACGCTCGGAGATGAACCGCTTGCCTCGCTGGGACGGCGAGACCTTGCCCGCCGGCTCGCCTTCGTTGAGCAGCAGGCTGAAACCACCGAACGCATCACCGCACGACAGGCCGTGGAGCTTGGGCGCACGCCCTACCTCGGGCCGCTTTCCGCCTGGTCGCAGCAGGATGACGCCATCGTTGACGCAGCACTCGCCAATGTGGATATGGCTGATAAGGCGAAGCGCAGCTGGCACCATCTTTCCGGCGGCGAACGGCAGCGCCTGCATATCGCCCGCGCGTTGACGCAGGAGCCGCATATCCTGCTTCTGGACGAGCCGACCAACCATCTCGACATAGGTCACCAGATCGGCCTGCTCGATCTGGTGCGCCGACAGGGCCTGACCGTTGTGGCGGCGCTGCACGACCTCAATCACGCCGCCATGTTCTGTGACCGCGTCGCCATCATGCACCGGGGCGAGATGATCGCGGTCGGTCCGCCGCGCGAGGTGCTGACACCGGCGACAATAGCCGCCGTCTTCGGGGTGGAGTGCGTGGTCACCACGGATGAGGGGGGCTTTTCCCATATTCGTTTTTTGCCGGCCCATGGGCGGGCCGAGCATCCAAGGAAAGTATTGGCACGATGATGACAGTCATTACGTTCGCAAGCTCTGCTGCAAAGGCCAGACGGTTTTGTGCCGCTGCCGCAATTGCCGTTTCGGCCGCAGGGTTTCCCCTTCACGCTTTGGCCGAGACCTTCGAGGTGAAGATGATGAACAGGGGCGAAAAAGGCCCGATGGTGTTCGAGCCCGATTTTCTCGAGATCGCCCCCGGTGACCGCGTGCGCTTCGTGCCGACCCACAAGAGCCACAATGCCGCGACCATTGACGGCATGGTTCCAGAAGGTGTCGAGGGTTTCAAGAGCCGGATCAATGACGAATTTGAGACCGGCTTTGAAAAACCGGGCTTTTACGGCATCAAATGCTCGCCGCATTATGGCATGGGCATGGTCATGCTGATCAAGGTCGGCGAGGCCACCCTGCCGCAGAGCTACCGGACTGTGGACGTGCCCGTCCGGGCAAAGCCAAGGTTCGAGGACCTCTTCGAGCAGGCGGAAAAATAAAGGGATACCGCCTCACCCCTTTACGGAAACACCCGGCTTCACCGCGCAGACCGCATAACGGTGCTGCAGCCCGCGCAGAATGCCTTTCAGCAGGCTGAAGTTTTTCGCCTGGGCGCGGTGAATGGCTTGAAGCTCCTGATCGATTGCGACAGGTTCGAAGCCAGCCGCACGCAACAGTGCCGCGACATCGCCGGCCCTTGCGCCCTTCGAAAAATAAACGCGGGAAAGAATGCTGTTGAAGGTATTTTCCGGGTCCGCCGGCTTGTGCGGCTGGTCCGGTTTGACGAGGCCGATGCTCTCCAGGCCGGTGGCCAGTTTCTTCACCAGCTTTTCGCGCCAGCCGGTATTCACGAAATCGCCGTCGACGATCAGAAGCCGCCCGCCAGGTTTCAGAACACGGAACCATTCGGCAAAGCTTGCCTGCGGGTCCACCAGCGTCCAGACCAGATGGCGGGTGATGATGACGTCGGCGCTTTCATCCGGCTCCATCGTATTTTCGGCATCGCCGACAAAAAAGCGGATGCTGCGCCCACGGCTTTTTGCCTTTTCCCGGGCAAGCCCCAGCATCGTCTCCGACCAGTCCATACCGGTGACCTGAAAACCGAGATCGTCCATCAGGTGCGAGATGACGCCGGTGCCGCTGGCAAGATCGAGCGCCTTGCGGCCCTCTCCGTGGCCGAGATGTTTCAAGATAAGCGCGTGCCAGGCCTCGCGCTCGTCTTGGGAGAAAATTTCATGTCCGGGGGAAAGGTCGAAAGTCGCGGCGCGGCCGGACCAATAGGATTTGATTTCGTCTCTCAGACTGTCGTTCTTGCCATATTGGGTAGTATCGATCATCGGCCTTAAACTCATATACCGGTCAGTTAAGAATGGCTCTAAAACATAAATGTTGACTAGTACAGTCAGAAAATAATACAGCCGCGCCAGTCAACACTGGAGAGCAATATCCGATGCGCATTTCAGCCAAATCCGCGGCACTTGCCCTTGGCCTTCTCGTATCCGCCGCATGGCCGGCTTTCGCCGAAAAGGTCACCGTCAAGGATGTGACGGGCCGCGATGTCGAAGTCAATGTGCCCGTTTCGCATGTGATCCTCGGCGAAGGCCGTCAGATCTATTTCCTGGCTGCGCTCGACAAGGAAAATCCTTTCCAGCACGTCGTTGGCTGGCGCGACGACCTGGCGAAAGCCGACCCGGAAACCTATGCAGCCTATCTCGCGAAATATCCCGAGATTGCCAAGCTGCCGACTTTCGGCGGCATGAAAGACGGCACCTTCGACATAGAACAGGCTGTCGCACTGAAGCCTGACGTGATCCTGATGAACATCGACGCCAAGACGGCGACCGAAGAAGCGGGCTATATCGAGAAGCTCGCCAAGGTCGGCATTCCGCTGGTCTACGTCGACTTCCGCGAAAAGCCGATGGAAAATACCGAGCCGAGCATGCGCCTCATGGGCCAGCTGACGGGCAAGGAAAAGATCGCCGAGGACTTCATCAAGTTCCGCGCCGACTCCATCGCCAAGGTCACAGATACGCTGGAAAAGGCCAATCCGAAGAAGCCCGTTGTGTTCATGGAGCGCGCCGGGGGGTACTCCGACGATTGCTGCATGTCTTTCGGCAACGAGAATTTCGGCAAGATGGTGGAGCTTGCCGGCGGCATCAACATGGCCAAGGACATCATTCCCGGCACCTTCGGCACCGTCAACCCGGAACAGATCATCGCCTCCAATCCAGAACAGATCATCATCACCGGCGGCAACTGGAACGGTTATGTTCCGGGCGGCAACTGGGTCGGCGTCGGTTATGGCGCGGATCTGAAGGAAGCCCATCGCAAGCTTGAAAACCTGACCAAGCGTCCGGCTTTCACCGGCGTGCAGGCGGTGAAGGACGGCAATGTCCACGCCATCTGGCATCAGTTCTACAACAATCC
Source organism: Agrobacterium sp. ST15.16.055 (assembly GCF_027956555.1). Classification (NCBI taxonomy): domain Bacteria; kingdom Pseudomonadati; phylum Pseudomonadota; class Alphaproteobacteria; order Hyphomicrobiales; family Rhizobiaceae; genus Agrobacterium; species Agrobacterium sp. ST15.16.055. The sequence goes on from NZ_JAQKGN010000001.1 coordinate 260,615, forward strand.
CTATCAGTTCGTGGCCATTCAGGAAATTGCCAAATGGCTGCATCCGGATCTCTTCAAGGACCTCGACCCCGAGGCCACCTTCAAGGAGCTGCATGCGCGCTTCCTGCCGCTTGACTACAAGCCCGGCTACTTCGTGTCGCTGAAGGACGGGAAGTAATTCAGGGACGGTGAAGGGGAGCGCCGTCCGATCGATGGATGAAGCCGCAGCGCTGCGGCTTCATCGTTCTGCTTAGGAACTCAGTGAGGATTTCTCATGCGGCTCAACGCTCTCAGGCATCTTGCGGTGCTGGCATTTTCCCTTCTCGCCATGACGGCACATGCCGGGGAGATTACCGACGTCGCCGGGCGCAAGGTCGAGCTGGACCTGCCAGCCAAGCGCATCATCGTCGGTGAGGCCCGCCAGGTGCATGTGATCGCTGCGCTCAAGGGCGACAAGACCTTCGATACCATCGTCGGCTGGCGTGACGATCTTCTCAAGAAGGATCCCGACAGCTATGCCGCTTATGTCGAGCGTTTTCCGCAGATCGAGAAACTGCCGCGTTTCGGCTATGTGCCGCAGGGCGATTTCAGCCTCGAAACCGCCATCACCCTTTCGCCAGATGTGATCACCCTCAATCTGGAGGCTGAGAAGTCCGCGAAGGAAAGCGGTTTTGAAGACAAGGCCGCCGCCGCCGGTATCAAGGTCATCTATCTCGATTTCCGCATCGATCCTGAAAAGAACAGCGAAGCCTCGGTTGAAATTCTCGGCAAACTGTTCGGCGCCGAAGAGCGTGCGAAGGAATTCATCGCCTATCGCCGCGCCGAAATCGCCCGCGTGACCGACCGGCTCGCCAGCGTCAAGGACCTGAAACGCCCGAACGTCTTCATTGAACGCGCCCCCGGCATTTCCGGCGAAAACAATTGCTGCCGCACTTTCGGACCGGTCAATTTCGGCGCGATGGTCGATCTCGCCGGCGGCCAAAACATTGCCGACGGCATCATCAAGACGACGTTCGGCGACCTCAATCCCGAACAGCTCGTGATTGCCGATCCCGACCAGGTCATCGTCACCGGCTCCAACTGGGCAGCCGAATCCGACATCAACCAGTTCGTTCCGGTCGGACGCGGTGCAGATATGGTTCTCTCCCGTGAGAGACTTGCCAACCTGATGAAGCGCACGCCGTTTCCGGAGTTGAAGGCCGTGAAGGAAGGCAATGTCCATGCCGTCTGGCACCAGTTCTATGGCGCGCCCTACGAATTCTTCCCGATCCAGCAATTCGCCAAGTGGTTTCATCCCGATCTCTTCGCCGATCTCGATCCGGAAAGGAATTTTGAGGAGTTTCACCGCAAATTCCTCCCCATCACCTACAAGCCGGGCTATTTCGCCTCGCTCGACAAAGGTTTGAACCAATGACGTCGCTGAATGAAAGCGCAGTTGGCATGAGTGGGCGCGATCAATATCGCGCTCTTGCCGCGCGCAGGATCATTATCCTTTTCGGACTTTTTATCGCGCTGTGCTTCAGCCTGGCCGCAGACATGGCGCTCGGCCCGGCCCGCTACACGCTATCAGAGGTTCTGGCGACCATTGCCGACCCGGCGGCGGTCGGTAACCAGCTTCGGGTGGTGATCTGGGACATTCGCATGCCGATCGCGCTGATGGCGGTTACTGTCGGAGCGTCGCTTTCTGTTGCCGGCGCACAAATGCAGACAATTCTGTCCAACCCGCTTGCAAGCCCTTTCACACTCGGCATTTCCGCCGCCGCAAGCTTCGGCGCGGCGTTGGCGCTTGTCGGCGGCGTGGCGATCTTTCCGGGAGCCGTGCAGTATATGGTGCCCATCAACGCCTTCATTATGGCGATGATTGCGGCTCTCTTCATTCATTTCGCCTCAACGATGCGCGGCGTAACGGTGGAAACCATCGTTCTGCTCGGCATCGCGCTGGTTTTCACCTTTAATGCGGCGCTGTCCCTGCTCGAATATCTGGCGTCCGAACAGGCGCTCGCTGCCGTCGTGTTTTGGACAATGGGCAGCCTTACGAAAGCGACTTGGGAAAAGGTTTACATCACCGGCGCCATTCTCCTCGTCACCGTGCCGCTGTTCATGCGCAATGCCTGGGCCTTGACGGCGCTGAGGCTCGGCGATGACAAGGCGGCCAGCATGGGCATCAATGTGCGCCGTCTGCGGTTGTCGACCATGCTGACGGTCAGTCTTCTGGCGGCGATTCCTGTTTCTTTTGTCGGCACCATCGGCTTCGTCGGGCTGGTCGGTCCGCATATCGCCCGTATGGTTGTCGGTGAGGACCAACGCTTCTTCCTGCCCGGTTCTATCATCTGCGGGGCTCTGCTTCTGTCGGCTACCTCGGTCATCAGTAAAATCCTCATTCCCGGCGCGATCCTGCCGATCGGCGTCATCACGGCGCTTGTCGGCGTTCCATTCTTCTTCGCGCTCATTTTCGGTAACAGGAGACGCGCATGGTAGCGCTCGCACTGAAAGATGTCGGCGCCGCCTATGGGCGCATCACGGTACTCTCCAAGGTTGGCATCGATACGCTGCAAAGCGGCAGTGTTACGGTCGTGATCGGCCCGAATGCGGCCGGCAAGTCCACGCTGTTCAAGCGCATCGCCAGCCTGATTTCCGGTCCGGGTCTGGTCGAACTGTCGGACACGGCGCGCGGCAACCGCGCCATCTGCTATATGCCGCAGGATACCGGCGCCAACGCCGTGCTGACGGTCTATGAATCCATACTTCTTTCCGCCAAGCAGGGCGGCGGCTGGCGGGTTCACGACGATGAGCTGTTCGAGATCGACGCCATTCTCAAGGCGCTGAAAATCCACGATCTGGCCTTCCGCGGGCTTGGCGAATTGTCCGGGGGCCAGCGGCAGCTTGTGTCGCTGGCGCAGGCGCTGGCGCGCAAGCCGGAAGTGCTGCTGATGGACGAGCCGACCTCTGCGCTCGATCTTCACCGGCAGATCGAGGTCCTGGGTTTCGTCACCGATCTGGCGCAGAAGACCGGCATGATCGTGCTGATCGCCCTGCATGACCTCAACCATGCACTTCGTTATTGCGAAAATACGATGGTGATCGCGCGCGGTGAAATGGTGGTGAGCGGCAGCACGGAGGCGGTTATAACCCCGGAGATGCTGCGCGATATCTATCGCATCGATGCGCGTATCGAGCCCTGCTCGCAGGGTAGGCCGATGGTTATCGTCGACGGGGCCATCTGACAGGTCAAAGCCCGGCCGCCCTTGCTGCCGGGTCCGCTCGATTCGGCCTGCACAAATTCTTGATGATAATAGTCATGAAATATCTGTTCGAGCCATGGTTTGAATGCTAGAGCTTTGAACGGCAAAACTGCGCGGCCACTCGGCGGACGGCAGGTTTCGTCGATCCCCTCAAATTTCTCTCGGTTGAGACATGGGCATACGGGAAGATGACAAGCGTTATAACGCTTACGTCGCGCATAGGATCGACCTGATCAAATACGCCACCGTCATACTGGGGTCGCGGGCGGATGCGGAGGACGTGGTTCAGGAAGCGTTCCTGAAATTCGTTCCCGAGGCCTCCGGCAATCCCGCCAATCTCAAATCCTATCTCTTTCGTATCGTTCGCAATCTTGCCCTCGACAATCGCCGGCGCAGCCGCCAGGACATTCGCGAACGGCCGGACGATACGCCGTTCTGGGGTGTGCCGCAGGACAATGGCACGCCGGAGGAACACGCCCTTTTCTGCGATGAAGTCCGCCAGATGCGGACTGTTTTGGCCGGCCTGCCGGTTCAGGCAAGAGTGGCGTTGGAAATGCACAGATTCGGTGGTTACAATATGGAGGAGATTGCGCGTCACCTTGGCGTATCCGTGGCCAGCGCACACCGTCTGATCAAGGGCAGCATTGCCGCGATCACCAGAGAAATGAAGTAAATAGTCCCGATTGTCCCACCTTGTGAAAAAAATCTCTTCGTTAAACGTCTTTATAACAATGCAGAAGACGACGCTCCTGCTGCGCGCCCCAAAGGAACTGGCCCGGTTCAATGACCATTGATCCAGAGAAAAAAACTGAATTGCCGGCCGGTAAGGCGGAAGAGGCGGCCGACTGGTTGCTGCGTTTGCAGTCCGGCTCGGCGGAATCGCGGCTGAAGGCGGAATTTGAGCAATGGCTGGGGGCAGAGCCGGCAAACCGTCTCGCCTGGGAACGAACATGCAGGACGTGGCGAAACCTCGGACTGGTGGAGCCGGAATTCAAGAGCCTCTGGGAAGATGCCCCGCATCTGCCGGACAAGGCCGCGATAAAGCCGCAGCGGCGGCGCTGGTCCGGGCGGCGCTATGCCGGCGCGGCCGTGGCGGCGGCCTCCCTCTGTCTTGCGGTGCTGTTCGTTCCGGCATTTTTCGTTCGCTTGCAGGCTGACTATCAGACCACCACTGCTGAAAGCCGCACGATCACCCTCGAAGACGGCAGCAAAGTGCAGCTCGCCGCCGCGAGTGCGCTTTCAGCGGATTTCACGGATGGCCGTCGCAATGTCACGGTGTTGAAGGGGGAAGCTTTTTTCGACGTGGTGCCGGATAAAACGCGTCCCTTCGTCGTGAAGGCAAAAAACCTTACCGTTCAGGTGCTGGGCACGGCTTTCGACGTCGACCTGACGGATGGAGTAACCCAGGTGGCGCTGGCGCACGGTTCCGTGGAGGCGTCCTTCCGTAATGCGCCGCCAACGCGGCTCGTGCCGGGCGAGATGCTGATCGTCGACGCTTCCGGCGCGATCCGCAAAGAGACCGTTTCCGTCGAGGATATTGGCGGCTGGCGCAACGGCGAACTCTATGTGGTCGATTCGACGATAGGCTCGGTCGTGGAGCAGATCCAGCGCTACCATCCGGCGTGGCTTACCATGGCCGACAAGCGACTTGCCGAGCAGAGAGTGACAGGGTTTTACGATCTGCGCGACCCGGATCGCGCGCTGGAAGCCCTGGTGGAACCCTATAAGGGCAAGGTGCATGCGATTGGGGACAGTGCCCGCATCATCACCCGTTTCTGAAACATTCCAAAACAAAAAATCATATTTATTTTCAGTGATTTATAAAATTTCTTCCGAAATCCTGAAAAAAATCGACGAGGCAATCGTCTTTTTGTTGAGTAATCCGGTCAAGATATATCCGGAGCGAAAGACAGGAAGACAAAAGCAATATGCGCCTCCAGACATGTAAGACCGGTTCAGGGGAAAAAGCAGCAAAGCGGGCTCGCAGGGCCATGCTGCTGGCGACAACGGCGGTCATCGTTTCATTCGCGACGCCCGTTCTGGCCCAGACCGGAGCTGACACCGCCAATTCCCAGCGTCCAGGCGGCGAGCAGGGGGCGACGAGGCCGTTCAATATTCCCGCCCAGTCGCTGTCATCGGTCGTGGGTGCTTTCGGGCGGCAATCCGGCCTTCAGGTCACGCTTGCCACGCCGGCGGCGGGCAATGTGCGCACCAATGCCGTCACCGGCAGTTTCACTGTGCGGGAGGCGCTGTCACGGCTGTTGGCGGGAACGGGCGTCAATTTCCGTATCGCCGGCAATGGCAGAACCGTCGTCATCGGCACGGGGCAATCGACCGTCGATCTTTCTGCGGCGGAGGGCACCACGGTTCTGGAAACCATTACCCTGACCGGCAAGACCGGGCGCAACTCCATTGCCGGTTCCGGTTATCAGGGGACGCCCGACTGGGTTTATGAAACGCCCGCCAGTGTCAGCGTGGTCGGCCGTGAGGCGATCCAGTCGGCCGGCGTGCGCAATACGCGCGATGTTTTCAACCGGGTTTCCGGTGTTTATGCCGGCGAGGGCAATGGCAGCTTCCCAACCGTTTCGCCGAATGTGCGCGGTTTGCAGGAAAGCGGCCGCGTGGTCGTCTCCATCGATGGCGCGCGGCAGAATGCGCAGCGTGGTGCGGCCTTCGGCGGCGCCACGAGCTACACCGCAAGCGCCGGGCAGGGTTATGTGGATGTCGCTTTCATCCGTGCCGTCGAGATCGAGAAAATAACCAATGCGCGGTCGGGTAATGCCGGCTCTCTGGGCGGCAAGGTCGAGTTCCGAACCGTCAGCGCCGACGATCTCATCGCCGAGGGTGAAAACAAGGGCGGGGAAGCGAATGTTTCCCGCGGCACCAATGGTTATGATTTTCAGGGCTCGGTTCTCGGCGCTGCTCGCTCGCCGGATGGTCCTCTCTCCTTCGTCGCCGGTTACAGCCGCACGATCATGGATGAATACAAGATCGGAACGAAGGGCGAGGCCCGCAGCACCGCGCTGACGATGAAGGATTTGCTTGGCCGCGACGGCTGGTCCACCTTCTTCAAGGGCGAAGGCGATTTTGGCGACGTGAAGGCTTCGCTCTCCTGGATGCATCAGGAGAATGACTTCGTTCAGGGCGCATCTGAGGTGATCGACCGGGAAAGCGTGCGAAACGACAGCGTCGTCGCGAAGCTTGACTGGGACCCGGAGAGCGAACTCATCGACTTCAAGTCATCGCTGTGGCTGAACGATAATATGACGCATGAACTGCGTGCGGCGCGCAAATATGCGGTGGAGACGAACCTCGATATGGGCCTGCGCAGTTTCGGCGGCAGCCTGGAAAATACCAGTCGCTTTGATACGGCGGCGGGCGCGCTCAGTCTGAACTATGGGGCAGAAGCCTTCCGGGACATTGCCACATCCGTCGCGACAAGCGCCAAAATCGCCGAAAATCCCTCCTTCGCCAGCAGCTACACGTCATTCAGCCCTGCCGGGCGGCGCGACGTCGCCAGCCTGTTTTTGAATGGTGAACTGGAGCCGGCCGATTGGATCACTCTGAGTGGAGGCGTGCGTTACGACTGGTCGCGCCTGAAAGGATCTGCGACCTATTATAGTGTCAAGGAATCGATAGTAACGACAAGTGTGCCTTGCGACCTTGTTCGCAATCACTATACGGCCCTGGAATACTTCAATCGGGTCTTTCTGCCTGCAAACTCCCCCATATGGGCATCCCGTTATAATATTTTTCTCGTCAGCATCTGGCCGCGGACCTCGGCCAACTGTATGCCGGGCACCGGTATAACCACCAATACGCCGGTCACCGAATATCCGTCGCATGAAGTCGATATCGATCGCACCTACAGCGCCTGGCTGCCCTCCGCCACCATCGAGCTGAAACCCGTCGACTGGTTCCGTCCCTACGTAAGCTATTCCCAGAGCCTGCGTCCGCCAACAATCCTCGAGGCATTTTTTGCCGGTGCGCGTCCGGGCGACAGCGCCGGATACGAATACGCTCCCAATCAGGCCCTGCGCGCCGAAAAGGCGACGACCTATGAAATCGGCGCGAATGTGAGCTTCGACGGCGTGCTGCTGGACGACGATTCCATTCGCATCAAAATGGCCGCCTTTCGTCGCGAGGTGAAGGACTATATCGCGCTCGGTTATCTCGTCACCGATCAGGTTCTCGACCGCACCTATACCAGCTTCGTCAATCTGGACGGCACGACCTATATGCGCGGGCTTGAATTCGAGGGCAATTACGATGCCCGCAATTTCTGGCTCGGCGGCTCGGCGACGCTTCTGAAGACGGAATGGCCCGAAAAGACGCAGGTTTTTTCCAACGGCACGACCACCACGACGGGCGAAATCGTCGCTTGGCCGGGCGATGTCGCGCCCAAGGTGAAGCTGACGCTCGATGGCGGCATGCGTTTCTTCGATGAGAAATTCTCGCTGGGCGCAAGGCTCAACCATGTCACGCCGACACAGTCGCGCACACTGGATACGGAAGGCAATCTGCGGGAGGTGACCGATCCCTATACCACGGTGGACCTCTACGGTTCCTATGCCTTCCACGACAAGGCCACGCTCCGCTTCGCTGTCAACAACCTGACGGACCGCAAATACATCCCGGCGGCAAGCGCCTACTCGGCCCCGGGTCGCACCTTTATCGCGACGATGAACGTGAAGTTCTGAACCGTGGAAGAAATTCTCCGGGTTGGGGTTGCAGCCCGTCCCGGAGATGAAACGCCTTCGTCACATGACCAAGGTATCCCTATTGGCCAGCAAAGGAGTACACCTATGGCTACCACAATTCAACTGACGCAGTCTTCCTCCGATCTGATCGGCTACCTCAACGGTTGGACGAGCGGTTTCGGTTCGACCTATGGTGCGTTCTACGACGCTCAGACCAGCTCTCTCGCCACCACCACCATCGATCCGAACACGACCTATGAGGCGTGGGGCGATGGCAGTTCCGGCGGCAAGGGCATCGTCATGAGCGGCGCTTTGCAGTACTCCCAGGGCAACCTGACGGGTTCGGTCGACAGCATCGTTCTGGGCGCCGGCTACAGCCAGTCCACCAGCGGCATCGCCGTCAGCCAGCAGGAACTGCTGATCGATCCCGACAGCGCCTATTCGCTTGCCGGCGCTCGCGATCTTCTCGATCTCGCCGTCTACCAGCTTGCCCGCTTCGGTTCGCTGGCCGGCTTCTATGATTACTTTGCAGCCACCGGCACGGTGATCGAGGACACGGCTGCCTCCAACACCCTGACCGGCTTTGCCGGCGCAGACACCTTCGTATTTTCCGGCGGCAACGACGTCGTAGCGGCCGGCCCGACCGGAACCTACGGCTATCAGGACGGTACCGATACGCTCGATGTTTCCGCCTGGGGCGCAACTTCGGTGGACGATTTGTTGTGGTATAATGATAACGGAAATGCCGTTATCCTTTCGGCCACAGACACGTCCGTCTCCGTCACACTGAATGGTGTCGATGCAAATGTGCTCGACGCGTCGGACTTCATTTTCGCCAGCGCATCGGCGCTTGCCGCGTAAAGGAAAATCAGGCTGTGGGCTTTCAAAACCACCAGCAGACGCCGCCGCAGTCCCTCACTGCGGCGGTTGTTTCGCCCCTTAAAAGCACGTTTCTCGGCGTTGCGCTGGTCAGCGGCGTGGTCAATATACTCGCGCTCACTTCGCCGCTCTTCATGCTCCAGGTTTATGACCGGGTTCTGGCCAGCGGCAGCCTGCCGACGCTGGTCGGGCTCGCCATTCTCGCGCTTGGCCTTTACGGCTTCCAGTGCCTGCTCGATATCATCCGCGCTCGCGTTCTGATCCGTATCGGTGAAGATTTCGACTTGCGTTATTCCGGTAAGGTGCATGATGCGGTGGTGCGCCTGCCGCTTGTCAACCGCATGCCGGGGGACGGTCTGCAGCCGCTGCGCGATCTCGATAATGTGCGCGGTTTTCTCTCCGGCACGGGGCCGACGGCCTTTTTCGATCTGCCGTGGATGCCGCTTTATCTCGGCATATGTTTTCTGTTTCATTTCTGGATCGGTGTGACGGCGCTTGCCGGCGCGATATTGCTTGTCTCCCTCACAATCCTGACCAACATCTTTTCGCAGAAGCCGATCCGCGACACCATGGTCGAGAATATGGCCCGCAACCGGCAACTGGAGGCTTCGCGCCGCAATGCCGAAGTCGTGCAGGCCATGGGGCTTGGCGGTCGGCTCGGAAAACGCTGGCAGAATTCCAACGAGGCCTATCTTGCCGCCAATCGCAAGGCGGGCGATGTGGCCGGCGGTCTTGGCAACATCGCGAAGTCTTTGCGGGTCGTGCTGCAATCGGCAATTCTGGCGGTCGGCGCGTGGCTCGTCATCAATCAAGAGGCCTCCGGCGGCGTGATGATCGCCAGTTCGATCATGATGGGCCGGGCGCTGGCGCCCGTCGATCTTGCCATTTCCAACTGGAAGTCCTTTGTGGCCGCCCGGCAGAGCTGGGCGCGGCTGAGGGAGCTTTTTGCACAGATGCCGGCCAATGCCGCCGCCATGGCCCTGCCGAGACCTGAAAAGGATTTGCGGGTCGAAAACGTCACCATCGTTCCGCCGGGAGAAAGAAAACCAACCGTCACCGGACTTGGCTTCATCGTGACCGCTGGAAACGCGCTCGGCGTTATCGGCCCCTCCGGCTCGGGCAAATCCACCCTGTCGCGCATTCTCACCGGCGCTTGGATGCCTGCGGCCGGCAAGGTACGACTGGACGGTGCAAGTTTCGAGCAGTGGGACCGTGAGGCGCTGGGCCGCCATATCGGTTATCTGCCGCAGGGCGTTGAGTTGTTCGATGGCACGATCGGCGAGAATATCTCCCGTTTCGAGGATAATCCCGATCCTGAGGCCATCATCGCGGCGGCCAGGGCTGCGGGCGCGCATGAGCTGATCCTGCGTTTCGAAAAGGGTTATGACAGCGATATCGGCGAGGCGGGTTCGGCGCTTTCCGCCGGGCAGCGCCAGCGCATCGGCCTTGCCCGCGCGCTATACGGCGATCCCTTCATCGTGGTGCTGGACGAACCCAACGCCAATCTCGATGCGGAAGGCGAAGCCGCCGTGGTCAAGGCGATTTCCTCGGTCAAGGCGCGGAGCGGGATTGCCGTCGTCGTCGCCCACCGGCCGAGCGCCATCGGCGCTGTCGATTTCATTCTGATGATGGAAGAGGGGAGGATGAAGGCGTTCGGCCCGCGAGATGAGGTGTTGTCGAAAGTCCTGCGCGTTCCGCAGGCGCAGTCGGGCAAGGGATTTACCGCATCCGCCCAGACCATCTCGCCGCTGCGCGTCGTCGCCAATACCCAGCCTCACGCGCCGGTGCTGGAAGACGTCCGTGAAGAGAACAGCCAGGAAGGAGATGCAGATGTCAAACATTGACCGGCGCAGCCATGTGTCCCGCTCCATCCGCAAGCATCTCGTTGCCGGCCTTGCTGCGGGCGTAGCGCTGCTGGCCGGTGTCGGCGGATGGGCTGCTACGACCAATCTTGCCGGCGCGGTTGTCGCCTCCGGTCATCTGGTGGTGGATTCCTACACGAAGAAGGTGCAGCATCCGAGCGGCGGTGTCGTCGTCGAAATTCTGGTGAACGAAGGCGATAGAGTGAAGGCCGGCGATGTGGTCATGCGCCTTGATGCGACCCATACCCGCGCCAATCTCGCCATCGTGACCAAGCGTCTGGATGAGCTGAATGCGCGCATGGCAAGGCTGGAGGCCGAGCGCGACGATCTGCCGGAACTCGTCTTTCCGCAGGCGTTGATGGCGCGAAAAGACGATGCCGATGTCGCCTCCGCCATGCGCAGCGAGACCAAGCTGTTCGAATTCCGCAAATCCTATCGCCAAGGGCGCAAAGCACAGCTTTCCGAGCGTATCACCCAGTTCGAACATGAGATCGAAGGGCTGAAGGCGCAGGAAGTCGCCTATGATAACGGCCTTGCCGTGCTGGAGGCTGAAATCACCTCGCAGAAATCCCTGCTTGAACAGGGTGTCGTGTCCGTGCAGCGGCTGAACAGCCTGCAGACGCAGGCCGCGACATTCGGCGGTGAGCGCGGCGAGAAAATCGCCTATCAGGCGCAGACGGCGGGGCGCATCACCGAAACCAGGCTGCAAATCCTGCAGATCGATCAGGAATTGCGCACCGAGGTCGGGCGGGAACTGCGCGAGATACAGGCCCAGATGGGCGAATTCGTCGAGCGCAAGGTTGCCGCCGAAGACCAGCTGAAACGCATCGACATTGTCGCGCCGCAATCAGGCGTGGTGCATGAAATGGCCGTGCACACCGTGGGGGGCGTGGTGACGCCGGCGGATCCGATCATGCTCATCGTGCCTGACGGAGACGAGCTGGCGCTGGAGGTGCAGATCGTGCCCAAGGATATCGATCAGCTTCAATTGGGGCAAAAGGCGATGCTGCGCATGACCGCATTCAACCAGCGCGTCACGCCGGAACTGGAAGGCCATGTCAGCCGCATCGCGGCGGATATCACCACCGATCAGCGCAGCGGTCTCTCTTATTATCTGGCGCGGATTTCCGTACCGGTCTCCGAGCGGCGGAAGCTGAACAATGCGCCGCTGGTGCCGGGCATGCCGGCCGAGGCCTTCATTCAGACCAGCGAAAGAACGGCGCTGTCCTATATCGCCAAACCGCTGACCGACCAGATCAGCCGCGCCTTCCGGGAGGAATAGGGTTCGGAACCCGGCTTCCGGACGTTACCTACCGTCGCCAAAGCGGAAGCCGGCAAACCCTTTCGTCTGAGTGGGGATCGCCCAGACGCCACCTGAAAATGGCGCTTTGTGCAGTCGGTCCTCGGACATGTTGTGGCGGTGGGATGTCAGGAAAAGAGTACTGAAATCCGTGCCCCCGAAGCAGAGCATCGTGGGGTGGGGCACTGGGGCTGCTATCACGTCCGCCAACGCGCCGTCGGGCGTGAAAACGTTGAGCAGGCCGGCCGACACGCCTGCGCTGTAATAGTTGCCGCTGCTATCGAGGCAGCCGCCATCGGGCCTTCCAGTCTCTTCCGTCATCTGGGCCACCAGCACGCCCTCATCGAAGCTGCCGTTCCGGCTGTCGAAATTTCGCCGACGTATCCATTTCTGAACGGAATCGCTCTGCCACATGATCGATCCGTCCTCGGAGAAGGCGAGCCCGTTCGGGCATGTCAGCCCCGTCTGAATACGCTCGGCGTTCTTTTCGGTGATCCGCCAGAGTTCGCCATGGGGCTCCATGTCCGGGAGCGGGACATTGTGCATGGTTCCCACCCAGAAAGCGCCGTCGGGGCCGATCCGCCCGTCGTTCAGCCGGCAGGGGATGCCTTTGGGCGCAGGAATGGAATGGAGGAGGCGCGTTTCGCCGCTGTCAGGATTGAGAATGATAACATCCATGCCGCAGGCGACGACGAGATCGCCGTTCTGACAAAGTCCAAGGCTCGATACGGTGTGGGGGAACGACCATTCGCGATAACGCCCGGGCTCGAGCGCTGCGGACCGCACCGTCCCGCCGAGAATATCGCACCAGAAAAGCACCTGTCGCCGCTCGTCCCAAACAGGAGATTCCGCAAGTGTGCTCATCGTGTCGCAAAGAAGTTCCGCCTGCGACATGGCAAGCGTGTGTCCGGGGTTTGCCGTATTCATGATGCTCGAACCGTTGAAAAAAATGCTGCGGAATTATTCGAAGTAGTCCTGATGGTTCTCGAAAACTTGTGAGAGAATGCCTAGGACGCGTCTCAGGTGCTTTTGCAGACAATCCGTCGCGCGGGCGTCGTCACCCGCCCTGATTGCGTCGTATACCGCCTCATGTTCGGAAAGCAGCCGCGCCATATGCGCCTCATCGGTGATGGCCAGGGCGCGCAAACGATCCAGCCCCGCCTTCTCGCGGATCAACAGAGATTCCAGCCTTTCGAGGCCCGTTGCGGCGGCAAGCGCGCTGTGAAACTGGTCGTCATGGATGCGGAAAGCTTTTCTGTCGCCGTTGCGCATCGCCGCCCGCTGGCCATTCAGCGCATGCTCGATCTCCTGCTCGGCCTCTGGCGCAAGGCCAATCTGGCAAAGCCTGCGCACTGCGGCCACTTCAAGCGCCTCGCGGATGAATTGCGCGCTACGGATGTTCTTTTCCGATAGTCGCGAGACATAGGTTCCACGGCTTGGCAGCGTGACGATCAGGCCGTCGTCGCGCAGGCGGCTCAGCGCCTCGCGTACCGGCGTTCGGCTCGAATTGAACGACTGTCCGATCTCGTTTTCAGAGACGGCTTGCCCGGGAAAAAGCTCTCGCGAGAGGATGGCTGATTTCAGCGCGGAGTAAATCTGGTCCACGACCGGACGGTTGAGGTCCAGCCGCTCCATCGTCGGCACGCCTGTTACAGGAATTTTCGGCATGTACCCTCCACTGTTCTCATAACCGGTATACCGGAACACAAGTCTGTTGACAACCGGCATACCGGTATGCAAATGATCGCGCATTGGGAAGGAGGCTCCCGAAATGCAAAATATCAAGACCTGTGTCATCGTTGGCGCCGGAATGGTGGCGAAGACGCATGTGCTTGCCTGCGCGGCAAGCCCGGAAAAAATTCGCCTGAAGGGCATCGTCGATGGTGGTTCCGGCCGCGCCAAGGCACTGGCTGCCGAGGCGTCGAAACATACCGGATACGCGGTGGCGGTTTATTCCTCCGTCGACGAAGCGGCGCGCGATGCGGATGTCGATTTCGCCATTATCGCCACGCCGCCCAATGCCCGCATCGATATCGTCGGAAAACTGGCGCAGGCTGGCAAACACATCCTGATGGAGAAGCCGGTCGCTCGCAATACGCGGGAAGCCGAGGGTCTCGTCGCCCTGTGTCGTGACGCGGGTGTCGCGCTCGGCATCATCTTCCAGCACCGCATGCGGGCCGCATCGCAAAAAGCGCGCGAGCTTGTGGACGGCGGAACGCTCGGGATGCTCGGCCTCTGCGAAATCTCGGTGCCCTGGTGGCGCGCGCAATCCTATTACGACGAACCGGGTCGCGGCACGCTGGCGCGCGATGGCGGCGGCGTACTGATCTCCCAGGCAATCCATACGATTGATCTGGCCTTGAGCCTGACGGGGCCGGTCGCCCGTGTTCAGGCGATGGCTGCAACGACGCGTTTCCACCGCATGGAAACCGAAGATTACGTGTCTGCGGGCCTGCGTTTCAGGAATGGCGCTGTCGGCTCGCTGGTGGCAAGCACCGCAAGCTTCCCCGGGGCTGCGGAATCGATCCTCCTGCATTTCGACAATGCCAGCCTGCGGCTCGCCTCCGGCCTGCTGCATGTCGACTGGCGCGATGGCCGGCAGGAGACTTTTGGCGGCGCGGCCGCTGGCACGGGCGGCGGCGCCGACCCCATGGCTTTCACGCATGAATGGCATCAGGGCGTTTTCGATGATTTCGCAGACGCCATCTCTTCAGGACGCCCGCCGGTCGTCACCGGCGAAGCGGCTCTTTTGTCTCACAGATTGATCGATGCGATCATCAACTCGGCCGATACCGGCAAGGAAGTGGAACTGCAGGATGAGTAAAGCAATCAAGTTCGTCGCTCTTGGTATTGAGCATCGGCATATTTTCGGCATGGCCCAGAACCTGCTGGATGCCGGCGCCGAATTTGCCGGCTGGTGGACAGAAGGCGAGCCCGATGTCGTGGAAGGCTTCGTCAAGCGCTTCCCGAATGTGCCGCGCGCAGCATCGAAAGAGGCGCTGCTGGCTGACGGCACTGTCGATCTCGTCGTCATCGCCGACATTCCCTCCAAGCGCGCCGATCTCGCTATCGCCGCCATGGAAGCCGGCAAGGATGTCATGTCCGACAAGCCCGGCTGCACCACCTTCGAACAGCTCGATCGCCTTCGTCAGACCGTGGCAAAGACCAAGCGCATCTGGACCGTCGATTTCTCGGAGCGCTTTGAAGTGCCGAGCGTGACCAAGGCGGCTGAACTCGTTGCCCAGGGCGCTATCGGCCGCGTCATCCAGACCGTCGGCCTCGGCCCGCATCGTCTCAACCGCCAGATCCGCCCGACATGGTTCTTCGAGCGTGAAGCCTATGGTGGTATCCTCACCGATATTGCCAGCCACCAGATCGATCAGTTCATGTTCTTCACGGGTTCGACCGAGGTTGAGATCGTGTCCGCCACCGTTGCCAATTACGCCAACCCTCACGATCCGGGTCTTCAGGATTTCGGCGAAGTTGTGCTGCGCGGCGACAAGGGCCACGGCTATATCCGCGTCGACTGGTACACGCCCGATGCGCTGCCGACCTGGGGTGACGGCCGCCTGACCATCCTCGGCACCGAAGGTTACATCGAACTGCGTAAATATGTGGATGTCGGCAATACCGAAGGCACGGACCGCCTCGTTCTCGTCAACGGCGACCGCTGCGAGTATATTGATGCTTCCGGCGCCGGTCTGCCCTATTTCGCCCGCATCTGCGACGATATCCGCAACCGCACGGAAACGGCGATGACGCAGGAACACGTCTTCAAGGTCTGCGACCTCTCGCTTCAGGCGCAGGCCAAGGCTGAGGGAGCCTCGAAATGATCGGTGTTGCCATCATCGGCGCCGGCATCGGCGCCCAGCATCTGAGCGGTTATCGGGCGCTGCCCAAGCGCTTCGTCGTCAAGGCGATCTGCGATCTCGATCTGGAGCGCGCGCGCTCCGTCGCCGGCGATGACACCTCCATTCGTCTGACCACCGATCTCGATGAGGTTCTGGCCGATGAGAGCATTCAGCTCATCGACGTCTGCCTGCCGCCACACCTGCATTTTCCTGTCACTCTGAAGGCGCATGCGGCGGGCAAGGATGTGGTCTGCGAAAAGCCGCTGGTTCGCTCTCTGGAAGAGGCCAATGCGCTGATCGAGTCCGTCAAGAAGACCGGACGCGGTGTATTTCCCGTCTTCCAGTACCGTTTTGGACATGCCATGCGGCAGTTGCGGGCGCTGATCGATGCCGGTCTTGCGGGCAAGGCCTTTGTCGCAAGCTCGGAAGTTCACTGGAACCGTGGCGCCAGCTATTACGACATCCCGTGGCGCGGCACCTGGAAGGGTGAGTGCGGCGGCGCGATCCTCGGTCACGCCATCCACGCCCATGATCTTCTCTGCCACGTCCTCGGCCCGGTCGAGGAAGTTTTCGCCATGGCCGACACGCGCGTCAACACCATCGAAACCGAAGATTGCGCAGCACTCAGTTTCCGCATGAAAAGCGGTGCGCTGGCGACCAGCTCCGTCACGCTCGGTGCAGCAGAAGATACGTCCCGTCTGCGCTTCTGCTTCGAAGGCTTCACCGCCGAGAGTGGCACGCTTCCCTATCGCCCGGCCGAAGACACATGGCGTTTCATCGCCCGTGCACCCACCACGCAGGACCAGATCGATGCCGTTCTGGCAAAGGTTGCCGACGGCGAAAACGGCTTTGCCGGTTTTGTCGAAGCCATTGCCGACGCGATGGAAGGACGCGGCGGCAAGGAAGTGACGGTCAACGACGGCCTGCAGTCCATAGAACTCGTTACCGCCAT
Source organism: Agrobacterium sp. ST15.16.055 (assembly GCF_027956555.1). Classification (NCBI taxonomy): domain Bacteria; kingdom Pseudomonadati; phylum Pseudomonadota; class Alphaproteobacteria; order Hyphomicrobiales; family Rhizobiaceae; genus Agrobacterium; species Agrobacterium sp. ST15.16.055. The sequence goes on from NZ_JAQKGN010000001.1 coordinate 277,380, forward strand.
CTATCGCTCGGTACGGGAAAGAAAGCCGGTCCGCCTGTCCGACGCCGCAGAAGGTGAATGGATCAAAGGCTGGGCTCCGCACGCATCCGCCAACGCATAATCATCTAAGGGAGGAAAAGAGATGATCGGTAAATACAGCATGGCATTGGCGCTCGCCATTGGCGCGGCGTCCTTTGCAGGCGCCGCCCAGGCGGCCGAGGAAGTGCGCTTCACCTGCGCTTATGACGGCAATGGCTGCGAAATCCTGAAGGACATTCTCGCCCGTTACGAAAAGCAGCATCCGGACGTGAAGATCGTTACTGACATTGTGCCCTACAAGGCGTTGCTGGAAGGCCTGCCCGTACAGCTCGCCGGCGGCAGCGGGCCGGATTTCGCAACCGTGACCGACCTCGGCGGCCTCAACCGCTATTATCTCGATCTCACGCCCTATGTGGACGCGAAATATTGGGAAGACAATTTCTCCAATGTGCTGAAATGGTACCGCAGCGGCCCCGACGACAAGGGCATCTACGGCATGCATACCCAGCTCACCATCACCGGCGCTTTCATCAATCGTACCCTGTTCGATCAGGCAAATGTCGCCGTACCCGGCAAGGATGCAACGCTGGACGATTGGGCGAAGGCTGCCAATGCCGTCGCCAAGGCAACCGGCACACCTTACCCGATGGCCATCGACCGTTCCGGCCATCGCATCGCCGGCCCGGCCATTTCCTATGGCGCGAAGATTTTCGATGCTGACGGCAAGCCGATCCTCGTCGACGAAGGCTTTACGACTTTCGTGAAGAAATTCGTCGAATGGAACAAGGACGGCACCATGGCGCGTGACGTCTGGGCCGGGCAGGGCGGCAATACCTACCGCGACGCCGCGCAGGAATTCATCAACGGCCAGCTGGTTTATTATTATTCCGGCAGCTGGCAGACCGCGCGCTTCGACAGCCAGGTGGGCGATGCCTTCGACTGGGAAGTCGTGCCGCAGCCCTGCGGTGGCGCCGCCTGCACGGGCATGCCGGGCGGTACCGGCATCGTCGGCTTCAAGCAGACCAAGAACCCGAAGATCGTCGCCGATATCCTGAACTTCCTCGCTCAGGACGAGAATTATCTCGACTTCACCGTTCGCACCCGCAACGTTCCGGCCCACAAGGCCGTGGCCGACAAGGGCGTGACCTATACCGGTGCGACGCCTGCGACGCAGAAGGCCATGAATGCCTGGCTGGACCAGATTCCCGGCCTCAGCCCGATTGCCTATGCCTATCAGGGCTACAAGAACAATCGCGCCATGTTCAACATCTCCGTCCAGCGCATTACGCAGGCCATCGTCGGTGAGAGCACCGTCGATGAGGCCATGGCCCGTGCGAAGACGGACCTCGAGGAAGCGTTGAAACAGGCGAAGTGATCCATCGCCTTCCGGCGCGGCGCATGCCGCGCCGCGCCGGATCGAAGGAGGACCCTCATGTATAAATTTCTTGCGCCCGTCATGGGCATCGTCGAACTGCCCTTTGCCTTCCTGCAGAAGGTTCTTGGCCACCGGCGGATTGCGTGGGTGTTTCTGACACCCAACCTGATCCTGTTTGCGGTCTTCGCCTTCCTGCCGATCCTGCTGAACATGGCCTATTCCGTGACCGGCAGCGAACACATATTGCTTTCCGAGCGCCCTTCGGTGGGCGGCGAAAACTTTTCGGTCCTTCTTTCCTGTCAGAATTATCTTGATCCCAATTCCTGTGCGCGCGACCTGTTCTGGCGCTCCGTCTGGAACACGCTGTTCTTCGTCGTGCTGCAGGTGGGTTTCATGGTTGGATTCTCGCTGATCACGGCCATCGTGCTTAATCGCGATATCCGCGCCCGTGGCTTTTTTCGCGCGGTCTTCTTTTTCCCGGTTCTCTTGTCACCCGTCGTGGTCGCGCTGATCTGGAAGTGGATTCTCCAGCGTTTCGGCGTTCTCAATGCGGCGATGGAGGGGCTCGGCCTCGGTTCGGTGGACTGGCTGCTCGAGGCCAACCTTGCCTTCGGCTGGTCCGTCTTCCTGTCGGTATGGGCGCATATGGGCTTCTATACGCTCATTCTCCTCGCCGGCCTGCAGGCGATCCCGCGTGATGTCTACGAGGCGGCGCAACTGGACAAGGCAAGCCCATGGCGCATCTTCCGGCGCATTACCCTGCCGCTGCTTGCGCCCACCATGCTTGTCGTTCTCGTCCTGTCGGTCATCAAGGGCGTGCAGACTTTCGATGAAGTCTTTGCCTTTACCGGCGGTGGTCCGGGTTCGGCGACGACCTTCATCATTCAATTCATCTATCAGACCGGCTTTGCCGGGACGCCCCGGAATTTCGGACTTGCGGCCGCCGCTTCGCTGCTGCTCGCCGTGGTGCTCGTGGTGCTGACCGCCCTGCAATTCCGGGCAAACAGGAGCAAGGTCGATGGCTAGGATTGGCGCATTTCTGACCCGTACCCGCGGCCGCAACGGCAAGCTGCACTGGACCGACTGGCTGTCCTACGCCTATCTCGGCGTGGCCGTGCTGATGATGTTCGGCCCCGTCGTCTGGCTGGTGCTCTCTTCGTTCAAGACGGAGGCCGACCTTCAACGCTTCCCGCCGCGCCTTCTGCCCTATAGCCAAGAAACCGTGGCGGTTGATGGGCAGGCAGCGCCGCTGCCGGCCTATGTCGACAAGGATGGCCGCAAGCTCGGCATGATCCGCCGCATCGGCCTCGTGGCCCAGGTGGTTGACCCGGCCAAGCCGACCGAAGTCCTGAAGATGCCGTTCAACGAGCTGAAACCGGCTGAAAAGGTGGCGCTGGCGACGGAAAACTACACCGAGCTTTTCCAGCGCTTCAATTTCCCGCTCTATTTCTGGAACTCGACCTTCATCACGGTGACGTCGACGCTCATCATGCTGATCGTCAATTCCATGGCCGCGTTTGCGCTCTCGAAATATCAGTTCAAGGGCAGGGGCGTGGTGCTAGCGCTGGTTGTCGGCACATTGATGATCCCGCAGACGGTGGTGCTCGTGCCGCTGTTTCTCATCACCAGCCAGCTTGGCATGATCAACAGTCTCTGGGGCGTCATCATTCCCGGTGCCGCGACACCCACGGGCGTCTTCCTGCTGCGGCAATACATGCTGACGATACCCGATGAAATCCTCGATGCGGCGCGCATGGACAAGGCGAGCGAGTGGAAAATCTACTGGCGTATCATCCTGCCGTTATCGGCTCCGGCGCTTGCCGTTCTGGCGATCCTTGCGATCATGTGGCGCTGGAACGACTTCCTCTGGCCTCTCATCGTGCTGACCCGCAACGACAACTTCACCCTGCAGCTGGCGCTCAACTCCTTCCAGGGGGAGATGACGACGGAATGGAGCAACCTTCTGGCCATGACCGTGCTGACGCTTGCGCCCATCGCGCTGGTCTTCATGTTCCTGCAAAAATATATCGCCACCGGCATTGCGTCCACGGGCGGCAAATAATCCTCAGGGAGGAAATACGACAATGGCAAGTATTCAGCTTCGTCAGGTCAAAAAGACATATGGCGCCCTCGATGTCATCAAGGGTATCGATCTCGATATCAAACATGGCGAGTTCTGCGTCTTCGTCGGCCCATCCGGCTGCGGCAAATCCACCCTGCTGCGCATGATCTCGGGTCTCGAGGAATTGACAGGCGGCGATATCGTCATCGGCGGCGACGTGGTCAACACGGTGCCGGCGGCGGATCGTGGCCTTGCCATGGTGTTCCAGTCATACGCGCTTTATCCGCATATGACGGTGCGCGAAAACCTGTCTTTCGGCCTTGAGAATATCGGCACCCCCAAAAAGGAAGTCGCCGAGAAGATCGCTCAGGTAGCGAAGATGCTGCAGATCGACCAGCTGCTGGAGCGTCGCCCGAAAGACCTGTCGGGCGGCCAGCGCCAGCGCGTCGCCATCGGCCGTGCCGTGGTGCGCGAGCCGCGCGTATTCCTTTTCGACGAGCCGCTTTCCAACCTCGATGCGGAACTGCGCGTCGATATGCGCGGCGAAATTTCCAGCCTGCACCGGCGTCTCGGCAACACCATGATCTACGTGACGCATGATCAGGTGGAGGCCATGACCATGGCCGACAAGATTGCTGTTCTGCGTGCCGGCAAGCTTGAACAGTTCGGCGTGCCGCTCGATCTCTACAACCGCCCGGCCAATATTTTCGTGGCAGGCTTCATCGGCTCGCCGAAGATGAATTTCTTTGCGGGCGAAGTGACTTCGGACGCAACGCCTGCTCTCAAAATCGCGACGGGCGAGACTATCCCGCTGCCGCAGACCGGCTTTGCCTATAAGCCCGGTCAGAAGGTGACGCTCGGCGTCCGCCCGAACCATGTGGAGCCGGGCGACGGCGGTGCGTTGACGATGTCAGTACGCACCGCAGAGCAGCTGGGCGGCGAGTCCTATCTCTACGGTAATCTGGGTGACGGCACCCCGGTGACGCTGCATCTTTCCGGCCAGACCTCGACATCGGCGGGCGAAGTCATCCGCCTCTCCGCACCGCTTCAACACGTCCACCTTTTCGATACGACGAGCGGGCTGACGCTCCGGCAGGACTGACAGCCTTTGGCGCAACCCGCAACGCAGGACCATTGACATGACCGATAAAAAACTCCGTTCCGACCGCTGGTTCGCACCCGACGACCTGCGCAGCTTCGGCCACCGCTCGCGCATGATGCAGCTCGGTTATGCGGAGGAGGATTTTGTCGGAAAACCCGTCATTGGTATCCTCAACACCTGGTCGGAGCTCAATACCTGTCATTCGCATTTCCCTGAAAGGGTGAAGGATGTGAAACGCGGCGTGTTGCAGGCGGGCGGTTTTCCCGTCGAAATGCCGTCGCTTTCGGTGGATGAGAGCTTCACCAAGCCGACATCGATGCTTTACCGCAACATGCTGGCGATGGAGACGGAGGAGATGATCCGCTCCCATCCGCTGGACGGCGTGGTGCTGATGGGCGGTTGCGACAAGACGACGCCCGGCCTCGTCATGGGTGCGATTTCGGCCGGCGTGCCGATGATCTATCTGCCCGCCGGCCCGATGCTGAGCGGAAATTATGCCGGCAAGGTTCTGGGCTCGGGTTCGGACGCCTGGAAATATTGGGATGAGCGACGCGCAGGCAATGTCACGGACGAGGAATGGCGTGGCGTGCAGGGCGGCATCGCCCGCTCTGCTGGTGTCTGCATGACCATGGGCACGGCCTCGACCATGACGGCCATTGCCGACGCACTTGGCATTACGCTGCCCGGCGCCTCCTCCATTCCGGCGGTCGATTCCGAACATCAGCGCATGTCCGCAGCCTGCGGCCGCCGCATCGTTGAGATGGTGTCGGAAGACCTGACACCGAACCATATCCTGACGGCGGCAGCGTTTCGCAATGCCGCTATTGTTGCGATGGCGACCGGCTGCTCCACCAATGCCGTCGTGCATCTGATCGCCATGGCGCGGCGCGCCGGTGTGCCGATGACGCTGGACGAACTGGACGAGCTTGGCCGCGTTACGCCGCTCATCGCCAATGTCCGCCCCTCCGGCAAGGACTATCTCATGCAGGACTTCTTTTACGCCGGTGGCCTCAGGGCGCTGATGAAACAGCTGGAAAGCCGTCTCGACTGTTCAGCGCTGACCGTGACCGGCCGCAGCATGGGCGAAAATCTCGAAGGCGCGAAAGTCTATAATGACGACGTCATCCGCTCGCTCGACAATCCCGTCTATGCGGAAGGCTCGCTCGCGGTCCTGCGTGGCAATCTCTGCCCCGACGGCGCCGTGATCAAGCCTGCCGCCTGCGATCCCAAACTGCATGTCCATCAAGGTCCGGCGCTGGTGTTTGACAGCTACCCGGAAATGAAGGCAGCCATCGACGATGAAAATCTCGATGTGACGCCCGATCATGTGCTGGTGCTGCGCAATGCCGGACCGCTTGGCGGCCCCGGCTTTCCGGAATGGGGCATGTTGCCCATTCCAAAGGCGCTGATCAAAAAGGGCCACCGCGATATGCTGCGCATTTCCGATGCACGCATGTCCGGCACGTCCTACGGTGCATGCGTACTGCATGTCGCGCCGGAAAGCTTCGTCGGCGGTCCCTTGGCGCTTCTGAAAACCGGCGATATCGTGCGCCTCGACCTGCCCCAGCGTCGTCTCGATATGCTGGTTAGCGAAGAAGAGATCGCCCAGCGCCGGGCGGCATGGCAAGCGCCTGCGCCGCGTTATGAGCGTGGTTATGGCTATCTTTTCTCCAAGCACGTCACCCAAGCTGATCAGGGCTGCGACTTCGACTTCCTGCAAACGGATTTCGGCCGCACCGCCGGCGAGCCCGATATTTTCTAAGGACGCGACATGTTGAAGCGATTGCTCATCACCGGTGCCGGCGGCAAGCTGGGAAGCATGCTGCGCGGGCGGCTTGGCCACGTTACCGAAACTATTCGCCTGTCTGATGTCGTCGATTTGGGTACGCCAGCTCCTCACGAGGAACTCGTTCGCTGCGCGCTCGAAGACGAGCAGGCGGTGCACGATCTCGTCAAGGGCTGCGACGGCGTCGTCCATCTCGGCGGCGTTTCCGTCGAGAGGGCTTTCGATCCGATAGAGGCGGCCAATCTGCGTGGTGTCTACAATCTCTATGAGGCGGCACGGTTGAACGGCATGCCGCGCATTCTGTTCGCCTCCAGCAACCATACGATCGGTTATTACCCGCAGGGTCAACAGCTTAGCCCGGAGACGCCTTTTCTGCCCGATGGCCTCTATGGGGTTTCGAAGATTTTCGGCGAGGCGATGGCAAGCCTCTACCATTCCAAATTCGGCCAGGAGACCGCAATTGTCCGCATCGGCTCCTGCGAAGAAAAACCGTCCAACTGGCGGATGTTATCGACGTGGCTGAGCTACGGTGACTTCGTCTCGCTGATTGAGGCCACATTCCGCGTGCCGACGCTCGGCTGCCCGGTCATCTGGGGCGTTTCGGCCAATGACGACAGCTGGTGGGACAATTCCCATGTCGACTTTCTCGGCTGGCAGCGGCGCGACAATGCCGCGCGTTACCGTGCGGAAATCGAGCGCGACGTACCGCGCCCCGACCCGGAGGCTGCGATCGCAAAATATCAGGGCGGCATTTTTATCGATGAGCCCATTCACAGGACTTGAAACGCATTTATCCGCCATTGCGAGGAGACAGAGATGAACAATGAAACGCGCGAAAAACTGATGACGATTTCCGTCGCTACCCTGGCGACGGCGCTTTATAAGCGCGGCCTGCGCAACCAGGTCATTCAGGGCGTGCGCCCTCTGGGCTACAAGGGTAAAAACATGGTGGGCCCAGCCTTCACCCTGCGCTACATGCCGGCCCGCGAGGATCGCAACCAGCTCGTGGAATTCCGCAATCCCGCCCATCCGCAGCGCGTCGCCATCGAAACCTGCCCGCCCGGCCATGTGCTTGTCATGGACAGCCGCAAGGACGCTTCTGCCGCCTCGGCGGGCGATATTCTGGTCACGCGCCTGATGGTTCGCGGTGGTGCAGGCATCGTTTCCGATGGCGGTTTCCGTGACGCGGCCACCATTGCCGAGCTGGATATTCCAGCCTACCACACCCGGCCCTCCAGCCCGACCAACCTCACCAAACACGAGGCTATCGAGATCAACGGCCCGATCGGCTGCGGCGATGCGCCGGTTTTCCCGGGTGACATCATCGTCGGCGACGCCGATTGCGTTATCGTCATCCCGGCGGGCATTGCCGACGAGGTGGCGACCGAGGCGGTGGAAATGACCGCTTACGAGGATTTCGTCGTGGAGCAGGTCAAGGCCGGCCAGACGATCATCGGGCTTTACCCCTGCACCAAGGAAGAGCACCAGACGGCATTTGCCGAATGGCGCAAGAAGAACAACCGCTGAACCTTACAGCCAGCCCAGTGCTTTCGCCGCGCGGATTGCCTCCGCGCGGCGTTTGCAATCCAGCTTGCGGAACAGGTTGCCGAGGTGAAATTTCACCGTCACTTCCGAGATGTTGAGCGTCTGGGCAATCTTCTTGTTCGACATGCCGCTGGCCAGCAGTTGCAGCATCTGCGCTTCCCGTTGCGAAAGCCCGCCATGCAGAGCGCGCGCCTGCGGTGAGTTCATTGAGGCGGCGAAAATCGATAGTGCGCTGCGGACATCGGAAGAGGTCTCGATGAAACTGCGGATGCGGCGATTGTTCAGAAGCGGCGACAGGAAGATGCGTTCCTCCGACAGGACGCCGCTGCATCCAAGGCGGGTCGCCGATTCAAGGGCGGTGAGGATATGGGCGCGGGCGGCGGCGTTGTCGCGACGCTGGTGCGCGGCGTAGCTCTGCCAGATTCTCAGCGCGACCTTCTCGCGGTTGGTCACCTTGGGATTGGCGATCATCGCGTCGATCTGGCGGGACAGATAGGCGCGCGGCGTGAAAAGATGCACCGCATCGCGTAGCCAGGCCATGACATAGGAGATTTCATCGCGCCGCGTCAGGCGGGAAAGATCCTCGTGTGCGCTCTCCACCCAGTTGCGGCCCATGGGCATGCGGATTGCCGAAAGGGTTGCTGCCGCGTCCGCCCAGCGGTTGGCGTTCTGATAGGCGATGGCCGTCCTGATTTCCATCATCGCATGGAATTGCAACCCTTCCGAAAGGTGGATCCACAAGCCATCGAGAAAGCCCGGGCGAACGGTCATCGGAAAATGGTCGATCAATACCTGCGAGGCGTAAAACAGGGCAAATTGCATGAGGCTCGGCCAGATTTCGGCAGCGGCGAAGTGATCGAATTCATGTTCGACGAAATGCAGGAGGTCGCGGGGCTTTCCGGCCTCATAGGCAAGGCAGGCTTCCGCCAGCCGCAACATCCGGAACTCCTGCACGGCGTCATGCGGCACCTGTTCCAGCCGCGCGCGCGCCTCCTGCGCGGCCCGGCGCGCCAGAAGCACGTCGCCGCTCATCAGCCGCAGCACGATCTGGTGCAGGTGGATGAAGAACTCCAGCAGCGGCTGCCCGCCCATTTTGCGCAGATAGATCAAAGCGCGGGCAGCGGCGGCCTCCGCCTCGCGGAAATTGCGGCGGCGGATTTCGAATTCCAGCAGCGCATTGTAATAGGCCGCCCATTTGCCGTGGTCGTCCATCGGATAATCGGCCATGAACTCGCCGAGCCGCGTTATCATCGCGTCATTGGGCGTCAGGTCCTCGGCAATCATCAGGTTGAGCCGGAATGTGCGGGCGGCGAAGGAAAACCGTGAACCCCGGGCAAGCACCTTCAACGGATCCAGATAATCCGATCCGAGGCTCTTTCCGAGCAGATGGCGCACACGCTGCAACTCACCCTGTTTCAACAGGGCGCGGGTAACGGCGAAGAGCACGGTTTCATTCGTTGCGATCATATCCTGCGAAAAACGCATAATGATCTCGCGAAACCTGCCGACGCTGCTTCTGTAAATCAGTTCGCGGCCATGGGCGCGTTCCAGAATTTGTGCGGCATGGGTCTCATAACCGCGGTCGAGCAGCATCGCCATGGCCGCAAGCGCCCGTCCTTCCTTTTCGAAAGCCGATGCGACCTCCACCACGGCGCTCCCGGCCTGCAGCGTAGCGAGACGCTCCCGTGCGGCCACGCCCAGAAGCCTTATCAGGGTGGGATGATTTTCGGGATTTCCGGTCAGGAAGGGCGGCAGCAATTCGGTCCATTCCGCCTCGGGTTCTGCGGAAGGGTTTTCGAGCCAGAGCGAAAGCTCAACCGTCTGGGTGGGCGAAAGATGCGGCAGGTAGTTTTCGCGCAGATAATCGGCACACAGCGGTTCGTTTGGAAGTCGGACCAGTGACAGGAAAGCCGGCCAGCCGGCATAGTCGTGAAGGGCGAGACGCTTCTGCTCAGGTGGCAGGTCTTCAACCTCCTCCTGCCCAAGAAGCAGCTCATCCGGGCCGATGGTAAGCGAACCGTGATGCAGGATCTGCCGGGCTAGTCCGCTGATCCGTTGATCCGGGCGGCAGGCGATGACCAAAAAACGCACCTTTTCCAGAATGGCGGCGGGCATGCGCACCGCCCGCGCGAAAACCGGCACGTCCCATAGGAGGCAGTCATTTACGGCATCATCGCTTCGCGGCTGGTGCGTGCGGCATATCTGCGTTCCCAACTCCTTTGCCAGCATTTCCAGCAGCACGCTTTTTCCCGCACCCGCCGGAGCGCGCAGGAAGACTACGCCGGCGGTTTCGCTGGCGATGCGGCGGCAGAGGCGGGTGCGGGGCAGGAGCGTCATTGGCAACGGGATAGGGGACTTTATCTTAAAAACCTATACTCATGTTTCAAAAAACTATACCTTTTTTAGATTGTTCAAACGGGTTGGTGATGAAAACTTGTGCTCAGGCAACCGATGCACAAGGAACGTTCCACCGATGCAGCAACATCCGTTGGTCGCGATTTTGAACAGGCTCGGCACCTTCGTGCTGGTCATGATCGCCCTGTCCATCATGATTTTCGCGCTCGCCCGCGTCGTGCCGGGAGATCCCGCGCGCATGGCGCTCGGCCCTGCGGCGACGCAAGAGCAGGTGGATGCGTTGCGTGGCGAGATGGGCCTCGACAAGCCGCTGGCCGTCCAATATCTCGACTATATCGGCAATGCCCTGCATGGCGATCTCGGTTTCTCGCTGGTGTCGCAACGCCCGGTGACTACCGATCTGGCACAGACCGTTCCTGCGACGGTCGAACTGGTACTGGTCTCGGTCATCTTCATGTTTGCCGTGGCTATCCCGCTCGGGGTCATTACGGCGCATTACCGCGACCGGCCGCTGGACCATATCGGCCGCATCCTGTCGCTCACCGGGGTGACGATCCCGAGCTTTCTTTTCGCCATCACGCTGCAATTGCTGGCCGCCCGTTTTCTTTCCGGCTGGCCGATCATCGGTAGGCTCGACCACGGGCTTGGCTGGCAGGGCGGCCCGACCGGCTTCATCCTGATCGACGGGACGCTGGCCGGGCGTTTCGATGTCGTGCTCGATGCGCTGAAACATCTCGCGCTGCCGGCCTTTGCGCTCTCCATGGCCGGCATCGGCCAGATCACCCGTATCACGCGCTCCTCGATGATCGAGAACCAGCGCAAGGACCATGTTTTGACCCTGCAAAGCTTTGGCGTGCCGGAGCGTGTCATCATCTTCCGTTACCTGCTGAAGCTTTCTTCCATCGCGCCGCTGACGATCATGGGTCTCGAATTCGCGTCGCTGATCGGCAATGCCTTCGTGATCGAGATGGTCTTCGCCTGGGGCGGCTTCGCTTCCTACGGGCTCAACGCAATCCTGCAGAAAGACCTCAACGCAGTGACCGCCGTGGTGCTGGTGGCCGGCCTGTTCTTCATCGTTGCGAACCTGATCGTGGATGTCCTGATCTCGATCATCGACCCGCGCCTGCGCCGCAAGGAGGCTCGCTGATGGCTGACTTAAAAATGCTCGAACCCACCGATCGAGGCCTGAGTGCCGGTTACATGATGTGGTATCGCTTCAGCCGCAATCCGGCAGCGGTCATCGGCTCGCTGATCCTTCTGTCGGTACTGGTACTGGCGGTCTTCGCGCCATGGCTTACGCCTTATCCCAAACATATCGGCGCGGTCGTCGATTTCCGCGCCCGCCATATGCCGCCGGACCTGGAGCACTGGTTCGGCACCGACAAGGCCGGCCGCGATATCTTCTCCCGCACCATCTTCGGGCTGCGCGTCTCGCTGCTTCTCGTCATCGGCGTGCTCGGTATTTCGGTGCCAGTCGGAACCGTGCTTGGCCTGATTGCCGGTTATTTCGGCGGCTGGACCGAGAAACTCATCAGCGGCCTGACGAATGTGATGCTGGCGATGCCGCCGCTCGTCATGGCGCTCGCGGTCTCCAACCTCCTGGAACCGACGCTGACGAACGCCATGATCGCGATCACGTTGTTATGGTGGACCTGGCATGCACGGCTGATCTATTCGGTGTCAAAGTCTATCGCTTCGGAAGACTATATCGAGGCGGCACGTCTTGCCGGTGCAGGCCCGCTGCATATTCTTTTTCGCGAAATCCTGCCCAATTGCGTTTCGGTCATATCGGTCAAGACCACGCTCGATGCCGCCTTTGTCATCCTGTTCGGTGCGACGCTGAGCTTCCTTGGTTTCGGCGTCAAGCCGCCGACCCCCGACCTTGGATCGATGGTCGCCGACGGGCGCCAGTTCATGCCGGATTTCTGGTGGGAAGTGCTCTGCCCCGGCGCGGCCGTGCTTTACGTGACGCTGGGTTTCAATCTGCTGGGCGACGGCCTGCGCGACATGTTCGACGTGGAAAGCTAAAGTCATGACTGAACCGCTTCTCAAGGTCGAAAACCTCAACGTCACCTTCACCAATTACGGCCGCACCCGGCAGGTGCTGCGCGATGTCGCCTTCACGGTTGCCGCAGGTGAGCGCGTGGCGCTGATCGGTGAAACTGGATCGGGCAAGTCCGTCACCGCCAAGGCGATCATCGGCACCCTGCCGAAGAATGCCGCGATCACATCAGGTGCGATCGTCATCGATGGCCGGGATGTGCTGTCCATGCCGCGCAGGGAGCGCGAGGCGCTGAAGGGCACGGCGTTTTCGCTGATCATGCAGGACCCGCTTTCGTCCTTCAATCCGGTCTTCAAAATCGGCACGCATCTCGATGATGTCATGCGTTTTGCCGACAAGCGCGACGGTATCAATTCGTCGAAGGCGGAGCGCCGCGACCGCATCGCGGCGGTGCTGCGCCGGGTACAGCTTGCCGATACCGAACGGGTGATGAACGCCTATCCGTCCGAACTTTCGGGCGGCATGCGCCAACGCGTTCTGATCGGGCTTGCCCTGCTGCACCAGCCGAAGCTCCTGATCGCGGATGAGCCCGGCACGGCGCTCGACGTCACCACGCAGGATGAAATTCTCAATCTCATCAACCAGCTGGTTGCCGAAGAAAACATGGCGTTGCTGATGATTACCCACAATCTCGGCGTCGTGCGCAAGGTGGCGGACAGGGTCGTGGTCATGCATCACGGCGATATCGTTGAGACCGGACCCTGCACGCAAATCCTGCATACGCCTGCCGAGGACTATACGCGCTCGCTTCTGGATGCAGTGCCTCCGCTTTATGGCCCGCGCGTCACCGATCTGGCGCAAAGCACGCGCTCGCCCATCGTGACGATTGAAGGGCTGAACAAGATTTACGGCAGGCGCAACGGTTATCACGCCGTGCGGGATGTGAACCTGACCCTGAACGAGGGCGAGGTTTTCGGCCTGGCGGGTGAATCCGGTTCCGGTAAGACCTCGGTTGCGCGCATGATCATGGGCCTTTCGCGCCCGACCTCCGGCAATCTCGTGATCGACGCTCCAGCACCTGAGCGCGGCAAGCGGCTGACGCAAATCGTCTATCAAAATCCGGGCACCTCGCTCAATCCGAAGCGTACGGTGAAACAGACGCTTGCCCTGCCGCTGAAATCCATCGGCATGGACGGGCCTGCGCGTGAAAACCGCATGCTGGAACTGATGGGGCTGGTGCGGCTGCCGCAATCCTATCTCGGCAAATATCCGCATGAACTGTCCGGCGGCCAGAAGCAGCGTGTGGCAATTGCCCGGGCGCTGGCGGCCGAGCCGAAAATCCTCATCCTCGATGAGCCGACGGCCGCACTCGATGTGTCCGTCCAGAAGACGGTGATCGACCTTCTTTTGCAGCTGCGCGAGGAGCTTGGCCTGACCTATCTGATGATCTCGCACGACCTGTCGCTGATGCGCAATTTCTGCTCGCGCATCGCCATCATGCTGCGGGGCGAGATCGTTGAAGAGGGCGTGACGTCGGCGGTCTTCGCCGAGCCGGCCCATCCATACACCCGCGCCCTGATCGCGGCCATTCCCGTCGTCACCGACGAGGAAGAACGTCTCAAACCCACCGTGACCGAGGAAGAGCGCATGCGCTTCCTCGTCAAAACGACCGATTGATGAAAGAGGAGCCTGACGTGTATCGCGTTGGAATTGACGTCGGCGGCACGAATACCGATGCCGTTGTGTTGCAGGATAAAACCGTTCTGGCGGGGGTAAAAGCCTCCACGACAGAGGATGTGACATCCGGTGTCATCGAAGCCCTTGAAAAGGTCATCGAGGCGTCGGGCATTGACAGGGCGCGCATCGGCGCCGTGATGATCGGCACCACGCATTTCACCAATGCGGTGATCGAGCGCCGGCATATGGACGAGGTGGCCGCCATCCGTCTCGGCCTGCCCTCCGGCGCCGGCCTGCCGCCCATGGTCGACTGGCCGGATGACCTCCGGGAAATCGTCGGCAACCACGGCTATCAGGTGCGCGGCGGTTACGAATTCGACGGCCGCGAAATTTCGCCGCTCGACGAGGACGAAATCGTTCGCATCGCCGCGGATATCCGCGCCAAGGGCCTGAAGGCGGCTGCCGTCACCTGCGTTTTCAGCGGCATCAACGATGCGATGGAGTTGCGGGCGAAAGAAATCCTGCAAGAGCGTTGCCCCGGCCTGCCGGTGGTGATGTCCAAGGATATCGGCCGGCATGGCCTGCTTGCACGGGAAAGTGCTGCAATCATGAATGCCAGCCTGCTGTCGCTGGCCGACCGCACGGTTGCGGCTTTCGGCGTGGCGCTGAAGGCTGCGGGCATTACCTGCCCGTTCTATATCACCCAGAACGACGGCACGCTGATGGCGGCTGATGTGGTGCGCGGTTTCCCAGTGCTCACCTTCGCGTCCGGTCCGACGAACTCCATGCGTGGTGCGGCCTTCCTCACCGGTCTCAAGGATGCCGTGGTCGTGGATGTGGGCGGCACCACCTCCGACGTCGGCTCGCTGTCCCACGGTTTCCCGCGTCAGGCCTCGACCACGGTGGATATTGGCGGCGTGCGCACCAATTTCCGTATGCCCGACGTTTTCTCCATCGGTCTCGGCGGCGGTTCGCTCGTGGTCAATGGCGATCACGGCCTGACCGTCGGGCCGAAATCCGTCGGTTATCGCGTCCGTCGCGAGGCGCTCTGCTTCGGTGGCTCGACGCTGACAGCGACCGATATCGCGGTTGCCTCCGGCAAGGCGGACGTTGGGGAGAAAAAGCTGGTCTCCAGCCTCGACAAAAAACTGGTGGATGCGGCGGTCGACAAGATCAACGACATGCTTGAGGCCTGCGTGGAGCGCAGCCGCATCTCATCGTCGCCGGTGCCGGTGATCGCCGTCGGCGGCGGTTCTATCCTGATGCCGGATCGCATCGGTGATCTTGAGGTCATCCGGCCCGAGAATTTCGCAGTGGCGAATGCTGTCGGTGCGGCGATTGCGCAGATCAGCGGCGAGACCGACCGGGTCTTTTCTCTGGTGGACGGGCGCACGCGCGAGAGCGCGCTGGCAGAGGCAGAAGCGGAGGCCCGGGAAAAGGCGATTGCCGCTGGTGCGATTGCCGAAACGCTTGAGGTCATCGAGCGCGAAGATATGCCGCTTGCCTACCTGCCCGGCAATGCCACCCGCATTCATGTGAAAGTTGTTGGAGAAATGGGAGCCAATCATGGCTGAGACGCGCAAGCTGAAATATGACGAAGCGGCATTGCGGACGCTGACCCGTGAAGATCTCGACGCGCTGGAAATCGGTGCCGGCATTCTCGGCACGGGCGGCGGCGGCAATCCTTATCTCGGCAAGTTGCTGGCGCTGGAAGCCATGAAAGCCGGGTACGAAATGAAGATCCTCGCGACCGACGCAATCGAGCCGGACGCGCTGTGCATGTCCATCGGCGGCATCGGCGCACCTGTTGTCGGAGTAGAGCGCATTCGTGAAGGCCGCGAAGGCCTGCGCTGCCTGCGCGCGATGGAAGAGCTGATCCGCACGCCGGTAGACGCCATCGTCTGCGAGGAAATCGGTGGCTCCAACTCCATGAACCCGCTGGTAACGGCGGCGCTGGGTGGCCTGCCAATCCTCGATTGCGACGGCATGGGCCGGGCATTCCCGGAAATGCAGATGACCACCTTCTCCATTTACGGTCATAGTTCCACGCCATCGGTGATGTGCGATCTGCACGGCAATGCCGTCATCTTCAGCCATGCCGTTTCCGAGGTCTGGCACGAGCGCATGGCGCGCGCCTGCGTCGTCTCGCAGGGTGGCGGCGCGATGCTGGCGACCGCACCGATGCAGGCGCATTATGTGCACCAGTACGGCATTCCGAAAACCTACACCAAGGCGATTGCCATCGGCGAGGCCGTGATCCGTGCCCGCAAGCAGCAGGAAGACCCGATTGCCGCGGTCTGCGCGCTCGAAGGCGGGCGGCGCATCTTCAACGGCAAGATCACCGATCTGAAGCGCCATCTGCGCGGTGGTTTCGCGGTCGGCGATCTCACGCTGTCCGGCTTCGACGATTGCGCCGGCCAGACGGCGGGCGTCGCCATCCAGAACGAATTTCTGCTGTTTTCCCGCGATGGCAAGGTGGAAGTGACGGTCCCCGACCTGATTGTCCTGCTCGATGTCGACACGGGTTATCCGATCACTACCGAAGTGCTGCGCTACGGCCAGCGTGTGGCCGTCATCGCCATCCCCTGCCACGACCTGCTGCGCAGCGCCCGTGCGCTCGAAGTCGTCGGGCCAGCGGCCTTCGGTTACCCCGACATTCCTTTCTCACCGCTGCCCGTTCCGGTCAGCAAGGCTGCCTAACCATAAGCGGGGCCAATGACCCGCAATAAAGAGGAGAACGATAATGAAAATGCCTGTAGTTTCTTCCCGTCTCGCCGCGCTGGCACTCGGCACGGCGCTTACGTTGCCGCTTATCTCTTCCGCATCCTTTGCGGAAGACAAGGTGTCGGTGGCGGTCAACACCATGCAGATATTCAGCTCGCTCGACCCGGCGAAGGTGACCGATTACACCGGCTACATGGCCATCGTGAACATGTATGACGGTCTGACCACGGTGAACGCCAAAGGCGAAATCGTGCCGCATCTGGCGAAATCCTGGGAGATTTCCGAGGACGGCCTGACTTACACCTTCCACCTGCGCGACGATGCGAAATTCCAGGATGGCACGGCGGTAAAGGCTGCCGATCTTGCCTGGTCGATCCAGCGTCTGCTCGGTATCAACAAGGGGCCGTCGAACCTCATCGTCGGCGTGCTGAAGCCCGAAAACGTCACCGCGCCTGACGATGCCACGCTGGTCATGAAGATCGAGCGCCAGTTCTCGCCCTTCATGGCGGCGACGCCGTTGATGATGGCGATGAACAAGACGCTGATCGAGGCCAATGCCAAGCCCGAAGACAAATGGGGTGAGGCCTATGTCGGCGAACATTCCGCCGGTTCCGGCCCCTACAAGCTGGTCAGCTACAATCGCTCCGCCGATATGGTCATCGCCCGCAATGCCGATTATTTCCTCGGCTGGACCAAGGGCAAGCCGATCGATGAAGTGCGCTTCGTGCAGACCAGCGACGACGCGACCGTCAAGGCACTGGCGGAAAAGGGCGAACTCGGCCTGTCCTCACACGGGCTTGGCAACGACACCTATGAATCCATCGGCCGCATGAAGGGTTACAAGCTGATCCAGACCCGCACCGCCGGCGGTTTCGTCATCAAGCTCAACACCAAGGTCTATCCGACCGACGACGTTCATGTGCGCCGCGCCATCGCCTATGCGACCGACTACAAGACGATCCAGGAAGTGATCTATCCGGGCTTCGATATGACGGGTCCGCTTTCCGACGCGTTCAAGGACGCGCATAATGGCGATATCCAGCCGGGCGTTTACGATCTGGAAAAAGCCAAGGAAGAGCTGGCGAAGTCGAAATATGCCGGCCAGAAGATCACGCTCGTCAACAGCTACGTCGCGTCGCTCGCCTTTGAGGCCGAAGTGGCGCTGCTTCTGCAATCCAGCCTCGAGCAGATCGGCATCACGCTTGATATCAAGCCGGAGCCGTGGAACCGCATCGTCGAGCTTTCTTCCAAGCCGGAAACGACGCCGGCATCGACGCAGGTGAATATTTCGCCGACCTATCCGTCGCCGGATGCGATGTTCTACAACCAGTATCACTCCAAGGCATCCGGCACCTGGATGTCGATGGAATGGTTGCAGAATGCGGAAATCGACGGGCTGATCGACAAGGTTCGCGCCACCACCGATGTCAACGAGCAGAACGCCACCTACAAGGAACTGCAGACGAAGATCGTTGATCTTCAGCCTGACGTCTGGGCCGTTGCGCCGAACCGCCGTTATGCGGCGAACAAGTGCCTTCAGGGTTACGAGTTCATTCCCATGCAGAGCTGGGACCTGAACTTCTCCAACTTCCATTGGGACTGCAAGGCGGAGTGATCTTCGTCTCATGAAAACCGGCCCCGCCCAGACGGCGGGGTTGGCCAGACTTGGAACTTCAAAGGGAAGGAGCATCGCCTGCGGCCGGAAAGGCTACGGCATGCCCGAGGATGACGCATGATCCAGGAATTTTCCGAAGACGATATCGAACCTCTCGCCACCGGCGCCTGGATTCTGGGGACGGGGGGCGGCGGTAACCCCTATCTCTCGACGCTCAATCTGCGGCGTCTCTATGCCGAGGGGCGGCGGGTAAAGGTCATGGACCCCATGGCGCTCGCCGACGATGATATGGTCGCCGTCGTCTCCAAGATGGGTGCGCCGCTTGTCGGTCAGGAAAGACTGGGGGACCCCGTGCATCTCGCCCGTGCGGTCGAGGTGATGGAGGATTATCTCGGCAAGCCGTTCCGGGCGATCATGAGCGTGGAGATCGGCGGTTCCAATGCTCTGTCGTCCTTCCTCGCCGCCGCCGTGCTCGACCGGCCGGTCGTTAATGCCGATGCCATGGGACGGGCCTATCCGGAAGCGCAGATGACATCCTTCGCCATCGGCAACCTGCCGATGTTTCCGCTGTCGCTGGTCGATGTGCGCGACAATGAGGTGATCGTGACGCGCGCGGCTTCGTGGAAATGGATGGAGCGCATCTCGCGCAAGGTCTGCACGGAGGTCGGCTCAACCGCCGCCACCTGCAAGGCGCCGCGCACCGGCAAGGAAGTGAAGGAATGGGGCATTCATTACACCGTCACCCAGGCGACAAAACTTGGACGCGCGGTGATGGAGGCGCGTGCGCGTCATGACGATCCGGTTCAGGCGGTTCTCGACCATGAGGGCGGCAAGCAACTGTTCCGCGGCAAGGTTGTTGATGTGGCCCGTGAGACCACCGGTGGTTTCCTGCGCGGCAGCACGACCATTGAAGGCGTCGATGCCGACCGGGGTTCGCGCATGGAGCTGGCCTTCCAGAACGAATGGGCGGTCGCCTTCCGCGATGGCCAACCAGTCGCCATGACGCCGGACCTGCTTTGCCTTCTCGATACGGTTTCCGGTGGCGCCATCGGTACGGAATCGGTGCGTTACGGTCAGCGTGTCACGGTTGTCGCCCTGCCTGCGCCGGAACTTTTGACGACACCTGCCGGCATCGCCGCCGTCGGTCCGCGCGCCTTTGGTTATGACATTGATTTCAGATCGGTATTCCCATGAAACGCATCGGTATTGACGTTGGCGGCACCAATACGGATGCCGTTCTGATCGATGGCGACACCATCGTCGCTTCCATCAAGGTTCCGACCACGCAGGATGTCCTGTCCGGCGTAAAGTCGGCGCTCGCTCATGTGGCGGGCCACGTAGGCGCGGCGGACCGGCCGATTGATGCGGTGATGATCGGCACCACCCATTTCACCAATGCGGTGGTGGAGCGCGCCCGACTGGAGCGGGTTGCGGCCATCCGCATCGCGTTGCCCACCGGTTCCTCGCTTCCGCCCATGTGCGACTGGCCTGGGGATCTGCGCGATGCCGTCGATCCGCTGATCTTTATGGTCCATGGCGGCCATGAATATGACGGCAGTCCGCTGGTGCCCATGGTTCCCGATGAAATCCGCGAAGCGGCGATGAAAATTCGCGATGCGGGCGTCACCTCCATCGCCATTTCGGCAACTTTCTCGCCGTTGACGACGGAGTGCGAGGTGCGGGCTGCGGAAATTGTCCGTTCAGTCATTCCCGATGCACGCATCACGCTTTCCCATACGCTTGGCCGTATCGGGCTTCTGGAGCGGGAGAATGTCGCCCTGCTGAACGCAGCGCTGCAAACGCTCGGCACGACCACAGTTCAGGCATTTTCGGATGCGCTGCGCGAAGCCGGTGTGAAGGCGCCGTTTTATCTGACCCAGAATGACGGCACCGTGGCGCTCGCGGATGTCGCGGCTGCGAACCCCGTGCACAGCTTCGCTTCCGGCCCGACCAATTCGATGCGCGGTGCGGCCTTCCTCACCGGGCTTTCCGATGCCATGGTGGTGGATGTTGGCGGCACCACCTCCGATATCGGCTGCCTTGTCGGCGGTTTTCCACGGGAGGCGAACAATATCGTTCATATCGGTGGGGTGCGCACGCTCTTCCGTATGCCCGATCTTCTGCCGATTGCGCTCGGCGGCGGTACTATCGTCGACCCAGAGACGGGCAAGATCGGTCCGCGCTCGGTCGGTTATCGCATCCTGACGCAAGCCCGCGTTTTCGGCGGTGAGACGCTGACGACATCGGATATCGCCGTTGCCGCCGGCCTGATCGAGATGGGTGACCGCGACCGTGTGAAAGGCCTCGATCCGGCTTTCGTGCAGGCCACACTTCAACGCATCCGTGACATGGTGGCGGACAGCTTCGACCAGATGAAGACCTCGGCCGAGGATGTGCCGCTCATTGCCGTCGGCGGCGGGGCGTTCCTTATCCCAGAGCGGGTTCCTGGAGCGTCGGAAGTGCTGCGCGTGGAAAATGCCGGCGTTGCCAATGCGCTGGGCGCAGCCATGGCGCAGGTTTCCGGAGAGATCGATCAGGTCTTTTCCGGCCTGAGCCGCGATGAGGCCCTTGCGAAAGCCGAGACCGAGGCGCAGAACGCGGCGGTCGCGTCCGGCGCGGAGCGGGCAAGCCTCAAGACGCTTGAGGTGGAGGACATCCCGATCGCCTATCTGCCTGGCTGCGCTCGCAGGGTGCGCGTGCGGGTCATCGGCGATATCGCCTTTCATTGACGGGAAGAGGCCCTGCCGCTGGCGGGGCGACGAGGGAGTGAGCATATGACGAAAGTCGCACTGGCCATTCACGGTGGTTGCGGCGTGATGCCGGAAGACAGCATGACGGCCGGGGAGTGGGCTGCCGCGCGCGACGATCTGGCAGCGGCGCTACGCGCCGGTTATGGCGTGCTGAAGGCTGGCGGAACCGCGCTTGAAGCGGTTGAGGCGGCGGTCGTCGTCATGGAGGACAGTCCGCATTTCAATGCCGGTCACGGGGCGGCGCTCAACGAAAACGGCATTCATGAACTCGATGCCTCGATCATGGACGGCGCGACGCTGGCGGCGGGCGCGATCAGCGCCTCCCGCGCCATTCGCAACCCGGTAAAGGCGGCCCGCGCGCTGATGGCGGATGAGCGTGCCGTCTATCTGACGGGGGAGGCGGCCGACTGCTTCGCAAAGGAAAAGGGGCTCGCCACCGAGCCTCAATCCTATTTCACCACGCAAAAACGCCTTGAGGCACTGGCAGCGATGAAGCGCCATGCCTCCGCCGGTACCGAAGCGAAGGAAAACGAAAAGCACGGAACCGTCGGGGCTGTGGCGCTCGATGCGGCGGGGCATCTCGCCGCCGCCACCTCCACCGGCGGTTACACCAACAAGCCGGAGGGGCGGGTTGGCGACAGCCCGGTGATCGGGGCCGGCACCTATGCGCGTGATGAGGCCTGCGCCGTTTCCGGCACCGGCAAGGGCGAGTTTTTCATCCGTTATGTCGTCGGCCACGAGATTGCGTCCCGCGTCGCCTATCTCGGGCAGGATCTGGAAACCGCCGCCGGCAATCTCGTCCACAAGGATCTGGCGCCTTATAAGATCGGTGCCGGTCTCGTTGCGATCGATGCCGAAGGTGGCATTGCCGCGCCTTACAATACCCCCGGCATGTTCCGCGGCTGGGTGACGCCATCAGGAGAGGCATGCGTGGCCACCCACGACACGGTTTATGAGGTGGAACTGTAACCGGCTAACGGGCCACGCCGAGGATCTGCGCAATGGCGCGGCTGGCCCGAAAATCGTCCGCATCGGCCTGCCGAGCAGCATGTGGGAGAATTTCGCGCCCGCCATGCTGATCAATTATGTCAGGGTTTTTTCCGGCGTTCGGATAGAGACTTTTTTGAAACGACGACCGCCATCAACAAGTTCGTCGGCGAACGGGTGATCGATCTCGGTTTCCTGCGGATGGAAGGCGAGATCGGTCCGGGCATCGATGTCGAGCGTCTCGCGCCCGGCAAAAGCGTCTGTGTGGTCCGGGAGGATCATCCCCTGGCCGCGCTTGACGAAATCACCGTCACGGACCTGTGCAAACATTCCGCTCATTCTGATCGGCGGGCAGCGATCCCCTCTTCGATCCGCGTGTGGTTGCCGAATGAAAAAGTTCACACTTAACGGGCAGGTCGGCGGCTTTTTCACCGCCCACCTGCTCACCACCGCCGTGACCGGCCTGTTCTGGACGCCTTGTGATCCTATGAAGCTGGGCTTTGCCTCGCTTTTGCATCGCTCTGTAACAAGGTCACGAAGAAAGCATTGACGTTCAGGCCAAAAATGGAATAAATATATCGGGCAGGCAGAAATTCGGTTTCATTATTCCGTTTTCTGATGTGAGGAGGTTGCGGCGGGCTTTAAGGTCCGCCTCCGGCTGGGAGAGGTGGCGCCGGACGCCATGGAGGAGAAAAACAATGAGGAAATTTATCATCGGCGCAGCCATGTCTGTGCTTCTCGGCACAGCGGCCCACGCGGAGACCATCGGTGTCTCGATGGCGCTGTTCGACGACAACTTCCTGACCGTGCTGCGCAACGGCATGCAGGATTATTCCAAGGAACTGAATGGCGTCTCGCTGCAGGTCGAGGACGCGCAGAACGACGTCGCCAAGCAGCAGAGCCAGATCCAGAATTTCATCGCGTCCAAGGTCGATGCGATTATCGTCAATCCGGTTGATACGGATGCGACAGCGGCCATGTCGAAGCTCGCCGCCGACGCCAAGATTCCGCTGGTTTACGTCAACCGCCAGCCGGTGAACGTCGATAGCCTGCCGGACGGCCAGGCATTCGTTGCCTCCGACGAAACGGTTGCCGGCACGCTTGAAGCGAAAGAAGTTTGCCGCCTTCTCGGTGGCAAGGGCAATGCGGTCATCATGATGGGCGAGCTTTCCAACCAGGCGGCGCGCATGCGCACGCAGTCTGCGAAAGACGTCCTGATGACTGACGAATGCAAGGGCATTTCGGTTGTTGAAGAGCAGACCGCAAACTGGCAGCGTACGCAGGGTTCCGACCTCGTGACCAACTGGCTCTCCAGCGGCATCGAATTTAACGCCGTCATCGCCAACAACGATGAAATGGCGATTGGCGCGATCCAGGCCCTGAAGGCCGCAGGCAAGGATATGAAGAGCTATGTCGTTGCCGGTGTTGACGCCACGCAGGACGCCCTTGCCGCCATGCAGGCGGGCGATCTGGATGTGACGGTGTTCCAGGATGCGGCAGGCCAGGGCAAGGGTGCGCTCGATGCTGCGTTGAAGCTCGCCAAGGGCGACAAGGTGGAGAAGAAGGTCTACATCCCGTTCCAGCTCGTCACGCCTGAAAACGTCAAGGACTACGTGGCCAAGAACTAACGGCCGCCTTCCGGCATCTGCGCCCGTTCAGATTGATATTGGAGGCAGATGCCGGTTTCCGACGCCATCGAAGACAAGTTTCGGTGCGTGAGCGGATTACGATTGAATTTCAGTCAATTCAAAGTGTTGCAGCGCTTTCATGTCGTGGTCGGCATGGCGCTGCAAGCCTCCCCGGAGGCAAGGTGTGCCGTCTGGCAAAGCCTGTTTCCGGTCATTTTTGTCTATTGTGGAGGGTGAGATGGTCGTCAGTCCATCGACAATGGCCGCCGTGCGCGCCAGCGGGGCCGTGCCGAATGCGGAGTATCTTCTCGCGGCGGAAGGCATACGCAAGGAATTTCCCGGCGTCGTGGCGCTCGATGATGTGCAGTTCAAGCTGAAGCGCGGCACCGTGCATGCGCTGATGGGCGAGAATGGCGCCGGAAAATCGACGCTGATGAAAATCCTGGCTGGCATTTATCAGCCGGACAGTGGCGAAATTCGCCTGAAAGGCGCCGGCATACGTCTCGATTCTCCGCTCGATGCGCTGGAAAACGGCATTGCCATGATCCATCAGGAACTGAACCTAATGGCCTATATGACGGTGGCGGAAAACATCTGGATACGACGCGAGCCAAAAAACCGGCTGGGCTTCATCGATCACGGCGAAATGTATCGTCGAACCGAAACGCTGCTTCAAAGGCTCGGCATCGATCTCGACCCGGAGACCCGCGTTGGCGAGCTTTCGGTGGCAAGTCGCCAGATGGTCGAGATCGCCAAGGCTGTTTCGTATGATTCCGATGTTCTCATCATGGACGAGCCGACATCGGCGCTGACGGAGCGCGAGGTCGAGCATCTCTTCCGCATCATCCGCGATCTCCGGGAACGCGGCATCGGTATCGTCTACATCACCCACAAGATGAACGAACTGTTCGAGATCGCCGATGAGTTTTCGGTTTTCCGCGACGGCAAATATATCGGCACCCATGCCTCGACCGAAGTCACGCGCGACGACATCATCCGCATGATGGTGGGTCGCGAAATCACCCAGATGTTCCCTAAGGAAGAGGTTCCGATCGGTGACGTTGTGCTTTCGGTCAAGAATCTCACGCTCGACGGCGTTTTCCATGACATTTCCTTCGAGGTGCGCGCCGGTGAAATTCTCGGCGTCGCCGGTCTCGTCGGATCTGGCCGCTCCAATGTTGCGGAAACGGTGTTCGGTGTAACGCCCGCGTCCAAGGGCACGATTGCAATCGACGGCAAGCCGGTTTCGATCGACAGCCCGACGAAGGCTATCAGTCACCGCATGGCGTTCCTGACGGAGGATCGCAAGGATACGGGATGCCTGCTGATCCTGAACATTCTGGAGAACATGCAGATCGCCGTCCTGCAGGACAAATATGTCGCCAATGGTTTCGTGCAGGAAAACGCGCTTTCGGAAGCCTGCGAGGACATGTGCCGCAAGCTCCGGGTCAAGACGCCGCATCTTTACGAGCGTATCGAAAACCTGTCTGGCGGCAACCAGCAAAAGGTGTTGATCGGCCGATGGATGCTGACCAAACCGCGCATTCTCATTCTGGATGAGCCGACGCGCGGCATCGATGTCGGGGCGAAGGCCGAAATCCACAAGCTGGTTTGCGAGATGGCGCGCCAGGGCGTCGCCGTGATCATGATTTCATCCGAAATGCCGGAGGTTCTGGGTATGAGCGACCGCGTCATGGTCATGCATGAAGGCCGGGTGACGGGCTTTCTTGATAGAAGTGAAGCCACGCAGGTTAAAGTGATGGATCTCGCATCGCGGTGAGGCGCGCCGGGATTTCTCGAGGAGGAATAACTATGAATACGAACGCCGCCGCCAACACAGAGTTGGACGCAAAATCCGGACGCAAGCCGCACCGGCGCATCCCGCCCGAAGCCAATATCTTTTTCGTGCTGATCGGCATCGCGCTGGTCTATGAAATTCTTGGCTGGATTTTCATCGGCCAGAGCTTCCTCATGAATCAGCAACGCCTGACGATCATGATCCTGCAGGTCTCGGTGATCGGCATCATCGCGGTTGGCGTGACCCAGGTCATCATCACCGGCGGTATCGATCTCTCTTCCGGTTCCGTCGTCGGCCTGACGGCGATGCTCTCCGCCAGCGTGGCGCAATCCTCAACATGGCCGCGGGCGCTTTATCCGGGCTTGACCGATCTGCCTTTCTTCATACCGCTCGCGGTCGGCATATTGGCCGGTACACTGGCGGGTTTCATCAACGGACAGCTCATCGCCCGCACCAAAATCCCGCCTTTCATCGCAACGCTTGGCATGATGGTGACGGCGCGTGGTCTTTCCAAGTGGTATACGAAGGGCCAACCGATCTCCGGTCTGACTGATGGTTTCAATTTCATCGGCACGGGCATCTGGCCGGTCGTGGTGTTCCTCGTTGTCGCCCTCATCTTCCACGTGGCGCTACGTTACACCCGTTACGGCAAATTCACTTACGCTATCGGCGCCAATCAGCAGGCGGCCCGCGTGTCTGGTATCAATATCGAAGCGCATCTGATCAAGGTCTATGCCATTGCTGGCATGCTCGCCGGTCTTGCCGGTGTTGTCACCGCCGCCCGCGCACAGACGGCGCAGGCCGGCATGGG
Source organism: Agrobacterium sp. ST15.16.055 (assembly GCF_027956555.1). Classification (NCBI taxonomy): domain Bacteria; kingdom Pseudomonadati; phylum Pseudomonadota; class Alphaproteobacteria; order Hyphomicrobiales; family Rhizobiaceae; genus Agrobacterium; species Agrobacterium sp. ST15.16.055. The sequence goes on from NZ_JAQKGN010000001.1 coordinate 303,615, forward strand.
CGTGATGTATGAACTCGACGCCATTGCCGCAGCCGTCATCGGTGGCACATCGCTCGCCGGCGGCGCCGGCCGGATCACCGGAACGGTGATCGGCACCATCATCCTCGGCGTCATGACGTCAGGCTTCACCTTCCTTCGGGTGGACGCCTATTACCAGGAAATCGTCAAGGGCCTGATCATCGTGGCTGCGGTCGTTGCCGACGTCTACCGACAGAAGAAACGCGCAAAGCGCTAAATCCTCCTCCCAGACTTGGGGCAGGCCTTCGGGCTTGCCCTTTTTTATGTTCTTATGAGCCGGGGGGATTAATGGCGGACTATGCCTTGCTGTTGCGATAGTCGTGGACCGCCTTGCCGAAGGCCTCGAACAGCGCCCGGGATGGCGCATCCGTCTCAGCCCAATATTCCGGATGCCATTGCACGCCGACGGCAAATCCGTTGGCGTCGATGACGGAGACGGCCTCGATGGTGCCGTCCGCGGCTGTCGCCTCCACCTGCAGGCGTGGCGCGGTCTCGGCGATTGCCTGCCGGTGCAGCGAATTGATCTGGATTTCGCCCGACATGCCAAGATGCTGCGCAATGCAGGAGCCTTCGCGCACATGCACCGGCTGGCGGATGGCGAAGGCCACGTCGCGGTCGTCATGTTCCGGCTTGCGGTGATCCCATATGCCGGGCTGTTCCTGAATTTCGGAAGCGAGCGTACCGCCAAGCGCGACGTTCAGCTCCTGAATGCCGCGGCAGATGGCCAGCATCGGGATGCCGCGTTCGATGGCGCGGCGGATGAGCGGCAGGCTGGTTGCGTCGCGGGCCTGATCGAAGGGGCCGTCGCTCTCCTGCGCTTCTTTTCCGTAAAGGGAAGGGTGGACATTGGTGGCGGAGCCGGACACGAGCAGGCCGTCCACCCTGTCGAGAATGGCGTCGACCTCGTTCCCGTCCTCGAAGGCCGGGACGATGAAGGACATGACGCCAGCGACTTTCAGTGCAGCGGAAACATACTGGTTCTGCGCGGCGTGCCAGTCGGCTCCGGTGAAATGCCGGATGTCTGCGGGAACGGCGATAATGGGTTTTGGCATGGTGGCTCCGGGACGAATCTTCGAAATTTGTGCGACTGCCGGCGGGTCAAGTCAAGCATACGTTTTGCGTTCCGGAGGGTCTTTATGCGCCTAAAGTATAAGGCGATGCCGGGATATTTCAGTTGAAAATAAAATGCGAAGAAAAGTTCCCGAAGAATTCCGGAAAGGCCGGTATTTCTGCGATTAATTCTTGGTGCGGGTGCTTGTCAGCCGGGTCGTAACCGTGCTTACTTTGCTGCGATGCCTGAACAGCACCGAGGGGAATTCAAAGCTGCGGGCAGCGTTCATATCTGGGAGGATATAGATGGATCGCCGTTCCTTTATCAAAAAGGGCGCGCTTGCGGGAGCTGCAACGGCAGCTCTGGCTGCGCCCGCCATTGCACAGCAGAATACCAAGATCACCTGGCGCCTGACGTCGTCGTTTCCGAAATCGCTGGACACGATCTATGGTGGTGCGGAAGATATTGCCAAGCATGTTGCAGCCGCAACCGACGGTAATTTCACCATTCAAACCTTCGCCGCCGGCGAAATCGTGCCCGGCCTGCAGGCGGCCGATGCGGTGTCTTCCGGCACGGTGGAAATGTGCCACACCTGCTCATATTATTACGTCGGCAAGGATCCGACCTTCGCCATCGGCACGGCGATACCTTTCGGCCTCAATGCCCGCCTGACCAATTCATGGTTCTATGAAGGCAACGGCAACAAGCTGCTCAACGAGTTTTACGCCAAGCACAATCTCTATGGCATGATTGCGGGCAATACCGGCGCCCAGATGGGCGGCTGGTTCCGCAAGGAAATCAACACCGTCGACGATTTCAAGGGCGTGAAGATGCGCATTGCCGGTCTCGCCGGCAAGGTGGTGGAAAAGCTGGGCGTGGTGCCGCAGCAGATCGCCGGCGGCGACATTTATCCAGCACTGGAAAAAGGCACCATCGACGCGGCGGAATGGGTCGGACCTTATGACGACCACAAGCTCGGTTTCTACAAGGTGGCCAAATATTATTATTACCCGGCCTTCTGGGAAGGCGGTCCGGTCATCCATTCCTTCGTCAATCTGGAAAAATGGAACAACCTGCCGAAGAATTATCAGGCTGCGTTGCAGGATGCCTGCGCTTTCGCCAACACCAGCATGATGGCGAAATACGACGCCAAGAACCCGACCGCCGTGCGACAGCTGGTGGCCGAGGGAGCTGTGCTGCGGCCGTTCAGCCAGGAAATTCTTGAGGCCTGCTACAAGGCGGCGCTGGAAGTTTATGCTGGCATCTCGGCTACCAACCCTGATTTCAAGAAGATTTATGAGGATCAGGTGGCCTTCAAGCGCGAGGGTTATCTCTGGATGCAGCTTGCGGAATATACATTTGACACGTTCATGATGATTCAGCAGCGCAACGGAAAGCTGTGATCTTTCGGTAAAAGGCGGACCGGGCAAAAAGCCCCGGAGATTTCGGTCTCCGGGGCTTTTTGTGTCTTTGTTGCAATGGTTCCAAGGTGGGGTTTTCAAGGGGGCGCGGCTTCGGACGACGTCCCTATTGATGCCGCGCCGCGCCGTTACGGTCCGATCTTCGGCGGTTGGCTGAGATCGGGCTGGCTATTCTGCGCAGGCTGCTGGGGTTGCGGTCCACCCAGGTTTAGGGGCGGCAGGCCAAGGGAGGGCGGTGAGGTCGGCGCACCGCTTTCCTGACCCGACGGCGCCGCCGCGGGGCCGCCGAGATTGAGCGGTGGCAAGCCCATGGATGGCTGCTGCGGAGATGCGCCGCCGCCGCCAAGCGGTGGCAGGGACAGGCCGCTGCCTCCCGGGCCACCGGGTATCTCGATCTTGACGCTATTGGGATCGACGCTGGTATGGCCGCTCTTGTAGGTCAGCACCAGGCCGGGGAATGCGATGACGACAAGGATCATCACGAACTGGATGACGATATAGGGCAAGACGCCCCTGTAGATCTCCGTCGTTTTTACACCAGGCATTTTTTTGCCTGTCACCTTATCCACCCATGCGGCGTTCGGGGCGATGGAGCGCAGGAAGAACAGCGAGAAACCGAAGGGCGGTGTCAGGAACGAGGTTTGCAGATTGATGCCGAGAATGATGCCGAACCAGACGAGATCGATCCCGAGCTTGTCCGCGACCGGTGCCAGCAACGGGACCATGATGAAGGCGATTTCGAAGAAGTCGAGAAAACAGCCGAGAATGAAAATAATGATCGTGACCACGACCAGAAAGCCGTATTCGCCGCCGGGCAGGGCAAGCAACAGTTCCTCGATCCAGACATTGCCGTTGATACCATAGAACGTAAGGCCGAAGACGCGTGCGCCGATGAGGATCATCATGACGAAGGCAGAAAGCTTCGTCGTCGCATCCAGCGCATTCTTGATCGTCGCAAGCGAAAGCCTGCCCTTGGCAAGTGCGAGGATCAGCGCCCCGGTCGCGCCCATTGCGCCGCCTTCTGTTGGCGTCGCGATGCCGAGGAAGATGGTGCCGAGCACAAGGAAGATGAGCGCCAGCGGCGGCACCAGAACGATAATGACCTGTTCGGCGAGGCGGGAAATGACCTTCCTGCTTGCGATGCTGTTAAAAAGCGCAACCAGATAAACCGTGAAGACGGCGAAGGCGAGTGCAGCGACCAGTCGCCACTCCGGACTGGCCATGCCCGTGAAAAGGAGGTGCATTCCTATGAAATAGAGCGCCACCGAAACGGCGATCATCACGAAAAGCGAGGTCACGCCGTTGCCGAGCGTGCGCGCTTCTTTCGGAAGGGCAGGGACGAGCGACGGTTTGAAAATGGAGACTGCGAAAATATAGGCGCAATAGCTCGCGATGATCAAAAGAGCGGGATAAAGAGCGCCGACATACATGTCGCCGACGGAACGGCCGAGCTGGTCCGCCATGACGATCAGGACGAGGGACGGGGGGACAATCTGCGCAAGAGTGCCCGAGGCGGCGATCGTACCCGCGACGAGGGGGCGATTATAACCGTATCGCATCATGATCGGCAGCGAGATGAGCCCCATGGCCATCACGGAAGCCGCCACAACGCCAGTGGTGGCTCCCAGCAGCGCGCCGACGAGAATGACCGCATAGGCGAGGCCGCCGCGGATCGGGCCGAATAATTGTCCTATCGTATCGAGAAGATCTTCCGCCATGCGGGATCGCTCAAGAATGATGCCCATGAACGTAAAAAACGGGATCGACAGCAACGTATCATTATACATGATGCCGTAGATTCGTTCGGGATGGGATTGCAGCAGCGGCCAGAAGAGGCGGATTTCAGGGGAAATCCATGAAAGCTCCACGCCAAGCACGAAATAAATGAGGCCGCCGGCGGCAAGCGTGAAGGCGACAGGGTAACCCAGCAGCAGCAGCAGCATCACGCTGCTGAACATCACCAGCGGCAGGTTATGCGCAATCAGATCTATCATGTCAGCTCCCTGCCGTTCCGTTGGTTTCCGTGTCGGTTTCCGAAAGCACCGTTTCACGCGGATCGGCAATATATCCGGCAATCACCGCATAGCGCTTGATGATCTCCGAAAATGCCTGAACCAGAAGCAGGGAGAAGCCCAGAAGGACGACGAGCTTGGCAGGCCAGATGATCAGGCCGCCGGCATTGGAGGACATTTCTCCGGAGTTGAAGGAATTCCAGAACCACGGCCAGGCGAGATAGGACATCAGGCCAGCGAAGGGGACCAGGAAAACAATGTGAAGGACGAAGTCAACGATGTCACGTGTGCGCTTCGACCATGTGGACGACAATATGTCGATCCTGACATGCTCGTTCTTCAGGAGCGCGTAAGCCGCCGCCAGCATGAAAACAGCGCCATAGAGATACCATTGCACTTCGAGCCATGCATTCGACGATATGTCGAACATCTTGCGCACCACGGCGTTTGTGGCGCTGATCAGCACCGCCGCTAGCAATAACCAGGACACAGATTGACCGATAACCGTGGTGACCGTGTCAACGGCCCGGCTTATTCCCAATAAGAACTTCACTTTCCCCTCCTCAGGACCAGAGCCAGGGTCCGGTCCGCAGCTTTTTTATCGGCGTTTTATTTGCCCTGTTGCCTGGCAAGTCCGATTTTTTTCTTGTTTGCAGGTGCTTATTCAACAGCATTTCAAAAAGCAACTCCGAACGGTCGCCCTTCCTCCGGGAATCCCGCACGGGCGGCGCCTGTGACTATTCATCGTGCACTTATTTTGTGTTGCGCGCTATATCATGCTCCTTTTTTGCAGCGCATTAATTTTACTTTTCCAGCCTTGCCGGAAGAGAATGGGCGGGTGACGATGCATTGCACTTTGCCACGACTTCATGTTACCTCTGGCGATGGAGAATCCGGCATGGGCCCGAGATCGTCCACGGGCAGATTTCCCGTATGGCGGGCATGGCGGATGGAGCATAAGGGGAAGCGGAATGAGCGAACACCACACAGGTCCTGTCGAAGTCGGCGCCGAAATGAACTACGCCGAGCACGAAAAGACCTATAACGGTTTTCTGGCCTTGACGAAGTACGGCACGATGATGCTGTGCGTGCTGATGCTGGCCATGGTCGCCGGTTTCTTCACCACTGCCGGCTTCCTTGGCGGCCTGGTCGTCTTCGTGGTGCTGTCGGCTGCGGGTTTCTTTCTGCTGCGCTGAAAAATCCTGTTCATGAGCGGTTCCCTTTCCGGGGGCCGGGCGGATGCCGGATAACCGGAAAGGCCAGGTCATGAAGCGTCTGCTCTATTGTCTGTTTCTGCTGGCGGCGATTGCGCATCCTGCTTTGTCACGCGATCTCTCACCTGCAGAGCAGGAGGGTCTTCGCACACAGATCGAGCGCTTCCAGACGGCTTTGAGCGCGCAGGATTTTGATGTCGTCGGCAAGACTGTACCGCCGAAAATCTTTGAATTCATCGCCCGCGACGCCGGCATTACCGTGGAGCAATTGCGCGGCGCTTTGACCGCGCAGATGCAGATGGCGCTCGCGGCGGTCAAGATAACCGAATTCACCATGGATATGCAGGCGATCAGCCTTGCGCAAACGCCTGATGGAACGCCCTATGCCCTCATTCCGACCAGGACGGTGATGGAAACCGGCGGCCAGACGATCGAGGCGAAATCCCATACGCTGGCGTTGATGGACGGTGCAGACTGGTATTTGCTGCGGGTAAGCGACCAGCAGCAGGTCACCATCCTTCGCAAGGTCTATCCGTCCTTCGCCGAGGTGGCGTTTCCGGACGATTCCATGCAGCCGGTGAAATAGTCCCGTCTTCCTGAACTCAGGAAAAACGCCCCGGCCGGAAAGGATCGATCGAGATTTCCGTATCCTCCCCGCTGGCCAGTTGCGTCACCAGACGGGCTGTGGCTGCCGATTGCGTCAGCCCGAGATGGCCGTGTCCGAAGGCATAGATGACGGACGGCGTGGCGCGCGCCGTACCGATGACGGGAAGACAGTCCGGCATGGACGGCCGGAATCCCATCCATTGTTTCCCGCCTTCCAGTTTGAGGCCGGGCAGGAAACGTCCTGCTTTTTTCAGCATGGCTTCGGCACGGCGGAAATTCGGTTTCAGTTCCAGCCCGCCAAGTTCGACCGCGCCGCCAATGCGGATACCTGTCGATAGCGGGGTGACCACGAAACCATGGTCGTTGAAATAAAGCTGGCGCGTCAGGTTGAAAGCGTTGGGGGAAAGGGTGGTGTTGTAACCACGTTCCGTTTCCAGCGGCACGATGCTGCCAAGCGTCGCGACAAGTTTTCTCGACCAGGCGCCGCAGGCGATCACCACCCTGTCGGCATCGATCTTGTCACCATTTTCCAGCGTCACGATCGTACTTTCGCCGACAGCATCAATGCGTTCGGCCTCGCCCTTGCGCAGGCTGGCGCCGCGGGCGATTACCAGATCGAAAATGGCGCGGTTGAAGTCGTAAGGGTCGGAGACCTGCAGACCGTCCGGCGAAAACATGGCATGGCGGAACTGGGGCGCGAGACCCGGTTGAAGTTCCTCGATTTCGGGGCGGCCGACGCGCTGGAAGGTGAAACCGGCGCTTTCCTTTTCGTCCCAGTCCCTGCGGGCGGCATTGAGACTTGCCTCGCTGTCGTAAAGATCGAGCGTTCCGGTTTTCGAAACGAGGTGCGAGAGTTCAGGCATCGCCGCGACATGGGCCATTTCCATGGCAGCGAGCCGGTTGAGGTCGGTAAGTGACTTCAGCCCATGGCGAAAGCTGCGCTCGGCGCTCGCCCGCCAGAAGCGCCACAGCCAGGGTGCGATCTTCGCCGCATAGGCCGGCGGCACGCTAAGTGGGCCGAGCGGATCGAACAGCCAGCGCGGCGCTTTTTTCATGATTCCGGGAGCGGGAATGGGGATGATTTCGGGGAAGGCCAGAATGCCGGCATTGCCGGAACTCGCGCCCCGGGCAACCTCGCCGCGCTCAAGAAGCACCACTTCGCGTCCGGCATTCTGCAGATAAAGGGCCGCCATGGAACCGATAATGCCGGTGCCGATCACCAGCACATCGCATTTCAGGGTTTTGGTCATCGGCGCTCCTGCAACACAAATCTTTCAACCCCGCATAACAATGAATGCCGCTGCGATGAAAGGCCGTATCGTGTTGCTGGCGCAGAAATATCAGCACTGTGGCAAATAAGCGGTCCGAAACAGACAAGGGGAATATATTCGCGGTGAAGCATATTGGCAGTTTAATGAGGTTCAAGACCGATAGTTATAGTTCATTATTAATCGCTATTTAACGGTATCCGGCTAGTTTCGCGTACAGTCGGGCCAACCGCTTTTCATCTTATATTTCGAGGGTGAAAGAGGTCTGCATATGGGTTGCTGTTTGAGGGTTCAAAAAGATGTCTTACTTTTCTAAACTTGGTCCGGACGCTTCTGCAGTGCTTGATGCGCTTGGCCGCTCGCAGGCCATCATCGAGTTCGATCTGACCGGCAAGATTTTGAGAGCGAACGATAATTTCTGCAAGACCGTCGGCTATCAGCAGTCTGAAATCGTTGGGCGTGCCCACAGCATGTTCCTGTCTCCCGAAGATTCGGCATCGCCTGAATACAAAAGCTTCTGGGCGAAGCTGTCGCGTGGCGAATACGATCAGGGCCAGTATCGTCGTCGCGCCAAGAATGGCGACGAAATCTGGATCGAGGCTTCCTACAACCCGGTGTTCCGTTTCGGTAAACCCTACAAGGTGGTCAAGATCGCAACCGACATCACCTCGATCAAGCGCAGGAGCGCTGAGGATAACGGGAAACTGGCGGCGCTCTCCCGCGCGCAGGCCATGATCGAATTTACGCCCGATGGAAAAATCCTCAGCGCCAACGAAAATTTCCTCGCGACGCTCGGTTACACCGCGGAAGACATCATCGGCAAACATCATTCGATGTTCTGCGAGCCGACCTATGCCCAGTCCCAGGACTATCGGGATTTCTGGAAAGAACTCGGAAAGGGACATTTCTCGACGGGGCAATTCATGCGCCTTGGCAAGGATGGCAAACGCGTTTTTATTCAGGCCTCCTATAATCCGATCATCGATGATCGGGGTCGTGTCTTTAAGGTCGTGAAATTCGCTTTCGATGTGACGGACCGGATGCATGCGGTCGAGGAACTTGGTGCTGCGCTAGAGCGGCTTTCTCAATGCAATATCCGCATTACGCTGGACAAACCCTTCGTCGGCGAGTTCGAACGACTGCGCCGCGATTTCAATAAATCGATCGCTGAATTCCAGAAGACGCTGGAAAACGTTCTTGGCCAGACCGGAGACCTGACCCGCAGCAGCCAGGAGGTCAGCGAAGCCTCCGTCAATCTCGCCGAACGTTCGCGTGAGCAGGCGGTGGCGCTTGAGGAGACCTCGGCAGCACTCGAAGAAATCACCGCGACGGTGCGTTCGTCGACTGAAAACATGAAAGAGACGCGCAAGCTGGTTCAGAGCGCGCGGACATCCACCGTGGCCTCCACCGAGGTCGTGGAGCGGACAGTCGACGCCATGCAGCGTATCGAGACGGCCTCGCGGGAGATCAGTCAGATCATCGGTGTGATCGACGAAATCGCCTTTCAGACGAACCTGCTGGCGTTGAATGCCGGTGTGGAGGCCGCGCGGGCGGGCGATGCAGGTAAAGGTTTTGCCGTCGTGGCGCAGGAAGTGCGCGAGCTGGCGCAGCGTTCCGCCAATGCCGCCAAGGAAATCAAGGCGTTGATCAACAATTCCGGGACCGAGGTTCTGGAAGGCGTCAGGCTGGTGGGCGAAACCGGCGAAGCGCTGAAGCAGATCGACGCGCTGGTCAGGCACATTGACGGCAATGTCGACATGATCGCCAAGGCGGCTGACGAGCAGGCTGCCGGCATCAGCGAGATCAACAAGGCAGTCAACCGGCTGGACCGGATGACGCAGGAAAACGCGGCGATGAGCGCCCGCACCACGGTGATCAGCACCACGTTGGCGCAGGGAGCGGATGCGCTGGCACAGCTCGTCAGCCTCTTCAAGTTGAACCGCCGCACAGTCCAACGCGAAGACGGATCGTCCACCCGCTCGGATACCGCCAATACCATCCGGCGCGACAAGCTATCGGCACGGGCGGCCGCGTAAAGGAGCAGGCTCAGGCCCGCTTCAGCTTGAGAATGAGATCCGGTGGATGCGGATGCCTTTGAACGGGCATCCGCATGGCTTTTTTACCGCAGCGCCGGCCTTGCGATACCGAGATGGTCGCGCAGCGTCGAGCCTTCGTAGTCCTTGCGGAACAGGCCGCGCTCCTGCAGGAGTGGAACGACCTCGCGGTTGAATTCCTCCAACCCGCCGGGGAAGAAGGGCGGCATGACGTTAAAGCCATCGGCCGCACCGTTTTCGAACCATTCCTGCATGCGGTCGGCGACATCCTTGGCCGTGCCCATGACGATATGGTGGCCGCGACCGGCGGCGACGCGCAGCGCCAGCTCCCGGATCGTCAGCTTTTCGCGGCGCGCCAGTTCGGTCAGAAGTTCGGCGCGGCTGCGCAGTTGGTCGGAAATCGGCAGGTCCGGCAGCGGGCCGTCGAGATCGTAATCCGTGAGGCTGTGGCCGATGCGTTCCTCAAGCAGCGGCATGGCGCTCTTGATATCGGTCCAACGGTTCAGTTCCTTCAGCTTTTCGCCAGCCTCTTCAAAGCTCCTGCCGATAATCGGCATGAAACCGGGCATCACGGCGACGCTGGCCGGATCGCGGCCGAATTTCGCTACGCGAGCCTTGAGGCTGGTATAGAAGGCCTGTGCCTCGGAAATCGCCTGCTGGGCGGTGAAGACGATATCGGCGGTGCGGGCCGCGAGATCCTGCCCGGGACCGGAAGAGCCGGCCTGGATGAGAACCGGGTGGCCCTGCGGCGAGCGCGGAATATTGAGCGGCCCCTTGACCGTGAAATATTTGCCTTCGTGGTTGAGGACATGGACTTTCTCGGGATCGACGTAGCGGCCCGCCTGCTTGTCCTTGATGAAGGCGTCGTCATCCCAGCTGTCCCAAAGGCCGCGTACCACATTCACATATTCTTCCGCCACCGCATAACGCTCGTCATGCTCGGGATGGTCCTTGGAAAAATTCGCCGCCGTGCGAGCGTAAGAGGTGGTGACGATGTTCCACGCCGCGCGGCCATGGCTGAGATGATCGATGGAAGCGAAGGCGCGGGCGGTGTGGTACGGCTCGCCATAGGTGGTGGAGGCGGTGGCGGCCAGACCGATCTTGTCAGTCACCATGGCAAGCGCCGCCAGCAACGTCAGCGGCTCGAAGCGCGCGATCATGGAAGGGTGGGCGTCGACGCCGCTGGTGAGGCCGTCGGCGAGGAATACCATGTCGAATTTTGCGGCTTCCGCCATTTTTGTGACGCGGGTGAGCAGATCCAAGTTCTCGCTACCGGCCTCCGCATCGGGGTGACGCCAGCCGGAAACGTGGTGCCCGGCGCCTTGCAGGAAAAGGCCGAGATGCATCTGTCTGTCGCGGGTCGTATTGGTCATGGGGATCATGCCTTCATGTCGGTCGAGTTATATGTCAGTTGTCAGAAGCGCCACGAGCTTCCGGAGGTCGGCTGCGGTCTTCATGCTCCGCACCAGTGCCGGGATGCCGGCGAATTTTTCATTGCCGCCGGTCGCGTCGGCAAATTTTTCGGTCGGGTCATCGATGCCGGGGAGGCCGTCGACACGGCGTGACAGCACCGTGCCGTCCTTCTTCGTCACGTCGATGATCACGAACCGGGTGGTCGGATCGGGCGAGAGGCGGCGGGCTGTCTCGTCATGCCGGCGCGCGATCCTGGCGGAAAGGGCAAGCAGATCGGCGCGCGTCGCGCGCTCGTCGAAATGGCCGATGGCGAGCGCTCCATCCGTCAGCGCGGCGGCAAAGACATATTCGGCGCTGAAGCGTGCATCGATGCCCGTCGCGGGCGTGGCCGAGCCAACGAGGGCGGCATCGCCGCCCGGCGGGAAGGTGATGGTGACCGTTTCGATCTCATCTGGCGTCAGATCGTGGTTGTTGCGCAACGCCAGCGCGCCGACAGCAACGGGATGGCTGGCGGTGCAGCACGGAAAAGCCTTGAGGGTGAGGCCGGGCGAGACGATCTGCCAGGGTGCGCCCCAGCCGGAGAGAACACGTTTCGGCTGCTCGGCGCCGAAGGCGTAGGCGGAATAAAAACCGATGGGGTTTTCCAGAAAATCTGGCGCGCCCTGAAAGCCCGATCGCGCCAACCGCGCAGCAGTGAGGCCAGCGCGGGCGGCAAGCCCTGCATGCAGCGGCTTAGCGTCGAACCCGAATTGCAAACGAAGCCCGGCCGATTGCGTGGCGGCGAGACCGAGTGCTGTGGCCGTGGTCTTCGTATCGAATTTCAGGAGATGGGCAATCGCCGCCGCAGCGCCGATGGGGCCGAGCGTGGCGGTGGCGTGGAAGCCGTTTTCGTAATGCCTGGTGCCGAGCGAGAGGCCGATCCGCGCCATGGTTTCAAGCCCGACGATATAGGCGGCGATGAAGGCATCCGCCGTTGATCCCTCTTCGACCGCAATAGCCAGCAAAGCCGGGATGATGGCGACAGTGGGGTGGCCGCGCACGCTGCCATGGACATCATCATAGTCGAGCACATGGCCGGCATGGCCGTTGATAAGGGAGGCCGTAAAGGCGTCCGTGCGAAGATCGTGGCCGATGATTCCGGCTGCGCCCTGTATGCCGGACGCGAAGGTACCGATCAGGATTTTCGTGCTTCTGTCGGCAGCGCCGCCCAGCACGCAGGCGAAAAAATCGATCAGCGCCGTGCGGGCGATGGTAACAGCCTCTTCGTCATGCAGGGGGTCAGATGCGGCAATCGCTTCGGCCAGACGAAGGGTGAGTTTTTCCTCGGCGACCATGGCGTCAGATCCCTTCACCGTCATTCACCCGCGCCACCTGTCCGCCAAGACCCTTGACGAAGGCGTTGATGCGCGGATTGGTCGACTTGTAGAAGATATGCTCCGGCGTGCCCTGATCGACGATCAGACCGTTTTCGGTGAAGACGATATTATCGCTGATTTCTTCGGCAAAACGCATTTCGTGCGTGACGAGAATGCTGGTCATACCGTCATTGACGAGATCGCGGATGACGGCGAGCACTTCGCCCACGGTTTCCGGGTCGAGCGCGGAAGTGACCTCATCGAACAACACCAGTTCCGGCCGCATGGCGAGTGCGCGGGCAATCGCCACGCGCTGTTGCTGGCCACCGGAAAGCTGGCCGGGATAGGCATCGACCTTCTGGGAAAGGTGCACTTTTTCCAGCAGTTCGCGGGCATGTCGCTCGGCTTCCGCCTTCGGCGTGCCGAGAATCTTGATTGGTGCAATGGTGATATTTTCCATCACCGTCAGATGCGGAAAGAGATTGAACTGCTGGAAAACGATACCAATGCGCTTGCGCAGTGCAATGCGCTCAGCCTCGGTCTTCAACTGGTCCACGCGGGTGCCGCCGACGGTGATCTTGCCCGATTGCGGAATGAGCAGGCCGTTGATGCAGCGCAGGATGGTGGATTTGCCGGAGCCGGAAGGGCCGATGATAGAGACGGCGTCGCCTTTGTTGACCGTAAGATCGATGCCCTTCAGGACCTGATTGTCGCCGAAGGCCAGGTGTATGCCTTCCAGTTCAACCAGAGCTTTTTCGGCGGTTTGTGGTGCGGGTGCGGACATGGCTTGTTCCAATCAGCGGGAGGCGAAGCGCCGTTCCAGGCGCTGCGTGAAACGGGAGACGGGATAGCAGAACAGGAAGAACGCCATCAGAACGGTGAGATAGACCACGACGGTGAAATCGTTGCGCTGCACGGCGGTGCTGGCGTCCGTCGCGGCGTGCAGAAGTTCATGCACGCCGACCAGCGAGGCGAGCGCCGTACCCATAGTGATCGACGCGTAGAGGTTCATCCATGGCGGCAGCGAACGTTTCACGCATTGCGGCAGGATGATCCAGCGCAGCGTCTGGTTGCGCGAAAAACCGAGGCCCTGCGCCGCTTCCCATTGCGCCGTCGGAATGGACTGGATGGCGCCGCGGGTGATTTCGGCGATATGGGCGCTGGCCGGAATGGCGAGACCGACGACGGCCTTGATCCAGTCCGGGAAGGGAATGTAGTTGCCGAAGGCGACAATCTCGAAGGGGAAGATGTAGGTCGCGGCAAAGATCAGCACCAGATGCGGCGCGTTGCGGAAGATTTGCACATAGGTAAGCGCCGGCGCGCGCACGAGACGATAGGGCGCAAGCTCCATGATGCCGAGTAGGACGCCGATGAAGGTGCCGATGGCGATTGCCAGAACGCTGATCAGCACGTTCATGGCGAAACCCTTGGCAAGATAGGGCAGCCATTGCAGCAGCACCTGGCCGAGCGAGGGATCGAGGATCAGCCACAGGATGACCGATATCACCACGCCGAGCAGCAGAATGGTACCGAAGGGCGGCTTCCTTACCGCCTGTGTTGGAGAAACCACCGCACTCATTGACCAAACCCCGGAACAGCAAGACGCCGCTCCAGCCAGAGACCGGCCCTTGCGACGATGAAATTGATGACGCTGAAAAAGATGAGGATGACGAGCATCAGCTCGACCACATTGTCGCGCTGGGTCCAGATCAGGATTGAGGCATAGGTGATTTCACCCACCGCAATGGCCGAGCCGACCGTGGTGAGCTTTACCAGATTGACGAGGTTGTTGATGATGGAGGGCAGCGCCGTGCGGATTGCCAGCGGAAACTCCACATAGCGTAAAATCTCGAATGAACTGAAACCGATCGCGCGCGCCGCCTCGATGGTGGTGGCCGGCACCGCCTCGATACCACCGCGCAACGCTTCCGCATGGAAAGCGGCAATATGCAGGCCGGTGATGGCGACCACCCAGAAAAAGGGTGTTAGCGGATTGTTCTGCGCGCCGCCCAGCGCATTGGAAATCAGCATGTTAAGCACGAGGAACCCGCACATCAGCTGCACCAGCGTCGGCGTGTTGCGTGTCAGCTCCACATAGGCGCGCACGGGACCGGAAAGCCAGCTCTTGCCCGATGTCAGGATGGCCGCGAAAATGAAGCCGAAGACGAGGCTGAGCGGCAAGGTGACAGAGACGAGGATGAGCGTCATCTTCATGCCGTCAAGCCAGATCTGAACCTCATACCCGCTGTTCAGAAAATCATAGTTGAGGCCGAAATGCGCAGCCAGTTCTATAAAGCGCGCTGTAAGTGAATCCTGCATCGGAAATCCATGCTTTTATTGCGGGCGCCGCCTCGCGAGCGGCGCCGGAATGGCCTGCCGTTTTGTAGAGCGAAAAAGAACGACAGGCGAAACCGGCCGTTCTTGAGGGTTGGCGTAAACGCCATCCGCCATCTGGAGGCGACGGGACAGCCAAGACCGTCTGGCCGTTTATGGCGCGGCCGAAAGCTTCTTCTGCTGCTCTTCCATGTAACCGATGCTCGGCAGACGGTTGGCCTTGGCGAATTCGAGCATCTTGCCGGAAGCGTGCAGGTCCTTGACGATCTTGTCGAGAGCGGCCTGTGTGTCAGCCTCACCCTTGCGCAGCCAGATCACGGAATCGGAAGGGATGAGGTCGGTGGGGATCAGGATGCCGTAATCCTTCCACTCATCGGCGCGGTCCTGAAGCATCAGGCTCAGCGTGCCGTTGACGTGAACGGAGACATCGCAATTGCCGCCCTTGAGCGCCAGCAGCGATTCCGGCTGGCTCGGCAGCGCCTTTACCTGCGCGCCATATTGTTCGATCAGCGGCTGGGTGTAGTTCGAGCCTTGTGAAACGCAGGCGATTTTACCCTTCAGGTCCGGCCAGTCCTTGATGCCACTGTCCTTGCGGCCGATGGCGGCGCCGCCCTGGCGATCATAGGGGGTAGGCACGTAGCCCAGCGTTTTGGCGCGTTCTTCCGTGTATTGCATGTTGGCGATCAGAATATCGACCTTGCCCTGCTGCAGGAACTGAACGCGGTTGGGCGGGGTCACGGTTTCGGTGACCAGTTCGACACCGAGGCCGGCGGCCAGAGCCTTGGCGACGTCGATGTTGAGACCCTTCTGCTCCTGTGTCTTCGGGTCGATGAAGCCGAAGGGCGCGCCGGAGAGGATGACGCCGACGGTGAGCTTGCCGCGACCCTTGATCCGGTCGAGCGTCGCATCCGCATGGGCTGCTGTGGCCATCGAAGCGATGATGGCGGCTCCGGCGATCAATTTTGCGGTAAATCTGGAGAAAGAGAGGGCCATGGGCATTTCCTTTTGATTGTCGTGGGAAACTACAGGAGGCGCCCGTCGAGAGCGAGAATTGGCATTGCGTGAAAAATAGTATGAATAAAATCCGGTTCCAATAAATCTTTTAGAGGGAAAAAATATCCTAATAGTTCGGAATTGTAGAACCCTGTTCTTCGTTCGCCTCCCCAGAGGGAGTGGGACTGTAAATCCGGCGCAGCATACGGACCGTATCGCCCTTGGAAGCGAGCGATTGCAGCTTTCGCCTTCGCCGCGGCAGTTCGAGAAGCTTCTGTCGCGTCTTCGTGATGAGAAAAGCGTCGGGCGTCGGGCCTATGAGCCGCTGGTGAAGTTCAAGGCGCCGCTTTGCGGTCGCTTTATGGGTTTTCCGAGATGGAACTTGAGGAGGCGTTGGGCGACCGGCTGTCGTTCAGGCATTTCATCGGACTTGCACTGCAAGAGGTCGTTCCCGAGCATTCCAGGCCTTGCCGTTTCCGCAGCCTGCCGATCGTCGAAGGTCTTCTGGAGAAGCTGTTTGGTGAACTCGACCGGCAGCTTGACGCTGCCGGCCCGATCCTGCGGCGCGGCGCGGTGCTGGATGCGACGACCATTGAGACGACGGCGGCGCATCCGCCCAGAGGCCGCAACGGCGACCTCGATGCCGCCGCTGGGTATTGCAACGCGCCCCGCCGGGGGAGAGGAAACGCGCCGTACCGGCTAACTGCACGCTCTCTTCCTCATCTCACGTTTGACAGCCGATGCAAAAAAATGCCAGCAAATGCGCAAGAATAATTCTCAAAGGGCGGCGGCATGGCCAGACGAAACGACGCACATGGACGGCTGGACGATGCGGCCCGCGCCGGCTGGCTTTATTATGTCGCCGGCCGCACGCAGGATGAGATCGCCGCTGCCATGGGCATTTCCCGGCAATCGGCGCAGCGGCTGGTGTCGCTTGCGGTCGCCGAGCGGTTGATCAAGGTCCGGCTCGATCACCCCATCGCCGCCTGTCTCGAAAAAGCCGAACGGCTGAAGGAGAAATTCGACCTCAAATATATTGAGGTGGTGCCAAGCGATCCGGCCGGGGTCTCCTCCACTGTCGGCATTGCCGAGGCCGGGGCGGCGGAAATCGAGCGCTGGCTGAAAAATGCCGATCCCATCGTGCTCGCCATCGGCACCGGCCGTACCTTGAAGGCCGCTGTCGACCAACTGCCGCCGATGGAATGCCCGCAGCACCGTATCGTGTCGCTGACGGGTAATATCGGGCCGGATGGCTCGGCCGCATATTATAACGTCATCTTCAGCATGGCCGATGCCATCAAGGCGCGGCATTTCCCAATGCCGCTGCCGGTTCTATGTTCTTCTGCGGAAGAGCGCGAATTGCTGCACGACCAGTCCATGGTGCGCTCCACGCTGGCGCTGGGTTCTGCCGCCAATGTCACCTTCGTCGGCGTCGGCGAACTTGGCGAAAACGCACCGCTCTGCGTCGATGGTTTCCTCGGCGTGGATGAGATGAAGGCGCTGATGGCGAGCGGGGCGATCGGAGAGATTTGCGGCTGGATGTATGATGCCAATGGCCGCATTCTCGAGCACGCCGTCAACGAGCGCGTCGCCTCTGTTCCCATCCCTTCAAGAGAGACCTGCACCGTCATCGGCATGGCGCAGGGCGCACGCAAGAACGCTTCGATTCTGGCGGCGCTGAGGGGCGGTCTGCTGAACGGCCTCATCACCGATGAGATTACCGGCGAATATTTGCTCACTCATTGAGCAAAAATTAAACACATAAAATCAATGGCTTGGTTTTTCCCTGTGCGTCGCAGCCCAGGATGTCGCTTGACATTTTTGCTTATGAAGTGAGTAAATGCCCTAGAGCAAAGCGAATGCTCATCATTTTTCTTCTGGGAGGAAGATATGACATTGAAGACCATTTTGCTGGGCGCATGCTCGGCACTCGCCTTTTCGACCCTTGCTTCCGCCGAGACGCTGACCATCGCGACCGTGAACAACGGCGACATGATCCGCATGCAGGGTCTGACCTCGGACTTCACCACCAAGAACCCTGACATTAAGGTCGAATGGGTGACGCTTGAAGAAAACGTCCTGCGCGAGCGTGTGACGACCGATATCGCCACAAACGGCGGTCAATATGACATCATGACTATCGGTAACTACGAAGTGCCGATCTGGGCCAAGCAGGGCTGGCTGCTGCCGCTTGAAAAGCTCGGCGACAAATATGACGTCGACGATCTGCTGCCGGCGATCCGGGGCGGTCTTTCCATGGACGGTAAACTTTACGCCGCGCCCTTCTATGGCGAATCCGCCATGATCATGTATCGCAAGGACCTGTTCGAAAAAGCAGGCCTCAAGATGCCTGAAAACCCGACCTGGGAATTCATCGGCGACGCCGCCCGCAAGATCACCGACCGCAAGGCCGATATCAACGGCATCTGCCTGCGCGGCAAGGCCGGCTGGGGCGAAAACATGGCCTTCATCAGCGCGCTCAACAACTCCTTCGGCGGCCGCTGGTTCGATGAAAACTGGAAACCGCAGTTCGACCAGCCGGAATGGAAGAGCTCCCTGCAGTTCTACGTCGACCTGATGAAGGATGCCGGCCCGTCCGGTGCTTCCTCCAATGGCTTCAACGAAAACCTGACGCTGTTCCAGCAGGGCAAATGCGGCATGTGGATCGACGCCACGGTTGCTGCCTCCTTCGTGTCCAACCCGAAGGATTCGACCGTTGCCGACAAGGTCGGTTATGCGTTGTTCCCGACGCATGGCGAACTGAAGAACCACGGCAACTGGCTGTGGTCGTGGAACCTCGCGATCCCGAAGAGCTCGCAGAAGGCGGAAGCGGCCGAGAAGTTCATTTCCTGGGCGACGAGCAAGGATTACACCGAGCTTGTCGCTTCGAAGGAAGGCTGGGCAAACGTGCCTCCGGGCACCCGCACCTCGCTTTACAAGAACGCCGAGTATGAAAAGGCCGCCGCCTTCGCCAAGCCGACGCTTGCCGCGATGGACGCCGCCGACATTACCAAGCCGACTGTAAAGCCCGTGCCTTATACCGGCGGCCAGTTCGTGGCGATCCCTGAATTCCAGGCGCTTGGCACCACGGTCGGCCAGCTGTTCTCGGCGGTTGTTGCCGGCCAGTCCAGCGTCGATGATGCGCTTGCGGGCGCCCAGTCGACTGCGACGCGTGAAATGACCCGCGCCGGCTACATCAAGTAATCCTCCTGAAGATCGCTGTCCGGCGTCAACGCCGGGCAGCGAACCTTGGGGATCGGAAGCCGCGGTCCGTACGGCGGCATTTAAGCCTTTCACATCAAAACAAGAATGAGCCGGTTCTTCCGGATATGCCGGGCGCATGTCGTGACGCCCAGGCCCAAGGGGAGGTGAGTGCAATGGCAACCCGAAACACGAGCGGATTAGCGCGGGTAATGCTTGCGCCGTCGGTGCTGTTGTTGCTGGTGTGGATGATCGTGCCTTTGGCGATGACCCTGTGGTTTTCGTTCCAGAACTACAATCTCCTCAACCCGGCCAATGTCAGCTTCGCCGGTCTTTTCAATTACCAGTATTTCTATACCGACCCGGCCTTCTTCCAGTCGATCTGGAACACGCTGCTGATCGTCGGCGGGGTGCTTTTGATCACGGTGGTTGGCGGCATCGCCATTGCGCTTCTGCTCGACAATGACATTTTCGGTCAGGGCATCGTGCGCATCATGATCATCTCGCCCTTCTTTGTCATGCCGCCGGTGGCAGCATTGGTGTGGAAGAACATGATCATGCATCCCGGCTACGGCGTGCTGGCCGACCTTGCCCGCTTCCTCGGTTTCCAGCCGGTGGACTGGTTCGCGCAGTTTCCGCTGCTTTCCATCGTCATCATCGTCGCCTGGCAATGGCTGCCGTTCGCGACGCTCATTCTCTTGACCGCCCTGCAGTCGCTTGATGGCGAGCAGAAGGAAGCGGCCGAGATGGATGGCGCCAATTTCGTCAACCGTTTCATCTATCTGACGCTACCGCACCTGTCGCGCGCCATCACCGTCGTCATCCTGATCCAGACGATCTTCCTGCTCGGCGTTTACGCGGAAATCCTCGTCACCACCAATGGCGGCCCGGGTTACGCCTCCACCAACCTTGCCTTCCTCATCTATCGCACGGCGCTTCTGGGCTACGACGTCGGCGGCGCTTCGGCCGGCGGCATCATCGCCGTCATCCTCGCCAATATCGTCGCCATCTTCCTGATGCGCGCCGTCGGCAAGAACCTCGACCGGTAAAGGGGAAACATCATGGCCCGCAAGACAACCACTCGCGCAAAAATCGGCTTTTCCATCGCGGCATGGGCCGTGGCGCTTTTGCTGTTCTTCCCGATCCTCTATGCCTTCCTCACATCCATCAAGACAGAGCCGGAGGCGATCGCAGGCTTCAGCCTCATTCCCTCGGGCACGCTTGAGAATTACGTGACGGTGCAAACCCAGCGCGATTACTTCAAGCCGTTCATGAACTCGGTGGTGCTGTCGCTCGGCTCGACGATCATCGCGCTCATCATCGCCATTCCCGCCGCCTGGGCCATGGCGTTCTCGCCGACCAAACGCACCAAGGACATCCTGATGTGGATGCTCTCCACCAAGATGATGCCGGCGGTTGCCGTCTTGGTGCCGATCTACCTCATCTTCCGCAATGCCGGCCTGCTCGATACCCGCATCGGGCTGACCATCATGCTCACCTTCATCAACCTGCCGATCGTCATCTGGATGCTCTACACCTATTTCCGCGAAATCCCCGGCGAGATCCTCGAGGCCGCGCGCATGGATGGTGCCTCGCTCTGGAACGAGATCGTGCATGTGCTGACGCCAATGGCGGTGCCGGGCATTGCCTCGACGCTGCTTCTCAACGTCATCCTTGCCTGGAACGAATCCTTCTGGACCATCCGGCTGACGACCACAAATGCGGCGCCGCTGACGGCCTTCATCGCCTCCTTCTCTTCGCCGCAGGGACTGTTCTGGGCAAAACTCTCGGCCGCCTCGATGATGGCGATCGCCCCCATTCTCGTCATCGGCTGGTTCTCGCAGAAACAACTCGTGCGTGGCCTGACCTTCGGCGCCGTGAAATAAGGAACGACAAACATGGGCAGCATTTCCCTTCAGACCGTGTCCAAGCTCTTCGGTGAGGCGAAAGTCATCCCGTCGATCGATCTCGATATCCACGACGGTGAATTCGTCGTCTTCGTCGGTCCCTCCGGCTGCGGCAAGTCCACGCTTTTGCGCCTCATCGCCGGACTGGAGGACGTCTCCGGCGGCAAGATCGTCATCGACGGCAAGGACGCCACCGAAAAGGCGCCGGCCGAGCGCGGCCTTGCCATGGTGTTCCAGTCCTATGCGCTTTATCCGCATATGAGTGTGCGCAACAACATCGCCTTCCCGCTGAAGATGGCCAAGCTCGACAAGGCCGTCATCGACAAGAAGGTCGAGGATGCCGCCCGCATCCTCAACCTCACCGATTATCTCGAACGCCGGCCCTCGCAGCTGTCCGGCGGCCAGCGCCAGCGCGTCGCCATCGGCCGCGCCATCGTGCGCGAACCGAAGGCCTTCCTGTTCGACGAGCCGCTCTCCAACCTCGATGCGGCGCTGCGCGGCACCATGCGGCTGGAAATCTCCGAGCTGCACAACACGCTGAAAACGACGATGATCTACGTCACCCACGACCAGGTCGAGGCCATGACCATGGCCGACAAGATCGTTGTCCTCAACCGCGGCAATATCGAACAGGTCGGCTCGCCGATGGAGCTTTACCGCTCGCCCGCCAACCTCTTCGTCGCCGGCTTCATCGGCTCGCCGCGCATGAACCTCATTACCGGCGACTATGCCCGCAGCAAGAATGCCACCACCGCCGGGGTGCGGCCGGAGCATCTGGCGCTGTCGAAAGAGGCCGGTCTGTGGCAGGGCAAGGTAACCGTCGCCGAACATCTCGGCTCCGATACCTTCCTGCATCTCGACGTCCAAGGCATCGGCCCGATTACCGCCAGAACCGATGGCGAGTTCGAATGTAGGCATGGCGATACCGTCTTCATTACCCCCGATGAGACCAAGATTCACAGGTTCGATGACAAGGGCAAGGCGATCTAGGGGAAAGCGACCCTAAAAAGCTTTGCCGCCTGACTGCCTCTTGCAGCTGGCGGTGTTCCGACAGGCCGATTGCCCGGCAAGAGGGCGATCGGCAAGACCAACGTTTCCCCTTCGAGGATCGTGACATGACATGCAAACTCTCCCTCGCAACGCTTGACGAAGCCAGAAAGACGGCGGCGGTTCCGGCCTATTCCCGGGCCGATCTTTCCGCCGGCATCGTGCATTTCGGCGTTGGCAATTTCCATCGCGCCCATCAGGCAGTTTATCTGGATGACCTGTTCAACACGGGTGCGGATCACGACTTCGCCATCATCGGCGCGGGGGTTCTGCCATCTGATGCGGTGATGCGCGAGAAACTCGCCGCGCAGGATTTTCTGACCACGGTGGTGGAGCAGGACAATAACCGCACCGGCGCGCGCGTCACCGGACCGATGATCGACATTCTGACGGTCGGCGACACGAAGGCCATCATCGACACGCTCGCCGACCCGAAAATCCGTATCGTCTCGATGACGATTACCGAGGGTGGTTATTTCATCGATGCTTCCGGTTCCTTCAATCCGCAGCACCCGGCCATTGCCGAGGATGGCCGGCACCCATCTTCACCGAAAACCGTGTTCGGCCTCATCGTCGCCGGGTTGAAGGCGCGGCGGGACAAGGGGCTGCAACCCTTCACCGTCATGTCCTGCGACAACATTCCCCATAATGGCAAGGTGACGAAAAATGCGGTGGTCGGGCTTGCGGCCCTGTCGGACCCGGCCTTTGCCAACTGGATCGGCGAAAACGTCGCTTTCCCCAATTCCATGGTCGACCGCATCACACCAGCCACCGGGGAGCGCGAACGCAATATCGCCCGCGACGATTTCGGCATCGAGGACAATTGGCCTGTCTTCTGCGAGGAGTTCAAGCAATGGGTGATGGAAGACAATTTCCCCGCCGGTCGCCCGGCGCTGGAAAAGGCCGGCGTGCAGTTCGTCAAAGATGTCGCGCCCTATGAGCATATGAAAATCCGCATCCTCAATGGCGGCCACGCGGCAATCGCCTATCCGGCGGCGCTGCTCGACATTCATTTCGTGCATGAGGCGATGGAACATCCGCTGATCCGGGCATTTCTGGCAAAGCTTGAAAATGAAGAGATCATTCCGGTCATTCCACCGGTTCCCGATACGAATCTCGCCGATTATTTCGCGCTGATCGAGCGCCGTTTCCTCAACCCGAAGATCGGCGACACCATTCCGCGCCTGGCGCAGGACGGCTCCAACCGCCAGCCGAAATTCATTCTGCCATCCACCGCCGACCGGCTGGCGCGCGGCGAGGATATTGTCGGCCTTTCGCTGGTTTCGGCGCTGTGGTGCCGTTATTTCCAGGGCACCTCCGACAGCGGCAAGGAAATCGCCTTCAACGATGCCAGCGCCGAGCGCCTTCATGCGGCGGCGATCAAGGCCAAGGACGATCCGATGGCCTTTCTCGTGTTCGAGGATATTTTCGGTGAGGTTGCCGAATCGGAGCTTTTCCGTAAACGCTTTGCCCATGCACTGAAGACGCTGTGGCAAGACGGCACGGTGAAGACCTTGAAGCTTTATCTGGATGACAAGCTGGCTGAAGAGTGACCGCGAAATGGAAGACGAGACCGGGCCCCTTTTGATTTTCGACTGCGACGGCGTTCTCGTCGACAGCGAGCCGGTCTCCATTTCGGTCCTTCTCGACATGCTCTCCCATCTCGGCGTGGCGATGGGGGAGGAAGAGGCCTATGAGCGCTTTCTCGGCCGCAGCGTCGCCAGCATGACGGCGACGCTGTTTGAGGATTACGGTGTCGAGACGGACATCGATTTTCTCGACCACATGCGGGCGACGCTATTCGAGCGTTTCCGCACCGAGCTTCGGCCGATTGGCGGCATTGGCGAGACGCTGGACAGGCTCCTGCCGCTGCGGCGTTGTGTGGCCTCCTCAAGCCAGCCAGAGCGCATCCGTTATTCGCTGGGGCTGACCGGGCTGATCGACAAATTCGAACCCCATGTCTTCAGCGCCACGATGGTGAAGAACGGCAAGCCGGCGCCCGACCTCTTCCTGCATGCGGCGCGTGAAATGGGCGTAGAGCCGCGTCACTGCATCGTGATTGAGGACAGCCCGGCCGGTATTGCCGCCGCAAAGGCGGCGGGCATGGGCGTTTTTGCCTTTACCGGCGGTTCGCATGCGCGCTTTCCCGCATTCCGTGAAAAGATCGCCGGGCTTGGGGCGAATGTGGTGTTTGACGCGATGCCGGATTTGGTTCAACTTGTCGCAAGCTATGTGGGGAAAGGCAGTTTTGACGGCCAAATGGAACGTGATGCGGGCTGAAGCAGATTTTGCCTGCCGCCGTCGCCGGGTCGTTGCGCAAGGGATGGAACTGCAGTCTTGATGCGTCAAAATCTCGTCGCTGTCGATGTCGGCACCGCCAGCGCCCGGGCCGGCATTTTTGATCCGGCGGGCCGGCTGCTTGCCCGATCCATCCATCCGATCCTGATGCAGAGGCCGCAGGAAAACCACGCCGAGCACGATTCCACCGACATATGGAAAGCGGTCTGCATCGTGGTGAGGGCGGCGCTTGCCGAGGCCGGGGTTTCATCGCAAAGCATTGCCGCAATCGGTTTCGACGCCACCTGCTCGCTGGTCATCCGCGATGGGCGGGGCGCGCCGGTCTCGGTTTCTACTACCGGCGAAGACTGCTTCGACACTATCGTCTGGCTCGATCACCGGGCGATTGGCGAAGCCGACCGGCTGACAGCATCCGGCCACCGGGTGCTGGATTTCGCCGGCAACAGCGTCTCGCCGGAAATGCAGATGCCGAAGCTGATGTGGCTGAAGA
This sequence comes from Agrobacterium sp. ST15.16.055, assembly GCF_027956555.1. Classification (NCBI taxonomy): domain Bacteria; kingdom Pseudomonadati; phylum Pseudomonadota; class Alphaproteobacteria; order Hyphomicrobiales; family Rhizobiaceae; genus Agrobacterium; species Agrobacterium sp. ST15.16.055. The sequence continues at coordinate 328,297 of NZ_JAQKGN010000001.1, forward strand.
CGCATATGCCGGCAAGCTGGTCGCGCATGTGCTTCGCTTTCGATCTGGCGGATTTTCTGACCTGGAAGGCGACCGGTTCAGCGCAGCGCTCAAATTGCACGCAGACGGCGAAGTGGAATTTCCTGGCGCAGGAAAATCCCGGCTGGCAGGCGGATTATCTTGAACTGGCGGGCCTTGCCGATTTGAGAGAGCGGGCAGGGCTGCCGGAGACCACGGTAATGCCGGGTGATAGCATTGGCCCGCTTTCGCCCGAAGCTGCCGCCGAACTGGGTCTCGATACCGGCTGCCAGGTGGCGGCGGGCATGATCGACGCCTATGCCGGCGCGCTTGGTGCGCTAGGTGGCTGCCTGTCTGCGGATGTGGGACGGCATGTGGCGCTGATCGCCGGTACATCGAGCTGCCTTGTGGCCATGTCGGAGCGGCAGATGCCCGGCCACAGCCTCTGGGGCCCCTATTGGCAGGCGATCCTGCCCGGGCACTGGCTGGTGGAGGGCGGGCAATCGGCCACCGGCGCGCTGCTCGACCATATCGTGCGCATGCATGCGGCAGGCGGTGAGCCGGATACGGCGCTACATGCCCGCATCGTTGCGCGGGTAACGGAATTGCGCGCGCTTGAGGGCGAGGCTTTCGCCGAGCGGCTGCACGTCCTGCCGGATTTCCACGGCAACCGCTCGCCGCTTGCCGATCCCCATGCCGTCGGCGTCATCAGCGGACTGACTTTGGATACCTCTTTCGACAGTCTCTGCCGCCTCTACTGGCGCACGGCCGTCGCCATCGCGCTCGGCGCCCGCCATGTGCTCGACGCCATGGAGCGTTTCGGTTATGCGGTGGAAAGTCTGCACGTTACCGGCGGGCATGTGAAGAACCCGCTGCTGATGGAGCTTTATGCCGATGTGACGGGCAAGCGTATCGTGGTTCCCGCCACCGCCGATGCGGTACTTCTCGGCACGGCGATGACGGCGGCGACGGCTGGCGGGGTGCATGCAAGCCTTGCGGCGGCAGGGGCCGCCATGTATCCGGGCAATGCTGAAATATCAGGTAATCCGGCGCGTGGCCCCCGTTATGAGCGGGATTATCGTCGTTTTCTCGCCATGTACCGGCATCGTCAGGAACTGGAAAGCCTTTGATTTTCTGAAGGCAAATGACAGGCGTTGACGGGTGCCGCGCGTTTCTTCTCCCCGCCAGGGAGATGGTGGCCCGAAGGGTCGGATGAGAGGGAACGCCAGCGATAGAACGCACTCTCGCCCCCTTATCCCGCTGCCGCGGACGTCTCCCCGGCGGGGAAAAGAAATGCGCGGCAACCGCTCGATCCATATGCCGCCGCTGCTGCTAGCCGCAATCAACCGCGTAGCGAGCGTTTCAGGGCGGTGAGGTTCTTTGCCCTTGCCCTGCTGCTGTCATCGGCGCTGGCGCTGAGCGCACAAAGGGTGAATTCCAGCAGGGAGACCAGTTGCAGCAGGCCCTGGCCGCCATTTTGCGCCTGCGGCATGGCAAGACAGAGATCGGCGCTTTCCGGTCCCCATTCATAAAAGCGTGTGGTGATCAGCAATGTCCTGTAGCCGCTCTTGCGTGCCATTGTCGACAGGCGTTGCAGCGGCGACGGGGCGCCGCCGCAATCCATGATGACGAGCAGCGCTTGCGCGGGGTCGAAATCCCACAGGGCGACATAGGCCGCGCTGTCGCTGCCGAGATAATGGATATGGCCCCGGCTCTCCAGAAGCCGCCCGTAGAAATGACGTCCGGCATCGAGACCTTCCGGAGAGGTTGCCAGAAAAACATCGCCGGCCGTGGCGATCTCGTTCATGGCGATCCGCCAGATCGATTGGGTGGTCATGTCGAAGGCCGTCTGGATGGCCTGGATTTGCTGCGACAGAAGCTGTGAAAACGGGCTGGAATGGCGTTCGCCGCTCTCGCCCATGGCCGGCTGCTCCGTGCTGGCCGTTTCTTCGGCATAGCGCAGATCGGCGCGGATATCGCTGAATTGCCGGTATCCCAGCGAGCGCAGGAAACGGCCGACCGTCATCGGACTGAGGCTGAGCTTGGCGGCCAGCGTCTGCGCCGTCTCGAACGGCAATTCGTCCAGATGCTCGATCAGATATTTGGCGATCTTGCGCTCCGAAGGGGTGCCTGCCTTCATGGCGCGCGTAAGGTTCAACAGCAGCTTTTCCACCAACGCCTCATTCTTTTATCTTTATTGAACGATGATGCATGCGCGCGCGCAAACGAGCGTGCGAACCGCGACTTGACGGTGGGGGATAGGTCTTCCCGGCCTTGTCCTCCACCGGACCGGAATGCGAAATGTAATAGGTGTATTATCATATTTTAGAGATACCTTTTATTCAAGAGAAATTCCATCAGCGGTTTATATCCGGGCATTTGGCATCTTTCCGTCCGTCTTGCAGAGCGGATGGGCAGCGCCTATCTCTCGTTTTGGTAAGTGTGTTTCAGCGCCAAAGGTGTCGAGGAGTTCCAGATGATTTTTGATGCGGCGAGGCTTGCCTTCCACAATCTCTTTGCCGCCGAAACCCGGTCGGTATTCTGGAAGGTTCTGGGGCTCACGCTTCTCGTGCTTGCGGCGCTGTGGTTCGCCATCCGCTCGATCTTCATTTATTTCGCCCTGCCGTGGGTGGATGCGCTGATCCCCGGCGTGCCGGACTGGGCGGGCTGGCTGACCTTCGTTTTCGCCATTTTCGCGGGTATCGGGCTGGCGCTGGCGCTCGCGCTGCTCATTTCGCCGGTCACCGCCGTCATTGCCGGCCTGTTTCTCGACGATGTCGCCGAAGTGGTTGAGAAAAAGAACTATCCGAACGATCCGCCGGGCAACGCGATGCCGGTCGGCGAGGCCGTTCTGTCGTCCATCAAGTTCTTCGGTGTCGTTATTGCCGGCAACCTTGTCGCGCTGTTGCTGCTTCTGGTGCCGGGTATCAATCTCATCGCGTTTTTCCTGGTGAACGGCTACCTGCTCGGCCGGGAATTCTTCGAGTTCGCGGCGATGCGTTTCCGCTCGCCCGCCGAAGCGAGGTTGTTTCGCTCAAAACACCGCGCCACCGTCTTCATGGCCGGGCTGGTGATAGCGGCCTTTCTGGCGGTGCCGTTCCTCAATCTGCTGACGCCGCTTTTTGCCGCCTCGATGATGGTACATCTGCACAAGGCCGTCAGCCGGCGCGACCCCTCATTCGCCGCCGGCCGCACCGAACAACTGCGCGGGTAACTCCACCAGCGGTGCTGGAATATCGAAGGTCTTTTCCGGCGACTTGCAGATATCGGCGATCACGCAGCGCTCGCATTCCGGCTTGCGCGCCTTGCAGCAATAACGCCCGTGCAGGATCAGCCAGTGATGGGCATGGAACAGATATTGCTCGGGAATGATGCGGATCAGCCGGTCTTCAACCTCGTCAGGGGTTTTGCCCGGCGCAAGACAGAGCCGGTTGGCGATGCGGAAGACGTGGGTATCCACCGCAAGCGTGGGCACGCCGAAGGCCATCGACATCACCACATTGGCCGTCTTGCGGCCAACGCCCGGCAGGGTCACCAGCTCCTCGCGGGTTTTCGGCACCTCGCCGCCGAAATTGTCGATCAGCATGTGCGACAGGGCGATAACGTTTTTCGCCTTGTTGCGGTAAAGCCCGATGGTCTTGATATGGCTGATCAGTTCTTCCTCGCCGAGCGCCAGCATCTTTTCCGGCGTATCGGCCACCTTGAACAGCGCGCGTGTGGCCCGGTTCACGCCCACATCGGTCGCCTGTGCGGAAAGCGCCACGGCCACCAGCAGGGTGAAGGGATTGGTATGTTCCAGCTCGCCTTTCGGCTCCGGCCGCTGAATGGAAAAACGGCGGAAGATTTCGGTTAGCTCATCCTTTGAATAGACCGTTTTCACCCGCGCCAGCTTGCGGACGGATGCCGGATTTGACTTTTTCGATGTTTGGGTGCTGGATCGTTTTTTGGCGATTGTCATGGACTATCTATAGCCAGCCCGCCCAAAGGAAAGCAACGTGGATACGCTCAACGACCAGCCGATTTTCGCGGCGGAACTCGTTCCGCACCGTTCGCTTGGCAGAAGAGGTTTCCGGCTGCTCCTGCTTTTCTCCGGTCTGGCCTGCCTTGTCTATGGCGGCTTTTTCCTCGCCACCGGGGCATGGCCCGTCGGCCTGTTCTTCGGACTGGATTTTCTGCTGCTTTATGCCGCCTTCCGCGCCAATTACCGGGCTGCGAAGGCGCGGGAAGAGGTCAGCGTTTCGCGCACCAGCCTGTCGATCCGCAAATTTTCGCCGGCTGGGCGTATAGTGGAGCATCGCTTCAATCCCTTCTGGGCGCGCTTCAGGGTCAGGCGGCATGACGAGATCGGCATCGTCTCCATGCATGTGACGGGTGAAGGCCGGGCCACCGATATTGGTTCGTTTCTCAATCCCGATGACCGTGAAAGCTTCGCCAAGGCTTTCGGCGGTGCCTTGGCGACTGTGCGGCGGCGGATGTGAGCGGATAATTCCGCTTACAACTCGTCCTATCGGCTCGAGGCTGGTATCTCGATAGAAACTGAGTACGGCGCAAGAAACGGGTGGAGGCCGACACGCTTTGATGGTTTCCTGTCAAGCGTTAGGAGATTTGCGATGAACGCCAATATTACGTTGAACGAAGACATTACCCCCATCGGATCCGACTACGACACGGTGCGCGGGGTTATCGAGCTTTTGACGCTGGATTATCGCGAGCAGCCCTCCCTTGAAGCCATTGCCGCAGAGCTCGGCCAGTCGCCGACGCAATTGCAGAAGACTTTCACCCGCTGGGCCGGCCTTTCGCCCAAGGCCTTCCTGCAGGCCGTAACGCTCGATCATGCCAAGCGGCTGTTGCGCGAGGAAGATTTGCCGCTCTTGGAAACCTCGATCGAGGTCGGCATGTCGGGGCCGGGACGCCTGCACGATCTGTTCGTCACCCATGAGGCCATGTCGCCCGGCGAATGGAAGGCGAAGGGCGGCGGGCTGACGATCCGTTACGGTTTCCACACCTCGCCCTTCGGCCTTGCGCTGGTCATGGTGACAGATCGTGGCCTTGCCGGTTGCGCCTTTGCCGATCCGGGTGAGGAAAGGGCCTGTTTCGAGGACATGGCCGGCCGCTGGCCGAATGCGGGCTATGTCGAGGATCGCGAAGCGACCGCGCCCTACGCCGCGCGCATCTTCGATCCGTCCATGTGGTCGGCGGACAGGCCGCTACGCGTCGTGCTGCTCGGCACGGATTTTCAGGTGCGTGTCTGGGAAAGCCTCCTGAAGATCCCGATGGGCCGCGCGGTTACCTATTCGCACATCGCCTGTGATATCGGCCAGCCGACAGCCTCCCGTGCAGTGGGTGCCGCAGTCGGCGCAAACCCGGTCTCCTTCGTCGTTCCCTGCCATCGCGCTGTCGGCAAAAGCGGGGCTCTGACGGGGTATCACTGGGGCCTGACCCGCAAGCGGGCGATGCTCGGCTGGGAAACGGGGAAGGTGTGATTGGACTGATTATCTTTGCCGATCTGACTTAGATCCCTTTAATCTGGGCGCATATTGCACGGACTCTTCATACGCGACGTCATCCTCGGGCTTGACCCGAGGATCCACGACCAAGCCGCTTGTGGATCCTCGCCTCAAGGGCGAGGATGACGCGGGGCGAATATTGACCGTGAATGGCCCGACAACACCTAAACCAGCTCCATCAACGCCCGCGCCGCCGCCTCGTCTGTTATCAGCGTATTGCACCCGATGCGCTTGATCGTGGCGCGGATCGCGATGGCGCGGTGGGCGCCGCCGGAGGCGAGTACGATGTGTTTGGCCTTGCGCAGCGTGTCGAGATCGATTGCCATGGCGCGCTGGTTGATCGGGTGATCGACCGAGCGGCCTTCGGCGTCGATGAAATTGAACATGGTGTCGCAGACGCAGCCGGCGTCGATGAGTTCTTGAAGCGTCGCCTTGGAAATGAAACCTTCCGACAAAGAGGTCGAATGCGGACCGATATCGCCGCAAGAGACGATGGCGAGATCGAGCGTTTCGGCGAGATCGTAAAGGGTGGCGAGCCCGCATTTTTCGATCAGCGCCCGTTTGGTCTCGACCGAATCCACCAAAAGCGGCGCGAGGAACATGTAACATTCCGCCCCGAGCGCGCTTGCCAGCCGCCAGGTATAATCGAGCGGATTGGTCTGGTGCACGGCGACGATACCGCCCAGCAGGGAGACGACCTTGCAGTTTTCCCGACGCGGCGGGCGAAAGCTGGAGAGCGAGGCGGTCATGGTGCGGCCCCAGCCGACGCCGATGGTAGCGCCGTTCGGCACCGCTTCGGAGAGGAATTGCCCGAGTGCGAGGCCGACGGCCTTGGCGGTGCCTTCCGCGCTTGTCTTGCTGGTGGCAGATGGGCCGGCGGGAGACGGGTCGGGCGAAGGGATGATGACGGCCTCGTCCAGCCCGTAGGCTGCCTCCAGCTGGCCGGCCAGCGAGACGAAATCCTCGATCCCTTCATTGATCCATATCTGCACTTCGGAGCGCTTCATCGCTTCATCGAGCAGGCGGATGACGGTGGAGCGGCTGATACCCAGTTTTTCGGCGACATCCTTTTGCGTCATGCCCTGGTTATAATAGAGCCATGCGGCGCGCAGCCGCAGAGACGCCGCTTCCGAATAGGCCGTATGGGTTTCTCTTCTCAGTTTTGCCACGGTTTCCGCCATTCTTTATGTTTGCGGAGTATCGCAGGCGTGAAACTTATGTCAATTGCGATGCGCAAATGTCTTGACTTTCGACCGCGCGCCTTGCGATAGTCGGAGCCGGACAAACCGCGATTTCGGCCTTGGGCGCACCCATGGTGCGGGAACGAAATGACGGCTGAGCAAGTTTACCAGAGATCATGAAGGATCATTCGCCATGACGTCCAAACTCGAACAACTGCGCGCCATCACCACTGTTGTTGCCGATACTGGTGACATCGAGGCTGTAGCGCGCCTGAAGCCGGTGGATTGCACCACCAACCCGACCATCGTTCTCAAAGCGCTTGGCACACCGGCCTTCGCCGACGCGGTGAAGGAAGCCGTGGCATGGGGCAAGAAGCAGGGCGGCCAGTCCGACGCCGTGGTTGCCGCCGTTGCCGACCGCCTTGCCATTTCGGTGGGCGCGGCCCTTGCCGGCCTCGTTCCGGGCCGCGTTTCGACCGAAGTCGATGCCGACCTTTCCTTTGATACGGAAGCCTCCATCACCAAGGCGCGCCACATCATCGCGGCCTACAAGGAGCGCGGCATCGAGCGTGAGCGCATCCTCATCAAGCTCGCCTCCACCTGGGAAGGCATCAAGGCTGCCGAGGTTCTCCAGTCCGAAGGCATCGACTGCAATCTGACGCTGCTGTTCTCGCAGGCCCAGGCGATTGCCTGCGCTGAAGCCAAGGCTTTCCTTATCTCGCCCTTCGTCGGCCGTATCCTGGACTGGTACAAGAAGTCGACCGGCGAGACCTACACCGCCGAGACCGATCCGGGTGTCGTTTCCGTGCGCAGCATCTACAATTATTACAAGGCCAATGGCATCGGCACCGTTGTCATGGGCGCCTCCTTCCGCAATGTCGGCGAAATCGAGGCGCTGGCCGGTTGCGACCGCCTGACGATCAGCCCGGCGCTGCTGGAAGAGTTGGACAAGGACAGCGGCAAGCTGGAGCGCAAGCTTTCGGCTGACAACGTCAAGGCAGAGCCGCTACAGTCGCTCGACGAGAAGGCATTCCGCTGGGCGCTCAACGAAGATGCGATGGCCACCGAGAAGCTCTCGGAAGGCATCCGCCTGTTCGCCAAGGATCTGGTGACGCTGCGCGAAATGGTCCGCAAGGAACTGACGCTGGCTGCGGCCTGATACAAAAGGGGGGAACCATCCACGTTCCCCTGACGTTTAAGAGATATAAATCTCCAGTCACTCAAAACGCGATCGGGTCCCTGCCGGTCGCGTTTTTTTGTGGGTTTCAGGAGTTTCCATTTCCGGTCGCCACTTCGGAAATCCGTTTTGCCGCCTCGCAGATCAGCGCTTCACAGGCCTCGCGTGTCGGGGCCTTGCCGCCGAGCGGCGTGATATAGGGGCAGGTGATGACGGCGAGCGCCGTCCCGTCCAGCGTCAGCACCGGTGCGGATATATTGCGCACGCCGGCGGTCTGAAGGCTGTCCATGGATTCGAAACCGTTTTTGCGCACCTGCCGCAGCCGCTCGGCAAGGTCGGGCGGCACTGTTTCTCCGCTGCCGCGCACCTGTTCGGTTATCATGATCTGGCGCTGCGCCTCTGTCTGGAAGGCCAGAAGCACATGGCCGGAACCGGTGTGGAACAGGCTCATCTGCGCGCCGACCCGCATGGACATGGCCCAGTAGGTGGCGGATTCCTGCTGGGCGATGACGACGACGCTGCCGCGGTCATAAACGGCCAGATGACAGGCCTGCTCGGCGCTCGCCGAAAAATCGCGCATGACGGGTGCGGCGAAAGAGACCAGCCGGCGTATCGGTGCATGGAAATGGGCGAGCCCGAACATCTTCAGCGTAAGCGAGAACCGGTCGCCGTCAAGCCGCTGTACGTAGCCGCGGCGCACCAGCCGGTCCAGCATGCGATAAAGCTCGTTCGGGCTTTTACCGATAGACTTGGCGATCTCGATCTGCGTCAGCCCGCCATCGGTGCGGGCCAGAAGTTCAAGAATGTCTAGACCCTTGTCGAGGGCGGGAGCGCGATATCTTTCGCTGTCTTCGTCGGTCATCTGGCCTCGATGATGGTTCGTGTGTGCGCCCCGCGGGGTACGTTAAAATATGGTTGCCCGATACCCCGCATCCGCGCAAGTTTGCTTGACGCCATATGAATACCGCGTTTACATATGAATTGTCGATCCATATTTGAGATCATTCAAATTCAGCGTTCCAGTCCACGGCGGATGGGCGCGCCTTAGCGGGAGGCTATTCATGGTGCAGGATTTTAACGGCCGGACAGTGGTGATCACCGCCGCCGGTCAGGGTATCGGCCGGGCGACGGCGGAGCGCTTCATATCGCTCGGCGCGCGCGTCATCGCCACCGATATCAACGAGCAGGCGCTTTCCACCCTTAAAGGTGCGGAAACCCGGGTTCTGAACGTGCTTGATGGTGATGGCGTCAAGGATTTCGCCGCGGATATCGGCCATGCGGATGTGCTGTTCAACTGCGCCGGCTTCGTGCATTCCGGCACGATTCTCGATTGTGAAGAAAAGGACTGGGATTTCTCCTTCGATCTCAATGCCAAGGCCATGTACCGCACTTGCCGCGCCTTCCTGCCCGGCATGCTGGAAAAGGGCAAGGGCGCGATCGTCAACATGTCGTCGGTTGCTTCAAGCGTGAAGGGCGTGCCCAACCGTTTCGCCTATACCGCTTCCAAGGCGGCCGTCGTGGGTCTCACCAAGGCCATCGCCGCCGATTTCGTCACCAAGGGCATTCGCTGCAACGCCATTTGCCCCGGCACCGTCGACAGCCCGTCCTTGCATGACCGCCTGCGCGCCACTGGCAATTACGAACAGGCGCTGGCCGATTTCATCGCCCGCCAGCCGATGGGCCGTATCGCCACGCCGGAAGAAATCGCCGCACTTGTTACCTATCTCGCGTCGGACGACGCTGGTTTCACCACCGGCCAGATTCATGTGATCGATGGCGGCTGGACGGGCTGATTATCTTTACTGGAAAGAGAAAAGGCGACCGGCATAAAACCGGGTCGCCTTTTTCATTCAGACGACCGCGCTTCCGGCCATCAGTGCAAGCACGAGGAAGACCAGGAAGATCACCACGGCGATGAAGAACAGAATGCGGGCCACGCCCGCTGCGGCCGCCGAAATTCCGGTAAAGCCGAATACGCCTGCGATCAAAGAAATCACGAAGAAAATAAGAGCCCACTTCAGCATGGTGCTTCCCCTTTTGCATAATTTTCCCGAGCCTGACGCCCCGCGACTGGCTCAGTAAAATGACGCGCAAAAGGCGAAAATGTTCCACACGCCCGCAAAAATCGTTGTTCTCGAGCATGTCCAGCAAAAGTGCGCTAGCGGTTTTGCGTTCGGACTGCGCAAAAGCAAAGAGAAAGAGCATTTCAGGTGAACCGGCTTTCACCGGAGATGCTCTAGAAGCCTGTCTCTCCCGCAGCATCGATCCGCCGGGCCTTCCAGGTGGTGCGGATGAAGGTGGCAACGAAAGCAAGGCTCATGAACATGACGATGGTGGGAGCTGGCGCACTGTCGATCAGGAAGCTTAGCCATATGCCCGAAAGCGATGAGGCGACCGCTACCGTAATCGCCGCCAGCAGCATGGCGGAAAAACGCCGGGTCAGCAGGAAGGCGATTGCGCCCGGCGCCACCAGCATGGCGACCGAAAGGATGATGCCCACAGCCTTCAACGCGCCGACCACGGTGAGCGACAGAACCATCAACAGACCATAATGCAGGATACGCACCGGCAGACCGATGGCTTTGGCGTGCTGCGCATCGAAGGCGTTGACCAACAGGTCCTTGCGCAGGATGCCGAGGAACAGCGTGGCGAAAAGTGCGATCACCCCTGTTTCCAACATGTCTGATGGCGCAATGCCGAGCATGTCGCCGAAGAGGATATGATCGAGATGGACATCGCTCTGCACCTTCACATAAAGCACCAGCCCCAGACCGAACATTCCCGAGAAGACGATGCCGAGCACCGTATCTTCCTTGATGCGGCTGTTTTCCTTGATGAAACCCGTGCCGAGCGCGCAGATCATGCCGGCGATGAAAGCACCGATGGAGAGCGGTATGCCAACGATATAGGCCACCACCACGCCGGGCAGCACGGCATGGGAAACCGCATCCCCCATCAGCGACCAGCCCTTCAGCACCAGAAAACAGGAGAGCATCGCCATTGGCACGGCGATCATCAATGTGATGATGAAGGCATATTGCATGAAGGGCAGCTGAAACGGCAGGATGGCGAGTTCGAGAGTGTCGTTCATGGCGTTTCCTCCAGTGCCTTGCGGGCCTTGGCGCGGGATGCGAGCAGGCCGTGCTTTGGCGCAAAAACGAAGGCGGCAAGGAAGATTGCGGTCTGTAGCACGACGATCACACCGCCGGTGGCGCCATCGAGGAAATAGCTGAGATAGGCGCCAACGAAGCTGGTGGCCGCACCGATGATCAGGCTCATCAGGATCAGCCGTTCGAAACGGTCGGTCAGGAGATAGGCGGTGGCACCCGGCGTCACCACCATGGCAACGACGAGGAAAGCCCCGACCGTCTGCAAAGCGGCAACCGTCGATGCGGCCAGCAGGGTGAAGAAGATCACCTTCAGCACTTCCGGTTTCAGCCCCACGGTGCGGGCATGGTTCTCATCGAAGAACACCACCATGAAGTCACGCCATTTCAGCGCCAGCACAATGAGGCTGATGCCGCCGATCAGCGCCAGCTGAATGGTGTCTTCCGCCGTGATCGCGAGAATATTGCCGAGCACGATGGTCTGTATATTCACCGAGGTGGGCGAGAGCGAGACCATGAACAGGCCAAGCCCGAAAAACGAGGTGAAGATCAGCCCGATGATCGCGTCTTCCTTCAGTCGCGTCTTCTGGTTCAGGAACAGCATGGAACCGGCTGCAAGCCCGCCGGACAGAAAGGCACCCAGCGAAAAGGGCAGGCCGAGCATATAGGCCCCGGCCACACCGGGGACGATGGCATGGGAAAGAGCATCGCCGATCAGCGACCAGCCCTTCAGCATCAGATAGGCGGAGAGAAAGCCGCAGACTCCGCCCACCAGTGCGCTGACCCAGATGGCGTTCAACATATAACCATAAGTGAAAGGCTCAAGAAGGCTGTTTATCATCGACTTTTTCTTTCGGAGCCTCAGGATCGCGCCCGTTCTGGCCGTTCTTGCCATAGATCACGAAGGGCCGTTCGTCATCGGTGATGACCTTCACCCGGCGTGGGTCGGCGTCGTCATGCAGGTCTGCCCCGCCAAGCACGAAGTGGCGCAGGCTGCCGCCGAAGGCCTTTTGCAGGTTCTCCTCGTTGAAGGTGTCCGCCGTCTTGCCCGATGCCAGCACCGTGCCCTTGACGAAGACCGCGCGGTCACAGAATTCCGGCACGCTGCCGAGATTATGGGTGGAAACCAGCATGACCCGGCCTTCGTCACGCAGCGCTTTCAGAAGCGCGACGATCTGCTCTTCCGTCGTCACATCGACACCGGTGAAAGGCTCGTCCAGCAGGATCACCTGACCCTCCTGCGCCAGCGCGCGGGCGAGAAACACCCGCTTCTTCTGCCCGCCGGAAAGCTCGCCGATCTGCCGCTTGCGATAGTCGAGCATGTTGACGCGTTTCAGCGCTTCCTCGACCATCTGGTGGTCGCGTTTCGACGGGATGCGCAGGAAATTCATGTGGCCATAACGGCCCATCATCACCACATCCTCGACCAACACCGGAAAACTCCAGTCCACCTCCTCGGCCTGTGGCACATAAGCGACAAGGTTTTTTCTGAGCGCTTCCTTCACCGGCAGGTCGAAGATCGAGACGGAACCGGCGGCCAAAGGCACGAAACCCATGATCGCCTTGAAAATCGTGGACTTGCCGGCGCCATTGACGCCGACAAGTGCAGTGATCGTTCCGCGGGGGATGGAAAAGCTGGCATTTCTTAATGCGGTGTGGCCGTTTCGATAGGTCACTGTCGCATTTTGAACCGTCAGGCCGCCTGCTTTTTTACTGCCCATTCTCATGAAGACAGCCCCTTGGCGATTGTTTCGCTGGTGACGCGCAGAAGGTCCAGATAGGTCGGAACCGGACCGTCTGCCTCGCTCAGCGAGTCCACATAGAGAATGCCGCCATAGGCCGCGCCGGTTTCCTTGGCCACCTGCTGGGCGGGATCGGCGGAGACCGTGCTTTCGCTGAAGATAACGTGGATATTGTGCTCGCGCATGGCGTCGATCACGCCGCGCACCTGCTGCGGTGTGCCCTGGCTGTCGGCATTGACCGGCCACAGGAACAGTTCCTTCAGGCCGAAATCGCGGGCGAGATAGGAAAATGCGCCTTCGCTCGTCACCAACCAGCGCTTGTTTTCAGGCAGAACGGAAAGCGTGTCGCGGATCGGCTGCACGGTGGCTCTGATCTTGTCCGAATAGGCCTTGGCATTGGCGGCATAGACATCCGCATGGGCAGGGTCGATATCCGTCAGGCCCTTGCGGATATTTTCCACGTAGATCAAGGCGTTATCGGGGGACATCCAGGCGTGCGGATTGGGTTTTCCCTGGTACGCCCCGCCGCTGATGGCCATGGGCTCCACGCCTTCGCTCACCGTCACGCTCGGCACGCCGGAGAGGTTGGCCAGGAACTTTTCGAACCACAATTCCAGATTGAGGCCGTTGCGAAGCACCAGATCAGCCTTGCGGGCTTTGAGAATATCGCGCGGCGTCGGCTGGTAGTTGTGAATTTCAGCACCCGGCTTGGTGATGCTTTCCACCTCGGCCGCATCGCCCGCCACATTGCGCGCCATGTCGGCGATGATGGTGAAGGTCGTCACGACGGTCGGTTTTTCCTGAGCGAGGGCAGTACCGGGAAGGAAAAGCGAAAAAGCGAAAATGGCGTGGCGGATTTTATGGAAGTTCACGGGGCTCACCAGATTTTGTTGCGATTAATTCGCAATACCATCTGTTATAAAATCACAGATGTCAACGCTATTGCAAATCATTCGCAAAATAGTGCATTTCGCAAATGTCCGAAATTGGCGCGTTTTTGCCGGTCTTGTGCCTATGGGATTAAACTTTTTTCAATGAGAAAGCGGCACTATCGCAAGGCTCGGACAGCGTGGTCCGGAGCTTGTCCCGCGTGTGTTCCTCATTCTTCGAGCCACGTTTCGGGGTGAGGGCATAAGACGGGGTACTTGATGTCAGGATGTTGCGGGTGAAAGCTGTATTCGGACGAATGCGGTTTTCGCGCAAGCTCGTTATGATTGGAGGCGGGATCCTGCTTTTGGCGGGTGCGACCGGCTCTGCTGCCGTTTTTATCGGCAGCGAGCGGCTGCTCGGCCCATCCTACGCTTCTACCAACGGGCTTTCCTGCGACGCGGTCCAGACGGTCAATATCCGCAAGAACGGTTCCCTATGGGTCCGCAAATTCATTCGCACCCAGGGTGGTGACGGCGCAGAGCGGCTGAAGACGGCGCTTCGTGTCGCAAGGGCGGTTTACGACAAGCAGAAACCCGATCTGGTGCAGGTTTCCGTGCTGGACCAGAACGGTCCGCAACTGCGTTCGGAAATGCGCGGCCGCGCCATTGCCGCGCAGGTGGTCTTCATTCCCGATCCGGCAAAGATTCCCGAAGGCGCGGATGCCCATCGTTATTCCGCCTTCTATTATGACGGCGCGGCGAATGGCAGCGGCCAGTTTTACGGCCTGCGCATCGATCTGCCGCTCGAAGATACCGAGGCGCTGGCGGCAAGCCTCAGCGATTTGGCTGATTGCGCGACGCCCGCCACGGAGCCGGAAGCGGGCGGCCACGAAACCAAGTCCGCCACACGTCACGGCGAAGGCAAGGGTGAGGCCGGCGGGGAACATGGTGCCGCGCCGAAAGAGCCTGGTCATGACGAAACGACACCCGAACCCCACGGTGAAACTCCGTCTCCCGAAGCGCATGGCGAACCGGCTGCCGACGAACTTCTGACCTCGACGCCGGAAGCCGGCGGCGGCAGCGTCTTCAGCCTGTCCTATCTGAAATCACTGATCTTCGGAAAGGGCTCGACGACCGCGCAGGCGGCGGAGGAGAAGGCAGCAGCGAGTGAGAATGTCGCTGCGGAAGAGCCGGGTGTGGGGACCCCGGGGCATTAAAGATAGCGGCCGCGATGGGATGTTGTTTGACATCCAGGCTGTCTTGCTCTCTTGGTCCGTTATACTCGACCGTCATTGTCGGGCCTGTCCCACCGCGGTCCGGTTTAAATTGATCGAAACGGCATAAGACTCTCATTTGAAGCAGGCGGCTTTTCGGCCGCCTGGCTTGATCCCCTCAATCCGCCTTGTTGCGGCGGGCAGGGAATAGGATGACGTCGCGGATCGACGGGGCGTTGGTGAGCAGCATGATCAGGCGATCGACACCGATGCCGAGGCCGCCGGCGGGTGGCATGCCCTGGTCGATGGCGTCGAGGAACTCGTCGTCCAGCTGCTTGTCCTTTTCGCCGCGGGCATGGGCCTGCTCCAGCTGCTCCACCATGCGGCGGCGCTGCTCTTCGGGATCGTTGAGTTCGGAGAAGGCGTTCCCCACTTCCCAGGCGTTGCAATAGCTCTCAAAACGCTCGACGAGGCGCGGCTCGCCCGGCACTTCCTTGGCGAAGGGCGAGATGTCCTTCGGGAAATGCGTCACATGGCTCGGCTGGATCAGCGTGCCTTCAACCTTTTCTTCGAAGATGAAAGCAAGGCATTCGCCCCAGGTCCAGTCCTTCTCGACGGCGAAACCGGCAGCCTTGGCGGCAGCGCGGGCTTCCTCGTCGGTCTTGATGGCGAGGAAGTCGATGCCCGTCGCTTCCTTCACCGCATCGGGCATGGGAACGCGCTTGAACGGACCCTTGAAGGAGATCGTCTGGCCCTGGAATTCCACCTCGGTGGTGCCATGCAGCGAGATCGCGAGCGTCTCGAACAGCCGCTCAACGAGACCCATGATGTCCTCGTAATCAGCGTAAGCCCAGTAGCACTCCATCATGGTGAATTCAGGATTGTGCCGGGTGGAAACGCCTTCATTGCGGAAGTTGCGGTTGATTTCGAACACCTTGTCGGAAAGGCCCGATACCAGCGTGCGCTTCAGGAACAGTTCCGGCGCAATGCGCAGATACATGTCCATCTTCAGCGTGTTGTGGAAGGTCTTGAACGGATCAGCCGTCGCACCGCCATAAACGGTCTGCAACATCGGCGTCTCGACTTCGAGGAAACCTTCGGCTTCCATGAAACGGCGGATGCCGGAGAGAATCTTCGACCGCTGAAGGAAGCGCAGCTTGGATTCCTCGTTAGAGAGGATGTCGAGGTGGCGCTTGCGGTAACGCAGCTCGATGTCGGAGACGCCGTGCCACTTCTCCGGCATCGGCAGCAGCGACTTGGTCAGCATGGTGATTTCTTCGGCGTTGATCGTCAGTTCGCCGCGCTTGGTGCGGCGCACCTTGCCGGTTACGCCGATGATGTCGCCGATATCGATCATCGGCAGCAGGTTGCGAGCCGCTTCCGGCGTCGTATCCTTGTGAGAGAAGATCTGCACCTTGCCGGAGGCGTCATGGATATCCATGAACATGCCGGAATTGCGCGAGGAATAAACGCGTCCCGCCACCGTCACCGTATCGCCGGTTTCGACGTCGGCTTCGATATCAGCATATTTTTCCGCCAGCTCGGCATTGCTCATCGTGCGATGGAAATGCGCCGGATAGACATCGCCGATCTGCTCGCGCAGCAGCGCAAGTTTCTGGCGGCGCACTTCGGTGGCGTCGGAGGAAAGGGCGGTGGTTTCGGTCTTGGTGTCGGTCATGTTTTTTGCCTTAAGCGGGCTTGTTCGTTGCGGTTACCCTTTGCGCTCGGGGCTTACCCCCCTCTGTCCTGCCGGACATCTCCCCCTCAAGGGGGGAGATCAGATGCCGCGCCCGCCCGTTCCATGGGCAAGGTGTCAGCCGCTTGTCGATCTCCCCCCTTGAGGGGGAGATGCCCGGCAGGGCAGAGGGGGGGTACCCCAAGCAGAAGGGTATATTTCAGGATGCCGGCGTGAACGCCAACACCAAATTATCAGCTTCCGCTGCCAACCATCGTGGCCACAACGGTAATCGCAGCCTTCAGGCGCTGGCGCACCACAGAGCGGCCAAGCAGCGCCATCGAGTCAAACAGCGGCAGCGAGCGCGACGATCCGGACATGGCGACGAACAGCGGCGGGGTGACGACGCGCAGCTTCTTGCCGGTGCGTTCGGCGACATCGCGCAGCTCGGCCTCGATGGCTTCCACGTTCCAATCAGGCATCTTTTCGAGGTCTGCTGCAACGGTGGTGAGGATTTCGTGGATTTCCTCCGGCTTGCTCTTCAGCCCGGCAAAGGAAGCGGGCGTCAGGCCAGCATCGCTTGCCAGCAGAAAGCCGGCAAGGTTCGGCAGCTCACCGAGCTTGGAAACGCGGCTCTGGGCAAGCTTCAGGCCCTCGGTCAGGCGGGAATTCTCCATCGCCCATTCCAGCGTGCGGGCAATGAACTCTTCCGGCGAGAGCTTTTCGCGCAGCCAGCGGCCGTTCAGCCAGTCCAGTTTCTGGATGTCGAAAATGGCGCCGGCTTTGGAAAGCGCCTCCGGGTCGAACTTTGCGGCGAGCTCTTCCATGGTGAGAAGCTCTTCGCCCTCGGCGATCTGGATGAAAAACAGGCCAAGGAAGTTCATCAGCGCTTCCGGCAGGTAACCGAGCGCAGAATAATAGGAGATCGAGGTCGGGTTCTTCCGCTTGGAAAGCTTCGACTTGTCGGCGTTGCGCATCAGCGAAAGATGCATGAACACCGGCTCCTGCCAGCCGAAATAACGGTAAAGCAGAATGTGCTTGGGCACAGATGCCAGCCATTCTTCGCCGCGTGCCACATGGCTGATCTTCATCAGGTGGTCGTCGATGACATTGGCCATGTGATAGGTCGGCATGCCGTCGGCCTTGATCAGCACCTGCATGTCGACGGAATCCCACGGGATCGACACGTCGCCATAAACGCCGTCATGGAAATCGCACGACCCTTCGGTCGGAATTTTCATGCGCACGACGTTCGCTTCACCGGCGGCAACGCGGGCGGTCACCTCCTCGGCCTTCAGGTTGAGGCAATGGCCGTCATATTTCGGCGGCTTGCCGGCCGCGCGCTGGGCTTCGCGCATCTGCTCCAGCCGCTCGGGCGTGCAGAAACAGCGGAAGGCATGGCCTTTTTCGAGAAGTTCTTCGGCATATGGCCAATACATGGCCTTGCGCTCGGACTGGCGGTAGGGGCCGTGAGGGCCACCGACATCGGGGCCTTCCGACCAGGTGAGGCCGGTCCAGCGCAGGGCTTCAAGCACCTTCTGCTCATATTCGAGGGTCGAGCGGGTGGCGTCGGTATCCTCAATGCGCAGGATGAACTCGCCACCGTGTTTCTTGGCGAAGAGATAGTTGAACAGCGCGATATAGGCGGTGCCGACATGCGGCTCGCCGGTGGGGGAAGGTGCAATGCGGACGCGAACGCCGGAAGTGGTCATGAAATTCACTCGTCGTGACGTGGCAGTGACATCGGGGCGGCTTCACCCGTCTGTCACGTTGTTTTCGTTTGGATGCGGCAGGAAATCATGTCGGAAGGCACAATGAAAGCGTCTTTTACACATTCCCGTTCGGCTTCGGCTTAGGCCATATTCTACCGCAGGCGTCAAGGAAATACGAAGGCGACGCGGCTTCGCACGGCGGCGGTCCGCCCTGGTTCAGCACGCCGGTTCGCGTCCTAGTTCACGGGCCAGACGTAAAGTAGCATGGGAATGCTGGCGATGACGATCATGATCGACAGCGGCAGGCCAAGCCGCGGATAGTCGCTGAAGCGGTAACCGCCGGGGCCCATGACAAGAGTGTTGCACTGGTGGCCGATGGGGGTGAGGAAATCGCAACCCGCGCCAATTGCCACCGCCATCAGGAAGGCCTCTGGCTTGAAACCGAGTGTGGTGGCGAAACCGGCGGCGATGGGGGCCATGACCAGCACGGTGGCGGCATTGTTGAGAAAGGGCGTGACCGCCATGGCTGTGAGCAGGATCATGCCGAGCGCCGCAAAGGGCGGCAATCCCTGCGCGGCCTGGCCAAGCCAGGCGGCCATGAGTTCGCTTGCGCCGGTGGTGCGGAGCGAGTCGCTGACGGGAATGAGGGTGGCGAGCATGACGAGGATCGGTCCGTCAATGGATTTATAGACCTCGGTCAGCGGGATCGCACCGACGACGATCATCAGGAAGGCGGCTGCGAAAAAGGCGACGGAGACCGGCACCACCCCGCTGCCGGCGGCGATCATGGCGGCGGCAAGCACGATGACGGGCAAAAGCGCGCGGCGCTGCACGCCCAGCAGGATTTCCCGTTGCGCCAGCGGTAAGAGCGAAAATTCCTGCAGCACCTGCGGCAGGTTCTTGCGGCTTCCCTGTAGAAGAACGACATCGCCCGCCTGCAATGTCAGCTCGGAGAGCCGCTGGCTGACACGCTGGCCGCGCCGGCTGACGGCGATCAGGTTGACGCCGCGCGTATAAGAGAGTGAAAGCTCGCGCGCGGAAATGCCGCTCAGCACCGATTCATTGCTGATGACCGCCTCCATGGAAATGAGATCGGCGGTCTTCTGGCCGTTCTCCATCAGCGGCTTGCCGGAGAGCTGCAACTTTGCCTGGGAGACGATGCGGTCCAGCCCCTCCGGGCTGCCTTCGAGCAGAATAGTGTCGCCAGCTTTGAGCTTCACGTCGGGGAAGGGGGAGATGCGCCGCGGCCCGCGCAGGATCGTGCTGGCAATCACGTCGCCATCGGCCTGTTTCAGCAGCGTGCGCAGCGGCTTTTCCGCAAAGTTGCTGTCCGCCGGCAGCGTCGCTTCCGCCGTATAGGAGGCTTGGTCGAGAATATCCTCTACAGAGGCCTTTTCGCGGTTGCGCACCGGCAGAAGCCGGTAACCGAAGGTCAGGAAGATGATGCCGATGACGGTGAGGCCGGCTCCGACGGGCGTGAAGTCGAACATCGAAAAACTCTGCCCGGTCATTTCTTCGCGCAGTCGTGAGACGACGATATTGGGTGAGGTGCCGATCTGCGTCATCAGCCCGCCCAGGAGTGCGGCGAAGGCCATGGGCATCAGATAATAAGAGACCGGACTGCCGGACTTGCGGGCGAACTGGAAAGCGACCGGCATCATGATGGCGAGCGCGCCGATATTCTTGATGAAGGCTGACATGACCGCGACGACGATCATCAGGAAGGCAAGTTGCAGGCTCTTCGAATGCATTTCGGGAAAATATTTCTTGATCGTCATGTCGACGACGCCTGACCGCGCCACCGCCGAACTGACCACCAGAGCGCTGCCGACGATAATCACGATATCATCCGAAAACCCGGAGAAAGCCTTGTCGAAAGGCACGACGCCAAGAACCACCGCCACGAGCAGCGCACTGCAGGCGACGACATCGTAACGCAGCCTGTCCCAGATGAACGCAACCATCATGCCGGCGATGACGGTGAAGGCGAGGATCTGGTCTGTCGTCATGCTGGTTCATGCTTTCGAAGGAGAAGCGGAGAATGACTCTATCGACGAGGATATCAAAGAACGCAAGCCGGGGTGAAGCGGTTCCGGAGTGGAGACGGCCATTCCTGCCTTTCCGTCATGCCGGCCCTGCACCGGTATCCGGCCGCCGGGGCTCTCACGCGGCGGGAAGAGTTTTCTCAGCCCAAGGGCCTGGGCTGAAAATATGCGGGATCTGGTCCGGCATGACAAAAGGAAGTGCCGTCAATGCGCCTCTTCCGCGCTGGCCTTCTTCCTGCGCCTCGCATTGCGGGCGAGCATGTTGAGCAGTTCCACCAGCGCCGAGAACGCCATGGCGGCATAGACGTAGCCTTTCGGAACATGGAAGCCCATGCCTTCGGCGATCAGCGTTGTGCCGATCATCATCAGGAAGGCGAGCGCCAGCATGACGATGGTGGGGTTGCGCTCGATGAAGTTGGCGAGCGGCGTTGCGGCCAGCAGCATGACGGTGACGGCCACGATGACCGCGACGATCATGATCGGCAGATGCGGTGTCATGCCGACGGCGGTGATGATGCTGTCTACCGAGAAGACGAGGTCAAGCAGCAGGATCTGGCCGATGGCGGCGCCGAAATTCATCGCGGCCGGGCCGCCCACCATGTCTTCCTTGTGATCTTCCGGGTCGACATTGTGGTGAATTTCCTTCGTGGCCTTCCACATCAGGAAAAGACCGCCGGCGATGAGGATCATGTCCTTCCACGAGAAAGCATGGCCGAAGACTTCGAAGACCGGCGTGGTGAGCTGCACGATCCATGCGACGGTGCCGAGCAGGCCGAGGCGCATGATGAGCGCAAGGCCTATACCGATCTTGCGGGCTTTTTCGCGCTGTTCGGGCGGCAGCTTGTTGGTGAGGATGGAGATGAAGATCAGGTTGTCGATGCCGAGCACGACCTCCATGACGATCAGCGTGACGAGCGCCACCCAGGCGGCGGGGTCAGATAAAAGAGGGAGAATGGACTCCATCAGGTCGTTTTTCCTTTCAGCAACAAGGCCAGCCGAAACATTCGGTGGGTGGAACTTATAGCGCAATACGCGAGAAACAAGGAAATGATGGCTCCACAGCGCAGGATTTCATCGAAATTTCGCGCAGTCCGCGTATTGGCGTATTTTCCGTTGCTGAATGATTTCAGGCCTTGTCGGTTCCGTAGGCGGCCATGAATACCATAATGGCGCTGGCGATCACCCGGTCCAGCTCTTCTTCCGGAACCGGGCCTTCGATTTCTCCGAACAGGCGCAGCTTGAAGAAGGTGCCGGTGGAAAGCTCGATATATTGCCGAGCGGCCAGTTCCACGTCATCGACCTGCAGATGGCCGAGCGCGACATGATGTTCGATAAAATCCTGGAGCACGGTGCGGACATTGTTAGGCGCGGCGATGAAGAAGCGCTGCGCCAATTTCGGCATGCGGTCGATGACGCCGATGACCGACCGCATGGCCGGGATCATCTCGGAACAGATCATCTTGTTGGCGAAGGCCTTGCCGAATTGTCTCAGTCCGTCGCGCACCTCTTCGGTGCCGGCGAGAATATCGCGCATCGAGTTGGCGAATTCCTGCCGGTGGTGATCGACCAGCGCGGCGAACAGGTCCTCCTTGTTGGAGAAATAGACATAGATCGTGCCCTTGGAAACGCCCGCCTCGCGCGTGATGTCGTTCATGCTGGCGGCATCGAAACCCTTGCGCTTGAACACGCGCCAGGCACCTGCCAGAATCTGCTCGCGTTTGGCCGGGTCTTCGCCCGCCGCAAAACGCCCGGCGGCATTGCCCGGACAGCCCGTTTCCGTTTCCGTCTCCATATCCCTGTCTTCACCTGCCATCGCTACCGCCTCTTAGCATTGCAATGGCGTAAAAAAAATTAACCGAACGTCGAACCAATCGGTTCGATAACACTTGATATGTGTCAGGAAAGAGATTATGTCAATCGAACCGAACGGTTCAGTTCGAAAAACTTTCTTCAATCTATCACGGTAAGCTCTCATGTCGGCCCAGAAGAATAGCGCGGTTCGCGCCGTCAACGATGCGGAAGAGGCGGATATCTCCGCCAAGGCCGAGACCTCTCCCGCAAAGCCGGCCGAGGCTCCGGCCGCGCCGCCTGCTCAGACGACGGCTGCGCCGAAGCAGAAAAAGCGTTCCAAGCTTCTCCCCGTCATCGCCGTCGCCCTGCTGGCCGGTGCCGGCTGGTATGGTTATAACTGGTGGACCGACGGGCGCTTCCTTGTGTCGACGGACGACGCCTATATTGAAGGCGACATTGCCGTCATCGCACCGAAGGTTTCCGGCTACGTCGCCAAGGTGAACGTCGTCGAGAACCAGGAAGTGAAGGCAGGCGATCCGCTGGTGACGCTGGACGACGGCGATTACCGCATCGCCCTTGAGCAGGCCGAAGCGCAGATCCGCACCGAAGAACTGTCGCTGAAGCGCATCGATGCGCAGATCATCGGCGGCGAGGCTGCACTGGAACAGGCGGTTGCCCAGAAGGGCGCGCTGGATGCCGCCCTTCGCGGCGCTGAAATCACCCAGAAGCGCGCGAGCGAGCTACAGGCGAAGGATGTCGGCACGGTCGCCGCCTCCGACAACGCGCAGGTCGCGCTTGATCAGGCCAAGGCGAATGTCGTGGCCGGCGATGCAGCCATCGCTTCGGCCAAGGCCAATGTGGAACTTCTGCGTGCCCAGCGCGAGGAAGCCGAAAGCACCATCCGTTCGCTGCAGCTCTCGCGTGACAAGGCCGCCCGTGACCTGTCCTTCACGGTTCTGAAGGCGCCCTATGACGGCGTCATCGGTAATCTGGCGGTGCAGAATGGCGATCTGGTGTCTGTCGGCAAGCGCCTGGCGTCGCTGGTGCCGATGAACGAGCTTTATATCGACGCCAATTTCAAGGAAACGCAGCTCGCCCGCGTTGTGCCGGGTTCGAAGGTTCGCGTCCATGTCGATGCTTTCGACGATGCGACCATCGAAGGCACGGTGCAGTCGATCTCGCCCGGCTCAGGCTCGGTCTTCTCCATGCTGCCGCCGGAAAACGCGACGGGCAACTTCACCAAGGTCATCCAGCGCGTGCCGGTTCGTATCGTCTTCTCCAAGGAAGACCTTGAAAAGCACAATCTGCGCGCCGGCCTCAGCGTTGTTGTCGATGTCGATACCCGCACGGCGCCGGAAACCACGAAAACGGCGCAAGCCAACCCGGAAGCCAAGTAAGGCGCATCGCTGATGCGCCGTTGAGGTCAAGATCATGGCGGCTACGGTTGTCGGTACGGGCGGGGCGTCCATCCCCGCCGATCCCCCGATGGACAGGCGCAGGCTCATCGCGTTTTTCGCGATGGTCTTCGGCATGTTCATGTCCATTCTCGACATTCAGATCGTCTCCGCCTCGCTTGCGGAAATCCAGGCCGGCCTCGGTGCCGGCTCGGATGAGATCGCCTGGGTGCAGACGTCCTAT
Organism: Agrobacterium sp. ST15.16.055; assembly: GCF_027956555.1. Taxonomy (NCBI): domain Bacteria; kingdom Pseudomonadati; phylum Pseudomonadota; class Alphaproteobacteria; order Hyphomicrobiales; family Rhizobiaceae; genus Agrobacterium; species Agrobacterium sp. ST15.16.055. The sequence continues at coordinate 351,952 of NZ_JAQKGN010000001.1, forward strand.
CTGATCGCGGAAGTGATCATGATCCCGCTGTCGGGCACGCTGGCGCGCATCCTCTCCACGCGGGTGCTCTTCGCCACTTGTGCGGCCGGCTTCACCATATCGAGCGCGCTTTGCGCCACCGCCACCAATATCGACCAGATGATCGTCTATCGCGCGATCCAGGGCTTTATCGGCGGCGGTATGATCCCGTCGGTCTTTGCGGCGGCCTTCACCATCTTCCCGCCGTCGAAGCGTTCTGTCGTCTCGCCGATCATCGGTCTCGTCGCCACGCTCGCACCCACCATCGGCCCGACGGTCGGCGGTTATCTTTCCAATGCCTTTTCCTGGCACTGGCTGTTCCTCGTCAACATTATCCCCGGCATCATCGTCACCATCCTGACCTGGAGCCTGATCGATTTCGACAAGCCGGAAAAGTCGCTCTGGAAGAAGTTCGACTGGTGGGGTCTGCTTTCGATGGCGGTTTTCCTCGGCTCGCTGGAATATGTGCTGGAAGAGGGCAACAACAAGGACTGGTTCAACGACGAACACATTGTGCTGGGCTCGATTGCGATGGTCGTCGGCGCCGTCGTGTTCTTCTGGCGCGCCTTCAAAGTGGAATTCCCTGTCGTGGATATCCGCGCCTTTGCCGACCGCAACTTCTCCATCGGCTCGCTCTTCTCCTTCGTCATGGGCATCGGGCTTTATGGCCTTACATATCTCTACCCGCTCTATCTCGGCCGGGTGAGGGGATATGACGCGCTGATGATCGGCGAGACCATGTTCGTATCCGGTCTTGCCATGTTCTTCACCGCGCCGATTGCCGGCAAGGTCTCCACCAAGCTCGATCCGCGCATCATGATGGCCATCGGCTTCATCAGCTTCGGCTGCGGCACATGGATCATGACGCATGTGACGACGGACTGGGATTTCTACGAGCTGTTGATCCCGCAAATCCTGCGCGGTTTCGGCCTGATGATGTGTATGGTGCCGATCAACAATATCGCGCTCGGCACGCTGCCGCCCGCCCGTATCCGCAATGCATCCGGCCTCTTCAACCTCACCCGTAACCTCGGCGGCGCGGTTGGTCTTGCCATCATCAACACCATGCTGTCGCAGCGCACGGACGACCATTATGTGCGGCTGGCCGAACATATCAGCTACTCCAACCCGCAGGCGCTGGAATGGCTGAACAATGTCGGCGCCAACTACGATTCCTACGGCCTGGACGGCGCCTCCGTCGCGGTCAAGAAAATGGTTGGCATGGTCTCGCAGCAGGCATGGATTTTGGCCTTCGCGGATGTGTTCTTCGCGCTGACGATCCTGTTCTCCAGCCTGATCTTCATGACCGTGCTGATTCAGAAACCCAAGGCAGCGCCGCCGCCAGACGCGGCGCACTGATAACAATCCCCTCCCATCCACCGCAGAGCTGGGGCCGTCGGAATGACGGCCCCTTTTTTGCGTCCGTCCAAAATTCCAATGCGGCTGTTGGCCGATTTCAGCTGTTGATCGCAACGGGCAATCCATGTATACCAATCATTGAGGTACGTACCTCAAAAAATGCACAGAGGGAGCGAAATCGGGGCCGGGAGGACGGTTGACCTGGATTTTTGCCGCTGGGCAGAGCTGTTCAGAGGGGGAGATCATGACGGACTTGGAACTCACTCCAAACTTTGCAATCAGGCCAGACTTTGCCATAACGGATGAGCAGTCGCTTCGCGGGTTGTTTGAGCCGACACATGCGCTGGCGATACAGAAGTGTCAGGACAGGCTTGGCGTACATGCGCAGGAATTCATAAGACGGTCCCCGTTTCTCTGCATCGGCACCCAGAATCTCGCAGGAAAGGCCGATGTCAGCCCGCGCGGTGATCCGGCGGGCTTCGTAAAGGTTCTTGATGGCCGCACCCTGGTGATCCCGGACCGGCCGGGCAACAATCGCCTTGATACTCTCAGCAACATAATCGCCAACCCCGTTGTGGGTCTGTTGTTCATCGTGCCCGGCTTTGACGACACCCTGCGGGTGAACGGGCGCGCGACACTGAGCAACGATCCCGAACTGCTGAAGCTCATGAGCGTTGCGGATCGTATCCCCAAACTTGCCATCGTCGTGAAGGTAGATGAGGTCTTCATGCATTGCGCCAAGGCGTTCCGGCGCTCCCACCTGTGGGATCCCGCGCATTTGCAGGTCCGGTCGGAAATGCCCTCGCTTATCAAGATCATTCTCGATGAGACAACGGGGGCGCCGACGGACGGGCGCGAGATGCAGAAGATGGACGAGCAGCTGGAGCAGGACTACCGGCGGACGCTTTATTAACCTCAGCCCATGCGGGCATTGATATTCCGCAGCCGGTTGATGAAATATGAGGTACGTACATCATTTTTCGATTTACGGCGGCGGCAAAGCTGGATATGCAAGGGGGAGGGAGGAGCCATGAAGCCGACAGTTCATGATATTGCAGAGCGGGCAGGCGTCAGCCTTGCCACCATCGACCGGGTGTTGAACATGCGCCCTGGCGTGCATGCGGCGACGCGGGCGCGGGTGGAAGCCGCCATTGCCGAGCTTGGTTATGTGCGCGATATCGCGGCGGCCAATTTGGCCAAGGGCCGCAACTACTCCATGGTCTTCATCCTGCCCGGCAATGACAATTCCTTTATGGCGACGCTGCGCGCCGAGGTGCGGGCGGCGGCCAGCCGCTCCCATCTGGAGCGCACGGCCATCCGTGTCATCGAGGTGCCGCCGTTTAATGCCGCGGCACTGACCGAGGCACTGGAAGTTGCACGCCGGGAAAAGCCCTCGGGCGTTGCCTTCGTCGCAACCGATTCCGAAGACGTGGCCGAGGCCGCCGACCGGCTGGCGGAAGATGGCATCGCCACTGTCACATTGGTGTCCGACCTTTCCGGCTCGAGGCGCGATCATTATGCCGGTGTGGACAACGTTGCGGCCGGACGCACGGCGGCAAGCTTGATGGGGCGTTTCCTCTCCGGGCGCGGCGGCGATGTCGCGGTTGTTGCCGGCTCCATGCTGGTGCGTGACCATCGCGAACGTCTGGAAGGGTTTCGCGTCGTCCTCGAAGCGGAATTCCCGCACTTGCGGCTGTTGCCCGTGCTGGAGGGCAGGGACGATCCTCTCACCGTCGAAGCGCTGGTGTCCAAGGCTCTGGGCAATGCCGCACTGTCAGGCATCTACAGTCTCGGTGCCGGCAATCGTGGTCTCATCCGAGCGCTTGGGGCCGCGGATGGCGAAAAAACGCTTTCGGTCATCGCCCATGAACTGACGGAAAACACCGCCAATGCGCTGCGGCAAGGGCTGCTCGATGCCGTGCTCAACCAGGATGCGGGACATGAGGTGCGCAGCGCCATCCGCGTGTTGAAGGCGCGCGCCGATGGCCTGCCCGTCATCGCCGCGCAGGAACGTATTCGTATCGACATCTTCCTCAGGGACAATCTTCCCTGAGCAAACAGGCTGGAAGTGGCGCAAGGCGCGCCGGAATGGAGAAATACATGTATCTCGGTCTCGATCTTGGCACGTCAGGCGTCAAAGCACTGCTGATGGACGACGATCAGAAAATCATCGGCTCGGCCAACGGTTCGCTTGATGTTTCGCGCCCGCATCATGGTTGGTCGGAACAGGACCCGGCCGACTGGATTGCTGCGACGAAAACCGCCGTTGCCGGCCTGAAGCAGAAGTTTGCGAAAGAGCTTGCTGCCGTCAAGGGCATCGGCCTTTCCGGTCAGATGCATGGCGCGACGCTTGTGGATGCCGAAGGCAAGGTGCTGCGCCCCTGCATCCTGTGGAACGACACACGCTCCCATGCCGAGGCTGCCGCTCTCGATGCCGATCCGCGTTTCCGCAAGATAACAGGCAATATCGTCTTCCCCGGTTTCACCGCGCCGAAGCTTGCCTGGGTGGCGAAGAACGAGCCCGACATCTTCGCGAAAGTGGCCAAGGTATTGCTGCCGAAGGATTATCTGCGGCTATGGCTGACCGGCGAGTATATCTCGGAAATGTCCGATTCCGCCGGCACCGCCTGGCTGGATACCGGCGCGCGCAAATGGTCTTCCGATCTGCTTGCGGCGACGGGGCTCGATGAAAAACACATGCCGTCGCTGGTGGAAGGCACGGATGAGGCGGGCGTTCTGCGCAGTGAGCTGGCTTCCGAATGGGGCATTTCCGGCCGTGCCGTGGTCGCCGGTGGTGCTGGCGACAATGCCGCTTCCGCCTGCGGCATGGGCACGGTGAAGGAAGGCCATGCCTTCGTATCGCTCGGCACATCGGGCGTGCTCTTTGCCGCCAACGCCTCTTACCTGCCGAAGCCGGAAAGCGCCGTGCATGCCTTCTGCCATGCGCTGCCCGACACCTGGCACCAGATGGGCGTCATCCTCTCCGCGACGGATGCGTTGAACTGGTATTCGCGCCTCACCGGCCAATCCGCTGCCGATCTGACCAGTGAACTCGGCGAGACGCTTCTGGCCCCCTCCGGCGTCACTTTCGCGCCCTATCTTTCCGGCGAACGCACCCCGCATAATGACGCGGCCATCCGTGGCTCCTTCATTGGCCTGTCCCATGAAAGCGACCGCAAGGCGCTGACCCAGGCCGTGCTGGAAGGCGTTACCTTTGCGATCCGGGATAATCTCGAAGCGCTGAAATCGGCCGGCACGTCAATCTCCCGCGTCACCGCCATCGGCGGCGGCTCGCGCTCGACTTACTGGCTGGCCTCGATCGCCACCTCGCTGGGCGTTCCCGTGGATATTCCGGCCGAGGGCGATTTCGGCGCGGCCTTTGGTGCCGCCCGCCTTGGCCTGATTGCCGCGACCGGGGCCGATCCGGTGGCGGTTTGCTCGCAGCCGGAGACGGCGCGGACGATTGAGCCGGTGGCTGATCTGGCCGCGGCTTATGAGGAGGCTTACAGGCGGTATCATGCGCTTTATCCGGCGATAAGGGCGCTTTCGCAGTGAGACGCGGCGTGTGCGGCGTCACCCCCCCCTCTGCCCTGCCGGACATCTCCCCCTCAAGGGGGGAGATCGGCAAGTGGCGGACACCTCACTTCATACTCCGCCTCGCGAGAGGTGAGGACGTAACTACGAGTCGATCTCCCCCTTGAGGGGGAGATGTCCGGCAGGACAGAGGGGGGTGAGCCACACCCTCCAACCTTGAAATTTTCAAACACGATTTAAACCCACCATGGAGGAACCACCCAATGACGACAGGCTTCTTCGGCGATATCGCCAAGATCAAATATGAAGGCCCCGACAGCACCAATCCGCTGGCCTTCCGCCACTACAATCCCGACGAGATCGTCGCCGGCAAGCGCATGGAAGATCACCTGCGTTTCGCGGTAGCCTATTGGCACACCTTCACATGGCCGGGCGGTGACCCCTTCGGCGGCCAGACCTTTCAGCGTCCGTGGTTCGAAGACACCATGCAGGCCGCGAAACTGAAAGCGGACGTGGCGTTCGAATTCTTCTCGCTGCTCGGTTCACCGTTCTACTGCTTCCACGATGCCGATGTGCGCCCGGAAGGCAAGAACTTTGCCGAAAACACCAAGAACCTCAATGAGATCGTCGATTATTTCGCGCAGAAGCAGGCCGATACCGGCGTGAAGCTGCTGTGGGGTACGGCCAACCTCTTCTCCAACCGCCGCTTCATGTCGGGTGCCGCGACCAATCCCGATCCTGACGTCTTCGCCTTCTCCGCCGCGACGGTGAAGACCTGCATGGATGCCACCAAGAAGCTTGGCGGCGCCAACTATGTTCTGTGGGGCGGTCGTGAAGGTTATGAAACGCTGCTCAACACCGATCTGTCGCGTGAACTCGACCAGCTCGGCCGTTTCCTCAATCTGGTGGTGGAATATAAATACAAGATCGGCTTCGAAGGCACGATCCTGATCGAGCCGAAGCCGCAGGAGCCGACCAAGCACCAGTACGATTACGATGTCGCCACCGTTTATGCCTTCCTGCAAAAGAACGGTCTCGAAAAGGAAGTGAAGGTCAATATCGAGCAGGGCCATGCCATCCTCGCCGGCCATTCCTTCGAACATGAGCTGGCCATGGCCAATGCCTTCGGCATTTTCGGCTCCATCGACATGAACCGCAACGACTACCAGTCCGGCTGGGATACCGACCAGTTCCCCAACAACGTGCCGGAAATGGCGCTTGCCTATTACCATGTTCTGGCCGGTGGCGGCTTCAAGAATGGCGGCACAAACTTCGATTCCAAGCTGCGCCGCCAGTCGCTCGATCCGCAGGATCTGCTGATCGGCCATATCGGCGGCATGGATTGCTGCGCCCGTGGCCTGAAGGCAGCGGCGAAGATGATCGAGGATGGCGCGCTGTCCAAGCCGCTTTCCGAGCGTTACGCCAAGTGGGATTCTGCCGAAGCGCAGAAGATGCTGCGCGGCGAGCTGAAGCTCGAGGAGATCGCAGCGCTGGTCGAGCGTGAGGATATCAATCCTGAGCCGAAGTCCGGCCGTCAGGAGTATCTGGAAAACGTGGTCAATCGTTACGTTTGACGGGAATGTCGGGGGCGACGGTAACGTTGCCCCCATCGCCGACGAGCCGGCCGAATCGGCGTCACCGTGTCCTGACGCTGCGTCTTGTCCGCCTTAACCCGATGATATTGAAGGGTCGGGCGGCCGTGGAAACGACATTTTCCACACTGAAGAACCGTGTTGGCCCCAGCGTGATCCGCTACCGTGGGATCGTCGAGACAAAGGCGCAGATCTTGCTAGCAGCGGTGGCTTTCAACACGCCCCTCTGGGTGACATTGCCGACGCCGACAACGCCTCATCGGGCCTGAAATCCACCCAAACCACCCTCAAGACCACGAAAAAGCCCGCCTCAGACAGAGGCGGGCGAGTGATACGTTTCCAAAATCTCCAGACCAGAAAGGGGCCAGGCGATGGATATTGCAACGCGCCTCGCCGGTGCGAAGAAACGTGCTGCAACCTCCAGCCCGTCTCAACGACCGGCGTTGTAGGCCGCGATTGCCGCCATGTTAACGATGTCGCTGTCCTTCGCGCCCATCGAAGTGATCTGCACCGACTTGTCGAGGCCGACGAGAAGCGGGCCGATGACGGTCGCGCCGCCCAGTTCCTGCAGCATCTTGGTGGAGATGGAGGCGGAATGGATGGCGGGCATGACCAGCACATTGGCCGGGCCGGAAAGACGCGCGAAGGGATACTGGCTCTGCATCCGGTGATGGTTGAGTGCTATATCGGCCGACATTTCGCCATCGACCTCGAAATTGACGTTTCGCTTGTCGAGGATTTTCACGGCCTCACGTACTTTGTCGGAGCGTTCGCCGACCGGCTGGCCGAAAGTGGAATAGGCGAGCATGGCAACGCGCGGTTCGTAACCGAAACGGCGTGCAAGGTGGGCGGCCTCTTCGGCGATATCCGCCAGGTCCTCGGCATTCGGCATATCATGCACGGCCGTATCGGCAACGAAGACGGTTCGGTTGCGCGAGACCACCAGCGAAACGCCGATGACGCGATGGCCGGGCTTTGTGTTGATGCAACGGCGAATATCTTCCAGCGCCGTGGAGTAATTGCGGGTGACGCCGGTGACCACGGCGTCCGCATCGCCCATCGCCACCATGCAGGCGGCGAAATGGTTGCGGTCGTTATGGATCAGGCGCTGTACGTCGCGCAGCAGGAAACCGCCGCGCTGCAGGCGCGCATAGAGGTAATCGACATAGGCATCGACACGGCTGGAAAGGCGCGCATTGGTGATCTCGATATTGGCGCGGTCGAGATCGATGCCGGCGCGTTCCGCATTGGCCCGGATGATGTCGTCACGGCCGAGCAGGATGGCGGTGCCGAGGCCCTGCGCGGTGAAGGAAATCGCCGCGCGCATGACCTGTTCTTCTTCGGCTTCCGCAAAAACGACCCGCTTGGGCGAGCGGCGCACCCGTTCGTAAAGGCGCTGCGTGGTGGAAGCCATCGGGTCGCGACGGGCGGAAAGCTCGCGGGCATAGGCATCGAGATCGGGCAGCTCCCGGCGGGCGACGCCGGTTTCAATCGCCGCTTTCGCCACGGCCACAGGAATTGCCGAAATCAGGCGCGGATCGAAGGGAACCGGAATGATGTATTGCGACCCGAAGCGCGGACGGTTGCCCTGATAGGCGGCGGCCACATCGTCAGGCACATCCTCGCGGGCAAGATCGGCCAGCGCCTGTGCCGCCGCGATCTTCATCGCATCGTTGATCTGGCTGGCGCGAACATCGAGCGCGCCACGGAAAATATAGGGAAAGCCGAGGACGTTGTTGACCTGGTTCGGGTAGTCCGAACGCCCGGTCGCCATGATGGCGTCGTCGCGGATGCGCGACACTTCTTCCGGCGTAATTTCCGGGTCCGGATTGGCCATGGCGAAGATGATCGGCTTCGGCGCCATGGAGCGGATCATCTCTTCGCTGAAAGCGCCCTTTTGGGAGAGGCCGAACACCACATCCGCACCCTTCATGGCTTCCGCCAGCGTGCGGTTGTTGGTTTTCACCGCATGGGCGGATTTCCACTGGTTCATGCCTTCGGCACGGCCCTGATAGATCACGCCCTTGGTATCGCAGAGCGTGATGTTTTCAGGGTTGAACCCCATGGCCTTGATGAGGTCCATGCAGGCGATTGCCGCAGCGCCCGCGCCGTTGCAGACCAGCTTGGTGGTCTTGAAGTCGCGGCCCGTCAACTCGATGGCGTTGATGAGGCCGGCGGCGGCGATGATGGCGGTGCCGTGCTGGTCGTCATGGAAAACGGGAATGTCCATCAGCTCGCGCAGGCGGCTTTCGATGATGAAACATTCCGGCGCCTTGATGTCTTCCAGATTGATACCGCCGAAGGAGGGTCCGAGGTAACGCACACAATTGATGAACTCATCGGCGTCTTCGGTATCGACCTCGAGGTCAATGGAATCGACATCGGCGAAGCGCTTGAAAAGGACCGACTTGCCTTCCATGACCGGCTTGGAGGCCAGAGCGCCGAGATTGCCGAGACCCAGGATGGCGGTGCCGTTGGAGATGACCGCAACCATGTTGCCGCGCGTTGTATAATCGTAAGCGGTCGCCGGATTTTCGGCGATGGCTTTCACTGGTACGGCCACGCCAGGCGAATAGGCAAGCGACAGATCCCGCTGCGTCGCCATCGGCTTGGTCGGGGTGATTTCCAGTTTCCCCGGCCTGCCTTGAGCGTGAAAATCCAGGGCTTCCTGATCCGTAACCGATGTTCTTGTGCTGGCGGGCTTCGTCGTGTCGGACATGGGCTGAACGTGCTTTCGTGTCGATAACATTGTAAAAATATCCGCCGTTGTTATTGTATTTTTCGCGCGTCTGCCAAGTCTTGAATGTTGTTCAGTGCAGCAAATTTAAGCGTGATGAAATTTGCGGCCGGATTTAATCGATTAAGTCGACGTTCTTGACCCGTTGCTGGATTATCGGGCCCGTGCGCCACCGCCCGACCGCAGATGCGGATCCGCGGGTGGTGCATTGCCGCGATCCTCGTGGGCGTTTCCGTGGCGAGTTCTGTGGAACCTCGCAAGCCATGTCGCGTTAGCGAAACGGGTCCCCGGGCAATCGACATGTCCTCCAAATGCCCTGTTGCTCATTCACCAAGCTTTCACAAGGCGAATTTATGAGCTTGCGCTTGCCCGCTTGCAAACCGATGATGGCGGCATTGGGAAATATGTATATTGTCCGGCGCGCCGGAAAATTTTTGATATTGGAAAGGTTTTGCCGTGAAGGAACATACTCGAAAGATCACGCCGGTTCTTCTGGCTGGCGGTGCGGGCTCCCGACTTTGGCCCGTCTCGCGCGATCAGTTGCCCAAGCAGTTCCAGCCGCTGGTCGGCAATCTTTCGACCTATCAGCAAACGTTGCAGCGGGTGGGCGATAAGAGCCTTTATGCCGAGCCGCTTGTCATCACCAACGAGGATTTCCGTTTCTTCGCCCGCCGTCAGGCGGAAGAAATCGATTTGCCGGCGACGGTGGTGCTGGAGCCCGCCCGCCGCGACAGCGCCGCCGCCATGGCCGCCGCCGCCGTGCTGGCCGAGCGCCGCGAGCCAGGATGCCTGGTGCTGGCGCTTGCCGCCGATCATGTGGTGCTCGATGCCGACAAGTTCTCCGACGCCGTGAAACTCGGCGCAAAAGCCGCCGATCAGGGCAATATCGTCGTCTTCGGCCTGGTGCCGACCGAACCGCGCACCTCCTACGGTTATATCAAGCCGGGCGAGGCGATCGACGGCGAGGAAGACCTCAGCACCGTGGATGCCTTTGTGGAGAAACCGGATATGAAGACGGCGATCTCCTATCTGGAAAAAGGTTATCTCTGGAATTCCGGCAATTTCCTGTTCCGTTCCGATGTGATGATTGCCGAGCTGAAGGCCTTTGCCCCGGAGATTCTGGCGGCGGTGACGCAAGCGGTCGACCAATATGAAAGCGACCTGGGTTTCGTGCGCCTTCATCAGGAAAGCTTCGAGGCTTCGCCGAAAAATTCCATCGACTATGCGGTGATCGAGAAGACCAAACGCATGGCGGTGGTGCACGGCCATTTCCGCTGGTCGGATATCGGCAGCTGGGATGCGATCTGGGAAATTGCCGACAAGCGCGGCAACGACAATGCGCTGGAAGGCAACGGCGTCTTCATCGATTCCGAAGGCTGCCTCATCCATTCGACGCAATTGCTGACGACGGTGGTGGGCGCCAGGGACATGGTTGTCGTGGCCACCAAGGATGCGGTTCTGGTGGTGCCGAAAAACCGGGTGCAGGATGTGAAGGGTCTGGTGGAGACGCTGAAGAATGGCGAACACGCACCGCAGACGCAGACCCACAAGCGGGTCTATCGCCCTTGGGGTTATATCGAACACATGTATGTGGACGAGCGCTACCGGGTCGGCCACATCACGGTCGATCCCGGCCACCGCATCTCATTCCAGAAACATTATCACCGCTCGGAACACTGGATCGTCGTCAAGGGCACGGCGACGGTGACGATTGGCGAGGAAACCCGGCTGCTGACGGAGAACCAGTCGGTTTACATCCCGATCGGCGAGTCACATCGGCTTGCCAATGAGGGGCAGATTCCGCTCGAACTGGTCGAAATCCAGACCGGAGCCTATATCGGCGAGGATGATGTCATCCGCATCGAGGATGACTATAAGAGGCAATAATGGATAGTGTTGTGAGGCAGCACGACAGAGGCGAGGCGGAAGGCGTTCCGGCTCGTTTGTATGTTTAAAGGGTGAGCCCCCTTATTCAAATACGGATGCGGCAGCCGCGTCCCTTGAAGAAATTGTAGGAATGGAAGGGGCAGGCCGGCAGGACCTGGCATGCCGCCGGTCGTCGATTTGCGAGGTTTCCAGTCGCAAGGCATGTCCGAAATTGCCACATCGAGATTCGTATTTTAGGCGGTTGCCTAATCAAAAATCTTCGCATACGTTCCAACTGTAACGTTTCAGTGAGGGAGGAGACTCATGCGAATGCGTGTTATTTCTGCGGCCTTTTTGGCCAGCGTCATGATTCCGGCGGGTATCGCCGGGGCCACCGATCTTGAGGTGACCCATTGGTGGACATCGGGCGGCGAAGCCGCCGCGGTCGCCGAATTGGCCAAGGCTTTCGACGCCACCGGTAACAAATGGGTTGACGGCGCGATTGCCGGTTCGGGCGGCACGGCCCGGCCGATCATGATCAGCCGCATCACCGGCGGTGACCCGATGGGTGCGACCCAGTTCAACCACGGCCGGCAGGCGGAAGAGCTTGTTCAAGCAGGCCTGATGCGCGACCTGTCCGATGTTGCTGCAAAGGGCAACTGGAAAGACGTCATCAAGCCCGCGAGCCTGCTTGACAGCTGCACCATCGACGGCAAGATTTATTGCGCGCCGGTCAACATCCACTCCTGGCAATGGCTGTGGCTTTCCAATGAAGCCTTCAAGAAGGCGGGCGTCGAAGTTCCGAAAAACTGGACGGAGTTTGTCGCCGCCGCACCGGCGCTGAAAAAGGCCGGTATCCAGCCGCTCGCGCTCGGTGGGCAGGCCTGGCAGGCCAACGGCCTGTTCGACACGCTGACGCTTTCGCTCGGCGGCAAGGACCTTTATCAGAAAGTCTATGGCGACAAGGATGCCGAGACTGCAGCCGGGCCTGAGATGGCGAAGATTTTCGCGGCTGCCGTCGAGGCGCGCGACATGGCCAAGGGCACCAATGTTCAGGACTGGAACCAGGCCACCAACATGGTTATCACCGGCAAGGCCGGCGGCCAGATCATGGGGGACTGGGCGCAGGGTGAATTCCAGCTTGCCAACCAGAAAGCCGGCACGGACTATTCCTGCCTTCCCGGACTTGGTCTTAGTGAATACCTCACCACGGGTGGCGACGCCTTCTATTTCCCTGTTTTGAAGGACGAGGCGAAAACCAAGGCGCAGGACGTTCTTGCCGCAACCATCGTCGATCCGAAAACGCAGGTTGCCTTTAACCTGAAGAAAGGCTCGCTGCCGATCCGCGGTGACGTCGACCTCAATGCAGCCAATGACTGCATGAAAAAGGGTCTGGCAATTCTGGCCAAGGGCAATGCGCTGACCAGCACCGACCAGCTGATTTCTGCCGATACGCAGAAACAGAAGGAAGACCTGATGGCGGAGTTCTTCGCGGGCTCGATGTCGGCGGAAGACGGGCAGAAGCGCTTCGCAGACATTATCGGTTCGGCGGACTGATTGTGATCTCTCCGGGTGGGAAAGCGCTTCGACGCTTTCCCTTCCAGCGTCCTGCCTGTGCAAAATCACCAGCACGGGCGGGGGTTTCATGCGGCGAGGCTTTTGCCTGACCGCTAACTGTAACGTTACAGGAGGAGGTAACATGGCAGGTCAAGCGCGCTCAGGGCGCCCCAACCAGCTTTTCCGCAATCTCAATTCCAAGATTGCCTCCATTCCGATGATCCTGACCGCGATGGTGATTTTCCTCGGCGGCACGATCTGGACAGTGGTTTATTCCTTCACCAATTCCAAGCTTCTGCCGCGGGCAAGCTTTATCGGCTTCGATCAATATGAGCGTTTGTGGGCAGCACCACGCTGGATCGTCTCCATCCAGAACCTGGCGATCTACGGTATTCTGTCGCTGATTTTCAGCCTCGTTATCGGCTTTGTGCTGGCGGCGCTGATGGATCAGAAGATCCGCTTTGAAAACACCTTCCGCACGATCTTCCTTTATCCCTTCGCCCTGTCCTTCATCGTCACCGGCCTCGTCTGGCAATGGCTGCTGAACCCGGAATTCGGCATCCAGTCCGTGGTCCGCTCGATGGGCTGGGAAAGCTTTACTTTCGATCCGCTCTATAATTCCCAGATCGTCATCTACGGCATTCTGATTGCCGCGCTCTGGCAGGGCACGGGGCTCGTCATGTGCCTGATGCTCGCCGGTCTTCGCGGCATTGACGAGGATATCTGGAAGGCGGCGCGCGTCGACGGCATTCCGATGTGGAAGACTTATATTCTCATCATCATTCCCATGATGCGGCCGGTCTTCATCACCACGCTGGTCATCATCGCCAGCGGCATCGTCAAGGTCTACGATCTGGTCGTGGCGCAGACGAGCGGCGGGCCGGGCATCGCGTCCGAAGTGCCGGCGAAATATGTCTATGACTACATGTTTCAGGCGCAGAATCTGGGGCAGGGCTTTGCCGCCTCCACAATGATGCTCCTGACGGTCGCGATCATCGTCATTCCATGGGCCTACCTCGAATTCGGAGGCAAGAAGCGTGGCTAATATCAGCACATTGAACACGGTTGTCGCCGCCAGCGATGCGGTTGCCCCGGACCTTTCCGGCCCTCGCGGCAGGAAACCGAGGAAAACCTTCTCACGCCGCAACATCATTCTTTACGGCACGCTGTTTGTGGCTGCCGCCTATTACCTGCTGCCGCTATACGTGATGGTCGTGACCTCGCTGAAAGGCATGCCGGAAATCCGGCTCGGCAACATCTTCGCGCCGCCGGTGGAAATCACTTTCGAACCCTGGGTGAAAGCCTGGGCGAATGCCTGCACCGGGCTTAACTGCGACGGGCTTTCGCGTGGGTTCTGGAACTCCGTGCGCATTCTCGTACCATCGGTGGTCATTTCCATCATCGTCGCTTCCGTCAGCGGCTACGCTATGGCGAATTGGAAGTTCAAGGGATCAGAGCTGTTCTTCTCGATCCTTATCATCGGCGCTTTCATCCCCTATCAGGTAATGATCTATCCGATCGTCATCGTGCTGCGGGAAATGGGTGTCTATGGCACGCTGACCGGTCTCGTCATCGTGCACACCATCTTCGGCATGCCGATCCTGACGTTGCTGTTTCGCAACTATTTCGCTTCGCTGCCGGAGGAATTGTTCAAGGCAGCGCGCATCGACGGCGCGAACTTCTGGCAAATCTATTTCCGCATCATGCTGCCCATGTCGCTGCCGATCTTCGTCGTGGCGATGATCCTGCAGGTGACCGGCATCTGGAACGATTTCCTGTTCGGTGTCGTCTTCACCCGGCCGGAATATTACCCGATGACGGTGCAGCTCAATAACATCGTCAACTCCGTGCAGGGCGTGAAGGAATACAACGTCAACATGGCCGCCACGCTTCTGACCGGGGCCGTGCCGCTGATCGTTTATTTCGTCTCCGGCAGGCTTTTCGTCCGCGGCATTGCCGCCGGCGCAGTAAAAGGTTGAGCTATATGAACAAAAGCGTTTCCATCCGCGATCTTTCACTGTCCTTCGGCGCCGTTGCCGTGCTGAAAGATCTCAATCTCGATATTTATGACGGCGAATTCCTCGTGCTGCTCGGCTCGTCCGGCTGCGGCAAGTCGACCCTTCTCAACTGCATTGCCGGGCTTCTGGAACCGACCGACGGACAGATATACATCAAGGACCGCAACGTCACCTGGGAAGAGCCGAAGGATCGCGGCATTGGCATGGTGTTCCAGTCCTACGCGCTTTATCCGCAGATGACGGTGGAAAAGAACCTGTCCTTCGGCCTTCAGGTCGCCAAGGTGCCGAAGGAGGAGATCGACCGCCGCGTCAAAAGGGCGGCGGGCATTTTGCAGATCGAGCCTTTGCTGAAGCGCAAGCCCGCCGAGCTTTCCGGCGGCCAGCGCCAGCGCGTGGCGATCGGTCGGGCGCTGGTGCGCGATGTGGATGTGTTCCTGTTCGACGAGCCGCTCTCGAACCTCGACGCCAAGCTGCGCTCGGAACTGCGTGTCGAAATCAAGCGGCTGCACCAGTCGCTGAAGAACACCATGATCTATGTGACGCACGACCAGATCGAGGCGCTGACGCTGGCGGATCGCATCGCCATCATGAAGAGCGGCGTCATCCAGCAGTTGGCGGACCCCGTCACCATCTACAACAAACCGCGGAACCTCTTCGTCGCCGGTTTCATCGGTTCCCCCTCGATGAATTTTCTGCGCGGCGAGTTGATCGAAAAGGACGGCAAGGTGGTCTTCACCACCAACGGCGTCACCTTCGCGCTGGACGGTTATCATGCGGAAACGCCGCTGGCCGGCGGCCGCGCCGTCGTTCTCGGGGTGCGCCCGGAACATGTGCGGGTCGATGCCGATATCGTCGGTGGCGAAGTGCATGAGGCAATCGTCGATATCGAGGAGCCGATGGGGGCCGACAATCTGATCTGGCTGAAACATGCCGGGCACACCATGTCGGTCCGCGTCGGCGGCCACAGGCGGTTCTCTCCGGGCACGAAGGTGCGCCTCGGCCTCGACATGACGATGGCCTCACTGTTCGACGCGCAAAGCGAGGAGCGGCTCTAGAACGCCTCCGATTTCCCCCACACAATCCCAAGACCCAGATCTCTATGGAGGAGACAATGACAGAACTCGGTTTTCAGCTTTACAGCGCCCGCAATTTCCAGCCTTTTTCCGATATTCTGAAAAAGCTTTCGGCTGCGGGTTATAAACATGTCGAGGGTTATGGCGCGATGTATGCTTCGCTGGATGAACCAGGCCTAAAAGGCCTGCGCGCCGAACTCGAAGCCAACGGCCTTTCGATGCCGACCGGTCATTTCGGCCTCGATCTTCTCGAGGGTGACCCGAAAAAGGCGCTCAATATTGCCACGGTTCTGGGTGTAGAGGCAATCTATTGCCCTTATCTGATGCCTGATCAGCGCCCGACAGACGCCGCTGGCTGGTTTGCCTTCGGCAAGCGTCTGCAGGAGGCCGGAAAGCCCTTCGTGGATGCCGGTCTGACTTTCGGCTGGCATAACCATGACTTTGAATTCAAGCAGCTCGCCGACGGCTCCACCCCGCAGGAGCAGATTTTTGCCGGCGGCCCGGACCTGAAATGGGAGGCGGATATCGCCTGGATTATCAGAGGCAATGCCGATCCGCTCGCCTGGATCGAAAGCTACGGCAAGCGCATCTCCGCCGTGCATGTCAAGGATATCGCGCCGGCTGGCGAGAATGCGGATGAGGACGGCTGGGCCGATGTCGGCCATGGCACGGTGGACTGGAAAGGCCTCGTCGCGGCGCTGAAGGCGAAATCCGCCACGAAACATTTCGTGGTCGAGCACGACAATCCGAAGGATATCGACCGGCTGATCACCCGCTCGATCGCGTCCTTCAAAACCTACTAAGTTTCAATTTTCGGAGTTTAAATCATGGCCAGAGATCTTGGCGTCGGCATCATCGGATGCGGCAATATCTCGTCTGCTTATTTTTCGCTGGCACCGCTCTTCAAGGGCATCAAGGTGCTGGCCTGCGCTGATCTCAACCGCAATGCGGCGGAGCTGAGGGCGGAAGAATTCGGTGTTGTCGCGCAGTCCATCGAGGAACTGCTCGCCAATCCCGAAATCGATGTGGTGGTGAACCTCACCATCCCCGCCGCACATTTCCCGGTGTCGAAAGCAGCCCTTGAGGCGGGAAAACACGTCTATTCGGAAAAGCCGCTGGTGCTTTCGCTGGAAGAGGGTGAGGAGCTGCGGCGCATTGCCCGCGAGAAAAATCTCTCCGTCGGCTGCGCCCCGGATACTTTCCTCGGCGGTGCGCATCAGCTTGCCCGACAATATATCGATGACGGCAAGGTCGGCCGCATCACGTCCGGAACCTGCCACGTTATGAGCCCCGGCATGGAGATGTGGCACCCCAATCCGGGCTTCTTCTTCCTGAAGGGCGGCGGGCCGATCCTCGATCTCGGTCCCTATTACGTTGCCAACCTCATCAACCTCATCGGCCCGATAAAGCGCGTCGGCGCGTTGACAAGCATGGCCAATCCGACCCGTACGGTGACCAGCCAGCCGCTGAACGGCGAGGTCATTCCCGTCGAAACGCCGACCAATATCCACGCGCTGCTGGAATTTGTGAACGGTGCGACGATCACACTTTCCGCCAGCTGGGATGTCTGGTCACACCGCCACGCCAATATGGAACTCTACGGCACGGAAGGCTCGATCTATGTGCCGGACCCCAATTTCTTCGGCGGGGTTGTCGAAGCCAGCGGCCGAGACAAGAATATCCAGCCGCTGGAAGACTGGGCGCATCCTTTCGGCATTTCCAACCAGGAAAGTCCCCACGGCCCGCGCGCCAATTACCGCACGGCCGGCCTTGCCGATATGGCGATTGCCATTCTGGAGGGCCGTGATGCACGTTGCTCGCTGGATCGCTCCCTGCACGGTATCGACGTGATGACCTCGATCCTGAAGTCCGGTGAGGAAGGCCGCTTCATCGAGATGACAACGACCTGCACACAGCCGGCAGCCCTCGGCATCGAGGAGGCGCAGGCGCTGCTGCGCTAATGCGTTTATGATCCGGAAAGCGGCGAAGGCGACTTCGCCGCTTTCCTGTTTTAGCGGCAGCCCTTCACAATCCCTTCGCTTTGCTTTAAAGCCGCGCCGTATCCGGTCGCAGCCCACCCGGTCAAAACAAGGGATCCTAAATTATGAAAACTATCGTCATCTGCTCCGGCGGATTGGACTCCGTTTCGCTCGCGCATAAAATCGCCGCGGAACATGAGCTTCTCGCTCTCGTCTCCTTCGATTATGGCCAGCGCCACAGGAAGGAACTGGATTTTGCCGCCGATTGCGCCAGACGGCTCGGCGTGCCGCATCATATTATCGATATCAGAACCATCGGCACGCATCTCACCGGTTCCGCACTGACCGACGATGTGGAGGTGCCTGATGGCCACTATGCGGAGGAGACCATGCGCTCCACCGTGGTGCCCAACCGCAATGCCATCATGCTCACCATTGCTTTTGGGCTGGCTGCCGCGCAGCAGGCGGATGCGGTGGCGATTGCCGTGCACGGCGGCGATCATTTCATCTACCCCGACTGCCGGCCGGGCTTCATCGACAGCTTCAACGCCATGCAGGTGCACGCGCTTGAAGGCTATGCCGATGTGAAACTCTTCGCGCCCTACGTCACCGTTTCCAAGGCGGCCATCGTGACCGATGGTGCAAAATATGGAACGCCCTTCGGTGAAACATGGTCCTGTTACAAGGGCGGCTTGCGCCACTGCGGCCGCTGTGGCACCTGCGTGGAACGGCGCGAGGCCTTTCATCTGGCAGGCGTCACCGATCCGACAGACTATGAGGACCCGGACTTCTGGGTGGCGGCCACCCACGCCTTTGCGGCGCAGGAGGTGCGCTGATGTTCCGCATCACCAAGGAATTTCACTTTTCCGCCTCTCACCAGTTGAAAAGCCTGCCGTCGGATCACCAGTGCAATCGCCTGCATGGGCATAATTACATTGTCGAGATCGAGCTGGCAGGCGAAGCGCTGAACGAGCACGGTTTCGTGCGCGATTATCATGAGCTTGCGCCGCTGAAGCACTACATCGACGACAAGTTCGACCATCGCCACCTGAATGACGTTCTCGGCCATGACCGGGTGACGGCGGAATGCCTGGCGAAGCATTTTTATGACTGGTGCAAAGAGCGTCTGCCGGAAACCAGCGCCGTGCGCGTCAGCGAAACCGCCAAGACCTGGGCGGAATACCGGCCATGACGATGGCTGCACACAAGATTGCAGCGAAGGACACAACGATCCGCATCAGCGAAATCTTCGGGCCCACCATTCAGGGCGAAGGTCTGCTGATCGGTCTGCCGACCGTCTTCGTGCGTACCGGCGGCTGCGATTATCGCTGTTCCTGGTGCGACACGCTGCACGCGGTCGATAGCGATTATCGCGAAACGTGGAAACCCATGTCGGTCGACGCAATATGGCAGGAGGTGCGGCGACTGTCCGGCGGCGTGCCGCTGACGGTCTCGCTGTCTGGCGGCAATCCGGCCATCCAGCCGCTCGAATCTTTGATATCGAAGGGGCAGCGCGAGGGGTATCGCTTTGCGCTGGAAACGCAGGGCAGTATCGCCAAAGACTGGTTTGCCGATCTCGACCATCTGGTGCTGAGCCCCAAGCCGCCATCGAGCGAAATGGAAACCGACTGGCAAGCCTTCGAAGGCTGTCTTGCCGCCGCCGGTGACGGACCGCAGGTGGCGCTGAAGATCGTGGTGTTCGACGATGCGGACTATGCCTATGCCAAGGCGGCATCCGCACGTTTCCCGCATCTGCCTGTCTATCTCCAGCCCGGAAACCACACCCCGCCACCGCCGGATGACGACGATGCGCGTGTCGATATCGATGGGGTGATGGACCGGATGTTGTGGCTGGTGGACAAGGTCAGCGTGGATCGCTGGTTTTCCGCCCGCGTGCTGCCGCAGCTGCATGTGCTGTTGTGGGGGAATAAGCGAGGCGTTTGAGGTATTACCTCCGTCATGCCGGGCTAGATTCGGGGTGACGGGAGATAACAGTTACACGCTGCAGTATTGGAGGCGGCGGCTTACGCCGCCGCTCTCCTGCAACTCAAGCCGAAACGGTCAGCTCGCGCCTTTCCCGATCCGCAATGATCGACAGATCGAGCACCTTCTGCAGATTGGCGGCGTGGCGGAAGTCCGGGTCGGCGACGCCACCTTCCATCACCGCCTTGGCGAATTTTTCGTAATTCGTCGGCACCGGGTCGACATCGATCGTCTTCCAGATCGCCTTTTCCACATCGTCACCGATGCAGGCGCGCAGGCTGGAGTAGTCGGGCGTGTGGATGACTTCGAGTGCGCCCTTGTCGCCGTGGATGCGCAAACGAAGTTCGTTGAGATGGCCCGTTGCCCATCGGCTGGCATGGATGACGCCCATGGCGCCGTTTTCAAGCTCGGCGGTCATGGTGAAGCTGTCATTGGCGTCGAGATCGTAGGCGCCGATCTTGTTGCCTTCATATTTGTCGAAGGTCTTCAGCCGCGTGAAGATGCGTTCCACATCGCTGCCCGCGCCATAAGAGGCGAAGTCGAGAATGTGAATGCCGACATCACCCAGAACACCGTTCGAGCCGTGCTTGGTGGAAAGCCGCCACAGCCACTTGCTCTCCGTCATCCAGTCGCCCCAGGCCTTGGAAACGAGCCAGCTCTGGAGATAGGAGGCTTCCAGATGCCGCACCTTGCCGATTTCGCCGGCCAACACCATTTCACGCGCCGCCTGCAAGGGTGCGACGTTGCGATAGGTGAGGTTGACCATGGCGACGAGGCCAGCCTTCTCGGCGGCATCGGCCATTTCGGCGGCCTTGGCGTAGTTTTCCGCCAGCGGCTTTTCGCAGAAGACATGCTTGCCGGCCGCAAGCAGCTTCAGGCTGGTCGGGTGGTGGATTGCGTCCGGCGTGACATTGGCTGCCGCATCGAATTCACCCCAGGCGATGGCGTCGTCCAACGAGGTGAAGGAAAGCGGGATGTTGTGGCGGAGCGCAAAGCCGCGCACCACCACGTCATCCACATCCACCGCCGCGACCAGTTCGACGCCGGGAATTTGTGAGAAATAGGTGGCATGATTGTTGGCCATGCCGCCGGTTCCGAGAATGAGAAGTCTCATGGTGTTTACCTGTAACCTGCTTCGCCTGCCTTGTGCAGCTTGGGACCGCGTTCTTCGATGGGCTCCAGCGCCTTGTCGATGGGGACATTAGGGGCGTCGTGAATGCTCTTCAGTGCGCCAATCGGATTATAGGCCCATTTCACCGAATTGCTGATGACCTTCTGGACATTGGCATCGTGATAGGTCGGATAGGTTTCGTGCCCGGGGCGGAAATAGAAGATGTTGCCGGCGCCGCGACGCCAGGTGAGGCCGGATCTGAAGACTTCGCCGCCCTGGAACCAGGAGATGAACACGGTTTCCAGCGGCTCCGGCACGGAGAACTGTTCGCCATACATTTCTTCGTTTTCGAGCTCGAAATGTTCCGGCAGGCCGGCGGCAATCGGGTGGCGCGGATTGATCGTCCACAGGCGCTCGCGTTCGCCTGCCTCACGCCATTTCAGCGCGCATGGCGTGCCCAGCAAACGCTTGAACGGCTTGGAGAAGTGGCCGGAATGCAGGACGATCAGGCCCATGCCTTCCCAGACGCGCTTGGCGACACGCTCGACGATTTCATCCTGAACCGCGCCATGGTCCTTGTGGCCCCACCAGACGAGAACGTCGGTCTTGTCGAGGCGCTCCTGCGAAAGCCCGTGTTCCGGCTCCTGCAGCGTAGCTGTCGTGGCATTGATCTCAGGGTTCTGGTTCAGCGCGTCGGCGATGGTGTTGTGCATGCCGTTTGGATAGATCGAACGCACCGTCTCGTTGATGTGTTCGTGGATATTTTCGCCCCATACAACGGTGTTGATGGTCATTGTCATGCTCCTCGGTGAAAGCCGGGACTTCGGGTGAGCCCGGCGAAAGTTGAATGTTCAGGCGGCACCCCTGGCAGGGTTGCGGGTAAGCGCCCGGCCCTCGGCGTCGAAACGGTGGATTTGAGCCTCATCCGGCCGCACGGCGATGCGTTCGCCCGCCGTGCGGCCGGTCACGCCCTCTTCACGAACGACGACGGGTTCATCCGCGCCAATCTCGACATAGATATAGCTGTCCGATCCCAGCATTTCCGAATGCACGATCTCGCCGCTCCAGCCGTCGCCGTTGGGGGCGATGGTGATGTGTTCGGGGCGGATGCCGATGGTTTTTGCGCCTTCGGCTTCGGCATATTTGCCGGTGAGGAAGTTCATCTTCGGCGAGCCGATGAAGCCTGCGACGAAGGTGTTGACAGGGCTTTCATAAAGCTCCAGCGGCGTGCCGATCTGCTCGACGCGGCCGTCACGCAACACGCAGATTCGGTCGGCGAGCGTCATAGCCTCCACCTGATCGTGGGTAACATAGATCATTGTCGTGTCATGCATTTCGCGATGCAGCTTGGCGATTTCCAGACGGGTGGCGACGCGCAGCGCCGCATCGAGGTTGGAGAGCGGTTCGTCGAACAGGAACACCTTCGGATCTCGCACGATGGCGCGGCCGATGGCGACACGCTGGCGCTGGCCGCCGGAAAGCTGCTTCGGCAGACGTTCCAGATAGGGTGTGAGCTGCAGCATCTCGGCCGCCGCTTCCACGCGTTTCCTGCGCTGTTCCTTGTTCGCACCTGACAATTTCATGCCGAAGGCCATGTTCTCGAACACGGTCATATGCGGATAAAGCGCATAGGACTGGAAGACCATGGCGACGCCGCGTTTGGCGGGCGGCAGGCGGTTCACCGCCTCGCCGTCGAAGGACAGGGTGCCGCTCGAAATCTCTTCCAGCCCACAGATCAGGCGCAGAAGCGTGGACTTGCCGCAGCCGGAAGGGCCGACAAAGACCATGAATTCGCCGGAGCGGATATCCATGTCGATGCCCTTGATGACATCGAAGGCGCCGAAGGATTTGCGAAGATCGCGCAGTTGAATGGTGGTCATTTATTTTCTCCTAGCCTTTGACGCCGCCGGCGGTGAGGCCGGAGATGATGCGTCGCTGGAAGATCAGAACGAGGACGACGAGGGGTGCTGTGACGATGACGGAGGCCGCCATGATCGTTCCCCAGGGGATTTCGAACTGCGAGCCACCCGACAGGAGCGCGATGGCGACAGGGACCGTGCGCTGTTCGTTCGATGAGGTGAAGGTGAGCGCGAAGAGGAACTCGTTCCACGCCGCAATGAAGGCGAGAAGCCCTGTGGTGACAAGCGCCGGCCACATCAGCGGCATGAAGACCTGGGTAATGATGACCCATGGTGTTGCGCCATCGACGATTGCCGCTTCCTCGATTTCGATCGGCAGGTCTCGCATGAATGTCGTCAGCACCCATACCGTGAAGGGCAGGGTGAAGATCATGTAGGAAAAGATCAGCGCGAGCGGCGTGTTGAAGATGCCCGCCCAGCGGATCAGTTCGAACAGGCCGGCAAGAACGGCGATCTGCGGGAACATCGAAACCGAGAGGATGGTGAGCAGAAGCAGCGAGCGGCCCCGGAAACGGACACGTGCAAGCGCATAGGACGCCGTTACCGCAAGGAACAGCGACAGTACGACGACTGAAGACGCAACGAACAGCGAATTGCCGAGATTGCGTAGGAACGTGCCGTTGCCGATGACGAAGTTGTAATTGGTCAACGAGAATTCACGCGGCCAGTAGTTGACCTGAAACAGCGCCGAGCCGGATTTCAGGCTCGTCAGGATCGCGTAGTAAAACGGGAATACCGAAATCACCATGATGACGGCGACCAGCGCATAAAACGCGGTGGTTTTCAGGATGCTTGGCAGGGTCATCGCGCGGCTCCATCGGTGTTGACGCGCCCCAGCCACATATAGATGACGGTGATCGAGGCGATGATGAGGAACAGCATGGTGGAGGCTGCAGCACCGTAGGAGAACTTGTCGAAATCGAACAGGTTCTCGCGCGCCAGCACCGACATAGTGCGGGTCTGGGCATTATTCGGCGTCAGAATGTAGATGAGGTCGAAGACGCGCATCGCATCCAGCATGCGGAAGATGACAGCGACCATGAGCGCGGGCCTGATCATCGGCAGCGTGACGCGGAAGAACACTTTGACGGGGTGGATGCCGTCCACTTTGGCCGCCTCATACATGTCCTTCGGCACCATCTGCAAGCCGGCGAGGATGAGCAGCGCCATGAACGGCGTCGTCTTCCAGATATCGACGATCAGCACGGCGACCATTGCGGTATCCGGATTGGCTGTCCACGCGATCTTCTGGGAGATCAGCCCAAGATTGAGGAACAGGTCGTTCAGGATACCGAATTGGTCGTTCAGCATCCACGCCCACATCTGCGCCGAGACGATGGTCGGAATGGCCCATGGCACGAGGATGGCGGCGCGCACAAAGCCGCGTCCTTTGAACTCCGCGTTCAGAACCAGAGCGACGACGAGGCCTAGCACGGTTTCGAAGCTGACAGAGAGGATGGTGAATTTGAGTGTGTTGAGAACCGCGCCCCACCATGCGGGATCGGCAAGAAGGCCGCGATAGATGGTGCGGCCGCTGCTGAGCGTGATCCAGGTGAGATAGTTCTTGAGGCCGACGAATTGCGCACCCTCTAGATTGGTCAGCGAAGCGTCGGTGAGGCTGAACCACACGGTGCGCACCAGCGGCCAGCCGGCCACCAGCGCCAGCACCAGAAATGTGGGGGCAAGGAACAGCCAGGCGGATTTCAGGCGTTCCGATTGCAGGTCGGAGCTGGTGCCGGATGCCGCGACCGGTTTTTGAAGGGCGATGTCGTTCATGGGGATATCTCGCGGTTGGGGCGCGGAAGGCGATCAGGCGAGACCGCCGCCCGCGCGGGCCGGATTACCAGCCGTTGCCTTTGAGATCGGTCAGTTCAACCTCGAGAAGTTCGAGATTCTCAGCCGCCGTGCCGTTGCCGGAGAGCGTGTTGTGCACGGCGCCCCAGAACTTGGCGGAAACTTCGTT
Organism: Agrobacterium sp. ST15.16.055; assembly: GCF_027956555.1. Lineage (NCBI taxonomy): Bacteria > Pseudomonadati > Pseudomonadota > Alphaproteobacteria > Hyphomicrobiales > Rhizobiaceae > Agrobacterium > Agrobacterium sp. ST15.16.055. The sequence goes on from NZ_JAQKGN010000001.1 coordinate 376,661, forward strand.
ATATTTCACCTTCGCCGCGGCGGAGGGACGCGGAACGGCGGTCTGGAAGATTGGTTTCCATGTCGGCATGAAGGGCTGCGCGTCGGCGACATCCTTGTCATCGTAAAGGGATGCGATCGTCGGCATGTTGGAGAGCTGGATCGCGCGCATCGTCTGGGTATCCTTCGACGCCAGGAATTTCACCAGCTGAATGGCCGCTTCCTGATCGTCGGAATATTTCGAAACGGCGAGGTTCCAGCCGCCGAGTGTTGAGGCAGGGGCCTCGCCTTCCGCACCGGCGGGCAGCGGGGTGACGCCAAACTTGCCCTTGATGGCGCTGTCGTCGCCATTGCCCAGTGCATAGGCATAGGGCCAGTTGCGCATGAAGACGGAATTGCCGGTCTGCCAGACGCCGCGCGCTTCTTCTTCCTTGTAAGCAAGCACGCCCTGCGGCGCGATGGTGCCGACCCAGCCCTTGGCGGTTTCGATGGCGGCCGCGGCTTTTTCATTGTTCACGGAGATATCGCCGTTGGTCTCGACGATATGGCCGCCACCGGCAGAGGCGATCCATTCCAGCGCGTTGCAGGTCAGGCCTTCATAGGCGCTGCCCTGGAAAACGAAGCCCCAGAGGTCCTTCTGGCCAGCCTCGCGCTCCTTGTCCTGGATTTCCTTGGCGGTCTCGCTCAGTTCCTTCCAGGTTTTCGGCGGTTGTTTGCCGTATTTTTCCAGAAGGTCCTTGCGATAGAAAAGCGCTGGCGCGTCGGTGAACATCGGCATGGCGACGAGCTTGCCGTCTACCGTCTGCGAAGCGACGATGGAGGGGAAATGATCGCCGATGACATCTTTCGTCGCTGCGGTCAGATCCACGAACTGGTCGGCCAGCTGCGGCGCCCAGATCACGTCCGTCTGGTAGACGTCGACATCCTTGTTGCCGGCGGCAAGCCACAGCCGGTACTGGCTGAACTGTTCGCTGGACGATGACGGCATGGTGACGAGATTGACCTTGTGACCGGTTTCTTTTTCGAAGGCGGCTATCCGCTCCTTGAAAAATGCGATGTTTTTGCCGGTCGAGTTGGCGGCGATCGAAAGTTCGGCCGCCTGAGCCGAAACGGCGCCGCAAAATACGGTTCCGCACAGGAACAAAGTCTTCAGGGAAATATTCATTGTCAAACTCCTCCGTTGACGCTTCCGATTATCCTCAAAATTGAAAGCGCTTTTGACTGATGCGAGGCTCTCAAAAGCCGAGCGATCTGTCAATACTCTTTCTATTTTCCCGGAAATCGGCTGATTTCGTCTGTAATTTTCGGCGTTTGCCTTTGGGAATGATCAACTGTAAGGTTTCAGGTGAAGGAAAATTGAAATCGTTTTCAATTTTTGTCGGCTTGAAAAATCCGCGGCGGCAACGCATGCAGGGGCAAATTGGCAAAAAATTATGAAGCTTAAGGAATTCGCAGAGAAAGTCGGGCTTTCGCCCACCACCGTCAGCCGGGCGCTGGGCGGCTACCCCGAGGTGCGCGAGGAAACGCGCCAGCGGGTGATGGAGGCTGCGCTGAAATATGGCTACCGGCCGAATGCCAACGCCGTGAGGCTTGCAACGGGCAGGGCCGGCGCCATCGGCGTTGTCATGGGTCGTTCAGGCGGCGGGCATTTCTTTTCGGAATTCATGGGCGGCATGGCGACACGGCTGGAAAATGAGGAGACCGACATCCTCGTCAGTGTCACGGTCGACAATAATATTGACGAGGAACTGGCGATTTTCAGCCGGCTTGCGGCGAGCGGCCGGGTGGATGGCATCATCGTGCATTCGCCGCGCCCGGAGGATGAGCGCATTGCGCTGCTCAACCGGCTGGGTGTGCCCTTTATCGTGCACGGCCGCTCAAAGACGGCTTTCGAACACGCCTGGCTCGATATCGACAATCACGATGTGACCTATCGTCCGACAATCCATTTTCTGGAGCGCGGACACAGGCGTATCGCCCTTATCAATGGTCCGGTTGGCCGCACTTTCGTGCAGGACCGCGAGCAGGGTTTTCGGAAGGCGCTGGCGACCCACGGCATTACGCCCGATCCGCGGTTCATGATGAGTGAGCATTTCAGCGAGGAGGCGGCCTTCCGTTTCGCCCGCTCGCTTCTGGAGCAGACGCCGCGCCCGACGGCCTTCGTGGCAGGCGCGATGATGACGGCGCAGGGTGTCTATCGCGCGGCCACGCAGATGGGGCTGACGATCGGCAAGGATGTCTCCGTCATCGCCCATGACGACGTTTTTCCTTACCTCAAGCCGGAAAGCATGATGCCGCCGCTTTCCACCACTCGCTCGCCCATGCGCATGGCGGGGATGCGGGTGACGGACCTGCTTTTGCAGATCATCGGCGGTCGCCCCGTCAGCGAGGTTCAGGAATTGTGGCCGGTCGAACTGATCTTGCGGGAGTCGGTCAGTCCGGCCTGAGCCTGGTGCCATAGCTCACTGATTCCACTCCATTTTGTGAACGTCGTTTGATGACGTTCGCCTTTCGTCATCTATACGTCCGCGTCGTCTCATGTATAATCGGAACAGTCACGGGCGTTATGGAACAGGACCCGGGCCGGCGCGTTGAGGGGACGTGTCGAAGGAGGTGGACGGATGTTTGAATTTCTAAAGCTGCAACAGCAGACTGTGATCGATGACGTCGAGGCGACCGGCACCTATGCCGATGCGTTGCTCAATGTTCCAAGCCGGGAATTGACCCGCTCGACCGCTCGCGAACATGGTCACGAGGCCCATTCCCGCGACTATTGTGAAAATCGCGACGTTTCCCGCAGCGCGCTGGGTTTCGCCTGAGCCGGCGCAAAAAACGTCATTAAAACGGAACGGACAGGCCGTCTCCGCGTTTTCCCTGTAAGACCCGCGGGGCGGCGCAACCTGACCGAAGGGACCTGACCGGCATTTGACCGATGGGCGAATTGGGTGTTTCGCCGCCTGACTTATTTAAGCGCGAAGGCGCTGTCCCGTGCTATAAAACTGCTGCTTGTGTCCACGGTGGCAAAGCTTGGTTATCAGGAGGCCGCCATGCCAGCCGTTCCCGTCGAACCCTATCCCGAACCGCCGATGCCTGTGCCGCCGCAGCCGGATATACCGCCGGTAGAAGAACCGGAACCTGACCGGGCGCCGGACGAGGCGCCGATTCCCAACCCCGACGAAAATGACGAGCCGCCGAGGGTGCTCTCGCCTTTCACGCCTTTCAATTCTCGAATTTCTTGCTGACGAAAGCCGAGCCTTTTAGCCCGAAGCGCCACGGATATTCCGTCGCGCGGCTGATGCCGATTCGTCTGCCGCTGGTAACGGCGCTGGCTTCTTTCGGCAACTGCAGGAAAAAAGGCGCTGCGTCCAACGGCGCGCCGTCCATCTCCCCAGTAATAGCCAGCGCCTGACAGAGTCTACCCGGACCAGAACAGAGAAGTTTCGGCTTGTCAGTTCCCCTTCGCAGTTTCATTATGTCTATGCCGGTCATGGGTTCGATGGCGCGCAGAAGTACGGCGGAACCGGGGGCGCAGACAAAGTTGGCGCACCAGTGAATACCATAGGAGCGGTAGACATAAAGACGGCCGGCCGGGCCGAACATAGCGCTGTTGCGCGGCGTCTGCCCGTTGAAGCTGTGGGATGCCGGGTCGTCCGGATGATAGGCCTCTGTCTCCACGATGATGCCGCCGGTATCGCCAATGCGGAACTCCGCGCCGATGAGGGCGCGGGCGACATCCACCGCATCGCGCAGGAAGAAAGGCTCCTGCATTTCCGGGCCAAAGGCCTGATTCATCTGGAACCCTTCCGCTCTGCCATCGTTGTGAATTCAGGATTTAACCGTTTTCCAGCATCGGATTCGTATCGGTGCTTCCCCAGCCGGAGGGCATGTCATGCAACTTTCCACGACCTATGTAAAACGCAATAACGGGGTTATCTCCATCGAGTTCGTCGGCAGCGACGGCGATCAGGTCTCGGTCCGCCTCGCCGACGGTCTTGAAGGGATCGACGATGCCGAGGCCATCAAGCGGGCGAGCGCTGTGATGGTGCAACTGACCGCCTTCGGAACGCGCCATGGTGCGGATGCGCCTTCGCAATTTTCCGCTCTAGGTACGGCGCAGGATGAAGCTCCGCACGGACAGGCGAGCGCTCGCACATCGAAGGATCGCGACATTCTGGAGGAGGAGTTGGAAGAGGGACTGGAAGACAGTTTCCCGGCGAGTGATCCCGTCTCGGCAACGGTCACCTCCATTGCTTCGCGAAAAGGAGGGCAGTGACATTGGTTGTTCGCAAAGTTGCACTGGTGACCGGCGCTGGCTCCGGCATCGGGCGCGCCGCCGCCCTTCATCTGTCGGCGCAGGGCTTCTCGGTCGGTCTGTTGGGCCGCACCGAATCGGAATTGAACAATGTCGCGCGTGAAATAGGAGCCGAATCCGGTTCTTCGAAAGTGCTCATGGCCGATGTGGCGGATGAGGCGGCCATGCGTCACGCGGTCGCAGCGCTGGTTGAGGATTTCGGCCGGCTTGATGTCGTGGTGGCCAATGCTGGCGTCAATGGTGTCTGGGCGCCCATCGATGAGCTGAAACCGTCCGAATGGGACGATACGATCCGCATCAACCTGCGCGGCACCTATCTCACCGTCCATGCCAGCGTGCCACATCTGAAAGCGGCCGGCGGCGGATCCATCGTTATCATTTCGTCGATCAATGGCACCCGAACCTTCACATCGCCCGGTGCTACGGCCTATTCCGTGACGAAGGCCGGGCAACTCGCCATGGCGCAGCAACTGGCGCTGGAGCTGGGGCGCCACCGTATTCGCGTCAATGCGGTGTGTCCGGGCGAAATCGAAACGGCAATCGATGAGAATACCGATATACGCGGGCGAGAAAAAACGGAGGTTCCAGTTCGTTTCCCGGCTGGGGATATTCCGGTAACCGGCGGCGTGGCCGGAACGAGCGACGACGTCGCCGCGTTGATCGGTTTCCTGGCGTCGGATGCGTCCCGCCACATTACCGGCACGCCGGTTTGGATCGATGGCGGCCAAGGGCTGCTCCGATAATCTGCAGCCTTTAAGCTCAACGCCAGCGGCATCACAGGCTTGTGTCTTTATGATTAACGAATGGGTAACGTCTGTTCACGAGACTTTGTCCATGGGCGAGGTTGCCGTGTTGTGGCCACCTTCGATAGTTAAGCGTCTGCCGGAAAGGCGGGCAAATCAGGCGGGCAGAACGATACATGGGCATGCAGGCAATGCTGGATTTCGCGGTTGCGGGGTTGCGGCAAAAGGTAAGGGCAGGGGCAAGAATGGCTGCGATCGTTGCGATCGGCGGCGGCCTTGCCGCGTGCACTTCCATGGGGCTCGATAGCGTCAAGAAAGACCCGCCGAAACTGTCGTCCAAGATGATGGCGCAGATGTCGGCCAAGAGCATGCGCCCGGAAAGTCCTGTCCTCGTTCGCATTTTCAAGCAGGAAAGCGAGCTTGAGGTCTGGAAGATCGACAAGACCGGAAATTACGCTCTGCTCAAGGCTTATCCCATGTGCCGCTGGTCCGGAAAACTCGGCCCCAAGATGAAGTCGGGCGACCGGCAGGCGCCGGAAGGTTTTTATCATGTTTCGGCCGGCATGTTGAACCCGAACTCACAATATTATGTCTCCTTCAATCTCGGTTATCCTAACCGGCTGGAATCGGCGCTCGGTTACACCGGTGAGGCGCTGATGGTGCATGGCGCCTGCTCGTCTTCCGGCTGCTACGCCATGACGGATGCCCAGGTGGGTGAGATTTATGCCATCGTCGCGCGTGCGCTCCAGGGCGGACAGGACCGCTTTCAGGTGCAGGCCTATCCCTTCCGTATGACCGCAAGGAACATGGCGGCGCATCGGGACGACCCCAACATGCCGTTCTGGAAGACGCTGAAGGAAGGCTACGATTATTTCGAGGTAACGCGCAGGCAGCCCAAGGTTTCCGTCTGCGGCCGCCGTTATGTTTTCAACAGTGAATTCGCCGAAGGCGAACCTGCGGATCCGTTGGCGGCCTGCCCTCCGGCGATCAACCAGCAGGATCCGCTGGTGGCGTCGAAACTGGCCGAAGAGCAACAAAAGCTTGCCGCTGCCATGAGCGACGGAACTTCCGCCCCGCTCAGCGCGTATGTAGACGGCGGCATGCATCCAAGCTTCCGAGCCATTTTGAAATCCAGCGGCGCCAAGGCCATGGCGTCGCGGGTTTCCGGCACGAAGTATCCTATAAGCCGCCCCGAGGCGGCGCTGGCAGATCCCTTTGCCGGCGTGAGATGACGTAAATGAGGTTTTTCAATTGAACAAGACGATGACGACCCGGCGGGGTTTCCTGCTTGGAGCAGGTGGTGTGGCGCTTGCCGGCCTTGCGGGCTGCAACACGACGACGCGTGAGGCAGCGAGGCCTGCGCCGCCCGCTGACGACCCGATGTACGCCATGATGTATGGCCCCAAGCCGGACGAACAGTTCCCGCTGCCCGAGATTCCCTATAAGCGGATTCCGCGTCAGTTCCTGCGGCAAATGGTGGCAAACCCGACGGGTGAGCGCCCCGGCGTCATCGTGGTCGATACGGCCAATCATTTCCTCTATCTCACCTATGAGAACAATCAGGCCATGCGTTACGGCGTCGGTCTTGGCCGCGCGGGCTTTGAATGGTCCGGCCGCGGCGTCATTCAGTACAAGCGGCAATGGCCGCGCTGGACGCCACCCGATGAGATGATAGCGCGCCAGCCGGAGCTGGAACCCTATAGCAGCCGCAACGGCGGCATGGAGCCGGGCCTCAAGAACCCTCTCGGCGCGCGTGCGCTCTATATCTTCAAGGATGGCAAAGACACGATCTACCGCCTGCACGGTTCGCCGGAATGGTGGACCATCGGCAAGTCGGTATCCTCAGGCTGCGTGCGCCTGCTGAACCAGGATATCATCGATCTTTATAACCGCGTACCCGACGGGACACCGATCGTGGTGACGGCGCTCGGCCCCGCACAACAGGGCGTGCCGATTAGCCAGGACGGTGTGCCCGTGGCGCAATATGGTAACGGCGTGATCGGCGACGGCCTGTCGCAACCGACACAGACCTATTGACAAGGCACAAAAAGGGCCGCGCTTCGAAGCGCGGCCCTTTTTTGTTTGCATGTTTCTTACTGCGCGCGCTTCAGCGCATCGCCGAGGATGGAGACGATATCGTCGAAATGGGATTTTTCGGCGATCAGCGGCGGTGAAAGGGCGATGATGTCGCCGGTGACGCGAATGAGCAGGCCGCGCTCGAAGCAATCCACGAAGACGTCATAGGTGCGTGCGCCGGCAGCACCGTCGCGCGATTGCAACTCGATGCCGGCGATGAAGCCGATGGTGCGGATGTCGATGACATTGGGCAAGCCTTTCAGGGAATGGATGGCGTCGTGCCAGACATCCTGCAATTCGGCCGCGCGTGTGAAGAGACCCTCGTCGCGGTAGATGTCGAGCGTCGCTATGCCGGCGGCGCAGGCGACGGGGTGGCCGGAATAGGTATAGCCGTGGAAGAGCTCGATCTGGTTTTCCGGCCCATGCATCAGCGCATCATGCACCTTGCGGCTGGTGAAGACCGCACCCATGGGGATCGCGCCATTGGTCAGACCCTTGGCAGCGGTGACGATATCTGGGGTAACACCGAAATAGTTGCTGGCGAAAGTGGAGCCCATGCGGCCGAAACCGGTGATGACCTCATCGAAAATCAGCAGGATGCCGTGCTTGTCGCAGATGGCGCGGAGACGCTCCAGATAACCCTTCGGCGGCACCAGCACGCCGGTGGAGCCGGCGACCGGTTCGACGATGCAGGCGGCGATGGTTTCCGCGCCATGCAGGGCGACCAGCCGTTCCAGATCGTCCGCAAGCTCGGCCCCATGCTCGGGCTGGCCCTTGACGAAGCTGTTCTTGGCCGGATCATGCGTGTGGCGCAGATGATCTGCAGGGATTTGCGGGAAAACGCGGCGGTTGTTGACTAAGCCGCCCACGGAGATGCCGCCGAAGCCGACGCCATGATAGCCGCGTTCACGGCCAATCAGGCGGCTGCGCGTGCCCTGACCGATGGCGCGCTGATAGGCGATGGCGATCTTCAGCGCCGTATCGACCGATTCAGAACCCGAGCCGGTGTAGAACACGCGGTCGAGCTTTGCGCCTTCCGGGCCGGGGGCGATTTCAGCCAGCCGTTCGGCGAATTCGAAGGCGACGGGATGGCCCATCTGGAAGGAGGGCGCATAATCCATGGTCGAAAGCTGGTGCTTTACGGCCGACGCGATCTGCTGGCGGCCGTGGCCGGCATTGACGCACCAAAGGCCAGCCGTGCCGTCGAGAACCTGGCGGCCGTCATTGCTGGTGTAATACATGCCTTCGGCGCTCGTCAGCAGGCGGGGATTGGCCTTGAACTGCCGGTTGGCGGTAAACGGCATCCAGTAGCTGTCAAGCGAGGTGGAATTGGATCGGTTCGGATTGTCCATGGTGATCTCCTGTTCGTTGCCGGTGATTGAAAGCTATTTTCTCGACTGAACAAGCCCTTTTCTTTCCGTGGCCAAGCTATTGAAAATGTTATAGGTGTGGAGCCATATTTTCGATATTTCGAACAAGGGCAACGGAGGCTTGCGCATGTCGGTGGATTTAGGCGGACGTTTGCGCCATTTGCGGCTGCGTCACAATATTTCCCAGCGCGAACTGGCACGGCGTGCCGGAGTCACCAATTCAACGATTTCGCTGATTGAGAGCAACACGTCGAACCCATCCGTCGGCGCGCTGAAACGCATTCTCGATGGCATACCGATCGGTCTTGCCGAGTTTTTCGCCTTCGAGCCGGAAACCAGCCGCAAGGCCTTTTACCGGGCGGATGAACTGGTTGAAATCGGCAAGGGGCCGATTTCCTTCCGGCAGGTGGGGGAGAATGTTTTCGGCCGCAGCCTGCAAATCCTGAAGGAATGTTACCAGCCGGGCGCCGATACCGGCAAGGTTCCGCTGGTTCACGATGGCGAAGAAGGCGGCATCATCCTCTCAGGGCGTCTGGAAGTAACTGTCGATGAGGAGAGGCGGGTGCTTGGCCCCGGTGATGCCTATTATTTCGAAAGCCGCAGGCCCCACCGCTTCCGTTGTGTCGGTCCGGTGCCCTGCGAAGTGATCAGTGCCTGCACGCCACCGACCTTCTGATTCCCGCCATATCCGGTGGTTTGTGGCACCGGTGATAGGGTGAAATCCCGCCGGGCGAAGAAAAAACGCCACGAGCTACGGCAATTTTGCGTGGCTGCTATGACGGGAATGCGGTTCCTCGCCACGCTTTTGCCGTCTTTGCGCCCTCCTTGCGATTTTTCCATCGCTTTTTATTGGCGTAGCGACAATGACGGGCAAAAAATCCCGGCCAATATGTCAAATTTTATATGCATTGCCAAAATCTTGCTGCGATGCAAAAAACTTTAATAGTCTTTTCGAGAGATGCCTTTTCTTGGCGTTCCTGTCCCATCTGCGCAAGTCATAAGAAACATATAAGAAAAGACCGCCGAAGGTCCAAAACCCAATACATGGCGCGGCACTACCCATGCTCTCCACACATGGCCGTCGGCGCATTTGTTGCTTTTTTATGCAACCGTTAATATTGCTCGGACGTTGATCGGCCGTTCGCGCAAGAAATCGCATAGACGGTTATGGCCAATGTGCCTTACAAAAAATCCATTAGCATCAAATTCCGAACACAGACTTGTTATCTCCTTTAGACGGAAAGACGCGCCTCCGGGCACCGACCAATCGCAAAACATAAATGGAGTTCTCTCTATGAAGTCCGCGACCCAATCGGCTGAACAGACACTCAGCAGCTCCGAAGATTTCGATGTCAGTTTCCCTATCGGGGGCATCGCAAAACGCAGCTTCGATATGACATCGGCTGCGCTTGCGCTGCTCATCTTCAGCCCGATATTCCTGTTGATCGCCGTGCTGGTGAAGTTGTCCGATCCCGGCCCGATCTTTTATGGTCACCGGCGTGTGGGGCATAATGGCCGCTATTTCCATTGCCTGAAATTCAGGACGATGGCGATGAACGGTGATGAGATTCTCCGGCAATATCTTGCGGCCAATCCGGAAGCGGCCGAAGAATGGCGCGCCACCCGCAAGCTCAAGAACGACCCGCGGGTTACTGCCGTCGGCGCCGTGTTGCGCAAGCTCTCGCTCGACGAACTGCCGCAGCTTCTCAACATCATCCGCGGCGAAATGAGCGTCGTTGGCCCACGCCCGGTCGTCGATGAAGAATTGAGTTATTATGAGAGCGCCGCCGCTTATTATCTCAGCACCCGCCCGGGCCTGACCGGCCTGTGGCAGATCAGCGGCCGCAACGACGTATCCTACAAGACACGCGTCGCTTTCGACACGCACTATGTGCAGAACTGGTCGATGCGTCAGGATGTCTTCATCATCGTCAAGACCATACCCGCCGTGTGCCTTTCACGCGGAAGCTACTGAAAACCGATATTGAGTTCGGCTTTATCGATCTTCGTTTCGACACGCACCCCGACCGGGATCCCAAGTCCGGTCTTTGGGTGCGTCATTGGTGCTAATCATACCGGCCGCTTTTCGCGGCGCTGCGCAGACGGCCCTGCCCAGTTGCGCGACGGCCGGCTCGCCCGTGTGGCGATCCGCTAACAGGGAGTTTCCCGATGAACGGCTTGTCTGCCGCCCGCCGCCCGTTTGTGGCCTTCGTATTTGCCGCTTCCGTCGCCCTTTCCGCGCCGCTCTCCGCCATGGCTGCGGATGGCGCCCAATATAAGCTCGGTACCGCTGACAAGCTGCGTATCCGCGTTGCCGAATGGCAGCCGGCGGATGGCAGCATCCGCAACTGGGATGTGATCAACGGTGATTATTCCGTCGGTCCGTCGGGGGCGCTGTCTCTGCCTTTCATCGGCCAACTGGATGTTGCGGGCAAGACCCCATCGGAGGTCAGTGAAGAGATTGGAGCCCAGCTTCAGAGCAAGTTCGCCCTTCGCAACCTGCCTTCGGCCTCCGTCGAAATCGCGCAGTTCCGGCCGATCTTCTTGAGCGGCGATGTGCAGACGCCGGGTGAATATCCCTATGCCGCCAATCTCACGGTGCTGAAGGCGGTCAGCCTTGCCGGGGGTCTGCGGCGCTCGGATGCCGGGCAGCGTTTTGCCCGCGACTTCATCAATGCCCGCGGTGACGCAGCCGTCTATGACAATCAGCGCGCAAGGCTGCTTGCCCGTCAGGCGCGGCTGATTGCCGAGGTCAAGGGTGACGCGACCATCGCCAAGACGCCTGAAATGGAAAAGATCGGCGATATCGACCTGCTGCTGGCCAGCGAAAGCGCGCTGATGAAATCGCGCACCGAACGTTACACCCTGCAACTCAAGGCGCTAACGGACCTCCACGCCCTTCTGGAGAGCGAAGTCGAATCCCTGAAGAAGAAATCGGAAACGCAGAACCGTCAGCTCCAGCTTGCCAACGAGGACCGCGACCGCGTCAACCGGCTGAACGAGCAGGGGCTTGCGCTGTCGCAACGGCGTATTTCTGCGGAAGAACGCGCCGCGGAAGTGGAATCCAACCTGCTCGATATCGATACGCAGTCGCTGCGCGCCAAACAGGATATCAACAAGGCGACCCAGGACGAGATCAACCTGCGCAACGACTGGGTGGCGCAGCGCTCCAAGGAACTGCAGGACACGGAAGCGGAACTGGACAAGCTTAACCTGCAGCTGACCACCAGCCGCGAATTGATGTCGGAAGCGTTGGCGCAATCGGCAGAAGCGATCCGTTTCGATCCGTCGGGCAAGTCCGCGACGATCAGCTATGTCGTGGTGCGTGAGGAAAACGGCAAGCCGAAGGAGCTGAAAGTGGATGAAAACGCCATGCTCCAGCCCGGCGATGTCATCAAGGTCTCGTCTGAAATCCTGATGCAGTGAGGTTTTTATGCGGATCGCCAAATCGGCGCTGATCGATCCCGAACTTAATGAAATTTACGGAATGGCGGCGGTTGCGCTGTCATTCTTCGTCTTCGCTTACTCGTCGCGTTTCGGGCAAATCTCGGTTCTGGCCTATTATGGCATGTGGCTGCCGCTGGTGGTGGTCGATTATCGGCGCGTGCTCGGCAATTATCCGCGCTATCTCTGGATATTCGCCTTCGGCATATTGACGGCTCTGTCCAGTTTCTGGTCGGAAGCGGTTTCGGTGACCATGCGTGCCTCCATCCAGTATATGACGCATATCGTCTGCGCGCTGATCGCCATGCGGGTGATCTCGATCGGGACGCTGACGCGCGGTGCGCTGATCGGCATCGCCGTCGTTCTGCTTTATTCGCTGCTGTTCGGCATTTATCTCTTCGATGCGCTGGATGGCACCTATAGTTTCGTTGGCGCTTTCTCTTCCAAGAACCAGCTCGGCTTTTATGCCTCGCTCGGCGTCATTTTTGCCGCGGCATCGGTGCTGGTGCTCAAGCAAAAGGGCATCTGGTTGCCGATTGCCGGCGTCACCGGGCTCCTGTCGGCCTATAGCCTCCTTGCGTCCCAATCGGCCACATCCACTATTACCACGGCGGCGGTGGTCGTGCTCATCATCGGCTTCATTCCCATCGGCATGCTTTCGCCGGCGAACCGAAAGATGACGTTTTTTGTGCTCGGTGGTCTCGGCGCATTGCTGGCGGTCGCTTCCCTGCAATTCGGCCTGCTGGACGCCATTCTCGGCATTTTCGGCAAGGATTCGACGTTGACCGGCCGAACCTACCTCTGGCAGCAGGGCATCGAGGCGGCGAAACAGACGCCGATCCTCGGTGTCGGTTATCAGGGGTTCTGGGTTGCGGGTTTTCCCGATGCCGAACGGTTGTGGAACGATTTCTTCATTACCGGCCGCAGCGGCTTTCATTTCCATAATACCTACATCGAGACCGTGGTGGAAAACGGCTTTGTCGGCATGCTGCTGCTTGGCATGGTGCTTTATGGCACTTTGCTCGGGCATCTGCGCTCGGTGCTGATGCGCAAGAGCGATCCGCAGGGCGTCATCCTGTTTGCGATCTGCGCCCTGTTTGTCGTGCGTTCCTTCGTAGAGATCGACATCATCTTCCCCTACCAGATAGGTTCGTTCCTGCTTTATTTCGCGGCCGGGAAACTATGTCTTCCGGCAAGGGTTTCCGAGGGGAGCGAGCAACACCCGGCAATCGGAATGCGGTTGCAAACGAGAGCCTAGAGATAATCCGCCGAGACATGCGGACTGGCGTGAATGAAACTCCACATGTCCTTGCTGACATCGACGATGTCGGCGATCGATTTTTCGAGCAGCCCGATTTCTTTCTCGTCCATGCGCTCCACCTTCCCGTAGCGCACCTGGCTGTCATCCTCCACCAGCCGCATGAGTTGCGTGCTGGCGATCTCGCCTTTTTCATCGAAGGAATAGATGCAGTGATTATATTTGTTGCGCGTCTTCGCTTCCTTCTTCAGCCGCGCCATGATGGAGAGTATGGTCTTGCGGTCCTTCGCATCGGTGGAAGGAAGCTTCGCCAGGCGCTCGATCAGATCCATGCGCGCCCGTGTGGTGTTAAGCGTCAGGAACACGACGATTGCCGCTTCCTTCTCCACTTTCAGGAGATGGACGATCAGATAGATCATCAGGCTTTCCGTGTTGGTCCACACGTAATTCAGCCTGCCGACCAGCAGCAATACATCCGACATCGCCGCCATGCCCGCTTCCCCCACCCCAAAAGAATTATACGGGCATTATATGCCGACAGGGGCGGGATTGACAGTGTAAATCCCTGTTATTTCTTCATCTTTCCTTGAAAGCGCGGGACATGCTGTCGGAGATCGGTTTGGTCAGATATTCGAAGAAGGTACGCTCCGAGGTCTGGATCAGCACGTCGGCCGGCATGCCGGGCACGGGATGGAAATTATGGACCTTGGCGATCTCTTCGTCGGGTATCTGGACGCGCACGATATAGACGTCCTTGACCTGAAGGCCGGCATTTTCCTCGATACTGTCGGCCGAAACGTAAAAGACCTTGCCGTTCAGAACTGGCGTGGTGCGGCGGTTGAGCGCTGAGAGGCGGATTGCGGCGGTCTGCCCTTCATGCAGCTGGTCGATGGAGGTTCTGAGCACCTGTGCCTCGAGAATGAGGGGAACATGGGCGGGCAGGATTTCCATGATCGGCTTGCCTGTCGTGATGACGCCCCCAGGCGTGTGATAATAGGCGCGCACCACGGTGCCGTTGACGGGGGAGCGGATGATGGTGCGTTCCAGCACTTCAGCCGCGCCGCGCACCTGTTCGCGTACGCTGTCGAGATCGGATTCGGCGGTTTCCAGCGCATCGAGCGCCGCCTGCTTGTTGGCGTTGACGGCAATGACCGCTTCCTGCCGGAACTTGGCGATTTCCGCCTCGCTCTGGTTCATCTCGCCGCTCAGCCGGGCTATATCGCCCATGGCGTCGGCGATGGCGCGCTCCAGCGCCAGCATGTCGGTCTTGCGGATGACGCCGTTCTTGGCGAGCCGTTCCTTGGAGTCGCGCTCCTGTGTCAAAAGCGCCAATTGCCGGTCGAAGGATTGTTTTTGACCTTCATACCCCGCATAGCGGAACTCCAGCGACTTGATGTTCTTGTCGATAAGGTTCAGCTGCTCTTCCAGCTTGATGAGCTTGCTGTGGAACACGATGTTCTGGCTCTGGATGATGGAAGTGATATCCGGATCGCCGGCTTCCTTCATGACGATATCGGGCACCTTGAAGCTTTTTGCGCCCTGGGCCTCGGCGCGTAGGCGCACCACGATGGTTTCGAGGCGAAGCCGCCGCAGTTGCAGCATGCGCTCGTTGGCAAGCGCCGTCGTCTTGTCCAGCGTCAGAAGGACATCGCCTTCCTTGACCGTGTCGCCTTCGCTGACCATCATTTCCTTGATGATGCCGCCTTCCAGATGCTGCACCACCTTGTTGTTGCCGGTGGCGACGAAACTGCCCTGCGCGATGATGGCGGAAGAGAGCGGTGCGGTGCCGGCCCAGAATCCGAAGCCGCCGAATGAGGCGAGCAGCATGGCAAGGCCGATCGAACTGTGAAGGCGGATCGAGCGCGGCACCTCGCTGTACCACTCCAGCTGGCCCTGGGGTTTGACTTCGGCAATGGTGGTTTTCTTTTTGAACATGACGGTCCTCAACCCTCGATTTGCGGGGACTGGTTAGCCTGGCGGCCATTGCCGGAAAGCGCCTTCAGCACGTCCATCCTTTCGCCGAACATGGCGACCGATCCGTCTTTCAGCACCATGATCTTGTCGACGCATTGAAGCAGCGCCGGCCGCTGGGTGATAGTGACGGTGGTGATGCCCTGTCTTTTGGCGTGCAGCAGCGCCTTGGCCAGCGCCTGTTCGCCCTGTGTATCCAGATTGGAGTTCGGCTCATCCAAAACCACGAATTTGGGATCGCCGAAGAAGGCGCGGGCAAGCGCGATACGCTGTTTCTGGCCGCCTGAAAGCGGCGCGCCATCGGCGGCGACCACGGTCTCATAACCCTGTGGGAAACCGGCGATCAGTTCGTGCACATCCGCCAGTACCGCGGCCTCGTAAATCTGCCGGTCTTCGACATCGTCGCGCATGCGGCAGATGTTGGCCTTGATGGTGCCGGGGAAAAGCTGAACATCCTGCGGCAGGTAGCCGATGCTTTCACCGAATTGCCGCTGGTCCCAGTTACGCAAATCCATGAGGTCGAGGCGCACATTGCCTGACGTAGGCAGGATGGAGCCGACCAGCATCTTGCCGAGCGTCGTCTTGCCGGAGCCGGAATTGCCGATGATGGCGAGCGATTCCCCTTTTTTCAGCGAAAAGGAAATGCCGTTCAAGATCACCTTCTTCTGCGGCGGCGGTACGAAGAGGATGCGCTCGACGTCGAGACGCCCTTCCGGGTTGGGCAGGCGCAGGCGCGGGAAATTTAGCGGCGAATTGACGAGAAGCTGTTTGATGCGGCCATAGGAGGCGGCAGATTTGTTGAACTGGTGCCAGCCTTCGATCGCGCCCTCGATGGGCGCCAGCGCGCGGCCGGAGATGATGGAGGCCGCGATCACCATGCCGCCGGTCAGTTCGCCGGATAGCGACAGATGCGCGCCCCAGCCGAGCAGAGCCACCTGGGTGATCATGCGCGCCGCCTTGGAGACGCCTGAGAACATGATGTTGCGATCCTGCGCCGCCACATGCGATTTCAGCGAACCGGCGGTTTCGCGGCCCCACATCTTCACCGCTTCGGGGATCATGGCGAGCGCATTGATGATCTGCGAATTGCGCGACATGGAATCGAGGTGGAAATTGGCGCGGCTGAGATAACCTGATGCTTCGGCGAACTGTCTCGCAGTGAAGCGCTGGTTCAGCCAGGCGATGGTGAACAGCACGACGCAACAGACCATGATGATGATGCCGAGATGCGGATGGACGAGATAGACCACCACGATGAAGAGCGGCATCAATGGCGCGTCGAGAAAGGCGATGAGCGTACCGGAGGTAAGGAAGGCGCGCAATTGCTGCAGATCTTGCAGGGTCTGATAGTCCTTGCCGTTGCCATGCAGGGAGGCGCGGGCGGCGGCGGACAGGATCGGCGCGCCCAGCTGCACCTCGAGTTCAACGGCGGTGCGCATCAGGATGAAGCGGCGGATGGCGTCCATGAAGGCCTGCAGGAGAACCGCGCCAATGACGGCGACAGTCAGCATCACCAACGTATCCATCGAGCGGCTGGTCAGAACCCGGTCGGAAATCTGGAACAGATAGAGCGGGATGGAGAGCAGCAGGATGTTGATGGCGACCGTGAACAGCATCACCACCACCATGTTGCGCCGCACGGCGGCGATGCCCTTGGCAAGGCTTGCGGCGAAATTGATCGGCTCGCTGCGTTTGTGAAAACCGCTCTGGCTTCCACCGCCGCCGCCGCCACCACCGCCACCACCGCCATTGTCCGTCGGCTCCTTGCCGCCGCCGCCCGTCACCGGCCGGCGTTCGTTTTCACGGACCGGCCCGTCATTATTGTCGATGGTCTTGACGAAAGGCAGGTCGCCATTGTCGATCTTGGCCTGTGGTTCCGGCGGGGAGGCGGGTTGCCTATCCCGTTGAGGTGCCGGCCGTTCTGGAGGAACATCCCGTAATTGTTCCGCCTGATCGGTTTTTGCATGGGGTTGGGAGATAACTTGTGGGGAGGCGGTCTGCGCGGGGGATGAAACGGTTTTTGCCGTCTGTTGCGCACCGGATAACTGGCGCAGGTTCTCGACGGCTTCATTGATTGCTGAAATACAGGCATCCGTCAGCTTGCTGTCTTCCGCTTCCTGATCCAGCGGCAAGTCAAGCGAGCGTCCGTCGGCGATGTTTTTTCTTGAAATATGATCCATTTTATATCGGTCCCCTCGGTGATCTAGCGGTGTTTGCGGTTCCGGCTGCAGCGGGGTGCGTTTGCAGCCCCGCTTGCCGGAGATTACGCAACGACCGTCTGCATGACGTCGGCCGGATGGGCATTCGACCATGACAGGTCGTGACCGGCATTGATGACGCCATTGGATTCGTTTTCGATGGTGGCGGGATCGTCGTGAAGAAAGGCGATGACCTCGTTCGCCAGCTGGCCTTGCTGGGGTTGTGACATGTCGTTTTCGATGATGCCGCCCTGTATCAGTATGGCGTCGGAATAAACGCCGCCGGCGACATAGGTGGTGGAGCCGAAGCTGTCGTAGTCGATGATCTGCGCCAGATTGACGACGGCATTGCTGCCGGTGTCGACATGGATGGTGGCGTCCTCGTTATTTTCGGCGAGCTTGGCGGCCGCCTGCGTCACATCGTCGGAATCGCCCAGTACGCTCACCTGTTTTATGATGCTGACGTCATAAAAATTGCCGGTGATGTAGAGGACGTTTAGACCCTCATAGCCGCCGAAATTGACGTCATGAGCAAGCGCATCCGGCATGTTGGGATCGCGCTCGTTGATGGCGTTCACCGTCTGGTTCATATAATCCGGCATGGTTTCGAAACGGTCGTTGCTGCCGACGTTGTGAATGGCGGCATCGTTCCACAGCAGGTTGTTGCCGGACTGGATGGTGGCGCCTGCCGGTGCATCGGGATTGGCGCGCGCCCAGTCATTGTCGTAAAGCACGGCCATCTGACTGATGATGTTCATGTCCAGCACATTGCCGCCGACGATGATCAGGTCGTATTGCATGCCGATGCCGAGGAAATTCGCAATGTTGAGCGCGGCGTTCCCGCCTGTCAGCAGGCTTACGGTGGCGCCCGAGGTCGTTATCGTCAGCGTGTCGTTGTCGCTGACGAACTGGTATTGCTCGATCCAGTGCACGAAGGAAACGTCGCCTTCCAGCACGCTGACGCGCCAGGCGGTGGGAAATATCGGCGGTTCGCCGTTTTCCTGGCTGCTGTTCTCCGTGTTTTCCGCGCCCGGATAGACGCTGCGCTCGAAGCTGGCGATATTGAAGGCTGCCGTTGCCGCCTGATCTTCCGCGCGTGTGAAAACGGAGTCGATCTCGTCCCGGTCGCTATAGATATAGGCTTGGGTGATCGCGTCGATCTGGTGATAGTCGCCCATGACGGCGGTGACAGAGGTCATGACACCGGTATTGACCAACGTGGCGATGTTGGCGACGACATTGGCGCCTGCGGCTACATCGAGGCTGTTGCCGGCAGGGCTGTCCTCATGCAGTGAAACATCGCTCTTTTCCGGCTCTTCCGCCGGCTTGGCGATACCGCGATCAGGCATGTAGTCGTCGAGCATCGGCTTTTCGCCGGTTACCGAGCCGTTGATATAAAGCCCGTCGATGTCGTGGCCGGCGAGAACGAAATCCTGATCCGCGCCTGTGCCGAGCGACGTCACGTCGTTTTCGCGGGCGTGATCGATATAGTCGTGCGCAGATTTGGCCAGCGCCTGCAGGGCATCGTAATTGTCTGTGCGCTGGAAACCGGCAAAAGGCGTGAAGGTGGACGCCTCACTGTAGAACTCGACGGTGCGCGCGGTGACAAAGCTCGTATCGCGGGCCGCATAGGGGCCGTCCGTCATGTTCAGGTAGTCGTCGTCCTGAAGAATATTGACCTGCGCCACATGTGCGATGACCGAGCCGGGACCGGTGTGAACCACCAGTTCGTGCTCCTCCTCGAACGAAAGACGGCCGGGAAAACGGAAATGGGCGGCGGAAATATCGATAGGGACAGCATTTGCGAGCTGCTGCATGTCGTATTCGACCATGCGCGCGAAATGCGGCTGCAGATAATCGAAATCATAATAACCGGCGCGGTAGTTGACGTCGGGATCGTAGTCCTTGAGCGCAACATCGTAATTTTTGTCGAGTAGTTTTGCCGCCTCATCGTCCGGCAGACGGTCCGGATTTGAGTGCGCCGGGCCTTCGCTGTAGTTGCTTCTCAGACGCGCTTCCTCGATCACCGTGTCGAACAGGCCGATGAAATGCGCAATCATGTCCGAAATCTTGTCGATATGCATCGGAGGTCCCTCCCTGATCGCTGCGGCTGACGGGGAGGCGGGCGGCACACGTCTCAGAGGCGGTGCTTCGTTTTAACCAACCTGGTCGTTCAACCGCAAGCTGCACCGGCATCTGCCGGTGCAGCTATTTTCTCGAGAGGCGCTCGTCAGGCGCTGGTATCCTCACCGACGTCAGATACATGCGAGTTACCGCCTGTGATCGTGACATCAACTGCATTGGAGAGCATGTTGGCGCCCTGCACCAGTTCCAGATGGAAGCCGGAATTTGCAAGGATTGCCGATGCATCCGCAGTGCTGGTGCCTGCTGCGTCGTCGCCGGCCTTGAGGTCCCAACCCTTGCCGTCCATGCCTTCGGCGCCGTAGGCGTCACCGGCATTGGCGCTCAGGTGGTTTTCAGCGCCGCCGTTCTGCATCTTGACGTCGTAGGCCATATCCTGATCGGCCAGGTGGTTGGCCTGTACCATGCTGAAGCCGGAGTCATTGCCGGCGCCGTTGAGCGAGCCGTTGAGGATATTGTCGACATCGAGGGTGAAGGAGAAGTCGTCACCCAGATTGAAGGTGAGATCTCCGCCGGCGACGCCGAGGTTGCCGACATCCTTGACGCCCATGATGTTGCCGAAGTCGTCATCAGACTTGTAGAAACTGTCTGCGGAGTTGAAGCTGTCGGAGGTCGTGGTGGTCTTGGTGGAGGTGTCGTTGTCGGAATAGGAGAACGTCTTGTTGTCCGTATCCGTAATTGTCTTCACATTGGTATCGTTGTCGCTGTACGACTTGCTTTCATAGCTCCAGTCGTAGTCGGTTTTGATATCAGTGCTGGTTTCGGTGCTTGTTTTGACGGTCGTGTCGTTGTCGCTATACGACTTGCTGTCATAGCTCCAGTCATAGTCGTTGTCGCGATTGTCACCGTTATTGGCGTCGACATCGATCTTGGCGTCAACATCCACATTGGTGCTGTTGTCGCTGTTGTCGTTGTTGCGGTTTTCGCCGTTTGCGGTGCCGACATTGCTGTCATCGACCTCGGCGTCATTGGTCGAGGTGTTGGCAAAACCCTCGGAAAGCGCGCCGATCTTGGTGATATCGTCGTCGCTGCCAGATGCCTTGTGATCATAACCCATTTCGATTTCCTCCGAAAAAGCTCGGAGCAGCTTTCGAAATCCCTCTCATCTAAAACGGGATTTTTATCGCGCTTGCTCCAGGTAGCATGAAGATTGATGTTTTGC
Source organism: Agrobacterium sp. ST15.16.055 (assembly GCF_027956555.1). Classification (NCBI taxonomy): domain Bacteria; kingdom Pseudomonadati; phylum Pseudomonadota; class Alphaproteobacteria; order Hyphomicrobiales; family Rhizobiaceae; genus Agrobacterium; species Agrobacterium sp. ST15.16.055. The sequence continues at coordinate 397,315 of NZ_JAQKGN010000001.1, forward strand.
AGATGCACTCGGTACGCATCATCTGCGGTTCGGTATTGGCCCGTGAACGGGCTCTTTTCGTTCAGCCCTTGTGCGCTACTCGGTAAAAAGGCGCACAAATCCGTTCCTCGCTCCAGCAGGGAGCGCGGTGGCTTCGTCTTTTTGCTTGCATGTTTTCTTGAAAAGGGACCGGCGTTTTTCAAACACACGTCAAGGCCGGAGGTGTCTTTCCATCGGCCGCCGTTCAGCGACGGTCAGACTGTGCCGCAGAAAAAGTGCGCTTCCTAGATATCAATTCGGGCTAAACATATCGGCACTGTTACCCCGAATATATATGCCGCAGGGTTGTCCGGTGTGCCGCGTCGTAGGTTTGGCCGGAGATTAAGAGGGTTTCGGCGGGTAAAGAGGGCTCTTTGAAACCAGGGTTAATTGCGGCGGGAAATGATCTTTATCCCGGAAAGGAACAGCTCCGCGCTTCGTTCGCTGGCAAGCTATGTAAAGGGATATCAACCAAAAGTTATATATTCCCGGATTGCAAAACCACAGCGAAAGCTTTTCCGATGCGCCTGTTTTTGTGGGCGTTCCCGAATAGGTGATTCTATTGCTTCGTAGCCTGTTTTGTATGTCAATTGTAAAAAATAACCCGTTTGGGCCATTTATTTACACAGCTTTTCGTATTAGCGTGTATTAATTAACGGGTGATTAATAATAGTTGACAGGACTTAAAGCGGAGATTCACCCCCAAGTATAAGGGGGGAAGATAGCCGGCGGACAACAGGCTGCACAACCAAAAGAAAGTAATGCGTAAGCGCTTGAGGGAGGCATCAATGTTCATGGGGACGTCAGATTATGCGGCAAAACAAAAAAACGCCGTTGCTCCTATAAATGGAACTTTATTGATCATAGCGGATCCGGACCTGTTTTCCGAGTGCCTCATGGAGGCGCTGGGCAAAAAGTTCCCCACATTCGCGGTGGTAAGCGTGAGGTCGTCGGGGAAGATCGAAGACGATTACGGTAATAATGTACGGCTGGTTTTGCCTTACCGCATGTCTGGCGATCGTCTTCACGCCGTTCTATCGGAGGTTCGGGCAAAACACCCCGATGCGCCGATCGCGCTCGTTGTCGAAACCATCGAGAAATTCGAGGAGTCGTTGAAAAGACTGGTGGGAATGCGGGTCATTGACGGCGTGTTGCCGCTCAACCTCAGGCTCGATGTCTTCATGGCGGCCGTCGATCTGCTGATGAAGGGCGGAGAACATTTTCCGGCTGCCCTTCTCGGCAAGCTCACGCCCTATTCTTCTTCCGTCAGCGGCAAGAGCGTTCAAAGCAACGCCGTTATCGCCAACCGCGCCGATGCGCTTGCCGCAGGCAGGAGCGACGTGGCGGCGCTGACGACACGCGAGGTGCAAATCCTCGATCTGCTTTGCAAGGGAACGCAAAACAAGATCATTGCTGATCGGCTGCATCTGTCCGAGAACACCGTCAAGGTTCACGTTCGCAATATCTATAAGAAAATGAACGTGCGCAACCGCACGGAGGCTGCGTCGCGCTTCTTTAACAAGGACGAAGACACGACCTTCCCCGGCGGCTGGAAGAACTGAGCGTCAGGACGGAGAGAGCCGTCCGGACGCCGGTTCCTTCCGGTGTTTCTCCAGGAGGCTCAGGGCCTCAGGAAGCAGCGGGATTTCTGCCCGAATCCGCTCGGTGAGCAGATATAGGGAGATGAACCCGAGTAGGACTGTCGCGATATCGCGGGCGTGTCCGAGGCGTCGGCAACGAGCGTAACAGCCGCGTTGCCGGTTTTTTGATAACCGTAGGACGCCTTCGCCGGAGCGACCCGGCCTTGGATCGCGGCGGTATTGGCCGACGCGGTCTTGATGAGAACGGCGTCTTCGACCACGGAGCATGAAGCCGTCGCGAAGGTGAAGGTTACAAGTGCCGCGGCAATAAGCGCGAACCGACAATGGCGGGCTGCTTTGCCGCTATGGGAATAAGGCATTTCATTCGTCATGTGTGTCCCCTGAAATCGACTATCTGTCGCATCTCGCCGGGCGGTTTTGTTCCCGGTGGACCGAGCCTTACAAAACCAGCATAGCCCCGACTGGTTGAGCGAAGCTTGCGCTAATGCTCAATAAGAAAGGCATAATAGAGGCATAGTTAAAAAGTATTAAATCAAGGGCTATTTCGAGTTGTTTTGGGTAATCAATTGTAATATTTCGATAAAATGAAGTTGACCTGTTTTCTTCTGCGCCTATCATGAAAGTTGAAATTTATCCGATCGAAAATATTAACCTCCAAAAGAAGTAAAAACCGGAGGGTGGTACTAAATACATCTTACAATCTGGGGTTTGATCCAGTTTAGGTGAATCAGCTGCGCTGATTTCTCTTGGGGAGGAGTGTGTAATGCGTAATTTCGTTCCCAACGAACACGACAACGGCGTCACCATCTACTCCGAATGGAGACCTGGCCAACGCGTTCTCGTTAACGGCGGCGCCGGTTTTCTCGGTTCTCATCTCTGTGAACGCCTGCTGAGCAGCGGCCACGAGGTGATCTGTCTCGACGATCTTTCGACCGGACGCACCGCGAATGTGGCGCATTTGTGGGACAATAAGCGGTTTCTGCTGGTCGAGCACGATGTGCGCAAACCCTATGACATCGATGTCTCGCTGATTTTCAACTTCGCTTCACCGGCTTCGCCGCCAGACTATCAGCGCGATCCGGTCGGTACGCTGCTCACCAATGTCCTGGGCGCGGTCAATGTACTGGAAGTGGCGCGCAGATGCGGTGCAACGGTGGTGCAGTCCTCTACCTCGGAAGTCTACGGCGATCCGCACATCAATCCGCAGCCGGAAACCTATTTCGGTAATGTAAATACAATCGGACCGCGAGCTTGCTACGATGAAGGGAAACGCAGCGCCGAAACGCTGTTTTTCGATTATCACCGTAGTTTCGGTGTCGATATCAAGGTGGGACGCATCTTCAACACCTATGGACCGCGCATGCGACCCGACGATGGGCGTGTGGTTTCGAACTTCATCGTCCAGGCTCTGAAGGGCGCTGACATCACCATTTATGGCGATGGCAGCCAGACACGGTCCTTCTGCTATGTCGATGACCTGATCGACGGTTTCCTGCGCTTCTCGGCCAAGCCGAAAGATTGCACCGGGCCGATCAATCTCGGCAACCCGAGCGAAATTCCGGTACGGCAGCTCGCCGATATCGTCATCCGTATGACGGGTTCCCGTTCGCGCATCGTGCATCTGCCTGCTGCGATCGACGATCCGCAGCAACGCCGCCCCGATATTTCACGGGCAAACGAGCTGCTGAGATGGCAACCGCGTGTGCCGCTCGAGATCGGTCTGGAAAAAACCATCGTCTATTTCGATGCACTGCTGGCCGGTAAGGCTGTGGCGGAGGCCGTATGAGATGCCCCGCACAATCCTCGTCACGGGCGGGGCCGGATTCATAGGCAGCCACATCTGCAAGGCGCTTGCCCTCTCCGGCTTCAAGCCCATCGCTTACGACAATCTCTCGACGGGTCACGCGGATTCGGTTCGCTGGGGACCCTTTATCGAGGGCGACATTCTGGATCGCGGCCTTTTGAAAGCCACGCTCAGGGAGTTCTCACCGGCCTTCGTCATCCATTGCGCCGCCAATGCCTATGTCGGTGAGTCCGTCGAGGATCCACGCAAATATTACCGGAACAATGTCGGCGGGAGCCTTTCGCTGCTGGATGCCTGTCTCGACCAGGATATCGGCGGGCTGGTTTTTTCTTCCAGCTGCGCCACCTATGGCGTGCCGCCGCAATTGCCTATCCGTGAGGAGACGGCGCAGATGCCGGTCAATCCTTACGGGCGCACCAAGTTGATCTTCGAGATGGCGCTGGAAGATTATGCTGCTGCCTACGGTCTGCGTTTCGTGGCGCTGCGTTATTTCAATGCCGCCGGCGCCGATCCGGACGGTGAGCTTTACGAGCGCCATGAGCCTGAAACCCATCTGATCCCGCGGGCGCTGATGGCTGCGGCCGCAAGGCTGCCGCGATTGGATGTCTTCGGGGCGGATTACGACACCAGCGACGGCACCTGCATTCGTGATTACATCCATGTCAGCGATCTGGCCGACGCCCATGTTGCCGCCGTCAATTATCTTGCCGATGGCGGAGAGACGCTGCGCGTCAATCTCGGTTCCGGGCACGGTACATCGGTCGGCGATATCATCCGCGCGATCCACCGCGTGACGGGGCAGGAGGTTCCGGTCCATTTCGGCGCACGGCGCGCCGGCGATCCGCCGGCCCTGTTTGCGGATATAAAGCGTGCGGAAGAGACGCTCGGCTTTATTCCGAAGCGTTCGGATATCGACACCATCATCCGCACGGCAGGTCCCGGCTTCGGACTGGAGGTGCGGTCATGAAGATCCGTTCCGCCGCTTCCGTTCCATCGGCCCGTTCGGTCGCGGTTGCCAGCGACCTGAGGATGCAACCGGTCTTCACCGGCTGGAACCGGTTGGCCTATCGCCTCGGCATCGGTGGTTGGCTGGTGACGCTCGCCTGGTTCTGGATCTGGTGGCTTGATCGCGACCGCGTCATCGACTGGCCCTATTACACCGTCGTCACGATCACTCTGGCGTGGATCACGCTTCTGCCGTCCTACTTCATCTTCATCTTCCTGAATGCAAGGGTCGTGGACCGGCGCTCCCCTCTGCCACGGGGCAGGGTGGCGATGGTTGTCACCAAGGCGCCGTCGGAACCCTTCGCGGTGGTGCAAAAGACGCTTCTGGCCATGCTCGATCAGAGAGGGCTGGAATTCGACGTCTGGCTTGCCGATGAGGCTCCCGATGCGGATACGCTGAAGTGGTGTGGTGCGCACGGCGTTTTCGTTTCCACGCGACAGGGCGTTGCCGAATATCATCGCAAGACCTGGCCGCGGCGCACGCGCTGCAAAGAAGGCAATCTCGCCTATTTCTACGATCGTTACGGTTACGAGCGTTATGATTTCGTCGCTCAGTTCGATGCGGATCATGTGCCGGAGCCGGAATATCTCAGCGAGATCATCCGTCCCTTTGCCGATCCGAGAGTTGGCTATGTTTCGGCCCCGAGCATTTGCGACGCCAATGCCAGTGAAAGCTGGGCCGCGCGCGGCAGGCTTTATGCCGAGGCTAGTCTGCATGGCGCGCTGCAGCTGGGTTACAATAATGGCTGGGCGCCTCTGTGCATTGGTTCGCATTATGCCGTGCGCACGAAAGCCCTGTGCGAGGTCGGCGGTCTTGGCCCGGAGCTTGCCGAGGATCATTCCACCACGCTTCTGATGAACGCCGGCGGCTGGCGCGGCGTCCACGCCGTCAACGCCATCGCCCATGGCGACGGCCCGGTGACCTTTGCCGATCTCATCGTGCAGGAATTCCAGTGGTCGCGTAGCCTGATGACTATTCTGCTGCAATATTCAAGGCACTACGTACCGAAGCTGCCTGCGCGCCTGAAGTTCCAGTTCCTGTTTTCGCAGCTCTGGTATCCGCTGTTTTCCGGCTTCATGGCGCTGATGTTCTTGCTTCCCGCTGTTGCGCTGATACGCGGCGATGTACTGGTCAACGCATCCTATCCGGCGTTTCTGGCGCATTTCCTGCCGGTTTCACTAATCATGATCGTCTTTGCCTTCTTCTGGCGGGCCACGGGCGCATTCCGTCCGCACGATGCGAAGCTTTTCAGCTGGGAGGCCATGGTATTTCTGTTCCTGCGCTGGCCCTGGTCGCTGATGGGGGTGCTGGCGGCGATACGCGACACGATCCGTGGCGACTTCGTCGATTTCCGCATCACGCCCAAGGGCATGCAGGCAAAACCGCCGCTACCGCTGAGGGTTGTCGCGCCTTACATCGTACTGGCGGCGCTCAGCCTTGCGGCCATGGTTCTGGCGCCCCGTGAAAACGGGGCGGAGGGTTTCTTCATCTTCGCCGCCATCAATGTGGCGATCTATTCGGGCCTCTGCGTGTTTCTGCTCATCCGTCATGCCACGGAAAACGGCTTGCCCAGGCTGCCGGCATTGCGCGGTGGAGCGACTGCCGCAGCCTGCTCGTTGCTGCTGGCGGCGGGAAGTGCTGTAGAGCTCAGTTCCCATGCAATCGGCGGCCTGGAAGCTCTGTCGCATGGGCAGCCCTATGTGAGTTTTACCGAAACGCGGTTCACGGTCGCCGGCGCGGGTGTGGAAGGTGCGAGATCGGTGCGTCTGAAACTGCGCATTACCGTACCGGGCTTGCGCGAACCGCAGGAAATGCAGGCGGAACCCATCGTGACGCCGCCGCCAGCGGTGGCGCCCGGAGAGATCATGCTGGCCGACAATAGGGTCGGACAATGAAGGAGGAGGCTGTGATGAAAACAACAATAAGCAAATGCGGATTCTCCGCTTTCGTACTCTGTCTTGCGGTGGTCTTGCCAAGCGCGGTCCATGCTGCAGGCGGCACGAAGACGCCGAAACCGCTCAGAACCAGCGAGGTCGTGAAGATGTACTTCGATAAGACCTGGAAATGGGAAACGGGCGGCGGACGCTTCATTGCCGAAGACCGCAAATTCATCGCTGCGACGCAGGAAAAGGGCCAGAAATCCACCGGTAAAGGCCGCTGGACTGTCGACGCCAACGGCACGCTCTGCATGCGCGCCACCTGGAAAAGCGCCGCGGGCAAAGGCAAGGCCGATACCTGTTTCGATCACGGCCGCATCGGCAAGGTGATCTACCAGCGCAAGCAGGGCGGGCCATGGTACGTGTTCCGGCACAACCCGCCACGCCCAGGCGATGAATTCCTCAAACTCGTCCGCAAGGACGATGTCACGCCGAAGATCGCCGCATACGACAAGGCGATGAGAGCAACAAGGTAGGGAGTAAGGTGTCATGCAAATAACAAGAAGAAAACTTCTGTTCGCAGGTGGTGCCGCCGCAGCCTTTACCGCCGGCATGTATCCGGTGCTCAAGCTCGACGCACAGGGTGTAGCCCCCATGACGTCGACGGGCATGAAGACGCTTGCCGACAAAAGACCGACATTGCATGCGGACGGTATTCGTTTCGGCGCATACGATCCGCACGGCGATTTCACCGGCCAGGCCGGGGTGGCGACGGAACATCTGTTCCTGCCCTGGGAGGACGTGGATCTCGACAGTCTGGCGCTTGCGGATGCCTATGCGATGGAACGCAAGCGCAACGTGCTGATCACGGTCGAACCCTGGTCCTGGGACGTAAACTGGCGGCTCACCTCCGACGAATTGCGCCGTAAGGTGATGAGAGGCGACTACGACCAGAATATGCAGGCGATCGCCGCGCGCATGTCTGCGATGAAGAGCCCGCTGATCCTGCGCTGGGGACAGGAAATGGAGGACACGTCCGGCCGCTTCTCTTGGTCGGGCTGGAACCCGCGTGATTACATCGCGGCCTATAGACGTATGGTGGACATGACCCGTAAGGCGGTTCCCGGCGTCAAGGTGATGTGGTCGCCCAAAGGTATGGATGGTCTGCGGGCTTATTACCCCGGCGACAGTTACGCGGATCTTGTGGGTCTTTCGGTCTTCGGTCTCGAGGAGTACGATAAGATCGAATATGGCGCGCCGCAGACCTTTACCGACCTGTTGCGCAAGGGCTATGGACTTGTCGAAAACTTCAACAAGCCGGTCTGGGTTGCCGAATTGGGCTATGAAGGCGGCGATTCCTATGTTCGTCCGTGGATGAACGACGTGACGCTGAAGCAGGCGGATTTTCCAAAACTGGAAGAAGTCGTCTATTTCAATGACAAGGATGTTCATCCCTGGCCGCACAATCTCGGCAGACCTGATTGGCGCGTGGTCAGACCGGCCAAGGTTTGATTGCCATCGATACCAGCGAGCGGCGATGCCGCTCGCCCGCAGCTTCGATATTATTGATCCGCTGAAAGCACCGCCTCCGCCTCATAGATGGCGCAGGCGATGTGATAGAAGGTGCTTGCCGGCGCCGGCTCATCGAGCATCGGCTTATCCGCTGGCCATTTGTCGAACCACAGGCCCTTGACCGTGGTGTCGAGGAAAGGTTGCAGCGCGCCGATGGCGCTGAGACCGGAGGCGAGGTAACGCTGCCGCTCCTCGCCGCTCGTGACGCTCGCAAGCCGTATCGCCGCTTTCAGCCATTCCGTCTGCGGCCATAACCGCGCCAGCCCGTCATGCACCGAAAAATCGTCGTAGAGGCTCATCACCGCCACCTTGCGGCGCGGGCAGATGCCATGTTCTTCGCCGATCTGGAACAGCCGTTTTGCCTTCCTGATCGCCTCATCGTTTTCACGCAGGGCCCCCCAGCGCACAAGAAGCCAGGCCCATTCGAACTGGTGGCCCGGCTCCATGATCCGGCCTTTGTCGCTGTCATGGGGTGTCCAGTCATGGGCGAAGAACTCGCGCAACCCGCCATTGCCGCCATCGATGAAGCGGGTTAGCGCCAGACCGGCGATCTCATCTGCAAGCGCCGACCACGGGCCGTCCGGATCCTGCACCTCCCAGGCCAGCATCGCCTCGAAGAGATGCATATGCGGATTGGAGCAGAGCGGCGTGCGCGGCGGGTTCGCCTCCTCGAAACCTGCGACCGGATGTCTGTAGTCACGTTCAAGGATGGCGAGGATATCAAGCGCCCGGTCGCGCATCTCGTCCCTGCGCTCGGGAAGACTTGCGGCCGCCTGCGCGGCGGCGAAAAGCGCAAAAGCCTGATTGTAGAGATCGAAGGAGGGATCGATCAGCCTGCCGGTCTGGTCGGCAAGGTTGCCGTAAAGGCCGTTTTCAAGGCGATAGACCTTCTCGAACCAGGAAAGCCCGTGCTGGAGCGCGTCTTTCCACGGCCCCTGCCAGCCATGCTGGCCGGCGGCAGCGAAACAATAGGCCTGGCGCGGCTGCACGCGGGCGCGGCGGTCATCGGAAAAAATCGGTTTCGCATCCTGACCGAGACGCTCGTAAAAGCCGCCATCCGGGCGGGCCGATCCCGCCTCCCACCACAGGGGTAGGGCGTCCTCATCCAGCCATTTGCGTAATGTTCCGATCTCTTCGGCAAGCGCCTGCGCGATGCTCGGAAATTGCAATGTCATACGTCAACTCTCTGTTTTTACAGTTGAATAAAAAAGGACCAATAAAAATACGTCATCATGGAGCCAAGTAGACCATGGGACATATTGCGCTGCAACCGCAAAAATTATCGATCTCTATCCAAACTAACCGATAACAAGGCAGTCGGTTCCGTCGTCTCATCGGTGGGTCGATGCACGCTGTTGATTCGAAAGACCAAAATGTCAGAAATTACAACGCGAGTTTGATACTTCCTAAATTTCGTATTGCTTATTTGATCCCCTCCCGTATTTCGTAACAATGGTCTGGTCATTAGTGATTCGGTCTCCTTTTAACCTGGGCGGCGTTGGGGAAATAAAGGGGCGCAAGGCAGTGAGATTTTCTGCCTTTACTTCATTGCTGTTCTCCGTTGCGGTTCTTTCGGGCTGCAATACTCCCGCGGGCGTTCGGTCCTTCGGGGGCGCACAGATGTTGTCTCCGTCCGAGGCGTTGGTTTTCCCGCCGCCCGGTGGTCCCGAAATCGTGACCGTGGTCAACCGCACATATTCCAACGCCGTGGCGCAGCAGGTCATTTTGCGCTCTGAGGCCGCGACCCCCGGGCAGAACTATATCAAAGCCGAGTTTTTCGGTCCGCAAAAGGCAGGGGATACCGGTGGCGATGCGCTGACTTTTTCCGGTTTCAGGGCATCTTCCGTTGCGCGGGAGATCCGGTCCGAGTTTCCAGGCCAAAACATCGCCATGTCAGCAAATTACCTGCAGAACGGTTATGGCGCGTTCGCCTATGCCGCCGGCAGCGGCCGTGGCGACGATACCTGCCTTTATGGCTGGCAGGACATACGCTCGCCGGAAAGCATGCGGCAGGATTTCCGCAATCTCGGGCGCATCAAGGTGCGGCTGCGCCTTTGCCAGTCAGGCGCCAGTGTCGAGCGGCTGCTGGCGGTCATGTATAATTACACGATTACCGGCGCCTACGCCTCGCCAGGCTGGAACCCTTACGGCACGCCGCAGGCGGTGGATAAAAATCTCGGACGGCCGGGCCACCCGGTCTATCCCGTAGAGGCGGATGAGGTGCCCATGCGGCCCGGCGGCGAGGTGACCGCGAGCGTGCCGACCCGGCCCGTTCGTCGCACGGCTGCCGTTGCGCCGCCCGCCCAGCCGGAACCGCAGCCACTTCCGCCCGTTGCTGCAGTCAGTATCCCGTCGCCCGCATCGGCTGGCGCGCCCCTCCAGCCTGCAAGGCCTACGGTGGCGGGCAGGCGCGTCGATGGTGCGCCGGCGGATGGCGGCCGGCAACCATCGCAAGTCCCGCAGGTATCCATTCCGTCGCCCGCATGTCTGTCCGGTTCGGGGGTGACGCCAGGATGCAGGTGATCGCCGGAACCAGCGGGAAAGAGCACGCCAAGGCGAAGATCGCAAAAAATCCGGGCCGAAATTCCGGGTTGGGAAGACAACGGAAAGTTTCTAGATGAGCAAGGCCATCACAATCATTGTCTGGTTACTTGTTTCGGTTTGCGTTCTGGCCATCGTCACGATGCCGGTCAGCCTGCAGACGCATCTGGTCGCCACGGCGATTTCCCTCATTCTGCTGGCGACGATCAAAAGTTTCAACGGGCAGGGGGCTTGGCGTCTGGTCGCGCTCGGTTTCGGCACGGCCATCGTGCTGCGCTATGTCTACTGGCGCACCACCAGCACGCTGCCGCCCGTCAATCAGCTTGAGAACTTCATTCCCGGCTTTCTGCTCTATCTGGCGGAAATGTATAGCGTCATTATGCTGGCGCTCAGCCTCGTCATCGTATCGATGCCGTTGCCGTCGCGCAAGGCGAGGCCCGGTTCACCCGATTACCGGCCGACGGTGGATGTCTTCGTGCCGAGCTATAACGAGGACGCGGAGCTTCTCGCCAATACGCTCGCAGCGGCCAAGAACATGGATTATCCGGCCGACCGGTTTACCGTCTGGCTGCTGGACGATGGTGGCTCGGTGCAAAAGCGCAACGCCAGCAATATCGTCGAGGCGCAGGCGGCGCAGCGCCGCCACGAGGAGTTGAAGAAGCTCTGCGAGGATCTCGATGTGCGTTATCTGACGCGCGAGCGCAACGTCCACGCCAAGGCCGGAAATCTCAATAACGGGCTTGCCCATTCGACCGGCGAGCTCGTGACCGTGTTCGACGCCGACCACGCGCCCGCCCGCGACTTCCTACTGGAAACGGTTGGCTATTTCGAAGAGGACCCGCGGCTCTTTCTCGTCCAGACGCCGCATTTCTTCGTCAATCCCGATCCCATCGAGCGCAATTTGCGCACCTTCGAGACGATGCCCAGCGAAAACGAGATGTTTTACGGCATCATCCAGCGCGGCCTCGACAAGTGGAACGGTGCATTCTTCTGCGGCTCGGCCGCGGTGCTACGGCGTGAGGCGTTGCAGGATACCGAAGGGTTCAGCGGCGTCAGCATCACGGAAGATTGCGAAACGGCCCTGGCGCTGCATTCGCGCGGCTGGAACAGCATTTATGTCGACAAGCCGCTGATCGCCGGGCTGCAGCCGGCCACCTTCGCAAGCTTTATCGGCCAGCGCAGCCGCTGGGCGCAGGGCATGATGCAAATCCTGATCTTCCGCCAGCCCCTTTTCCGGCGCGGTCTCTCCTTTACGCAACGCCTCTGCTACATGTCGTCGACGCTGTTCTGGCTGTTTCCGTTCCCGCGCACCATCTTCCTTTTCGCACCGCTGTTCTACCTGTTCTTCGACCTGCAGATTTTCGTGGCTTCCGGCGGCGAGTTTTTGGCCTATACGGCGGCCTATATGCTCGTGAACCTGATGATGCAGAACTATCTCTATGGCAGCTTCCGCTGGCCGTGGATTTCGGAACTTTACGAATATGTACAGACGGTTCACCTCCTGCCCGCCGTCGTTTCGGTGATCTTCAATCCCGGCAAGCCCACCTTCAAGGTGACGGCGAAGGACGAATCCATCGCCGAGGCGCGGCTTTCGGAAATCAGCCGGCCGTTTTTCGTCATTTTCGCGCTGCTGGTGGTGGCAATGGCCTTTGCAGTTTGGCGCATCTACAGCGAGCCTTACAAGGCGGATGTCACGCTCGTGGTCGGCGGTTGGAACCTGCTCAATCTCATCTTCGCGGGCTGTGCGCTCGGTGTCGTCTCCGAGCGCGGCGACAAGTCGGCGTCGCGGCGCATAACGGTCAAACGGCGTTGCGAAGTCAAGCTCGAGGGCAGCGACGCCTGGGTGCCGGCTTCCATCGATAACGTGTCTGTTCATGGCCTGCTGATCAATCTCTTCGACAGCGCGACAACCATCGAAAAAGGCGCCACAGCCATCGTGAAGGTCAGGCCGCATAGTGAGGGCGTGCCGGAAACCATGCCTGTCAACGTGGTGCGAACGGTGAAGGGCGAGGGGTTCATCTCGATCGGCTGTACGTTTTCGCCGCAACGCGCCGTCGATCACCGCCTGATTGCGGACCTGATCTTCGCCAATTCGGAACAGTGGAGCGAATTCCAGCGGGTGCGCCGCAAGAACCCCGGCCTTATACGCGGCACCGCCATCTTCCTGGCGATCGCGCTCTTCCAGACGCAGCGCGGCCTTTATTATCTGGTCCGGACGCTTCGGCCTGCGCCCAGAGACGTCAAATCTGTCGGAGCGGTAAAATGAACGGCCGTAAACCCATCCGGGATTCTCTGGCAATATTGGTATGGGGAGCCGTCGCCACGGGCGCTATGGCGCAGTCGTCCCCTTTCGACATGTCGCCGGAACGGCCCACCCAGACTGCTCCGACACCCGAGCCGCCTGCCGCACCGTATCAGCTGCCGCCTGCCCAGATGCCGGCCCAGTCGTCGTTTCAGCCATCCACCCCGCCGCCATTTGCCGTTCAGCCCGCGCCGCAGTCGCAGCAGAGCCCCGCCGTTCCGTCGCCGCCGCCTGTTGCGGCTCCTCCGCGTCAGGAGGGCGCAGGACCTGCTCCAGCACCGTCGCTCAACGCCGACAGCCGCCGACGTTACATCCTGCCCTATGAAAAGCTCAGCCTTTCCGGTGAGATGGATCGGCGGCAATGGAGTATCTACCTGACGCCGGAACAGGTGAACGCCGCCGTTTCGCTCAATATCGGGTATCAGAACGCCATTGTCGTCGCGCCGGAAAGCTCGAATTTTCAGGTCAGCCTGAACAATGTCGCACTGGATCCGGCGCGTATCGAAGCGCCCGACAGCGAAGGCAATGTCTCCTTGACGATTCCGCCCGGTGTCTTGCAGGTCGGCTCTAATGTCGTGAGACTGGGCGTACAGCAACGCCATAGAACCGATTGCACGATCCAGTCCACCTATGATCTGTGGACCGATATTGACCCTGGCAATACCTATATCGGCTTTAATGCGGATGTCGCCGGAAGCTTTACCAATATCGACGATATTCAGGCGACCGGGCCGGATGGCAAGGCGATGACGTCGATCGAGATTGTCGCACCGGCACTCGGAAATCCGGCATTTGCGGATTCTCTCCTGCGCCTTTCACAGGCGCTGGCGCTCCGAACCCAGATGCCGAACCAGACGATCCGCTTCGTGGCTGCTCCTTCCCCTGAACGCAAGGCGGGCACGCTGACGGTCTTCGTCGGCACCGCCCGTGAGATCGCCGGGATCGCAGGAACGCTGCCACCCGAGGCTTCGGCAGGCGCTTTCGCCGGCTTCGGCGCTGCCGCGCCGGGCGCTCTTTCTCCGCTTTTTGTGAGCGGTCCCACCTCTCAGGCGGTGCAGGCGGCAATTGAAACGTTGTTTTCGTCGATATCGCGCACCCCCGGTGCGCAGCGAACGACTTTTTCGACCCGCAGCTGGCATGCGCCGGATGTGCCGCTCATCATGTCTGATCGTCGTATCGCGCTTTCCGAACTTGGTCTCGAAAGCACCGAATTTGGCGGGCGGCGTTTCCGCAACGAATTTTATGTCGGCATGCCGGCTGATTTTTACGCATCTGCCTATGGTGAGGCGTCGCTTCTCCTCGACGCCGCCTACTCGTCGCAGGTACTGCCGGGCAGCCATGTCGATATCTACGTCAATGACCAGATAGCCTCGACCGTGCCGATTTCCAACAATGGCGGCGGCATTTTCCGGCATCTGCCGATCAATGTGACGATGCGTCATTTCAAGCCCGGGCCGAACAAGGTGACCATCGAGGCGGTGTTGATGACGGCACAGGATCAGGCCTGCGCCCCCGGCGCGCCCGCCAGCGCGACGCCGCGTTTTGCATTGTTCGACACGTCGGAACTTCATATTCCGGACTATGCGCAGATCGGCCGCAAGCCGGATCTCGCCGCGATGGCGGGGGCCGGACAACCCTATCGGACCGGCGGAGCACCTGTTGCCCTGTCACTCGACCGTTTCGAAACCGATACCATGTCTGCGGCAGCGACGCTGATCAGCCGTCTGGCAAGCGTGGCGGGGCATCCCATCGACATTGAGACTGTCGCCTCGCCACTGGTGATCGGCGATCGCGACGCGCTGTTCGTCGGCACGATTTCGCAGTTCCCGCAGGCATTGATCGGCCAGTTCAATCTCGTTTCCTCCAGCCAGATCTCCTGGAAAATGGGAACCGGCGTCCAGCCGCCCGCCCAAAGCAGCGATACCCTTTTCAACGACTGGCGCGAGCGGGTGGATGGCGGTGTCTGGGAGGGGCAGGTGTCCTCCCTCGAGGAGTGGATGAAGCGGAATTTCGACCTGAGTTCGGATACGCTGCGCTTCCTGCCGGCAGCCGAGCAGCTCTATGCGCCGCCAAGCAATGTCTCCTTCATGCTGGCCCAGGGGCTGAGCCCCTCCGGCGAGGGGGTGTGGACGCTTGCCACTGCACCGACTTCAGCCGAACTTCGTGACGGGATGGCGGCGATGACACGGGAAAACCGCTGGAGCGGCGTGAGGGGACGTGTTGCCGCTTACGATGCCGCTGCCGAAAAGCTGGAGACAGTGGAGGTGGAGCGGCCTTATTTTTACGTCACACGGGCGTTTTCCCTTTCCAACTGGAGGCTGATCGCCGCCAACTGGTTGTCTTCCAACGTTCTTTCCTATTCGCTGGCGTTCATCGGTTTCGTGTCTCTCCTTGGCCTCGCCACTTTCGCGATGCTGCGCATGATGGGACGGCATAGATGAAGAGCGGAATTTCGAAACTGGCCGGTATTTTCTTCCTGTCCATGATGACGATGATTGCAGGTATTTCCGTCAGCCGCGCCGCTTCGGTTTCGCCGGAGGCGTGGTCCGCCTATAAAGGCGCGTTTCTCGATCCCGGCGGCCGCGTCATCGATACGGGCAACGGCAATATCAGCCATAGCGAAGGCCAGGGCTACGGCATGTGGCTTGCCGTGCTTGCCGACAACCTGTCCGACTTCGAGCTGATCTGGAGTTTCACGCGCACCGAGCTTTTGGTGCGTGACGACGGGCTTTCCGCCTGGAAATGGGATCCGCGCATCAAGCCGCATATAACCGATATCAACAACGCCACGGATGGCGATATTCTGATCGCTTATGCGTTGGCGCTGGCGGCAGGGCAATGGAACCGGCAGGATTATGCCGAAGCATCGGCAGCCATCGCATCCGCCATTCTCAAGAAGACGGTGGTGCGACGCGGCGGGCGAACCCTGCTTTTGCCGGCGGCCAGCGGTTTTAACGAGGATGACCGGGAGGACGGGCCAGTGCTCAATCCTTCCTATCTGATTTTCGAGGCCTTTCCGGTACTCAATCTTGTTGCGCCATCGCCGCTTTGGAAAGCCATTGCCGATGACGGTGCGGCGCAGATCGAGACATTCGCTTTCAGCGATCGAAAACTGCCGGCCGACTGGGTATCGGTGAAGACGAAGCCGCAGCCAGCATCGGGCTTCCCGCCGGAATTCGGCTATAATGCGGTGCGCATACCGCTTTATCTGGCAAGGGCGAATATGGGATCGCCGGTGCTGCTTGCCCGGCTGAAAAGCGGCATGACGCTGGAAAGCGGCGCTGCCGGAACCTTCGATCTGAGGAGCGGCGCGGTCAAGGATGTCCTGTCCGATCCCGGCTATCGCATCATCCCGGCGCTCGCAGCCTGTATCGGCGGCGGGCCGGCCGTTTCCGCCGAACTTAAGAATTTCCAGCCAACACTTTATTATCCTTCCACATTGCATCTTCTGGCATTGTCGTTTCTGGCAAGGAATAACGGGGAATGCCGATGAACAAGCCACTGTCGACCTCGGCTCTCATTCTGCTTCTTATAGCGCTCGCCGCCTTCCACTGGCGTGACAGCATCCTCGGGCGGGTGTCGGACGTGCATACCTCGGCGGTCGGCGACAACCGGACGACGCAGCGTGTTTTGTCGACGGCGGCCAATCCGGCGCAGATAAATGCTTTCGTCAAGAACCGTGAAATGGCGCAGGTAACGCAGCCCGAGACACCGCCGGTGACGGTGCCGGCGACCGATCCCTTGCCGGTCACGCCGTCTGCCGGGCAGGCGCCGCAAACGAAGACGACGCAGGCACCGGCCCCTCGTGCCACCCAGCCTGCCTCGGCCGATATGCCCGAGGTCGATTTGAGCGCATTGCGCTATTTCGCGGCGAGGGGCGATACACAGCGTCTTCAAGCCGAAATCGCGCGCCTGCGCGCGCTCTATCCCAACTGGACGCCGCCTGCCGATCCTCTCGCCATTCCCGAAAACGGCGATCCTCAGCTCGACGCGATGTGGCAGCTTTATACCGACGGCCGTTATGCCGAGGTGCGGAAAGCGATTGCCGACCGCCAGCAGGCGGAGCCCGGCTGGCAGGCGCCCGACAATCTGATGGGCATGCTTTCCCTTGCCGAAGCGCGCCAGCGCCTCGTTAATGCTTCCGATCTCAAGCAATATGCAACAGTGGTGGATACAGCTGCCAACAACCCCGGCCTGCTGACCTGCGGCGAGGTCGATGTGCTGTGGCGGGTTGCCGATGCTTTCGCCAATACCGACCGGATGGGACGGGCGCGCGACGCCTATCTCTACATTCTCAACAATTGCACTGTCGCCAGCGACAGGCTCGCCACCGTGCAGAAGGCATCCGCGCTTTTGCCGGCGGAAATGATGGACGAGCTGCTTGCCAGGGAAAAACCGGGTGTGGACGGTCAACTGGAATTCGAACCGGTCAAGAATGATCTCGCCCGTCAGTTCGTGGCAAAGGCAGGGGAGAAGGAGGGCGTCAATGTTCCCTCGACCTATGTGATGCGGCTTCAGCGACTTGCCGAGACCGACAAGCTTGCAAGCGACGCCCTGCTGCTCGGCTGGTACAATATCCGGCAGAAGAACATGGCGGAGGCGGAAAAATGGTTCCGCAAGGCGCGGGAAGAAGAAGACAGCGCGTCGGCGTCGCAGGGTCTGGCGCTGGCGCTGATCGACCGTAACGAGCCGCGTGAGGCCGAGGACGTCATGTATAAATGGCGCAACGCATCCGACGAAGCGCTTGCGACCTATCTCGCCGCAACCGCCAATCTTCTGGCGCTGGAGCCGCCGGTCGTTCTACCTCCCGATGTGCTGCAACGTATCGCCGCCGAAACGGTGGCGCGCAAGGATGCGGCGACGGCGCAGCAATTCGGCTGGTACTCGCTTGCCTTCCGGCAGACGCCGCTCGCTTTGCAATGGTTCAGTACGGCCCTTGGCTGGAAACCCGATGATGAGCCATCAGCCTACGGCATGGCCGTCAGCTATCACGATCTTCGCAATCTTGCCGGCCTGCGCGGCATCCAGCAGCAATGGGGAGGCCGTTCGCAACGTATCGCCGATGTGGGAACCGCGCGCATGGTGGATCAGTCCGGGCAGGCGGTTGCGGCACAGGTGACGCCGCCGCCCCTGCAGGCCAATGCCCCGCAGGGGGAAACGGCGGTGGTGTATAATCCACCCGTCGTCCAGCAACCTGAACCTTCGCGCAAGCAGGCGCGCCGCGTAGTGCAGGTGCGAAGGGAAACAAGCGCCGCATCGCGCCCACGCTCCTGCGTTGCCTATCCCGATCCGCAACGTTTGCCGCCACAGCAAGCGCTTGATCTCGGTTGGTGCCTGATGGAGACGAACCGGCCGGCGGAGGCTCTCAAAGCTTTCGAATCCGCGATAGAAAGCGGTCAGTCCAATGTCAAAAGCGATGCGGCCTATGGCCAGAGCCTTGCCTATCTGCGCATGGGCTTGACGGACCGTGCAGCCGTCTCGGCAACGAAGTCGCACATGGATCGCCCGCGTGCGACGGAACTGCAAGTCGCGATCCTTGCCGATCGAGCGGTTTCCGCATTCGGGTCGAAGCGATATGTTGAAACTCTTCTCCTGCTCGATCAGCGCGCGCGGCTGGCGGATGAACGCACTGACCTGATGGTGCTGCGCGGTTATTCCTACCTCGCCATGCGCCGTTATGGTGAGGCCGCCCAGATTTTCGAAAGCCTGACGGCTATCGGAAACAAGGATGGTATCCGCGGGCTGGCTGCGGTGCGCGCCGCCCGGCCGAGCAACGGCCCCCAGGGCGGCTGACGTTCGGCTGATCGTGGCTGGATGTCTTCGGCCGCTGCTATTTTGCGTCGGACAGGTTGCGGATGATGCGCATGAAAATGCGCGCGCCGGTGCCGATCAGCGCATCCGGAAAGTCGTAATCCGGATTGTGCAGGTTGGGATAATCCCGGCCTGCGCCGAGAAAGAACATCGCCGATGACGAAACGGCGCGAAAGCGGCCGAAATCCTCGGAAGCCCGCATGGGCAGCGCCTCCGAACCGTGGGAGATTTTTTCCTCGTCGAGCGCGCGCCGGATGTGCCCGACCGCGTCAGGCGCGTTTTCGCAATGCAGGAAAATATCGTCATAGGTAATATCGAGCGTCAGCTTCTGTTCGTCCGCCGCCTTTTTTGCCAGCGTTTCCGCAGCCTCGCAGAGTTTTTCCATCCGGTCGTCGGTCAGTGTCCGGAGTGTCGCCCAGATTTCAGCATCGGCTGGGGAAATGCCGAAGGCGGCTTCGCCCATCGCGGCATGGGTGATCGTCACCATGGAAAAATCGGGTTCGGGCGGGAAACCGGAGCCCAGTTCGGCCAAGGCCGGCATCAGCCAGGATATTGCCTGCATCGGGGAAATGCCATGTTCGGGCGAAGACGCATGCGCGGTCTTGCCGGAGAGGCGGAATTTGACCCCGCGTGACGCGCAGTTGACCGGACCTTCCACGACGCTGACATGGCCGAAAGGAAGGCCGGGGAGGTTGTGAAGCGAAAAGGAATAATCCGGCTTTATCTGCCCAAAGTGCGGGTCGGCGAGGACGGCGGCGGCGCCCGCGCCGGTTTCTTCCGCCGGCTGGTACAGAAGGATGACGCGGCCGGTCTCCGGTCGCTGCCGAGAAAGGCCGAGCGCCAGCGCCGTCAGAATGGTGGAGTGGCCGTCATGGCCGCAAAGATGGCCCTTGCCGTCGGTGCCGGAGCGGTATTCGGCGTTACTCTTTTCGTGAATGGGCAGAGCATCGAGTTCCGAACGGATCAGAATCGCCGGGCCGCTTTTGCCGCTGTCATAGACCGCAGCTACGCCATGGCCGCCGAGAGCGGTGAAAAGCTGGTCGGGCTGCGCCCGCTCGAGGAAAGTGCGGATGCGCCGCGCCGTTTGCTTCTCCTCGCCGGAAATTTCCGGATGACGGTGCAGATCATGGCGAAGCTCAATGAGATCGAGCATGTCCTTGGTGGTCAGAAACATCAAACATCCTTGCAAGTCGACCGGCCGGTTTTTCCTGCCGCAACTTACAGGGCGTTGCCTTTAATGCAAAACCTTTGGCGGGCGCCAGCGCTTGCCTGCCGCTTTCGGCTTGATGGAGAGCGTGACGACATCGGCCGGCAGCGGAACCTTCGCCTTTGCCAGTTCCAGCCGGGCAAGGGCTGCACGGGCCTTTTCCGCATATTCCAGATGGGCTGCATCGTCCGAGTGATAGTGCTGCAGCCTGTCGAGGATTTCCGCACCTTCCATCGTTCTTTCAGCGGCAATCAGCGCCACGGCGCATTTGTAAAGCGCTTCCCGGTGGAAAGGCGCGCGGTTGGTCACCTGGCGGAAGGCCTCGGACGCCTCGTGGTAGTGCTGCTGCGCCAGCCGCGCCTCGCCGATACGCAGCCAAAGGACGACGGGTTCCTGCCCGGCGGCCAGAAGGCTGAGAAAGGCGATTTCGGCCTCCCGGAATTCGCCCCGGTCGAACAATAGATTGGCGAGCCCGAATTGCGCGCCGAGATGGTCCGGCGCCGCAGTCAGTACCTGCGCGAAGGCAATATTGGCGGCCGCCTTCTGGCCTGCCTTATAGAGCTTGAGGGCCTGTTCGTAGACAAAACGGATGCTGCGCGGGTGAAGCTTGCCGCCGAGATTGTCGCCCGAGCGGGTGCGGAACAGCGTGCAGCTCAGCTTCTGTTCCTCCGGCCCGAAGAAATATTTGTAAGGCTCGTTACCGCGCAGGAAATCATAGGTTTTAAAACCCTGCTCGATTGCCCTGCGAATGCAATGGCCGTGCAGCACGAGGCCGGGGGAAGGGGTCTTCCAGTTTTCGTCGCGGCCGGTAATGTAGAACAGGACCGATTTCTTCTGGCGGTCGATGATATTGGCGAGTGCCCCCAGCGGCTGTTCGCCGAACCACAATACCGGTACTTCCAGATCGCCACGGATATAGACATCCATCAGCATCTGCCGCGTCGCGCCGATCAGAAGCTCCGTGCGTTCCTTGCCCTTATGCGGCGCCCAGCGGATGCGCCAGAAATCGAACAGGATGTCCATATCCCGCCTGATTGTTTCCCGCGTTGCAAAGGTGATGCGATATTCGTCGCCGCCCTCCACTTTTCTCAGGAAACGCCTGAGCTTCTGCCGGGTCTGGCTGCTCATATGGCTGTCGAGATAGCCGTCGAACGTCTCCGGCAGGGTCACGACCGGGCAGATGCAATTGTTAATGTTGTAGGGGTTGGTCGGCATGTTGTCGCGAAACATGACGAGCGGGCCCTGAAGTGCGCGGATCATCGCGTCGCGGCGTTCCGGCGGGCCGCAAAGATAATCGAGCTTCAGCTCGGTCCAGTTCTGTTGCCGTATGTATGAACAGAAGCCGGCGACTGCGCGATTTTCATAATCCGGCAGGGTGATGAAACCGGTGTAATCCGCCGCCGCATTGCCGGCCATGACGATGCTGTCGTGGAAGCGTCCGGTTTTTTTGTCCGGTTCGGTGACGATGCGCAGCGGGAAAAACGCCACATAGGGCGAGCCTTCCTGTCGTTCGCGCAGCGCAAGAATGAACCAGCGCCTGCGGCGCGGCATGTAATCCCTGAGCCACCCCCAAGAGAGGAAATGCCGGGCATGGGGATCGGCCATGAACACCGCATCCCAGTTTTCGCGGATCGCCTCGAAGCCGGCGTCCGTGTCGATGATATCGATGCGCATTCTTGCCCCCTCCCAATACTGATCACACATTCGGGAGGCTTCATTTTATGGGTAAACGGTCGGCTTCAAATATTCCATTCGGGTGAAAGCCGTGCATCAAATGGGATTAGCCCGTCGCCGATCCACCAACGCCGCGCCGCGACAAAAAAGACCTTGTCAGCCGGTGGCGGCGCTCTAACATGCCGGGCTGAATGCGCGGCCGGCTCAACGGCCCGCGTGGCACAGGAGTTCTCATATGGCTGTTCCTTTCATGCTTTTGACCGGCGCCAGCCGCGGAATAGGGCACGCCACCGTCAAGCTGTTTCAGGAAAAAGGTTGGAGAATTCTGACCGTATCGCGACAACCTTTCTCCGAGGAATGCCGTTGGCCGTCTGCGCGGGAGAGCCATATTCAGGCCGATCTGGAGGACCTGTCCCGCATTGACGATCTGGCGAACGAGGTGCGCTCACGCCTGCCGGAGGGAAAGCTTGCGGCGCTTGTCAACAATGCCGGAATTTCGCCGAAGGGGGAGGGCGGTAGCCGCCTCGGTGTCATGGATACGACGGCGGAAATCTGGACGCGGGTGCTGAACGTCAATCTCGTTTCGACGGCGCTGCTCGCCCGCGCGCTTTTGCCGGAATTGGAAGCGGCAAAGGGTTCCATCGTCAACGTCACATCGATTGTCGGCTCACGGGTGCATCCTTTTGCCGGCGTGGCTTATGCCACGTCGAAGGCGGCGCTTGCGGCGCTGACGCGCGAACTGGCGCATGAGTTCGGCCCGCGCGGCGTGCGCGCCAATGCGATTGCGCCGGGCGAGATCAACACCGCCATCCTTTCGCCCGGAACGGCCGAACTGGTGGAAGCCCAGGTGCCGCTTGGGCGGCTCGGCACCACGGCCGAGGTGGCGCAGACCATCTATTTCCTCTGCTCGGAACAGTCGAGCTACATCAACGGCGCGGAAATTCACATCAATGGCGGCCAGCACGTCTGACGCGCCGAGAATCAACCAAAAATGGAGCCTTTATCGATGACCATTCTGCCGAATTCCGTCGAGGCACGCGATATCGCCTATCAGATGCATCCGAACGTCAATCTGCGCAAATTCGAAAAGACCGGCGGTCTGGTGATCGAGAGCGGTGAGGGCATCTATGTCACCGACAGCAGCGGCAAGCGCTATATCGAGGCGATGGCGGGGCTGTGGTCGGTGGCGCTCGGCTTCGGTGAGCAGCGGCTGGTGGAAGCGGCCACGAAGCAGATGCAGAAGCTGCCCTATTACCACACCTTTTCCTATAAGACGCACGGCCCGTCGGTCGATCTCGCCGAGCTACTGATCGAGCTTTCACCGGTGCCGATGTCCAAGGTGCATTTCACGTCCTCCGGCTCCGAGGCCAACGACCTGGTCGCCAAGATGGTCTGGTATCGCTCTAACGCGCTGGGCAGGCGAGACAAGAAGAAGATCATCGGCCGCATCAAGGGGTATCATGGCGTAACCATCGCCTCGGCCTCGATTACCGGCCTGCCGCGTAACCATGAAAGTTTTGACCTGCCGCTGGACCGGATGTTGCATACGGCCTGCCCCTCCTATGTGCATTTCGGAAAGGAAGGGGAAAGCGAGGGGGATTTCGCCGCGCGCATCCTGAAAGAGCTTGAGGATCTGATCCTCCGCGAAGGCCCCGAAACGATTGCCGCTTTCTGGGGCGAGCCGGTCATGGGCGCGGGCGGCGTTCTTTTGCCGCCGGAAGGTTATTGGGCGGGCGTGCAGGCGATCCTGAAAAAATACGATATTCTGCTTGTGGTGGATGAGGTGATCTGCGGTTTCGGTCGAACCGGCAAGATGTTCGCCTGCGAGACCTATGGCATCGAGCCGGATGTGCTTGTCGTCTCCAAGCAGATTTCGTCGTCCTACATGCCGCTTTCGGCGATCATCATGAACGACAATTTCTACCAGCCGATTGCCGACGAATCCGACCGTATCGGCTCTTTCGGCCATGGTTACACCGCCTCCGGCCATCCCGTCGCGACGGCTGTGGGACTGGAAAACCTGAAGATCATTCAGGAGCGCGATCTGGTCGGGAATGTCGCCCGGCTGGAGGGCAAGTTCCTTAGTCATCTGAAGGCGCTGGCCGATCACCCGCTCATTCATTCCTCGCGCGGTATCGGCCTGATCGGCGCGCTGGAGGTGAAGCCGTGGGAGCGCATGAAACCGGGCGATACGACGCTGGCGCTGGCCGCGGCCATCGAAAGCGAAGGCGTCATCACCCGGCCGATCGGTGAATCGATCTGCTTCTGCCCGCCGCTGATCATCACGGCCGAGCAGCTGGATGAGCTGTTTGCCGGCGTCAGGCGCGGTCTCGATAACGCACTGGCGGCAAAGGGCTGATTGCTTCCCAGCGCTTTTTGAAGTCTCAATGACAAAAGCCCGGCGCATCCAATCGATGCGCCGGGCTTTCTGCATGCGCCTGCCCGGAGAAAACCGCGACAGGCAGGACCTTGGGAGGTCGTATTATTCGGCGGGCTGAACCGAAGCCGGCAGAGAATCCACATCGGCAATGCTGGTGAATTCCTCCTTGCCGCTCAGGACGCGCGCGAGCTGCTCCTGATCCAGTTCGCCTTCCCAGCGGGCAACGACGATCGTGGCGACGGCATTGCCGACGAAGTTGGTGAGCGCGCGGCATTCCGACATGAAGCGGTCGATACCGAGGATCAACGCCATGCCGGCGACTGGAACCGAAGGCACGACCGAGAGGGTTGCGGCCAGCGTGATGAAACCAGCGCCGGTGATGCCGGCAGCGCCCTTGGAGGAGAGCATGGCCACGAGCAGCAGCAGGATTTGTTCACCGAAGGACAGGTGGATACCAGTCGCCTGTGCGATGAAGAGGGCGGCCAGCGTCATGTAGATGTTGGTGCCGTCAAGGTTGAAAGAATAACCGGTGGGGATGACGAGGCCGACGACGGAGCGCTTGCAGCCTGCCTTTTCCATCTTGCTCATCAGGCCCGGCAGGGCGGCTTCCGAAGACGAGGTGCCGAGAACCAGCAGCAGTTCTTCCTTGATGTAGCGGATAAGCGCGACGATGGAGAAGCCGTTATAGCGGCAGACAGCGCCGAGGACTACGAACACAAACAGTGCGGACGTGATGTAGAAGGTGCCGATCAGCATGGCGAGGTTGGTAACCGACGAGATGCCGTATTTGCCGATGGTAAACGCCATCGCGCCGAAAGCGCCGATGGGGGCGGCCTTCATCAGGATCGCGACCAGCTTGAAGATCGGGTACATGAGAGCGTGCATGAAATCGGTGACGGGCTTGCCCTTTTCGCCGACGATGCCAAGCGCGATGCCGAAGAGCACCGAGAAGAACAGCACCTGCAGGATATCGCCGCTGGCGAATGCGCCGACGATGGTGGTTGGGATGATGTTCATCAGGAAGCCGGTGATGGTCTGCTCATGGGCCTTGTCGGCGTAGGTCGCGACGGCCTTGGCATCCAGCGTCGAAGGATCGATGTTCATGCCGGCGCCCGGCTGCACGGTATTGGCGACGATGAGGCCAACGATAAGCGCGAGCGTGGAGAACACCAGGAAGTAGATCATGGCCTTGCCGGCCACACGTCCAACCTTTTTCATGTCGTTCATGCCGGCGATGCCGGTTGCGACGGTGAGGAAGATGACGGGGGCGATGATCATCTTGACGAGGCGGATGAAGCCGTCGCCGAGCGGCTTCAGCTGTTCGCCGAAAGTCGGGTAAAAAT
Organism: Agrobacterium sp. ST15.16.055; assembly: GCF_027956555.1. Taxonomy (NCBI): domain Bacteria; kingdom Pseudomonadati; phylum Pseudomonadota; class Alphaproteobacteria; order Hyphomicrobiales; family Rhizobiaceae; genus Agrobacterium; species Agrobacterium sp. ST15.16.055. The sequence goes on from NZ_JAQKGN010000001.1 coordinate 422,451, forward strand.
GGCCGAGTGCGATACCGGCGATGATGGCCACCAGAACCTGAAAATACAGGTGCTTGTAGAATGGCTGCTTGGCGTGGCCTGCGGCCACGGCTGTCGTATCGATCATGTTTTTTCCTCCTCGGCCTCACCCTGCCTTGATTGGCCTCCCGGGATCGCCGTGTCGTTGACGGCGTCGCGCCGATTGCGGAGTCATGTGCAATACGCATGCCAGACTTGATTATTTGCTGTAACTGACTGATTTCAAAAGTAGTTTTTATTGAAGCCTCGCTGGCTCACGGCCATTTGTGCGGAATTCCGGACAAAATATCTTGATGTCTGTGCGTAAATCCGCACAATCATCCCATGACCTATCAGGATCAGGCACCTCATTCCCAGGCGAAGCGACGGGCGCAATGGCTGGCGCTGGCGGGCCTGTGGTTGCTCGTCAGTCTTGGCGTTCTGCTGGTGGCCGATGAGTTCGCCCGCAATCAGGCGCTGCGCATGGCCGGTTCCGAGGCCGCCACGGATGCCGAACTGAAGATCGCGCTCCTGAATGTCGCGCTGGAGCGGCCGCGCGCCATTCCCCTTGTCCTCTCCGGAGATCCCGATCTTGCCGCCGCGCTGGATGGCGGTGGTGCTCCCGCTCTCGACCGGTTGAACCGCAAGCTGGAAGGCCTGATCGAAGGCACGCAGTCCTCGGTGATCTATGTCACCGGGCCGACCGGACTGACCATCGCGTCGAGTAACTGGCGGCAGGACGACAGCTTTGTCGGCTCCAATTATGCTTTCCGCGAATATTTCCAGGCGGCGATGAAGACCGGCATGTCCGAACATTATGCGCTTGGCAATGTCAGCCGCCGACCGGGTCTTTATATCTCCCGCCGCATCGATGCCGCCGACGGGCGGCCGCTTGGCGTCGTCATTGCCAAGGTTGAGTTCAATCGGCTTGAGACCGACTGGAACATCGGAGGCAAACCGGTCTATGTGGTCGACAGAAACGGCGTCGTGTTGATGACCAGCGTGCCGGAATGGCGCTTCAAGACCGTCGCACCTATTGACGAGGCGCAGCGGAAAATCATTTCCGAGAGCCTGCAATTCGGCAATGAGGCGCTTTCAACGCTGCCGTTTCGCGCAGCGCGGCGAGCGAGCGAGGGCGTTCCGCTCATTCATGTCGATGAACCGGGGAGTGCGCGTGGCGATTATCTGCGGCTGGAAGTGCCGGTGCCGACGACATCATGGACGCTGCATTATCTCCAGCCTGTGGCGCCGACGCTGAACGCCATAATTCGTGAGGGCAGGGTGGTGGCGCTGGCGACGCTGATGCCGCTGATGGCGCTTTCGGCCCTTTGGCTGTGGCGCAGGCACAAGGCGCTCAAGGAAAAAGAAGAGGAGCAACGCGCCCGCGCGGAGCTGGAAATGAAGGTGCAGGAGCGCACCCGCGACCTGACGAAAACACGCGATCATCTACAGGCCGAAATTACCCTGCATGAAAAGACCACCGGCGAGTTACGCAATGTGCAGCACGAGCTGGTGCAGGCCAACCGTCTTTCCATTCTGGGCCAGGTGGCGGCGGGCGTGGCGCATGAAATCAACCAGCCGGTGGCGACCATCCGGGCTTTCGCCGATAATGCCCGCACGTTGCTGAAACGCGATCGTCTGGCCGAAGCCAATGAAAATCTTGAAGATATCGCCGCTCTCACCGAGCGTATCGGCACGATCACCACCGACCTCAAGATACTGGCGCGCAAGGGCCGCACCGCCGCCGAACCCGTGAGTGTCAGACTTGTCATCGAAGGTGCGGTCGTGCTGTTGCGCAGCCGTTTCTCCGGGCAGATGGATGCGCTGGATATCGCCCTGCCGGATCAGGATCTGAAGGTGCTCGGCAGCCGTATCAGGCTCGAACAAATCCTCATCAACCTCCTGCAAAACGCGCTGGAAGCCACGGAAACGATTGAGACGGCGCGTGTCGAGGTGCGGGTGCGGGAGGAGAGCGACATGATCGTGATTTCGGTCAGCGATAATGGCACCGGCATTCCGGAGGCCATCCGCGCCCAGCTTTTCTCGCCCTTCAATACATCAAAGGAAAGCGGTCTCGGCCTCGGTCTCGTCATTTCCAACGATATTGCTTCGGATTATGGCGGGCGTATCGAGGTGGCGAGCAGCGAGGCGGGCACATGTTTTTCCGTATTTCTGAAGCGAGCATGACATGACGGTGGATGGAACCATATTCCTGGTGGACGACGATTCCCAACTGCGCAAAGCGATGGTGCAGACGCTGGAACTCGATGGATTGCCGGTCACTTCCTTTTCCAGCGCCGAGCAGGCGCTTGCGGCCCTGAGCGAAGATTTTGACGGCATCATCATCACCGATGTGCGTATGCCCGGCATGACGGGTCTCGAATTTTTCGACCATGTCCGCAAGATCGATGCCGACCTGCCGGTCATCCTCATCACCGGTCATGGCGATGTGCCGATGGCCGTCGATGCACTTCACAATGGCGCCTATGATTTCATCGCCAAACCCTTTCCCGCTGAACGCATGGTGGAAAGCGCGCGCCGGGCGCTGGAAAAACGCCGCCTCGTGCTGGAAAATCGGGCGCTTCGCCGGGCGGTGGGACAGGCGGAGGACGATCTGCCGCTGATCGGGCAGACACCCGCCATGGAGCGCCTGCGGACCACGCTTCGGCACATCGCCGATACGGATGTGGATGTGCTGGTGGCGGGCGAGACGGGCAGCGGCAAGGAAGTGGTGGCAACGGCGTTGCATCGCTGGAGCAAGAAGCGCGCGAAGGGCAATTTCGTGGCGCTGAATTGCGGTGCGCTGCCAGAGACGGTGATCGAAAGCGAGCTTTTTGGTCATGAGCCGGGGGCTTTTACCGGTGCGCAGAAAAAGCGTGTCGGCCGCATCGAACATTCGAGCGGCGGTACGCTGTTTCTCGACGAGATCGAAAGCATGCCGCTTGCCGTTCAGGTGAAGATGCTGCGTGTTCTGGAAATGCGTGAAGTTTCGCCGTTGGGTTCAAACGAGGAGAGGCCGGTCGATATTCGCGTGGTGGCGGCGGCAAAGGTGGATCTCGGCGATCCGGCCGAACGCGGCAGCTTCCGCGAGGATCTCTATTACCGGCTGAACGTGGTGACCTTGTCCATTCCGCCGCTGCGCGAACGCAAGGCGGATATTCCACTCCTGTTTTCCCATTTCGTCACCAAGGCTGCCAACCGCTTCAACATGCCGGTGCCACAAATCAGCGCCGGCACGTCCCGCCGGCTTCAGGAGCATGATTGGCCGGGCAATGTTCGGGAACTCGGGCATTTCGCCGAAAGGGTGGTGCTGGGCCTGGAGGCGGAACCGGCGGCTACCTCCGCTTCGCAATCCGCTATTCCCGCTTCCGGCACCCTGCCGGAGCGCATGGACGAGATCGAGGCCAATATCATCCGTGAAACGCTGGAGCAGTCGAACGGAGACGTGGCGGAAACCATCGCAACGCTCGGCATCGCCCGCAAGACCTTTTACGACAAGCTGCAGCGCCACGGCATTAGCCGGGCGGATTATGTGAAGAGCGGTACGGCGTGAGGTAGCGCGGGGCGCTCATGGAAAAGCCGCGGACGTTTCTGTCCGCGGCCTGACAATAACGGGAGTATTTATGTTGGCGGTCTTCCCGATCAACCCGCTACGCAGAAATGGCGCTGACCGTCGTTACCGACATAGGTGCCGGACCGGCTGTTGAAGCTGCGATAGCGCTGCGAGCAATAATCGTACCAGGCATTTGTCCAAGGCTCGATGGTACGGTACGTCCGGCGCGGCTGGTAATAACCGGGATTGGTGTCATAGACCGGCTGGGCGCGGTAAACCGGTGCCGGACGATAGACCGGAGCGGGGCGATAAACCGGCTGTGGTGCCGGCTGATAATAGCGATAATCCGGCTCTTCATACACGTAGCTCGGCTCATAACGACGGGGCGGGTCGATATAGACGCGCTCATCGTCCACCGGCGCCGGGCGCGCCATTGCCGAACCAACGGCGACACCGGCGGCAAGACCGAGGACGCCACCCAGAATGGCGGCGTCGCGACGGTCGTGGCGATCCCAGTCGCCGGCGGATGCGCTGCTGAAGGGAGCAATGGTAGCGGCGGCGACAGCGATTGTCAGAACTGTTTTAGCTGCGAAGGACGACATGGTGTTTTCTTCCATCCAAGTGGCAAGGCGCTGCCAGCTGCAAATTCGATGGTTAAGGAAATACAGCCCGGCTGCTGAACGGGCGCTGAATGAATTGTGGCGGACGGGCGGCGGCCCGCAATTCCTGTTTGCGCGCGCCGTACTTCGCGCTAGAACTCAGGATGAAACAGGACGCACCGATGAGCCTTTCCCACATAACCGTCAATCCCGATTCCACGCATGAAGACCGTGCCCAGGCCATTCGCGATACGCTGCGTGACGCCATTGTCGACCGGCGGCTTGCGCCGGGGACAAAACTGTCGGAGGCGGAAGTCGGAACCCTGTTCGAGGTGAGCCGCACGGTGGTGCGGGCAGCGCTTCAGATGCTGGCCTATGAGGGGCTGGTCAAGGCAGAGCGAAACCGGGGCGCTTTCGTATCCAACCCGACGCCGGATGAGGCGCGACAGGTTTTTGCCTCGCGCCGGCTGATCGAACCCGGCGTGGTGGATGCGGCGATAGAAAAAATCACCCCTGCGGCGGCGAAGAAGCTGAGGGAACATCTGGTCGAGGAAAGCCGCCACCAGCTTGAGCGCGGCCCCACCGCCAGACGTGCGGAGATCAAGGCGTCGGGCGATTTTCACCTGATGCTCGCCGCGCTTGCCGGCAATGCCATTCTCGAGAAATTCATGGATGAGCTGGTGGCCCGTTCATCGCTGGTCATTGCGCTTTACGGTCGCTCGGGTGTCTCTAGCTGCGGCCATAATGACCATGCCGACCTTCTGGATGCGCTGGAGGCGAAGGATGCGGCAAAAGCCCGTGCGCTGATGCTGCGGCACCTCGACCACATCGAAGCCGATCTCGACCTTCGCATGAAGGAAGGGTTGGCGCTCAGGGACGCGCTGGCGCTTTGATCGCCGCCTGTCCCGCCTTGCCGGCGGGAAGGGGCTTTTCTGTTCCGCCTCAGGCGGCGTAGCGGCTGATGGCCAGGTCGTGTGTATCGATCTCCGGCTTGTTCCCGCTGATCAGGTCGGCAAGCACCCGGGCCGAGCCGCAGGACATTGTCCAGCCGAGCGTGCCGTGGCCGGTATTGAGATAGAGATTGCTGTAGCGGGTGGCGCCGATGACAGGCGTGCCATCGGGCGTCATCGGGCGCAGGCCGCACCAGAATTTCGCCTGGTTCTGATCGCCGGCGCCGCCGAACAGGTCTTCCACCGAATGGGCGAGCGTTTCCTGGCGTGCGGCCGGCAAATCCTTGCTGAAACCGGCAATCTCCGCCATGCCGCCGGCCCGGATGCGTGAGCCGAGACGGGTGATCGCCACCTTGAACGCCTCGTCCATGACCGTGGAAACGGGCGCGCGCTCCTCTTTCACGATTGGAACCGTGATGGAGTAACCCTTGACCGGGTAAACCGGCAGAGTAAGGCCAAGCTGGCGCAGGAATTGCGGCGAATAGCTGCCGAGTGCGGCGACGAAAATATCGGCCTCCACCAGCCCCCGGGTGGTTTCCACGGCCTTGATGCGTCCTGCTTCAACGATGGGGCGCATGATGCCGGTATCGTAAAGGAAGGTAACGCCGGCTTCTTCTGCCATACGGGCAAGTTCAGTCGTGAACATGAAGCAATCGCCGGTCTCGTCGCCGGGCAAACGCAGGCCGCCAACGATCTTTTCCTTGGCGGGGGCAAGGCCGGGTTCGATGGCGGCGCAGCCGTCGCGGTCGAGAATCTCGAAAGGCACGCCGCCCGCCGTCAGCACGTCCACATCCTTGCCGATGGCGTCGAACTGTTTCTGGGTGCGGAACACCTCCAGCGTGCCCTGCATGCGCTGGTCATATTCGATGCCGGTCTCTTCGCGAAGCGCCATCAGGCAATCACGGCTATATTCGGCAACGCGCACCATGCGGCTTTTGTTGATGGCGTAACGCGCCGAGGTGCAGTTGCGCAGCATCTGGCTCATCCAGCGCCAGGCGGCCGGGTCGGCGGTTGGGCGAATGATCAGCGGTGCATGTTTCATGAACAGCCATTTCATCGCCTTCATCGGAATGCCGGGGGCAGCCCAGGGCGATGAATAACCGGGGGAAACCTCGCCGGCATTGGCAAAGCTGGTTTCGAGCGCTGCGGCCGCCTGGCGGTCAATCACCGTCACCTTGTGTCCGGCTTTGGCCAGATACCAGGCAGATGTCACGCCGACGACGCCGGCTCCGAGGATAGTGACGTTCATGATCGTCTCACTTGTGATTGACTGATATTGAAGCGGTTGTCGGGCACATGCCCGGCTGAATGTAGCTGCGGCGGTAACGGCGGCCGAGACCGGTCAGGATCTCATAGGCAATCGTGCCCGCATCCTCGGCAATGTCTTCCAGTGTCTGGTCCGGCCCGATCATCTGCACAAGGCTGCCCTGGGTCAATGCCCCCTCGGGCAGGGCGGATATGTCGAGAATGATGCTATCCATCGAAACGCGCCCGGCAATCGGCAGACGCACGCCATTATACCACGCTGCACCGCGATTGCTGAGCGAACGCGGCAAGCCATCGGCATAACCGGCAGCGATTGTCGCCAGCCGTGTCGGACCGCTCGCCGTAAAAGAGCCGCCGTAACCGACCAGCGAGCCAGCGGGAACGGTGCGGGTCTGGATGACGGCGAGATCGAGACGGACGACCGGCTTCATCGGGTTGGGGCCGGCAGCGGAAGGCGCACCGCCATAAAGCGCGATGCCGGGGCGCAGTAGAGCGTTATGATAGTCGTTGCCGAGAAAAATACCGCCCGAATTGGAAAAACAGACCGGCGTCTCGGGAAAGGCGGTGGCGGCCTTGCGCATCACGGCAAGCTGTGCGGCATTGGAAACATGATCCGGCTCGTCGGCGCAGGCGAGATGGCTCATGATGAAAGCGATCCCAATTCCATCGAGCTGCTGCGGCTGGGCGGAGAGGAATTCAAGCTCTTCGGGGGAGAGCCCAAGGCGGCACATGCCGGTATCGATCTGCACGGCGGCGGTGAGTGTCTTGCCGAGCTTTCTGGCATGGCCTGACCATTGGGCGATCTGTTCCAGCGAGTTCAGAACCGGTGTGATGGCCATGGCGGCGCAGGAGGTCTCGTTGCCGGGCTGCAGACCATTGAGGACAAAAATCTGCGCTTCTGCCGAAAGCCGGATCCTGAGTGCGAGCGCCTCGTCGATGTGGGCGACGAAAAAATTCCGGCAACCCGCCTCGAACAGGGTCTGTGAGACGATATCCGCGCCGAGGCCATAAGCATCGGCCTTCACGACCGCCGCCGTTTGCGATGCGGGGGCCAGGGCGGCAAGGCTAAGGTAGTTGTCCCGCAATGCGCCGAGATCGATGGTCAGCTGGCCGCTTGCACCACCGGCTGCCTGCTGGCGGCTGATCTGCATGTCCATGGTCGTTCACCCTCATTTTTATCCCATGAGGGTATTGCAACGATTGTCGAATTTCTTGGCGATTGTTCGAATAATATGCGACAAATTACATAATAGAGCAATTTTACTCTCATTATTGGAATTTCCTATGTCGTCACTCGATGCGACTGACCGCCATATCATCCGTCTGCTTCGGCTCAACGCCCGCATCAGCAATGCGAAACTGGCAGCAGAAGTCGGGCTATCTGCGTCCGCCTGCCTTCGCCGCGTCGATATTCTCGAGCGGGAAGGGATCATCCGCGGTTATACGGCGCTGACCAGCGGCCTTGCTGGCGGCGAGGTGATTTCGGTCATCGTGCAGATTACGCTCGACCGCCAGACGGAGGATTTTCTCAACCGTTTCGAAAATGCGGTGCGGCGATATCCGGAAATCCGCGAATGTTATCTGATGACAGGAGGATCGGATTATTTCCTGCGCTGCGAGGCGGAAAGTGCGGGGGATTTCGAGCGGATTCACAAGGAAATCCTGTCGAAACTGCCAGGGGTTTCGCGCATTCATTCGAGCTTTGCGATCAGGAATGTGCTGGCGACGCCGAAGGCGCGGTAGTGTATGCGGCCACCCCCCTCTGTCCTCGCGTCACTACCCCCACCACCGATAAAAATGATGCACTGGCCCCCGCCCGTTCCCAACAGCAAGGCCCCGCCCGGCATCGAGCGCCCCATTCAGATAATCCTTCGAAAGCTCAACCGCCTCCCTTAACTCATATCCCTTTGCAAGATGAGCCGTAATCGCCGCCGCCAGTGTGCAGCCGGTGCCGTGGTCGTTTTTCGTCTCGACCCTCGGCGCGGAAAGCGCCTGCATGGCGCCATCCGCAAACAGATAATCCGTGCTCTCAGGCCCATCACCATGGCCGCCCTTGATGAGCACGGCTTTTGTGCCCGCCTTCAGGATCAATTCAGCCTGCTGGGCGATCTCGGTATCCGTCTTCGCCATGGAGGTCCCGGTCAGCAGCGCCGCTTCCGGCAGGTTCGGCGTAACGATGGTCGCGAGCGGCAGCAAGTCGCGCCGCAATGTCTCGATGGCGTCTTCATGCAGCAGCCTGTCACCGGAGGTCGCTACCATGACCGGGTCCAGCACCACCGGTTGAGATTGCCCCCGGAGCCGTTCCGCGATGGCGGCGATGGTTTCGATCCGCGATACCATGCCTATCTTCACCGCATTGATGGCGAGATCGGATAATACCGCATCCATCTGCGCAATAATGGTGGCGACCGAAACATCCTCGACCGTCGTCACGCCTTTGGTGTTCTGGGCGGTGATGGCAGTTATGACGCTGGCGGCATAGGCGCCGAGTGCGGAGAAGGTCTTGATATCCGCCTGAATACCTGCGCCGCCGCCGCTGTCGGAACCGGCAATGGTCAATGCAATGGCTGTCATGGCTGTCTCGCTTTCAGCGTGGCGTCAATTGCGGAGCGGAAGTCCTTGGTCGCGCTGGCAATATTGCCCGCGCGGAAAATGGCGGAAATGACCGCGACACCATCTGCGCCCGCCTCGATGACGGGCGGCACACGCGCAAGATCGATTCCGGCGATAGCGCCCACCGGCATATCCGGCCTCCACTCCTTCAAAAGGGCGCGCAGCGTGGTAAAACCGTCTATGCCGACCGGCTTGTCCGGATTGACCTTGGAAACGGTTTCGAACACGCCGCCGATGCAAGCATAATCGACGGGCATTGAGGCTGCCCGTTCGGCATCAGTGCGATTCTTGACGGTGAGGCCGACGATCGCCTTTTCGCCGAGAATGCGCCTTGCGGTTTTGGCGTCCATGTCGTCGGCGCCGAGATGCACTCCATCGGCGCCCGAGGCGAGGGCCACATCCACCCGGTCGTTGATGACCAGCGGCACGCCGGTGCCGGCGATGGCCTCATGGATGGCGCGGGCGTTTTCGATCATCTCCCGCGTCGAGCCGTGCTTGTCGCGATATTGCAGAATAGTCGCGCCATTGAGTGCGGCTGCCAGAGCAAGCTCCGGCAGCGGCGCGACATCGCTAAGGCTTGCGTCGACCAGCGCGTTGAGGCGGTAATCAACCTTATTCATGCTCTATCCTCGCGTGATTTGTGACGTCCCCGGCGGAAATCTCGGAAAGCGCATCGAGAAACGCCGGTTCGAAGGTGCCGGGGCCTCCGGCGTGCTTGGCCGCAAGTTCGGCGGAAACGCCGGTGACGGCAAGGGCGGCGGCGGCCGCTGTCAACGCGTCCTTTTCCACCGCCATGAAGGCGGCGATGACGCCGCCCGAAAGGCAGCCCGTTCCCGTCACCTTCGCCATCCACGGATGGCCGTTGACGATCCTGACGCTGCGGGTTGTGTCGCTGAGGTGATCCACAGGCCCGGTCTCGATCCTCACCACATCAGGCACATTGCCGATCAGGCTCATTTCGGCGTGATTACCGCGCACGATAGTCGGGGAAAGTGCGATGAGTTCGCGCGCGAACTCCAACCGCGACGGTGAGTAGTCGCAATGCACGGGGTCGACGATCCACGGCTTGCCGGATGCATTGGCGATCTCGATCGCCAGCCGGATGACCTTGCGCCGTTCGGCATCCAGCGTGCCGAGATTGACAGTCAGCGCATCTGCCTTGGCCACGAAACTCTCGATTTCCTCGAGCGAGGTGGTCATGGAAGGAATGCCGCCGACGACGGTGATGCCGTCTGCGGTGAATTTCTGCACCACGGTGTTCATCAGGCAATGTACGCGCGGGCGCGTGTTGCGCACGCGCTCCAGTATGTCGGCGGCCTTTGTTGCTGTTGGATAAGTCCTGGTCATGGCTGTTGCAGTTCCACGGCAATGTCGTCCGCCGCCGGCGCCTGCTTGATCAGCTGCATCTCCTGCATGAAAGCCCCGAAACGGGCGTAACGCGCGCGGTCGAGTGCGGCGGGGCGCTTGGCGAAGCGCGGCAGCGTATCGAAGAAGGCCTGTTTGTTCAGCGCGTCATCAAGGTTCGGATAGGCCTTGATGAAAAGCTGCCAGGCTTCCTGCGGGTGGTTGGTGATGAAGATCGCTGCCTGTTCCACCGCGGAGAGGAAACGCGGCAGGCGGCCGTCTTTTACGAGATCGCGATGGGTGACGAAGATCAGCTCGTCATAGGCCGGCACGCCATGTTCCTCCGGGAAGAAGGAGCGGCCTTCATGTCCCTCTAGCTTCATCTGCGTCAGCTCGAAATTGCGGAAGCCACCCAGCGTGGCATCCACCTTGCTGGCGATCAGCGACGGCGAAAGCGAGAAGTTGACGTTGACGAGTTCGACATCGTCCTTCGTCAGCCCGTCCTTTTCCAGCATGCGCTTCAGCATGGCGTCTTCGAAGCCGGAAACGGAAAAGCCGACCTTCTTGCCTTTCAGGTCCTTCAGGCTCTTGATCGGACCATCGGCCAAAACGGTGACAGTGTTGAGCGGGGTTTCGACCAGCGTACCGAAACGCACGAGCGGCAGGCCGGCGTCGTGATCGAGATAGAGGTTCGGCTGGTAATGCACGCCGATATCGGCCTGCTTTGCCGAGACGAGGCGCGGCACGGCGGAGGGGTCTGCGGGCGGAACCAGTTCCACCTCCAGCCCGGCATCGGCAAACAGGCCGCGTTCCCTGGCGATCACCATCGGCGCATGATCCGGGTTCACGAACCATTCGAGCAATATGGTGAGCTTGTCGGCCGCCTCAGATTGCATGGGTGCTAGTACGCTTGCCGCTGCGACGACGAGGGAAAGAAGAGTTCGTTTCATGGTGCCGAAAGTCTCCGCAAGTATCTGAAAGGAATGGTGTGTTCTGTTTCCTTGGCCCAGGGAGCCAGATTGGCTGTCGATAAGTCGACGACAAGCCGCAGCAGCACCGCCATGACGGCCAGAATGGTCATGGCGGCGAACATGGTGTCGGTCTGCATGCGGGCATTGGACTGGATCATCACAAACCCGAGCCCGGCCGATGCGCCCACCCATTCGCCGATGACGGCGCCGAGCGGGGCAAGCGGCGCGGCGACCCTGAGGCCTGAAATCAGCGAGGGCAACGCCAGCGGCGCACGCAACCGGGTAAGGATCTGCCAGTGGCTCGCCTCAGTCAGCGAGGCGGCGTCGAGGATGGCGCGATCGGTGCGGTTAAGGCCATCCGTGAAAGCGGAGGCGACGGGGAAGAATATGATGATAGCCGTCATGACCACTTTCGAAGCCATGCCGAAACCGAACCAGAGGACGAGGATGGGGGCGAGCACGAAGACCGGAAAGGCTTGCAACACCAGAACCATGGGCCAGACGAGACGGCCGAGGCGCGGGATGGCGGCAATGGTGAAGGCGACGACAATGCCGCCGGCGACGCCCGCCACAAGCCCGAGGGCCATTTCGCCGAGCGTTACCAGTGCCTGCCCGAACAGGAAGCCCGGCTGACGCCAGAACGCGCCAGCGACATCGGCGGGCGATGGCAGGATATAGCGGGGCGGTGAAAACAGCCACGTTCCCGCCTGCCAGAAAACCAGCAGAAGACCGACTCCGTTCAGTGCATGGGTGGCACGCATGAGCCGGACCTCAGACGCAGACGCACCGTGTGCGAAGGGCGGAAGGTTTCAGCATCGTCACTCGTCTCCAGATGTGGCAATCTCGGAGATCAGGCAAAGCGAAGAAGAGAAAGGGCGGCGCCCCTTGGGCGCGACAGTTCCGTTCCTACGCCGGCATGACCCGGATCAGGTTCAAGGGTCCGGCTCAACGCCATCTCAGCACCGTCTGGTGCTCCCCTCGGAAGAGATTGTTTTGTAGGACATGATCTAAAAATGTCAACGGCCTCCGCTGACAGATCATGGGTCGTATATATATTACTTAAATATAGTTATTAGTAATACCGAATTTATTGTAAATTAGTTATATCGATAAACTATATCGCAACGGCACTCAAATAAACCTCATCCGAATTCTGATAATTCGGAGATGAGCTTGAAAAACATCTGGCGGGACAAGTCTGGAAACTTTGCAATTCTTAGTGCTCTGTTGATCATACCGATCGTCGGATCTGCCGGCGTTGCGCTGGATGTCGTTCGGGCCATGAGCGTGAAATCCGATCTTCAGATGGCAGCGGACTCTGCGGCTCTGGCCGTGGTTGCGGAAAGTTCAGCCAGTGCCGAGGCTGCACGGCGAATGGCCAGCAACGGCGTCATTTCGGTCGGAAAGGAAGAGGCTGAGGCTTTTTTTCACAGCAATCAGCGAGGGAACCCGGAATATCGCCTATTGGCGCTCGATGTACAGGTGAAGAAGAATGGCACCGTGATCGAATCGTCAGTGAGTTTTAAGGCTTCGCTTAATACAACGCTCTCCAGAGTACTGGGAAAGGATTTCCTGACTGTCTCCGGCAGTGCAACTGCCAAATATGAGACGGAAACCTATACCGATTTCTATCTGCTGCTCGATAACTCGCCTTCCATGGGTGTCGGCGCAACGCCCGCCGATGTGGCAACAATGAAAGTTGCCCTCGGTTGTGAGTTCGCCTGCCATCTCTCATTGCCAGACGGGTCTTCCAATCCCAACAGCAGCTATTTCCGGCTCAGAAACAAGGATCCGAAGGCCCGAGGTTACATAAACGCGACGACGCGCATTGACGTGGTCGCAAAGGCAACCGCAAGCTTAATGGATACTGCCGAGGACACTCGCAAAAGACCCGACCAGTATCGCATTGCGGTCTATACTTTTGGAAAGACAGCAGAGGATGCCTTTTTTAACAAAGACCTTCCGGAAATTGTCTCGCGCACCTCGGATTTGCAGGGGGCCAAAAAAAAGGTCAAAGAAATTGAGTTGATGTCAGTTCCAGACCATCATTACAAAAGCGACCAGCATACGAATTTCGACCGTGCACTGACGAGAATCATACCGAAGATGGGAACATCGGGGAATGGCGCGAGTTCCGCTACACCTGAAAAAATCCTGTTCTTCGTGTCGGATGGCGTGGCCGATGCTGCAAAGGCCGCATGTACCAAGAAAAAGATTTGGAATGGACGCTGCCAGGAACCCATAGACACCAAGCTGTGCGACAACCTCAAGAAACAAGGATTCCGTATCGCCGTGCTTTACACGACGTATCTGCCGCTTCCTGATAATCCTCACTACAAGAATTGGATCGCACCATTCGAAACGGAAATCGGCCCGCGCATGCAAGCCTGCGCCTCCCCTGGCCTGTTCTTCGAGGTCAGTCCTTCGCAGGGCATCAGCGAGGCCATGTCGGCGCTTTTTAAAAAGGCGATCAGCTCGCCACGCCTGACCAACTGATGACCATCATAGCGGAAGGCTGGTTGGATCGGTATTTAGTTATTTAGGAAATTAGATTTATCGAAAATTAGTTATCCTTTGAAACTGCCCTTCAACATTCTTTTTCTAAGTTCTGTCTCCAAAAGCGCTATGGGGGCAGATTTGAAAAATATCTGGCAGGATAGATCAGGAAATTTCGGAATTCTAACTGCTTTGCTTTTGGTGCCGCTCATCGGTACGGCCGGCGTTGCGCTGGATGTGACTCACAGCATGGCCGTAAAATCCGATCTGCAGATGGCAGCGGATGCCGCAGCCCTTGCGGTGGTTGCCGATACATCGTCGAGTGTTCAAAAGGCGAAGGAAATGTCGGGCGATGGCGTCATTTCGCTCGGCGCTGATGACGCCTCCGCATTCTTTGAAAGCAATGAGCGGTCCAATCCCGATTACAAGCTTCTGTCTCTGGATGTGTCGGTGACCAAGCACGGTAACGCGATCGAATCCTCGGTCAGCTTCAAGGCTTCCATTGACACGACGCTTTCACGGATACTCGGGGAGGATCTGATTACCGTTTCGGGCAAGGCGACCGCCAAATACGAGACGGAAACATTCAGCGACTTCTATGTGCTTCTTGATAACACCCCCTCAATGGGCGTCGGCGCGACGCCAACCGACGTTGCCACCATGGTCGCGAATACGAGCGACAAATGTGCTTTCGCCTGTCACATCGTGAAAGACGGTGTCGTGGATACGAACAGCTATTATTACAAGGCGAAAAGTCTCGGCGTGACGACGCGCATCAATGTGGTCGCAAAGGCAACAGCGAGCCTTATGGACACGGCGAAGTCCATGCGCAAAAGCAGCAATCAATATCGCATGGCAGTCTATTCCTTTGGAGAGAAAGCCGAAGATACGAAGCTGCTTGAGGTCGTACCGCTCACGTCGGATCTGGCGACGGCGAAGAAGAAAGCCGCTGAAGTTGATCTCATGTCTATCCCCAAGCAGGGATTCAACAACGACCAGCAGACGGATTTCGACCGGGCACTGACCCAGATCGGGGACAAGATCGGCACCTCCGGCACGGGCGCGAGTTCGGCGAGCCCGGAAAAGATCGTCTTCTTCGTGACCGATGGTGTCGGCGATAGCTATAAGCCATCGACCTGCACCAAAAAAACGACGAGCGGCCGCTGTCAGGAACCGATCGACGTCAAATATTGCACGAAGCTGAAAGAAAAGGGTTTTCGCATCGCCGTGCTCTACACCACCTACCTGCCGCTGCCGACCAATGACTGGTACAATAGCTGGATCAAGCCGTTTCAGCCGGAAATCGGCACACGCATGCAGTCCTGCGCTTCTCCGGGCCTGTTCTTCGAAGTTAGCCCGTCGCAGGGCATCAGCGATGCGATGACCGCGCTTTTCAAGAAGGCCATAACATCACCCCGTCTGACGGGGTGATGACAGGGACGACCTCGGCTATCGTTCAGTTGATTGTGCGAAGCTGCTCAAACAGCGGACGATGGCTGCTATCTGCACGATAGAACACCGCTGGTTCGCCGAGCGGCGCCGCCACGGTGACGTTGTGTCCGCCGGGATAATGCGCACCGCTCCACAGGTGTACCCATTCACCGTCGCCCGGAAGATAGAGCGAGCGTTGCGTTTCACCCGCTTTCCACACAGGTGCGACAAGTATGTCCGGCCCGTAAAGATAGCAGTCCTGAATCGCAAAGGTCTGGCGATCATTTTCGTAATGCAAGAAGAGCGGACGTTGCACCGGCAGGCCTGTTCTTGCCGCTTCCGCGGAGAGCGATTTCAGATAGGGGGCCAGCGCGACATAGATGGATGTCATGCGGGCGAAATGGGAAAGAACCGTTTCATCCTGATCGATCTGGAGATTGTCGCGCGGCCGGTTGCCCTCGTGGGTGCGCATGACCGGCGTGAAGGCGGCCATCTCCGTCCAGCGCATGATGAGTTCCGCTGTGCGGACATTGCCGAACAGGCTGGTGTAACCGCCAATGTCGGAATGGTGATAGGCATTGCCCATGAGGCCGGAGGAGAGCGCGCCGCAGATGACGGTGACAAGGCCGTCATGACGGGAGAAGTCGACCGACTGGTCGCCGCCCCAGATAAGCGGGCAATGGGCCTGCACACCGGTGAAGCCGGCCCGCATGAAGAACAGTGCTTCACCGGTCTTGCCCCGATTTTCGACGCCCTTCGCGTTGACCTCGGCCCAGAGCGTTGGCCAGGCATTGTGCATCAGCTTGGCATCGACGCCGTTGGACAACGTGATGTCGATCGGCAGATATTCGCCGAAATCGGCCATCCAGCCGGAAAGGCCGAAATCCAGCATGTTTTTGCCGATGATCTCTTCGGCGAACCAGTCGGCGGCGGCCGGATTGGTGAAATCGACCACGCCGCAATCGAACTCGCCGAAATCCACCAGCGCCGTTTTGCCATCGGCGTCGGTTGCGAAATAGCCGGCTTTTTCGGCGACCGGGAAAAGCGGGCCGTCGACGCAGAGATAGGGGTTCACGTAACCGAGGAAACGAATGCCCTGATCGG
Organism: Agrobacterium sp. ST15.16.055; assembly: GCF_027956555.1. Lineage (NCBI taxonomy): Bacteria > Pseudomonadati > Pseudomonadota > Alphaproteobacteria > Hyphomicrobiales > Rhizobiaceae > Agrobacterium > Agrobacterium sp. ST15.16.055. Next base: position 438,775 of record NZ_JAQKGN010000001.1, read on the forward strand.
CAAGCTCGGCAATCTTCTGGCGCAGATGCGGGTAGCGGGTCTCATTCGCCTGCCAGTCCCAGAACAGACGGGCGCCGAAGGATGTCTGGCGCAGACCCACCCAGTCCTCGCACCACAGGCCAGACACCTTCGTTCCGGCCGCCAGGATTTTCTCCAGTCTGGTGAAGGAGTTGACGCCGTCCTTTAACCCTATGATCGCACCGCCATAAATCCATTCCGGCAATTCCGGCTGGCGGCCGAACCGCAGTGAAAGCGCAGACACGATATCGGTGAAATGATCGCCGGCGAAGAATTCGATCTTTTCTGGGATGGCCCAGATTTCGATCTCATGGAAATCGTCGTTGCGGAAATCGAAGACCGAATAGGCGCTTGTCTCCACGTGCAGGGCGTATTTGTGCGACGACAGGTAAGTCGGCTGCGGGTAGTTGGTATTGTAATAATCGCCACCCGCCTTGCCGCTGACATCAGACTTGAAAGTGATTTCGGTGGTCTTGTCGCGGCCGACCCCGGGCTCGGAGGTCCAGAGCGGGAAGCGCCGGCCGCGCATGTCGAAATAGGACATCTGCTCGCCGCCGCCCCAGACATGCTCGTCCGCCTCCGCGACGGCGCGCAGCCAGAGGCGGTTGAGCGTCTCGTCCATCGCCGTCAGCCTGATAGCGTTGCCGTCGAGCGTCAGGCGAAGGCGCGGCGCCTGTCCTAGCGCGGATGAGAGCGTGACGCTGTCGCCACTCACCTCGGCATGGCGCAGGGCCGTTCTCTCGATGACATAGTCTTCGATATCGAAATTGCCGCGATACATATCCATTCGTTCCTTGCCGAAACCGGCAAAGAAGGCCGGGTTTTCGGGCGAATGGGAAAGGATGGTGCGATTGCCGATCGCAAGCGTGAAGCCGTCTTTGGTCGTTTCGAAATGCATGACTTACCCTTTTAGCCCTTGAGACCACCGGCGGTGAGACCCGAGACGACCCGTTCCTGGAAGATGACGATCAGGATCGCAACCGGCACGATGCCGACCACCAGCGCTGCCGAAATCACCGGCCAGGGGAAAGCGAACTCACCCTGATAGAGTTGGATGCCGACGGGCAGGGTACGCAGTGCGGGGTTGGAGTTGAAAGAGAGCGCCAGCAGGAATTCATCCCAGGCATTGACGAAGGCAAGAATGCCAGCAGTAAAGACACCCGGCGCGCAGAGTGGCACGACGACCTTGAACAGCGCGCCGATGCGGGTGCAGCCATCGATCATGGCGGCGTTTTCGAGATCGCGCGGAATGCTTTCGAAGAAAGAGACGAGCATTAGCGTGCAGACCGGAAGAGAAAGGACCGTGTAGGGCAGGATCAGTGCCGTCCAGCTGTTGAGCAGGTTCAGCGCGCGCATGATTTCGAACAGCGGTACCAGCAGCGTCACCAGTGGGAAGGTGGAAACGGCGATGATGAGCGACAGGATCAGCGCCCGGTATTTGAGGTTCAACCGCGCCAAGGCATAAGCGGCCAGCACTGAAATCAGGATGGTGAGCGCGGTGGAAAGCAGTGCCACCATGAAGCTGTTGAACAGGAAGAGGTGCAGCGGCTGGTCGGAAAAGGCCTGCATGTAATTGGCGAGCGTCGGCGCATGCGGAAACCAGGTAATGGGTTTCGCGGTCAATTCCGCTTCGGTCTTCAGCGATGTGAAGAGGATCCAGATCGCGGGGAAGAGGCCGTTCACCAGAAGAATGGAGGCGGCGATGAAACGCAGCGGCTTGCCGGAGAAGAAGGAGGACAGACCGGAGGAGGTGGCAACGGTGCTCATGGGATCAGTCCTTCGTCCTGATAATGCGGAGGTAAACGGCGGTAACGCACATGGAAAGCGCAAACATCATGACCGCCAGCGCCGAACCGTAACCCAGATCGAGGAAGGAAACGGTGTTCTGGTGGATATACATGGCAAGCGTCGTGGTGGATGTGCCGGGGCCGCCGCCTGTCATCATGTAAGGAATATCAAAGGTCTGCAGCGCCGTGATGGTGCGGAAGATGAGCGCGACGACAATCGAGGGCTTCAGAAGAGGCAGGGTGATTTCGAAGAATTGCCGGATTTTGCCGGCGCCATCCACATCAGCCGCCTCATAGAGCGAACGCGGAATGGTTTGCAGGCCGGCAAGGATCATCAGCGCCATGAAGGAGGATGTCTTCCAGATGATCGTCAGGCAGATGGCCGCAAAGGCCCAGTTCGGCGAATTGAACCAGATGATGCCTTCGAAGCCGAAACGGTTGAGCACATCGTTGACCACGCCATATTCGTAATGGAAAAACCATGCGAAGATGAGGCCAGCAAAGGATAGCGGCAGCGCCCACGGGATCAGCAGCGAAAGCCGCATCGGCCACTGCATGGAAAAAGGCAGGTTGGCAAGCAGTGCGAGACCAAGGCCCATGAACAGCGCGCCCGGTACGGTGATCAGCGTGATCAGAACCGTATTCCAGGTCGTTTCCCAGAAAATCGGATCATCGAACATGGCGGTATAATTTTCAAAGCCGATAAATTCCGCCGGCAGCCCTGAGGTCAGCGAAAGGCTGAAAAAGGAGGTATAGACGAGCCGCGCCACCGGATAAACGATGATGAGCGACAGCAGGATCGCTGCGGGCGCCAGCAGCAGCACGGCCAGCGACCGGTCGCCGAGATCGAGCCAGCGCGTCCAGCGCGGCAGCTGCTTTTCGTCCACCCGGACCATGGTTCTTTCCGGCATTGTCACGTCTGCCACTCCCGCAACTGGATTCACGTCGTCGTCTCCCGATCGGACCGGTTCTTATCCGGCCCGTTTATCGCGCCGTTCAGGCGGCTTTATTCCTGTCAGTCGAAACAGCCGGAAAGGGCATGGCGCGCATGCCGCCTTCCGGCCTGAAGTTTAGCGCAGAACGCGCCGCAGACGGCTTTCCATCTGCTTTGCACCATCCTCCGGTGTCATCACGCCGGCAAGAACGCCATTGACGGTGGTGCGGATCGTTTCGCTGACCTCGTTGTAACGCGGGGTAACCGGACGGGCCTTTGCCGTTTCAACGACGGGCAGGGCGTCCGCGAACCACGGGATCGTCTTGGTCACATCCGCATCCTTGTAGAGCGCGGCATAGGTGGGCAGAAGTGCTGCGTTGATCGCCATGAACTTCGACACATCCTGACTGGAGAGATATTCCACCAGCTTCTTGGCTTCATCCTGCTGTTTGGAATAGGCCGAAACGCCGAACTCCCAGCCGCCGAGGCAGGTCGTCTGCTCGCCGCCCTTGACGGCCGGCAGACGGGCAACGCCGACCTTGTCGTTCACCTGTGATTCCTTGCCCTGGAAATGGGTCCAGGCGTAGGACCAGTTGACGGCGAAGAGAACCTTGCCGGCCTGGAATTCCTTGCGGGTGTCGTCGGTCGCGACTTCCGAAATATTCTTCTTGGAAATGCCTTCGTCGACAAAGCTCTTCCAGAGCTTCAGGGAATCCACCGCTGCCTTGTTGTCGAAATTCAGCTTGCCGTTTTCAACCAGCGACTTGCCCTCGCTCCAATAGGGCAGGAGGAAGGTGCAGACCGCGCCTTCGATCGCCTTGCCCTGGAAGGACAGGCCCTGAAGTTCGGGGTTCTTTTCGCCTTCCATGACCTTCTTGGAGGCTTCCTTCAGCTCGTCCCAGGTGGTCGGCGGCTCGATGCCGTATTTGTCGAGCAGGTCTTTGCGGTAATAGAGGAACATGGAGTCGGCAAAAGCGGGCAGCGCCACGATTTTGCCGTCTACGGTATTTGCTTCGGCGTAGGTCGGCAGATAGGCCGACATGTCCTTGCCTGAGAAATCGCTGGTCCAGCCAGCGGTGGCGAACTGCGCGGGACGGATGACGTCGAGCATCAGCACGTCAAGGCTCGAATCCTTGGCCGACATGACGGTATTGAGATATTGCGCCTGCATTTCCGAGGTGTTGCCGCCGGTCTCGATGACCACTTTCACGCCGGGCGTCTTCGCTTCATATTGATCGAGCGCCTTGCGCCAGACATCCGGCTGATGCTGGCTGGAAACGAAGATCTTCAGTTCGGCATCGGCAAAGGCCTGTCCCGAAAAAGCGAGCATGGTTGCGCAAAGCGCAGCACCCATGAGAGCTTTGCCCCTGGTGGTTTTAAATGTCATGTGTTCCTCCCATTATTAAACCTGTTGGCCGCAGCGTCTCTTCGCCCGGCAATCAGTGAATCGAGCGTTCCGTCGCGGCGTCGAAAAGATGAACCTTGGACGGATCGACACCGATCTTCAGTTCCTCATTCGGAGCAGGCCGCAGATGCGGCGGCATACGTGCGGTCAGCGCCGCATCGCCGAGGCTGAAATGGACGAGCGTGTCCGAGCCGAGCGGTTCCACCACCTGCACCTTGACCGCAAGCTGCGTGTCAAAGCCCTCGACGGTGCCGAAATGTTCCGGGCGAATGCCGACGATGACTTCACGCCCGTCGAGGCCTGTTTCGCGGGATGGTCGGATGGCGGTCATCGGCAGGGAATTGCCGTCGGAGAATGCCAACCGGTCGCCGCTCACCTTTGCGCGGGCGAAGTTCATCGCCGGAGCCCCAACGAAACCGCCGACGAACACGCTTTCAGGCCGGTTATAGACCTCGTCAGGTGTACCGACCTGCTCGATATCGCCGCCGCGCAGGATGACGATGCGATCTGCAAGCGTCATGGCCTCCACTTGGTCGTGGGTGACGTAGATGATGGTGGTGCCGAGCTGCTGATGCAGGCGCTTGATTTCCGTGCGCACCTGTCCGCGGAGTTTAGCGTCGAGGTTGGAAAGCGGCTCATCGAACAGGAAGACCTGCGGGCGGCGCACGATGGCGCGGCCCATGGCCACACGCTGGCGCTGGCCGCCGGAGAGCTGGCCGGGCCGCCGGTCGAGAAGGTGCTCGATGCCCAGCATCTTCGCGGCCTCATCGATGCTGGCATTGGCCTGCGATGCGCTGACACCGCGCACTTTCAGGCTGAAACCCATGTTTTCACGCACCGTCTTGTGCGGATAAAGCGCATAGTCCTGAAACACCATGGCAATGTCGCGCTCACGCGGCGGCAGCTTGTTGACAACGCGGTCACCGATCTTCACTTCGCCGCCGGTAATGCTCTCCAGCCCCGCGACCATGCGCAGCGTCGTGGATTTGCCGCAGCCGGAAGGGCCGACGAAGACGACGAATTCGCCATCGTTGATTTCAAGGTCGATGCCCTTGACGATGCGAAGCGCACCGTAACTCTTGTCCAGCTTGCGCAGGCTGACCGAAGCCATATTTTCCTCCTCACGACCGGCGCGTCCAGAATTCGAATGGACGCCATTGCCGGTATCAACCTTCAAGTTCCACGCATCGCATCGTCGAGAATCGATCCCGATTGTCTGGCGATATCGTGGGATGGCGAAACGCCTGTCTCCCTGAGGTCGTGATATTACCTTTCATAAAAAGGAAATCAATAGTGTATCAATTTTATTTCTGACAGAAATCAAAAACTATTAACCCGTTGATTAAAAGAAATATAACTGCAAAATCAGCTCGACGGCAGGCTGCTGCTTGCTTGCCTCCCGTCAAATTCTTTCATCTATGTGGAGCACGCGAAATTTGCGCAGTCTCAACGTATGCGTGAAACGTATCGTGCGACGGTATGGTCGAACCAGGTCCATGAAACTTCGGCCACCGCGCCATCCTGCGCTTGGCTAAGACGCAACACGCGCGGCACCAGTGCGCCTGATTTCTGACCGAAGACCTCGGGCGTCCATTCCGGTACTTCACCGAGATCGATGCGATCCTCCGCCTTCGATATCCAGAGATTGAGGCGGGTGCGGTAATAGAGGTAGAGGGATTCCGACATGTTCTCGATGGCGATGGTGTCCACGTAAGAACCGTCCAGCCAGATCTCCTCGATGGCCGCGGGTTTGCCGGCGATGCGCCGCATGCGTCTTATCCTGTGCCCTTCGGTCGATGTGCCGAAAGCGGGCAGGTCAGCGGGCTTGGCAAGGCGCGCCACATCCAGAACCTCCGCCGTCGGCAGGCCGCCGCCTTCGATCAGTTCAAGCCGGAAGAAGGCGTAGACGCTTTGCGGATCGCTGACGGCGCGAATGTAATTGCCGGAGCCCTGCACGCGCTCCAGAAGGCCGCGCTCCTGCAGTTCAGCAAGCGCCTTGCGCAGCGTGCCGACGGCGATGCCGAGATCGGCCGCCATGTCGCGCTCCGGCGCCAGCTTCTCGCCATCGATCAACCGGCCCGCCGCCACTTCGCGCACCAGCATTTCGGCGATCTGCATATACATGGGCAGGCTGCCGCCAGTGTGTTTCATATACCGTTTCCTCCCCCGAAACAAAAATTGATACATCATTGATTTACATATTTCTTGATGTTATGCAAGAAAAACGAGAGCGGCCCTGAGGAGGAATTGCATGACCGTCGTACCCGTTACATCCGCTGATCTCGATGCTGCCGAGGTCTCCTGGTTTTCCGCTTTGTGTTCCGATGATTACGCCTATCTTGGCGTGCCTGACGGTAGCTTGCGTTCCAGTTTCGAACATTGTTCCGATATCGTTAAAAAGGCCGAAGAACTCGGTTTCCGCAATATCCTCTGCCCCTCATCTTATCAGGTGGGGCAGGATACGCTGAGCTTCGTCGCCGGCTGTGCGCCGATCAGCGACCGCATCAATTTTCTTGCTGCTATCCGTTGTGGCGAAATGCAGCCGATCATGCTGGCCCGTACGGTAGCGACGCTCGACCACATGTTGAAGGGCCGCCTGACGCTCAACGTCATCAGCTCCGATTTCCCCGGCGAAGTGGCTGATAGCGCCTTTCGCTACAAGCGCAGCCACGAGGTCGTTGAGATTCTGCGCCAAGCTTGGACGCGTGACACCATCGACCATGACGGCGAAATCTACCAGTTCAAGGGCGTCTCCACCGAGCCGGCACGGCCCTACCAGCAAAATGGCGGACCGCTCCTTTATTTCGGTGGCTACTCGCCGGATGCGCTGGAACTCTGCGGCGCGCAGTGTGACGTCTATCTGATGTGGCCTGAGACGAAGGACCAGCTGGCGGATCGCATGCGCGCCGCCAACGAGCGCGCCGCCGCCCATGGCCGCACGCTGGATTACGGCCTGCGTGTCCATATGGTGGTGCGCGATACCGAACAGGAAGCCCGTGAATATGCCGAGCATCTTGTCTCGAAGCTCGATGACGAGTACGGCCAGCTTATCCGCAACCGCGCCCATGACAGCGGTTCGCTCGGCGTATCCCATCAGGCGCGCGCCCGTGAACTCGCCGACAAGTTCGGTTATGTCGAACCCAATCTATGGACCGGCATCGGCCGGGCGCGTTCGGGCTGCGGTGCGGCGCTGGTCGGTTCCACCGACAAGGTGCTTTCGGCGCTGGAGGAATACCAGAAGATGGGCATTCGCGCCTTCATCCTGTCCGGTTATCCGCATCTCGATGAAGCGGAGCACTTCGGCACCAAGGTTCTGCCGCAGATGAAAACCTGCTCCCTGCCGCATGCCTACGGCCGGGTGCCTTCTGAAACGCCAGCGACGCCGCTCGGCAACGGGGAACGCCACTGATGGAACGTATCGCTCTTTCTGACAAACTCGAACTCAGCCGCATCGTTTACGGCATGTGGCGCATCGGTGACGACGCCGACACGTCACCAGCCCATGTTCAGGCGAAGATCGAGGCTTGCCTCGCGCAGGGCATCACCACCATGGATCAGGCCGATATCTACGGCGGATACACGGCGGAGGCCATTCTCGGCGCCGGCCTGAAGGCTGCGCCGGGACTGCGCGACAGAATAGAAATCGTCACGAAATGCGGCATCGTCGCGCCGGCCGGCCGCCACGCCGCCGCCCGTGTCAAACATTACGATACGACGGCCGGCCACATCAATGCTTCGGTCGAAGCCTCGCTACGTGACATGGGAACCGATCACGTCGATCTGCTCCTCATTCACCGCCCTGACCCGCTGATCGATGCGGAAGAAACCGGTAAGGCGCTCGATGCGCTGGTGGCTTCCGGCAAGGTCAAGGCAGTGGGCGTCTCAAACTTCCGCCCGTGGGATTTTTCGCTGCTGCAATCGGCCATGAGCAACCGGCTCGTGACCAACCAGATCGAAATGAGCCTTCTTGCCACCGATACCTTCACCAATGGCGATCTGGCTTACCTGCAGGAAAAGCGGGTTTCGCCCATGGCATGGTCGCCGCTCGGGGGCGGTTCGCTGTTCTCCGGCGCGCATGGGGGCACCATGGCTGCCTTGCAGCGTATCGGCAAGGAACAGGGCGTCGATGCGACGGCTGTCGCGATTGCCTGGCTGCTACGCCATCCGGCAAAGATCGTGCCGGTTCTCGGAACCAACAATCTCGAACGCATCAGAACGGCGGCCGATGCGCTCCGCGTGACGATGGACCGCCAGACATGGTTTGAACTCTACACCCTTGCGATTGGAAAAGAGGTGGCGTGATGACAGTGGCAGAGGCAATCAAGATGCCCAATGAGCATGTATTCGTTCCCGGCGGCGAAAACAGCCGCAGTTTCCGCAATGCGCTCGGCGCTTTCACGACAGGCGTCACGGTGGTAACCGCCACCACGCCGGAAGGTCCGATTGGCATGACGGTCAATAGCTTTGCGTCGGTATCGCTCGATCCGCCGCTGGTTCTGTGGTCGCCGGCCAAAAGCTCGTCGCGTTATGAGGCCTTCAACGGCGCCACACATTTCGCGATCCACGTACTGAGTGCCGATCAGGATGTGCTGAGCGCCCGGTTCACTCGTAATGGCCGTGCTTTCGACGATCTGGATTGGGAGCTGAACGACGAGGGCGTGCCGGTCATTCCCGGAACGCTCGCTCGTTTCGAATGCCGCCAGGCGGCAGCCCATGATGCGGGCGATCACACGATCATCGTCGGAGAAGTTCTGCGCGCAGCCCATCGTGACGGGGACCCTCTATGCTTTTCAGGCGGAGCCTTTGGCCGGTTTTCGCGGCAATAAAAGAGCCTGGCTGGATTTTCATAGTCGCTGGCGAGGCTCTGTTATTGCAGCCGTAGTGCCGCGGCGGGTTTCGAGGCGCTGGAGCGCCTCGAAAATCTGCGTTAAGCGGCAACTGATTCCGGTTCGCCGGGCCCTTCCGGCTTTTGCGGTTCGGTGTTTTTTTCCGCCTTTTTCCGGCGGGAAAACACCCCGGTGAGGAATTGGCCGAACCGGTCCATTTCCACGAAGATGACGGGCGTGATGAACAGCGTCAGCAATTGCGACACGATGAGGCCGCCGACCACGGCGATGCCGAGCGGCTGGCGCAGTTCCGAACTCGCGCCCGAGCCGAGTGCGATGGGAAGTGCCCCAAGCAGCGCGCAGAAGGTCGTCATCATGATCGGCCGGAACCGGCGCACGCAGGCCTCGTGAATGGCGGTTGCTGGTCGTTCCGCTTTTTCGCGTATCAACTCCACCGCAACATCGATCATCATGATCGCATTTTTTTTGACGATGCCGATCAGCATCAAAAGGCCGATCAGCGCGATGATCGAAAAATCCATGCCCATCACCTTCAGCGCCACCAGCGCGCCGAAGGCGGCGGCCGGCAGTCCGGAGAGGATGGTCAGCGGGTGGATGAAACTCTCGTAAAGCACGCCGAGAACCACATAGATGGTCAGCACCGCTGCCAGAATAAGGATGCCGGTATTGCCCTGGCTCTGCTGGAAGATCGCCGCCGTGCCGCCATAGCTGGTGAAGACATCCTGTGGCAGACCTATCGTGCTCTTGATCTGGTCTATCCGGCTCGTGGCATCGGACAGCGCCACCCCATCCGGCAGGTTGAAGGAGATGGTGGTGGAGACGAGCTGGCCCGTCTGGTTGATGGTAACAGGCGCCTGCGTGCGGGTAAGGGTGGCGAAGTTGGAAAGCGGAACCAGAACCCCGGATTTTGCCGAAAGAATGTTGATATCGCTGAGGAAATCGTCATTCCAGGGTTTGGAACTGTCGAATTCCACAATCACGTCGTAGCTATCGCCAGTAGACTGGATTTGCGCCGCCGTATAACCGCCGAAAGACATTTCCAGCGTCTTGCGCAATTGGTCATTGGTAATGCCGAAGGCGGCGGCCTTTTCCGGATCAACGGAGATCGTGGCGGCGATCGCACCGTTCTGGGCGTCGGAAGTGACGGAGGTGAAGGTGTGGTCGCGACGCATCGCGTCCATCAGCTTATTCGACCATTCGTTGGTCGTGTCGGCATTCAGACCCTGAACGACGAGCTGGTATTGGCTGGCGGAGCTGCGCCCGCCAAAGCGCAGGCTCTGCTGCGGATTGATATAGGTGCGGATGCCCGCCACTTTCGATGTGGCCTGACCCAGTTCCGCCAGCACCTGGCTGAGCGGCGCCCGCTCTTCCTTGGGCTTCAGTTCCACGAACATCGAGCCGTTGTTCAACGGATTGCGGGAATTGCCGCCGACGATAGAGGTGACGTGCACGACGGCTGGATTCTTGCGGATCTGATCGGCGACCTGCGCCTGGAGATCTCGCATCGCCGTATAGGAAATATCCTCACGCGCCCGTGTCGAAACCGAAAGACGTCCGATATCTTCCTGTGGAAAGAAGCTGGAGGGCAGGGTTTCGAAGAGATAGAGCGACGCCGCGACCGAAGCGAGAAACGATGCCAAAACGATGCGACGGTGAGAGAGGCACCAGCCGACGGCGCGGCCATAGGCGCGCAGCGTGCGTTCGAAACCCGCATCGAACCAGCGGATGATCGCAGGTGGTCTGGAGGAGTGGCCGGAGAGGCGCGAAGCGAGCATCGGCGTCACTGTCAGCGAGACCAGCGCCGAGGCCATGATAGCCAGCGTGACGACCATGCCGAACTCGTTGAAGAGCCTGCCGATAACGCCGCCCATCAACAGAATGGGAATGAAGACGGCCACCAGCGAGATTGACATGGACAGAATGGTGCCGCTGACTTCCGCCGCGCCCTGCAAGGCCGCCTCGCGCATGGGCAGGCCTTCTTCATGCAGGCGCAGGATGTTTTCCAGCATGACGATGGCGTCATCCACCACCAGCCCCACCGATAGCGTCAGCCCGAGCAGCGAGATGTTGTCGATGCTGTAGCCCAGAACATACATCATGCCGAAGGCGGTGATGAGAGACAGGGGTACTGCAAGACCGGGAATGATGGTCGCCGTCAGGTGCCCGGTGAAGAGATAGATGACCGCAACCACCAGCCCGATGGTGAGAAGCAGGGTGAACTGAACGTCTGAGATCGCATCCTTGATGGCGGTCGAGGCATCATTCATGACGTTGATATTGACGGAGGGCGGCAATTGCTGGTGAAGCGCCGGCAGCTTCGCCTTGATGGCGTCCACGACGTCGACGGTATTGGCGTCCGGCTGACGCTGCACGGCGAGAACGATCGCCTGTTCGCCATCGAACCAGCTGCCGGCATTGGTGTTGTCGATGCTGTCGGTGATATTGGCGATATCGCCGAGATGGATCGGCGCGCCATTATTCGTCGAGACGACCAGCGAGCGGAAGGCGGCCGCATTGGTGCGCTGGGTATCGGCCTCGATCGTCAGGCGCTGATTGTCGGTCTGCAAGGCGCCAACAGGCACCTGATTATTCGCCTGGGCGATGGCCGTGGTGACGGTGTCGACGCCAAGCCCTCTTGCCTGAAGCTGGGCCGGATCAAGGCCGATGCGCACGGCATAGGTTTGTGCACCATAGATGCTCACCTGCGCGACGCCTGAAATTGTGGAGAGAAGCGGTGAGATGATGTTTTCGGCGATCTCATCCACCTTGCTGGTCGGCATTTCCTTGCTGTTGACGGCGAGCAGCAGCACCGGCGCATCGGCCGGGTTGGTCTTGCGATAGCTCGGCGTCGTCGTCATGTTGCTTGGCAATTGCCGCTGCGCGCGGGAAATTGCGGCCTGCACATCGGCCGCCGCGGCGTCGATATCGCGGTTGAGATCGAACTGCAGCACGATCGAGCTGTTGCCGAGCGTGTTGGTGGCGCTGATTTCGCTAACGCCGGGAATGGTTTCGAACTGCTTGACCAGCGGCGTGGTGACCGATGTGGCCATGGTTTGCGGCGAAGCGCCTGACAGCGACGAGGAAACGTTGATCGTCGGAAAATCCACCTTCGGCAGGGCGGCGACGGGCAGCAGGCGGAAGCCGGCAAGCCCGGCGAGCACCAGGCCGATGGCGAGAAGTGTGGTGGCGACGGGGCGGTTGATGCAGAAATTAGGAATCATTGGCCGCCAACCTGTACCTGCGGAATATTGGCGGCCAGATTGGCAGCCGCACCGCCCTTGTCGGAGAATTGCTCGACAACCGTCTGGCCGTCGGCAAGTTCGGATTGACCTTCAACGATGATATGTTCGCCACCATTGAGGCCGCTTGTTATGGCGGTGAGATTGCCATTCGAGCGGGCGACTTCCACCGGCGTCATGTGGGCATGATGCTCACTATCGACGGTATAGACGAAATTGCCCTTCGGTCCGGGGCGCACGGCGACTGTCGGCACCACGATCATTTCATCCCCCGAGACGAAATGGGCCGTGACGTTTACCGACTGGCCGGGCCATAAAAGACCGCGATCGTTCTTGAACTCCGCCTTGGCGAGCACCGTGCCGGAGGTCTGGTCCACCGTATTGTCGTAGAACCGCAGTACGCCGCTCATCGGTTCGCCTCCCGTCGCCGCGGGGTCGACATCGACTGCGGTATCCTTTGCCACGCCTTCACGAAGTTGCGGCAGGTAGCGCTGTGAAAGCCGGAAACTGACCGAGATCGGGTCATATTTGGTGATCGTCACGATGTTGACGCCCGCACTGAGATAGGCGCCGGGGCTGACCGTGATATCGCCGAGCCGCCCATCGAACGGGGCGCGGATTTCCATATGTTCGAGCGCCACCTCATCGGATGCGAGCGTTGCCTTGTCGGCGTCGGTCTTGGCACTGGCGCTGTCGCGCGCTGCCCGTGCCTGATCCAGTACCTGTTGCGATTCAGCACTTTGCTTGACCAGATTAGCGGCGCGCTGGAAGGCGGCCTCGGTCTGTTCCAGCGTTGCCTGATCGGCGGCGATATTGGCCTTGTCCTTGTCGACGGCGGCCCGTGCGATGCGATCATCCAATTTGAGGATCAGGTCGCCCGCCTTGATATGCTGGCCGTCCTTCGCGCTGATCTCCGTGACGAGACCAGCCTGAAGCGGCGCGATATTGGTGATATCGGCCGCAACCGCCCAGCCCGTCGCCTTTGCATCCATCGGCAACGTCGCTTTGCCGACGGCGATGGTGCTGACCGTGGGTGGTCCACCGTTACGCCGTCCGCCGCCCTGCCTTTGTCCCTGCTGCCGGGCCGGTTGGCCGTTCTGGGAGGACTGCGCCGCCGTTTCGGCGTCGACCTTGGGAGATACGCTGGCAAATTGCTTGAGATAGGGAATTTGATCGAGCGGCAGGCGATCCTTGAAATACCAGGCACCGGCGGCTGCGATGGCAAGAACGCTGAGAGCGGTCCAGAAACGTTTCATCTGACGATTCCGCGTAATGAGAGCGATACATGTTTCCCGAACATGTGCGGCAAGCCTTGGGAGCAGCTTTCCCCCACAAGACACCCAATGCGTTGCGAAATCACCTTAAACTTTTGTAATGGCGGTGATGATGACCGTCGCCATATCCCCTGTCTTTCAAGGGCGGACGGCTTCGGTTCCTGCCCCAAGGCAATGTTTGATCACCTTCCGGTTCACCACTGGTTCCGGCCAAGGAAAAAGCCGCCTCCTTTCCGGGGCGGCTTTGGGATGAACGGCGAAACGCCGCCGTTTAAAAGGCGCGGATGGCGTTGCGGGTCGCAAGAACGTCCTCGGCGACATTGCCCGTCGTTGCCGGTACGGAGCCGACGAGATCCAGGAACTTGTAAAGTTCAGTGGCCTGCGAGTTGGTGACATAGATGATGTCGCGATCCTGCATCGGGAACTTCGTGGCGGCGAAGAATGTCGATGGATCGCGCAGATTGGCGCGGAAGATGACCGGCACGTCCTGTCCGGGGAACTTCGACGTATTGATGCCGAGCTTCACGAGAAGATCGCGCTTGACGATACGATAGACATAGACCTGAGCCGGGTCAGCGCGGGAATCGAGCAGTCCGCCCGCTTTGCCGAGTGCATCCGACAGCTTGAGATCGGCATCCTCGAACTCGAAACGCCCGTTGAGACCAGAAGCACCGAAGGCAAGGTAGGTGCGGCGTTCACGCTCCACCATGATCGTGTCGCCCGGAACTACATAGATGTTCTCGGACGGCGTGCTGACGAGGTGGTTGTAATTGACGCGGGCGGTCTTGCCGCGGCGGATCAGCGTGACATAGGATTCGATATTCGGAGCGCTGAGGCCCTTTGCGTAGGAAATGACGTCGAGAACCCGATCGCCCGCTTCCGAAAGCTGAACCTTCGTCGGCTCCTTGACGTCGCCCAACACGGAGGCCTGTGCGGAGCGGCTGGAAATCTTGGTGATGAGAACCTGCGGCTCGATGGCGCGGTTGGCGAGCCGTTCCTCGATTTCGCTCTGCACATCTTCGACGTTGCGGCCGGTGGCGCGAATCTTGCCCGCATAGGGAACGCTGATATTGCCTTCCCGGTCCACGGTCTGGTTCGGCAGGCTGATGAAGTTGCCGGGACGGCTGCCGGCGTCGTTTGGAATGAAGAGGCCGCCGGCCTGGCTTTCAAAAATTGCAACCTGCACCACGTCACCGACGCCCATCGGCAGTGCCGGAACGCCGCCCTTGCCGCCGCCGAAACTGCCGAGCAGGGTAGTTGTTGTGGTGTCGCCGACGTAATTGAGGACGGCGCTGTTGATGTCGAGCAGCGCGTAGTCGACACCGGCGGTTTTCTGCTTGTCCTTGGAGGCGAATTTCACCGAAGCGTTAGATTCGATCGAGGCTGCATCGGGGCCGGAGGCTGCGGTAACCGTGCAACCCGCCAGTGCTGCAGAGGCAAGCATAATCGAAACATTCAATAAACGCATTTGGTCCTCGAAATGAATGCCGTCCGAAAAGCAGAAATAATTCGGACATCGTATAAGTTTTTAAAAATAAGCACTTCATAAATGACACCGGTAAAGGAAATCCAAACCGGCATTACATCCGTTCAGCGGAATCGCATCCCGGGATGTTTACGTCCTCTGTCAGGCATATGCCTAATTTCAGACGATGCTTCAAGTTCATCATCGTTCAACTGCGCCGAAAAATTCCGGGCGAGGCGCGATGGTCGAACCCCAGACGGTGTCAGTATTGTTGCGCTTCAATATTCAGTTGGACGCCATCATCTCTTCGATTGCTGCATTGCGCTAGTGCAGTTTTGTCACGCCTGCGCGGTTTCTTTCGTTATTGAATTTCGTGAAGCCCAATCATTTATTTTATGGATTTTTTTATGCATCCGTCATGCCCGTTCAGCCAGCGCGAAATTCACGGTATCCGCGAATTCCCGCAGGAAACGTTCGCGGGAGAAGCGGGCGGCGTTGTTGATGCAGGCGTTCTTGTCGAAGCGGTCGGAATTGTCGACGAACTCCTGTACGGCGGCGCAGATCGCCTCCGGTGTCTGCTCCCCGAAGTAAAGGCCGGTCGGATGGTTGGAGGAGCCGAGCGGGACGACGGTTTCCAGTACGCCGCCCTTGCCGTAGGCGATGACCGGTGTACCGAGCGCCTGGGATTCGACGGGTACGATGCCGAAGTCGTCTTCTGCCGCAAAGACGAAGGCCTGGGCCTCGGCCATATATTTGTGAAGCTCTTCATTGCCCACGAAACCGAGGACTTCGACATTCGGCGCGGCGATTTCGCGGATGCGTTTCATGTCCGGACCGTCGCCGATGACGACCAGCCGTTTGTCCGGCATCGTTGAAAAAGCCTCCACGATAAGGTGTACTTTCTTGTAGGGCACCAGCCGCGACGCCGTGACGAAATAGTCACCTTTAAGGTCGGACGGGGAGAGATGAGACGTGTCCACCGGCGGATATATCACGGTGGAATCGCGGCCATAACACTTGCGCACCCGGTTGCGGATGAATTTGGAATTGACCGTCATCAGGTCGACGCCGTTGGCGGTGCGAATGTCCCACATGCGGATATAGTGAAGAACAGCGCGGGCGATCCACGAGGTGAAGCCGCGCGTCAGTCTGGTCTCCTTGAGATACTGGTGCTGGAGGTCCCAGGCGTAGCGTATCGGGCTATGGATATAAGAGACATGAAACTGGCCCGGGCCGGTGATGACGCCCTTGGCGACCGCATAACTCGAGGAAATAACGAGGTCGTAGCCGCTGAGATCGAACTGTTCGATGGCGAGTGGCATCAGCGGCAGGTAGGAGCGGTATTTTTTCCGGGCGAAAGGCAGCTTCTGGATGAAGGAGGTGTTGACGGGACGGCCGCCGAGAAAGCCGCGATCGCGCTCGCTCATGAAGTCGACAAGGCAGTAAAGATCCGCGTGAGGATAAATTTCAAGAAGGTTGTGAAGCACCTTTTCGGCCCCGCCTCTGTCGGTGAGCCAGTCATGCACGATTGCCGTCTTCATGATTTCCTCAATAATTTCAACGTAATAAAAATTAGTTTTCCGCCATGGAATAAAGTTTGGCGGTATAAAGTATCAGGTCTTTCTGCAGCCCTTGAAAACACGGCTGACGGCGTCAAATAGCGTAACGATTAATAAAAATGCGCAGGTATGTCTGTGGTGGCGTAGCGTTTCCGCTCTTTAATAGCACTTTGTTCGCAAATGCGAAATATCCAACCTTGTTAATTCCCTTTCTTCCTTTGCAGTCAAGCGCCGGTCGTCATTCCCTCTCTTCCAGCCGGAAAAGATGGATATCACGGCGCACCGTTTTTTTGGCGAAACTCCCGTTTTTTCATTACCTTAAACGATGCCGCCACCTTTCGCAAAGACCTGTCTTGCGTTTCGCCGATCATGGAAACCGATCATCGGGCCGCATTGTCATTGACAAGGCGTCTTATCGAGATATTCTGTTATAAAGATGCATATAACATAATAATGGAACACATAAGAGCTGGGAGCTTGACCATGAGACGTAAACTTGCATTTCTCGCCACCGCCGCTTTGCTGCTTGCGCCGGGTGTGATGATGGCTGCGGAGAAGGGCGGCGTCATCAATGTCGCCACGATCGGCGAGCCGCCGACCCTCGACCCCATGGCGTCTACCGCCGATCTGGTCGGCATCGTCACGCAGCATATTTTCGAAACGCTCTATACCTTCGACAAGGGTTGGAAGGTGACGCCGCTTCTGGCGGAAAGCTTGCCCGAGATCAGTGCGGACGGCAAAACCTACACGATCAAGCTCAGGCAGGGCATCAAGTTCCATGACGGCAGCGACATGACGTCTGAAGATGTCGTCGCCTCGCTCGGCCGCTGGATGAAGGTCGCCTCGCGCGGCAAGCAGGCAGCCGGCTTTATCGACAATATCTCCGCGCCGGATGCCGGAACGGTGACGATCGCTCTCAAGCAACCCTATGCGCCGCTCGTCTCCCTGCTCGCCTTCAATAATTCGGCGGCGATCATCCTGCCGGCTGAAAAGCAGGCGGAGCCGATGGCCGAATTCATCGGCACCGGTCCCTATATGCTGAAGGAACGCAAGGCCGACCAATATATCCAGCTCGTGCGCTTCGATGGCTACAAGTCCCGCGATGGCGAAAGCGACGGTTATGGCGGCGCACGCCATCAGTATCTCGATGAAATCCGCTTCGTTCCGGTGCCCGATCCGAATACCCGCGTCGAGGCCGCCGTTTCCGGCCAGTATGATTACGTCGATTCCATTCCGGTGGAATCCTTCGGCAAGGTGAAGTCATCGTCGGCCTCGCAGCCGCTGATGCTGAAGCCTTTCGGTTATCCCGTCTTCGTCTTCAACACGAAGGAGGGGCTGTCTTCCAAGCTTGAAGTCCGCAAGGCGGTGACCGAAGCGCTGAACATGGAAGACATGCTGGCGGCCGCTTTCGGCAGCACGGATTTCTACGCGCTCGACGGCGCCTATTATCCCGATAATTTCTCCTGGCATTCCGAAGAAGGCGTCGAGGGCAATTACAACGTCGGCAATCCGGAAGCCGCCGCCGAGAAACTCAAAGCCGCCGGTTACAACGGCGAACCTCTCCGCATCCTCACCAGCCGCCAGTATGAGTTCCATTACAAGATGGCGCAGGTCGCGGCGGAATATCTGAAGCTTGCCGGTTTCAAGGTGGATATGCAGGTGGTGGACTGGGCGACGCTGACGCAGCGCCGCGCCGACCCGAAACTCTGGGATATATACATCACTCACAGCCCCTTCCTGCCGGAACCGGCGCTGATCGGCGCGCTCTCCACCGGCTCGCCGGGCTGGTGGGATACGCCGGCGCGCAAAGCCGCGGTTGACGCCTTCACTTCGGAAGCCGATCCCGACAAGCGTATCGCGCTCTGGGCCAATGTGCAGAAGACGATCTATGCTGAGCTGCCGCTCATCAAGATAGGCGACTTCAATGCCGTGGCGGCCAAGTCCAACAAGCTGGAAGGCGTCGATCCGGCTCCATGGCCCTACTTCTGGAATGCTTCGGTTACGAAATAAGGCCGGTTTGGCAATCGGGTGCCGGGTATTGCATCCGGCACTCTGTCGCCACGGATCTAGGGTCCTTGCCGCTCCCCTCATTCCTGTGCTCGTCACAGGAATCCAGCTGACGCGCGTCTGCGTGGCGAGAAGAGTCCTTTCAGCCCAAGGACTTGGGCTGGCTAGATTCCTGTGACGAGCACAGGAATGAGGGTGGAGTATAAGGCGGACGTGAGAAGAGAACGCTCGATTTTACTACCGTGAGTGCCGGAATTGCTGGCGCTCATCGACACCATTCAACCGTCGCCTGATAGCGGCAATCACGCGCCTTGGAGCCTTCATACGTGATACGGTATATTTTCCAGAGACTTGCGGGAATGATCGTGGTGATGTTCCTCGTCGTCACCATCGTCTTCGTCATCTTGCGCGTCACGCCCGGAGACCCAGCCGCCGTGATGCTGGGGCCGGACGCCTCGGCGCAGGATATTGCCGAGCTTCGCACCCGGCTCGGTCTCGACCAGTCGCTCGGCGTGCAATATGTCTATTATATCGGCCAGTTGCTCAAGGGCGATCTCGGCCAGTCGATCTTCCTCAACATGCCGGTCGGCTCAGCACTTCTGGACCGGGCCGAACCGACGTTTTTCCTGACGATTTTTTCGCTGCTGATTGCCAGTGTCATCGCGCTCCCCATCGGTATCTATGCTGCTTACCGGCGCGGTTCCTTCGTGGACCAGGCCGCGACCACCATCGCAATGCTGGCGGCGAGCATTCCGAGCTTCTGGCTTGGCCTGATCCTCATGCAGGCCTTCGCCGTGCGGCTCGATATGTTTCCGGTATCGGGTTATGGCGGACCGGGCGCAACCTTCCTCGAGCGCATGTATCACCTGACCCTTCCGGCAATAGCGCTCGGCCTCGTTTCCTCCGCCCTCATCCTTCGCTTCACCCGCGCCTCGATGCTGGATGTTCTCGGCGACGATTATGTCCGCACCGCCAGAGCCAAGGGTGTCAAGGAGCGTCGCGTGGTGATGAAACATGCGTTTAAAAATGCGCTCATCCCCATCCTCACCGTTCTGGGTCTCACCGCCGCCGTGCTGATTTCCGGCGCTGTCGTCACGGAGACCGTCTTTGGCCTGCCGGGTGTCGGCAATCTTGTCGTCTCCGCCGTGCTCCGGCGCGACTATCCGGTCATTCAGGGGGCACTTCTCGTCATCGCCGGGCTTTACGTGCTCATCAATTTTGCAATCGACATGCTCTATTTGCTGGTCGATCCGAGGGTTCGTTACTGATGGCCGATATTGTTTCCACCGCCCCCCCGGCACGCAACCCCACCATCCTGTTCCTTCGGCGTCTCCTGAAGCGCAAGACGGTCGCCGCCGGTCTCATCGTGCTACTCGTCTTCGTGCTGTTTGCGGTTCTCGCACCGATGATTGCGCCCTATTCACCGTCGAAACTATCGATTGTGAACCGCCTGAAGCCGCCGAGCGAGCTTTACTGGTTCGGCACCGACGAGTTCGGCCGCGACGTCTTCTCGCGCACCATCTATGCCGGAAGACTGTCGCTTCTGGTCGGTGCCGCCGTGGTGGCGCTTTCGGCGCTGATCGGCATCACGCTTGGTTTGCTCGCCGGTTTCTTCCAAAAGCTGGATACGCCAATTGCGCGGCTGATCGATGCGATGATGGCCTTTCCGGATATTTTGCTGGCGATTGCGCTGGTGGCGGCGCTCGGCCCGTCGCTGACGACTGTCATCATCGCGCTCGCCGTGGTTTATTCGCCTCGCCTTGCCCGCATCGTGCGCGCCTCGACTTTGGTGATCCGCGAATTGCCCTATGTGGAAGCGGCCAGGGCGCTCGGTATTTCCACCTTCCATATCATGACGCGGCATGTGCTGCGCAATCTCGTCTCGCCGATCCTCGTGCAATGCACTTTCCTTTTCGCCAGCGCCATGCTGGCCGAGGCCGGCCTGTCGTTTCTGGGGCTTGGTGTCAGTCCGGAAATTCCCACCTGGGGAACCATGATCTCCGCTGGCCGCCAATATATCGGCCAGGCCGACTGGATGACCTATTTCCCCGGCTTTGCCATCATTCTTTCCGTGCTGTCGCTGCAAATGGTCGGCGACGGGCTGCGGGACATGCTCGACCCAAGACTGCGAAGGGATCTGTAATATGTCGTCCGGCGAACAGGCGAAAGCGCCTCTTCAAGCTCCCATTCTTCTCACCAATGTCAAACCCGTCGGTTTCGGAAAGGGTACATCACAGGCTTCGACCGATATTCTGATTGGCGGCGATGGCAAGATCGCCGCGGTCGGGTCTGCCATCCAAGCGCCCGTTGATGCGCGGCGCATCGATGCCAAGGGCGCCTTCATCTCTCCCGGCTGGGTGGATCTGCATGTGCATATCTGGCACGGCGGTACCGATATCTCCATCCGCCCCTCCGAATGCGGGGCCGAGCGCGGCGTGACCACGCTGGTGGACGCCGGTTCGGCGGGCGAGGCGAATTTCCACGGTTTCCGGGAATATATCATCGAGCCCTCGAAGGAGCGCATCAAGGCCTTCCTCAACCTCGGCTCCATCGGTCTCGTCGCCTGTAACCGCGTGCCGGAACTGCGCGACATCAAGGATATCGACCTTGACCGCATCCTTGAGTGTTATGCCGAGAACAGCGAGCATATTGTCGGCCTGAAGGTGCGGGCGAGCCATGTCATCACCGGCTCCTGGGGTGTGACGCCGGTCAAACTCGGCAAGAAGATCGCCAAGATACTGAAAGTGCCGATGATGGTGCATGTGGGCGAACCGCCGGCACTTTACGACGAGGTGCTGGAAATTCTCGGCCCCGGCGATGTCGTGACCCATTGTTTCAACGGCAAATCGGGTTCCAGCATCATGGAAGACGAGGACCTGTTCAACCTCGCAGAACGCTGCGCAGGCGAAGGCATTCGGCTTGATATCGGCCATGGTGGCGCGTCTTTCTCCTTCAAGGTGGCGGAAGCGGCGATTGCACGCGGCCTGCTCCCTTTCTCGATCTCAACGGATTTGCACGGGCATTCGATGAATTTCCCGGTTTGGGATCTGGCCACCACCATGTCGAAGCTGCTGTCGGTCGATATGCCTTTCGAAAATGTGGTCGAGGCCGTCACCCGCAACCCGGCCTCCATCATCCGTCTCGATATGGAAAACCGCCTCGACGTCGGCAGCCAAGCCGATTTCACGGTTTTCGATCTCGTCGACGCCGATCTGGAAGCGACCGATTCCAATGGCGACGTCTCGCGCCTGAAGCGCCTGTTCGAGCCGCGTTATGCGGTCATCGGTGCGGAAGCGATTGCCGCCAGCCGTTACATTCCAAGGGCGCGCAAGCTGGTGCGCCACAGCCACGGTTACTCCTGGCGTTGAACTCCACTGGAACGGCGAAGGTCAGTCCTCCGCCTTCCGCAGGCATTACGGGATACCCGTCCCGGCATTATGAGGAATTTGCGTGAAACAGTCTTCGCTCGACGCAGAAGGGCGGCTTTCGCCCTATGACCGGCTCGCCGCGCTCGGCATCTCCCTGCCGCCGCCGCCGCCGCCGATTGCCAATTTCGTCACCCATGTGGTGGAAGGCAACATGCTTTATCTTTCGGGGCAGGGGCCACGGGAGGAAAACGGCCATCTTTACGCCGGCAAGGTGGGCGGGGAAATCGGGCTGGAAGAGGCCTATAATCACGCACGGCTCACCGGCATCAACCTGCTTGCCGTCATGCATGAGGCGCTGGGGGACCTGTCGCGGGTGAAGAAGGTGGTCAAGCTGCTCGGCATGGTCAATGCGGTGAGCGATTTTCGCGATCACCCGAGCGTCATCAATGGCTGCTCCGATCTCTTCATCGATGTGTTCGGCGATGCGGGACAACATGCCCGCTCCGCCGTGGGTTTCGGCTCGCTGCCAGGCAACATCACCGTAGAGATCGAAGCAATCGTCGCGCTCAAAGGGTGAGGCCGTTTAATGGTTGCGCCAGCCCATGAGTTTTTCGATCCGTTCTGCCGAAACCCTGACCTGTTCGGTGTAATGGTTTTCGTCCGCCAGCACTTTCTGTTCCGGCAGCACGATGGAAATCGTCGCCACGCATTCGCCCCTGTTGTCGCAGATCGGCGACGCGATGCAGGCGACGGCATAATCGGATTCGGCGACCTGGATCGACAGGCGGTCATGGAAGGCGGCCGCCGCCGATTGCGACAGGGTCTCGGGATTGATTTCCGCACGGCCTGTCGGCGAGGTGCGGGCACAGCGGCGGAAAAGCTCGACGCGTTCCGCCTCCGGCAGATGCCCGACGAGCAGGCGGCCGGACGCCGTCCAGTTCAGCGGAACGCGGGTACCGACGCGCGACGCGACCTGAAAGTGGCTCGGACCATCGGCCATGGCCAAGACCAGCATATGGTCGCCGTCGCGCCCGCAAAGCTGCACGGTCTCGCCCGCATGACGGCACAGATCGTGCATTTCGTGGGTGGCGACACCCATGAAATCCAGCGAACGGGCATAGGCAAGGCCATAATGGTAAAGCCGCGCGCCAAGCCAGATGTTGCCATCGGCATTGCGCGCCAGCATGTTCTTTTCAACGAGATCGTCGATGATGACATAGACGGTGGAAAGCGGCGCCTTGATGGCCTTGGCAATCGCGTAAGCACCGGCGGGAGAACCGGTTTCGTAAAGATAATCAATCACCTGAAGAGCGCGGTCGATGCCGCTGACGCGCGAGCGCTTGGCCGCCTTCGCGTTCGCGTTTTCGGCGGCGTCGGACAGGGCGGTTGAAGGCGTTTCGTCCAGTTTATGGGCGTCCAATTTTGGCTCCTCATGAATTTTGAGAAGCTATTACATTATTATGGCATATGTGTCGATGCCCATCGCATCGCAAAGGACAGGAGAAATGCATGACCGAGGATATCAGAAGCAGGATCGGCCTTCGCCCGGTCATCAACGTCTCGGGCACCATGACCTCGCTCGGCGCATCGATTGTCGTTCCCGAGGCCGTTCAGGCCATGGCGGACATCCTGCCACAATTCGTCGAGATCAATGATCTGCAACGCAAGGCGAGTGCGATCATTGCAAGGCTGACGGGCGGCGAGGCCGGTTTTGTCACGGCCTCCTGCTCGTCCGGCATCAGCCTTGCGGTGGCGGGCGCGATCACCGGCAACAATCTCTTGGCCATCGAAAAGCTGCCTGACGTGACCCCGGAAAAGAACGAGGTTCTGGTGCAGATGGGCCATGTGGTGAGCTATGGCGCGCCGGTGGATCAGGCGATCCGGCTTGGCGGCGGCAAGGTGGTGCTCATCGGGCAGGCGACATCGACCCACCGTTTCCACATGGAAAACGCCATCACCGAAAAGACGGCGGCGGCGGTCTATGTCGTCTCGCATCACGTCGTTGATTATGGCTTGCTGCATCTTTCCGAATTCGTCGAGATCGCCCATGCCAAGGGTGTGCCCGTCATCGTGGATGCGGCCTCCGAATATGATCTGAAGCTGTTTCTGGCCACTGGCGCGGATGTGGTGCTCTATTCCGGCCACAAGTTCCTCGGCGGCCCGACTTCCGGCATCGTCACCGGCAAAAAGGAGCTCGTGCGCAACGCCTTCCTGCAGAATATGGGCGTCGGTCGCGGCATGAAGGTCGGCAAGGAAAGCATCTATGGCGTCATGGCGGCGCTGGAAGCGTGGGAGAAGCGCGATCATGCCGGCATTCGCGAGCGCGAAACCGGCTATCTCAACCTCTGGAAAAGGACGCTGGACGGGCGCCCCGGCGTGACGGCGCTGATCGAGCCTGATCCGACCAACAACCCGCTCGACCGGCTGCGCGTCATCATCGATGCCGAAGAAGCGCATATCACCGCCTGGGACCTGACGACGGCACTTGCGAAAGGCAATCCTCCCATCATTACCCGCGATCATGAGGTGGAACACCGCTATTTCTATCTCGACCCCTGCAACCTGCATCCGGGCCAGGAAACCATCGTGGCTGCGCGTCTGACGGAAGAGCTGGATAGGGCGCGCGCCTCCAACGAGGTGATTGCAACGCCGTTCGAAGACCGCAGCCGCCACCGTTTCGACGGCATGCTGCGCTGGCCGGACTGATTAAGCGAGCGGGTGCCGCGAGTTTCTTCTCCCCGAGGGGGAGAAGGTCGCGGCAGCGGGATGAGGGGGCGCCCTTGCCGGATTTCGGAAACGGTGCCCCCTCATCCGACCCTTCGGGCCACCTTCTCCCCGGCGGGGAGAAGAAACTCGGGGCAACCGCCCGCCCAAGCATTGCAACCAGAATAAAGAAAAGGGAACGATCATGACCATGCCGCAGTCAGCACCGCTTGGTGCCGAAGATGCCGTGCTCTCCGTCCGTAATCTCACCACGTCATTTCACGTGGATGGCGGCTGGAAACCGGTGGTGCGTGATATTTCCTTCGATGTCGGTCCGGGCGAGACCGTCGCGATCGTCGGCGAAAGCGGCTCGGGCAAGAGCGTGACATCGCTCTCCATCATGCGGCTGCTGGATCGGGAAAGCAGCAGGGTTCAGGGTGAAATCCTGCTTGGGCGTCGCAACCTGCTCTCCCTTTCCGAGGACGCCATGCGGCGGGTCAGGGGCAACGAGGTTGCCATGATCTTTCAGGAGCCGATGACCAGCCTCAATCCGCTTTTCACCATCGGTGACCAGATTTCCGAAGCTCTGTTGTGCCATCAACCGATGTCGAAAGCGGATGCGCGGGCAGAGACGGTCCGTCTGCTCGAAAAGGTTCGTATCCCTTCCGCCGCCTCGCGTTTCGATGAATATCCGCATCGCTTTTCCGGCGGCATGCGCCAGCGCGTGATGATCGCCATGGCGCTGGCGTCCCGGCCGAAGCTGCTGATTGCCGACGAACCGACAACGGCACTCGATGTCACGATTCAGGGCCAGATTCTTGATCTCATCAAGACGCTTCAGGAAGAGGAGGGCACCTCCGTCCTGTTCATCACCCATGATATGGGCGTGGTGGCGGAAATCGCCGACCGCACCGTCGTCATGTATCGTGGCGAGCAGGTGGAGGTCGGCGCGACGGCCGATATCTTCCATCGCGGCAAACATCCCTATACTCGGGCGCTTCTGTCCGCAGTTCCCGTTCTGGGCTCGATGAAAGGCGAGGAAAGACCGCTCCGTTTTCCCATCGTCGACACCACCACCGGGGAAACGCAGGAGCCGGCGCGCCCCGCCGACACCGTCAACGCCGCTGCACCGCCCGTTCTCAAAGTTGAGGGGCTGACCAAGCGTTTCGACATTCACTCCGGTCTTCTGGGGAGGCTCAGCGGCCGCGTACATGCGGTGGAAAACGTGTCCTTCGATCTCAGGGCCGGGGAAACATTGTCCCTGGTTGGAGAAAGCGGCTGCGGTAAGTCCACCACCGGCCGCGCCATCATGCGGCTTATTGAGCCGGATGCGGGTTCGGTCGAGGTCAACGGCGAAAACATTCTCGCGCTCGACAAGACGGGCATGCGAGACATGCGCAAGACGGTTCAGATGATTTTTCAGGACCCCTTCGCCTCACTCAATCCGCGTATGACGGTAGGCGCGGCGATTGCCGAACCTTTTCTCGAGCACCGTATGGGAAGCGCCCGCGAGGCGAGAGATGTGGTGGCGGACATGCTGGGGAAGGTTGGTCTCTCGCCAGATATGGCTGCGCGTTACCCGCATGAATTTTCCGGCGGCCAGCGCCAGCGCATCTGCATCGCCCGCGCGCTGGCATTGCAACCGAAGGTCATCGTTGCTGACGAAAGCGTTTCGGCGCTGGATGTTTCGATCAAGGCGCAGGTCATCAATCTGATGCTGGATCTGCAGCAAAGCCTTGATCTCGCCTTTCTGTTTATTTCCCATGACATGGCGGTGGTGGAACGCGTCAGCCATCGTGTCGCGGTGATGTATCTGGGCGAGATTGTCGAAATCGGTCCGCGTGCGGCTGTCTTCGACAACCCGCAGCACGATTATACCCGCAAGCTGATGGCGGCAGTGCCGGTGCCGGACCCGGGCCGTCGCAATACACGACGCGGCGTTGCGAATGACGAGTTGAAAAGCCCGATCCGCGCGGTCGATCATGTCGTTACGCCACGGCAGTATCGTGAGGTTTCGCCTGGCCATCTTGTTGCCTGCTGACGGATCGGGCGTCTTCAGCAGCGTTTTCCCGTTCGCACCGGCAGATAGTTCGATTCTCTCGTTCGGAAGCTTTACAGGTGCGAGCATTTTTCTATACCGCTTCTGGCCGTGCAGCAGGGATGACGCGCGAAAGGCAGCCGGATGGCGATACTGGAAAAACAGGGGCGCTATAGCTTCGAGAGGGTGGCCGCGACAACTCTGTCGCGCTTCGACAGTGCGCTCGGTGCGGTTGCCGCCGCGCTTCTCGCCGCGCTGCTCGTGGTGGTTCTGGTCAATGTCATCCTGCGTTATCTCTTTCACACCGGCTTCATCGGTTCGGAAGATCTCGGCATATGGCTGAATGTCGCCATGATCGCGGTCGGCGCGCCGCTCAGCCTCAAAAGCGCGCTTGCCATGCGGCTCGATGTCTTCGTGCGGTTCCTTCCGCAACGATTTCGCGCGGCGACCGAAATTCTCGCAGATGCCTTTTCTTTCGTCGCCGCACTCATTCTTGTCTTCGGCGGTGTGCAGATCGCGGCGATGCTGGGCGGCACGTCGCCTACACTCGGCCTGCCGGAATGGGTGCGTTTCGGCTTTCTCGGTGCAGGCGGCGTGCTGATCCTTCTTTATCTGGCGCTTCAGCGTGTCAGCGAAGGCAAGGCGTTTGCCGTTCTCGCATCTCTCGCCATCGCTGCCGTGGCCTATGTCAGCCTGCCGCAACTCTTCATTGATACGAACCTGCCGCCGAGCCTGTTTCTGGCGTTGACGGCGGCTGCGGGGCTGGTGCTGGCCGCGCCGCTTGCCCACGCCTTCCTTACCGCCGCCTATGTGGCGATCGCCTTCGGCAGCACCTTGCCGGAGCCGGCCATCGTTTCGTCGACGGTAACCGGCATGTCGAAATTCCTGCTGCTTGCCGTTCCTTTCTTCCTGCTGGCAGGGAGCCTGCTGACGATATCCGGTGTTGCCAGTCAGCTCGTCCGTTTCGCTGCCTCCGTCGTCGGTCACCGCCGGGCAGGTCTGGCGCAGACGACGCTTCTGACCAGCGTGCTGTTTTCCGGCGCATCCGGCTCATCTGTCGCCAATGCCGCCTTCGGCGCGTCCACCTTCCAGCCGGAACTCGTCAAACACGGCTATCCGCCGGCGCAGGCCGGCGCGATCATCGCCGCCACTTCCGTGCTGGACAATGTCATTCCGCCCTCCATCGCTTTTCTCATCCTCGCCACGGCCACCAATCTTTCGGTCGGTTCGCTGCTGGTCGGCGGCTTCTTCGCCGGCGGGCTGATGGCAGCCTGCCTCGGCGTGGCGATCCATTTCAGCGTGCGCAGCGACGATACCTTGCCGCGCGCGACGGGGGCTGAGCGCTGGCGCTCGGCCGTCGCCGCCATACCAGCCTTCGGTCTTGGCGTAATTGTGGTAGTCGGTATTCGCATCGGCATCGTCACCACCACGGAAGCCGCCGCCCTTGCCGCACTTTATACGCTGCTTCTCGGCTTCGGTTACCGGCTGGGCGCGGGCCGCATTTTCGCGACCTTCCGACAGTCGGCGGGTGAGGCGGCGGCCATCGGTCTTCTGATCGGCACGGCGGGGCCTTTCGCCTTCCTGCTGGCGGTCGACAATGTCTCCGGCCTTGTCACGGACTTCGTCACTTTGCTCGGCGGCAGCAAGATCGCGGTGCTTCTGCTCTCCAACCTCATTCTGCTTGTCGTCGGTCTGGTGCTGGATATTGGTGCTGCCATCCTGCTGTTCGGGCCGATCCTGCTGCCTGCTGCCGTCGCGGCCGGCATCGATCCCATCCATTTCGGTGTCATTCTTGTGGTCAATCTGATGATCCATGGCCTGACGCCGCCGCTCGGGATGCTTATCTTCGTGGTCAGCGGCGTCACCCGCATTCCGGCGACAGCGCTTTTCCGGGCGGTCATTCCCTATCTCGTCTCGCTTCTCGTCGCCCTTGCCATGTTATGTGTCTGGGCCATAGTCTTCTAAGTCAGGGTTTTCGTCATGACCTTTATCGACCGCCGTCATTTCCTCAAACTCTCCGCTCTCGGCGTCGCGACGCTTGCCGCACCTGGTCTGGTGCGCCCGGCGCATGCCAGAACCCGCAGCCTCACGGTTGCGTCGTTATTTGCCGACGACAAGCCGGAGACGAAAATCTGGGTCAGGATCAGCCAGCTGGTGGAGGCGAAATTGCCTGGCCGTTTCCGTTTCAACATCGTCAAAAGCGGTGCTCTGGGTGGTGAGAAGGAAGTGGCGGAAAACATTCGCCTCGGTTCGGTTCAGGCCAGCCTCTCCACCGTCTCTTCCCTGTCAGGCTGGGTGCCGGAACTGCAGATCCTCGATCTGCCTTTCCTGTTCCGTAATAGTGAGCATGTGCGCAAGGTGGTGACGGGCGAGACCGGCGAAGAGCTGAAGGCAAAACTTGCCGCGCAGCAATTCATTGCCGCCGATTTCATCAATTACGGTGCTCGCCATCTTCTGGCGAAGGAGCCTGTGACCCGCGCGGAACAGTTGAAGGGTAAGAAAATCCGCGTCATCCAGAGCCCGCTGCACACCAGATTGTGGAGCGCCTTCGGCACCACGCCGGTCGGTATTCCGATCACCGAGACCTATAATGCGCTGGCGACCGGTGTGGCCGACGCCATGGACCTCACCAAGTCCGCCTATGCCGGCTTCAAGCTTTACGAAGTCGTTCCCTATATGACGGAAACAGGCCATATCTGGGCCTCGGGTGTCGTCTATTACGGCGCGACCTTCTGGAACCAGCTGGATGACGAAGAAAAGAAGGTTCTTTCGGAAGCCTCCAGCGAGGGCGCACAATATTTCAACCAGCTGATCGTCGAAGACGAAACGAAGTCCGTTGAGCTAGCGCTCTCCAAGGGCGGCACGGTGCTGCAGCCGGAAGCACTGGATGAATGGCGCAAGGGTGCGCAGGATGTGTGGCGGGATTTTGCCGGAACAGTCGGCGGCATCGACAAGATTAAGGCTATCCAGTCAGCCTGAGATTGCTGGATCGAAAATGAAAGGGGAAGGCGCGGAAGCGCCTTCCCCTTGTTGTTAGCGGATATCCTCAGGCAGAACGTCCGAAGGGATGTTCTGGTAGGAAACCGGGCGCATGAAACGACGGATCGACATGGTGCCGACCGAAGTTGCGCCGAAGTTCGTGGAAGCCGGGTAGGGGCCGCCGTGAACCATGGCTTCGGAGACTTCCACGCCGGTCGGGAAACCGTTGGCGAGAACGCGGCCGGCCTTGCGCTCGAGGATCGGCAGCAGCTTGCGGCCGAGTTCGGCGTCACCTGCGTCGAGATGCAGGGTGGCGGTCAGCTGGCCTTCGAAGCTCTTGGCGACTTCAAGCATTTCTTCCGCGCTATCAACCGTCACGATCAGGCCGAGGGGTCCGAAGACCTCTTCTGCAAGTGCATGGTTGGCAACCCAATCCTTGCCCGAAACGCGGAACAGGTACGGCGTCGCATTGCGCAGGTTGCAGGTGGTGGTCAGAACGTCGCGCACGCCGTTGCCGGCAGCGATGCGGTCGCGGCCATCACGATAGGCGGCAGCGATGCCGTCGGTCAACATGACCTGCGGGCCAACTTCAGAAAGTGCCGCACGGGCAGTCTCGGCAACCGCATCCGCCTGCTCGGAGAGAATGACGGCAATGCCCGGGTTGGTGCAGAACTGGCCCGCACCCATGGTGAGCGAACCGGCCCAGCCCTTGGCAATGGCTTCGCCGCGGTTGGCAACCGCTTCCGGCAGCAGGAACATCGGGTTGACCGAACCCAGCTCTCCGAAGAAGGGGATCGGCTCGGGGCGCTGGGCGCAGAGATCGAACAGCGCGCGGCCGCCGGCGAGCGAACCGGTGAAGCCGACCGCCTTGATGCGCGGATGCTGAACAAGAGCGGAACCGACATCGCGGCGGCCGCCCTGGATCAGCGAGAAGACGCCGGGATGCAGATTGTGCTTCTTGACGGCGGCGAGAACCGCTTCGGCAACGATTTCACCGGTGCCGGGATGGGCGGAGTGGCCCTTGACGACGACGGGGCAACCGGCAGCCAGAGCCGCTGCGGTGTCACCACCGGCCGTGGAGAAGGCGAGCGGGAAGTTCGACGCGCCGAAAACGGCGACAGGTCCGATCGGGCGCTGCATCAGGCGGATATCCGGGCGCGGCAGCGGCTGGCGATCCGGCAGCGCTTCGTCGTGGCGACGGTCGAGATAGTCGCCCTTGCGGATATGCGACGCGAAAAGACGCAACTGGCCAACGGTGCGGCCACGCTCGCCCTGCAGGCGTCCGGCGGGCAGACCAGTTTCGGACGAGCCGATTTCGGTGATGGCGTCGGCGCGGGCTTCAATCTCATCGGCGATGGTATCGAGGAATGCGGCGCGTTCTTCGCGGGTGGTGTAACCATAGCTCCAGAAGGCGTCTTCGGCTGCTTCACAGGCTGCATTCACCAGATCGACGGTGCCGACCGAAAAATCGAAAGCTTCGCCATGTGCAGGCTCGCTGCGGAATTTTGCTTCCGTTGCGACCCATTCTCCTGCAACCAGATGTTTGCCGTGCGGCTTGAAACTCATTGTGCTCTTCCCTGAAAATCTGATCCTGTGTGGAAAATCCACCCGACACCGTGACGTTGCACCGAAAGGCGACGGCATAAAACGCCATCAGCCGCGATCCTCGCCCGGTTGCCATCTGCCTTAGCCCGTGTGGGGCCTGAGCGAAAGCCGGTTTTTCAACTATCTGACCAAAAAGTGTGATTAATGGGGCGAAGCGTGAAAAAGACCCGCTTCCGTTTACACGTACGGCGCTTTATTGTGACGTCATGATGACAAATAGATTTCCGAAATATGTCGCCTGGTCGGTTCTTCTGCTGATCTTGATCGTTACAGTTTGCCCTATCGGTTTTCGTCCGCACACGCTGACGACGGTGGGCCTGGACCGCGCCGCGGCCTTCGCCTTCTGTTCTGCCGCTTTCGTGCTCGCCTATCCGCGTTACTGGCTGGCGATTATCGTGGCAGGCATTGCGGCGGCTTTCGGTATCGAGGCGCTGCAATTCCTCTCGCCCACCCGCCATCCGCATCTGATGGACGCTATCGTGAAAGCCGCCGGCGTCATTGCCGGCGGGCTCACGACTTTTTCCTACCTGCTGTTCAGGGCGCGGCTGGCTGCAGGCTGACGGAACGCCTACAGCCGGGAACATTGTTCAGCGTGTCCCACCCGCCAGCCCGAAATGGCTGTGCGATAACGTGCGTTCGATACCACGCAGCTCAGCCAACCCCTTCAGCCGGCCAATGGCGGGGTAACCGGGCTGAGCGCCGCGCGTCAGGTCGTCGAGTATTTCCTGACCGTGGTCGGGCCGCATCGGAATGGTATGGTCGTCGCGGCCCTCCGCCCGGCGACGGGCCTCTTCGGTGACGAGTGCGGCGATGACGGCGACCATATCGGTTCCGCCCTCCAGATGTTCGTCCTCGAAGAAGGAGCAGGGAACGGTATCGGTATCGCGCGTCACATTGCGAAGATGCACAAAATGGATGCGGTCGGCAAAACGGCCGGCGATGAAGGGCAGATCGTTATCGGCGCGCGCCCCGAGGGAGCCGGTGCACAGCGTCACGCCATTGGCGCGGCTGTCGACCTCAGACAGCATATGGGCGTAATCCGCCTCCGTTGACAGAATGCGCGGCAGGCCGAGCAGCGGCCACGGCGGATCGTCGCCATGGGCGCAGATGTTGATGCCCACCTCCTCGGCAACCGGCGTCACCTCGGAGAGAAAGTCGACCAGATTCTGCTGCAAGTTTTCGCGGTCGATGCCGTGATAGGAACGCAGTTTCTCCAGAAGCTGGGCGAGCGTGTAACCATCCGCCGAGCCCGGCAGACCGGCACCGATATTGCGACCGAGCGCGGCGATCTTCGTATCCGGCATCTCGGCAAAACGTTTTACCGCTTCCTCCAGCAGCCAGTCCGGATAATCGGCCTTTGCGTCAGGGCGTTTCAGAATATGAATGTCGAAAGCGGCGAAATCGGCAAGATCGAAACGCATCGCCCTTGCGCCATGTCTGGTTTCCCAGCGCAGGTCGGTGCGGGTCCAGTCCAGCACCGGCATAAAATTATAACAAACGGTGCGGATGCCGGAGGCGGAGAGACGGCGCAGCGTTTCCTGCCAGTTGGCGATATGGTTTTTCCAGTCGCCGGTCTGGGTCTTGATATCCTCGGAAACCGGCACGCTTTCCACCACGTCCCAATAAAGCCCACCCGTCTTGATTGCTTCATGTCGTTTGGTGATTTCGTCCACCGGCCAGACATCGCCGGTGGGGATGTGATGCAGCGCGCTGACGATGCCTTCCGCGCCCGCCTGAGCCGCATCCTGAACCGTGACCTTGTCGACCGGACCGAACCAGCGCCATGTATGTCTCATCTTTGATCCTCAAATGTCAGTCTGCGGAAAATGTCAGCTGCACCTTGCAGGCGGCGGAGCGGTCCCCGGCCTGTTCGAATGCCGCTTTCGCCTCACCAAGCGGGAAGCTGTGGGAAATGATCGGCCGTACATCGATTTTGCGGGAGGAGATCAGCCCCGCTGCGACGGCGAATTCCTCATGAAAGCGTTGCGAGCCGCGCCAGAGGATTTCTTTTCCCACCAGCGCATTGAGCGGGATGGTAATGTCACCGGTCACACCCACCTGCACGATGGTGCCGCGGGGGCGCACGCAGGCGAAGGCGCTGCGGAGCGCGGGACCGGCGGCGGAGCAATCGAAAATGACGTCGAAATAACCCTTATTGTCCTGATAGGGCAAAAGCGCCTCGGCGTCTTTCGCGACATTGATCGTGCGGTCGGCGCCCATGGCGGGAGCGCGTTCCAACGCTGCGTCGGTGAGGTCGGTGGCGACAATGGTGGCCGCACCGGCATGGCGGGCGGCCGCGATGGTCAACAGACCGATGGGGCCTGTGCCCGTCACGAGTATGTTTGCACCTTTCAGGTCGCCGGCCTGGGCCACGGCATGCAGGCACACCGCGAGCGGCTCGGTGCAGGCGGCTTCTGCCGGTGAGGTCTCGTCTGAAAATGTCGCGCATTGTTTTGCCGGAACTACCAGCCGGTCGCGGAACATGCCCTGTTCATGTGGCAGGCGCATGGCGCTGCCCATGAAGCGCATCTCAAGGCAATGGATCGGCTGGCCCTTCAGGCAGAAATGGCAATGGCCGCAAGGCTGGGAGGGATTGACGGCGACGAGCTGGCCAATGGCAAGCCCGCTGACGCCGTCTCCCAGCGCCCGCACATGACCGGACGCCTCATGCCCGCAGATGATCGGTTCGCGCACCCGGACCGGGCCGAAGCCGCCATCCTGATAATAGTGGAGATCGGAACCGCAGATGCCGCCCGCCGCCATGGCAAGCAGCACTTCGCCGGGTCCCGGTGCGGGAAGGTCCTGCATTTCGACGCGAATGTCCTTCTGGCCGTACAGGCGTGCAACGCGTGTCTGCATGACGAAATCCTTTCGAATGCGTGGAGTGTCGAAGAAACTGCGCGGCGCGGACCGCGCAGTTTCAGTCCGCTCAGCGGATGAGGCCGAGCTGGGTCGGCAGCCAGAGTGTGACCGACGGAATGAAGGTGATCAGCGCGAGCGCCACCAAAAGCGGGATCATCCATGGCAGGATGGCGAGCGTGGTGCGCTCCACCGACATTTTCGAAATGCGCGACAGCACGAACAACACCATGCCGACCGGCGGGGTCAAAAGACCGATCATCAGGTTCAGCGTCACGATCAGGCCGAGATGGACGGGGTCGATGCCGTAACGGGCGGCGACCGGCATCAGGATCGGCACCAGAATGCTGATGGCGGCAATGGTGTCTAGAAAGGCGCCGACCACCAGGAGCAGGATGTTGACGATGATGAGAAAGGTCCACCAATTATCGGTCATCGCGAACATGAAGTCCGAGAACATCTGGGCCGCCTGACTGACGGTCAGCAGCCACGCGAAGATCGACGCCGCCGTGACGATGAAGAGAACCGACGCCGTGGTTTCTATCGTGTCGAAGCTTGCCTTGGCCAATGTCCTGAAGGTCATGGTGCGGTAGCGCACCAGCCCAAGGAAGAGGGACCAGAGAACCGCGGCGACCGCCGCTTCGGTTGGCGTGAACCAGCCCATCGTCATCCCGCCGATCAACAATACCGGCGTCATCAGCGCCATCACGGCGGAGAAATCGTAATACCAGTCGAGCGCGACGAGCACGGCGAGCCCGATAAGGACCGCTATATTGATCGACAGTCCGGCAAGGATCATCAGATAGACAGCGACCGGGAAGCTTAAGACGATCACCACTTCCATGGAGGCGGAAAGAAGCTGCTTCAGTTCGAAGGGCGTGTCGGAGCCCCAGCCTTTGCGTTTGGCAAAAATATAGACTGTCAGCATCATCAGCGCGGTCATGACCACGCCGGGAATGACGCCGGCCATGAACAGCGCGCCAATCGAGGCATTGGCCATCATGCCGTAGATGACAAAGGGCAAGGACGGCGGGAAGATCGGGCCAAGCGTCGCCGAGGCGGCGGTGACGCCGACAGCCGCATCGACCGGATAACCATGATCCTTCATCGCCTTGATCTCGATTGTGCCGATGCCGGCGGCATCGGCGAGCGCGGTGCCTGACATACCGGAAAAAACCACAGAGCC
This sequence comes from Agrobacterium sp. ST15.16.055, assembly GCF_027956555.1. NCBI lineage: Bacteria > Pseudomonadati > Pseudomonadota > Alphaproteobacteria > Hyphomicrobiales > Rhizobiaceae > Agrobacterium > Agrobacterium sp. ST15.16.055. The sequence continues at coordinate 474,048 of NZ_JAQKGN010000001.1, forward strand.
GATGATATTGACCTGCGCCAGGCCGCCCTTCATCCATCCGACGAGCGCCAGCGCGAAGCGATAAATGCGGCTCGTCACCCCGGCGATGTTCATCAGATTGCCGGCGAGGATGAAGAAGGGAACGGCGATGAGCGGAAAACTTTCGACGCCGGCAATCATGCGCTGGGCTGCGATGATATCGGGGGCAACACCATAAAGCACAAGATAAAGCAGCGAGCTGACGGCCATCGACACGGCGACGGGCGTACCGATAATGAGAAGCAGAAGAAATGAACCGATAAGCAGGAGCATGGCCTAAATTCCCTGTGTGCTGACGGCTTCCTGAGCCTTTTCACGCACGGTTTTTTTGCCGGTGATGTCCTTGATGAAATTGTGCAGGGCACGCAGGAACATCAGCGCGAAAGCGGCGAAAACGGTATAAAAGACGATACCGCGCGGCAGATCGACCGTGACCATGCGCTCATCGCCGACGATTTCCAGATAACGCCACATCAGCCAGGTGATGTAGGCGAAAAAACCAATGGCGACGAGATCGACAATAAGCTCCAGAATCCGCCCGACGCGTTTCGGCACGAAGCGGTAGATCAGGTCGACGTGGATATGGCGGAACATGCGCACGCACATGACCGAGCCGAGGAAGACGACGACAACGAGGCAATTGGCGGCAATCTCCTCCGTCCAAGCGAAACTGTCGTTCAATACGTAACGGGTGAAGAATTGCAGGAAAACACAAAGGCCCATGCCCCAGAAGACGGCAAGCGTTATCCAGTCTTCCACCGCATAGGGTGAAAGATCGACAGGGCTGTTTTCTTCCTCGAAGGCATGCGCCATTTCTTCCACGCTGACGGGCGCGTGCTGCTTGTCAGTCATTGGCTGGAACTCCAGTGGGTCTCGGTCGGCGATATCCCGACGCCGGAAATGGCGCCGGGATAGGCTCAAACATCACTTGATGGCGCGGATGGCTTCCCAGTCGGCCTTTTCGTAACCGAAATCTTCAAGCTTCACCTTTTCGACCACGTTTTTCTCGAAGTCGGCCTTGTCGACGTCCGCGACGGTGATGCCTTTCGATTTGAACTCATCAACGAGCGCCTTTTCACGGGCTTCGATTGTCTTCGTCGTGCGGGCCGCGGCTTCCTGCATCACTTCGGTGAAGATTTTTTTATCCTCATCCGAGAGGCTCGCCCAGCGTGTTTTGGAAACCAGCGTGTTGAGATGGTCAACGATATGACCGGTCAGAACGATGTTCTTCTGCACCTCGTAGAACTTCTTCGCCTCGATTGTCGTCAGCGGGTTTTCCTGAGCCTCGACGGTGCCGTTCTGAAGCGCCAGATAAACTTCCGCAAAGGCGATCGGCGTCGTATTGGCGCCGCAGGCGCGCGGCATGGCCAGATAGGCAGGCACATCGGGAACGCGCATTTTCAGCCCTGCCATGTCGGCGCATTTTTCAATCGGCCGGTTGGAGGTTGTATGACGCGTGCCATAATAGCTGACGGCGACGATGTGGTTGCCGGTCTTGTCCTCGTAGCCTTTCGCGAGCTTCTTGAAGACATCGCTCTTGGTATAGGCGATCAGATGGCTCGGATCGCGGAAGATATAAGGAAAGTAAGTGACGCCGATCGGCTTGTAGTCACGCGCCGCGAAGCTCGATCCGGAAATGATGATATCGACGGTGCCGAGTTTCAGGCCCTGGTTGATATCTGCTTCCTTGCCAAGCTGCGAGGCCGGAAACACATCGATCTTGTAGCGGCCGTCCGTGCGTTTGGCGATCTCTTCCGCAGCCCAGACCGAATCCGTGTGGAACGGCTCGGAGGTTTCGTAGACATGCGCCCATTTGAGCGCGGTCTGCGCCTGCGCCGCGAGCGCGGAAAGCAGGATGGCGGCTGTTGCACCCATCAAAGTCGACAATCTGATTTTCATTCTTAACTCCTCCCGAATTAAAGCCAGATTTCTCATTTTTCCCGTCGCCGGTTGCGGCGCGGTCACTCTTCTCCGATCGTTTCCTCCCCGAAACTCTCGGAAAATCTCTTTTGCGACAGCATCAGATGCTGCCGCATCGCCTCACGCGCGCCTTCCGGGTCGTTGGCGGCAATAGCGTCGCGGATTGCGCGGTGTTCCTGAACGGCAAGGTTCCATGTATGCGGCCCCTCGAAATAGCTGGCGAGCTTTTCGAAAAAGGGTGACAGGCTACGCTCGTCATAAATCAGGCCGGTAAAGCGATTGAGTGCCGAATTGCCGATGATATCGGCGATGGCGGTGTGGAAGGCCCTGTCGAAATTGAGTGCCTGTGGCGAGCTGTCGAGCGCGCCGGCCATGCGTTCGATGATATCATCGAGCTTGGCGATGCATTCCGGCTTGGCAAGCCTTGCCGCTTCCTCCGCAATTGCGCTTTCGATGATGCAGCGCGCCTGCAGGATTTCGAATGGCCCATGCGCATCCGGCACCGGTGGCTTTTCCTTGGCCTGCTTGCCGGCTGCGCTGACATAAACGCCCGAACCCATGCGGATATGGATATGGCCTTCCACTTCCAGAACGATAAGCGCTTCGCGGACCGTCGGCCGCGATACGCCGAAGCGTTCGGCAAGATCCCGTTCCGCCGGCAGGCGCTGGCCTTCGGTCAGTTCCCCGCTTTCGATGAGCAAACGAATTTGTTCCGCGACCAACCGGTAAAGGCGGCGCGGCTCAAGAGCCACAAACATGATATCCTCCCAGCGCGAAGGTCTCCCCCCATTCGCGCAAGCGGTAAGATGGTCTTACCAATTTCATTAGGACGCATTTATGCCGGGCTGTCAATTAGCCGCTTTGCAAAAGTCTGCTGTTATATGGAAATGGCTTTTTCAGGCTTTATTGCTCGTCAGCCTCAGGTTGCGGTTCTCCCCGATGACCGCGCTCACCTCGCCATATCCGCCAATGGAAAGATGAGAGGTTTCCATCGGGTGGGAGTGGGTGACGTTAATCACCACGACCGCAGCCCCCATTCGCTCTCCAGCCTCAATGCCTGCGGGTGCATCCTCGAAGACAACGCACATTTCCGGGGCGACACCCAACCTGTCAGCGGCCTTGCGGTAACCTTCAGGATCGGGCTTGCCGTTGACCACATCGTCTGCACAGATCATGACGGCCGGAGGGGTGATGCCCGCGGCAGCAAGCCGGCGTTCAGCCAATTCGCGCACAGCCGAGGTGACGATGGCCCATTTACTTGCCGGCAAGGTCGCAAGAAATTCTGCCGCACCCGGTATCTGGATGATGCCATCCACATCGTCCATTTCGGCACGTAATATCATGTCGGCTTCTGCGTCGATATCAAGGCCGGGAACCGCTTCGCGACGGATGACCTCGGAGGCGCGCATGCCGTGAATGCGCTGAAGAAAGGCGTCTGGCTCGATGCCATTCGCGACGGCCCATTCCCGCCAGACGCGCTCGACGACGGCGATCGAATTGACGAGCGTTCCATCCATGTCGAACAGGAAGGCCCCAAAGTCTTGCGAAAATATACGGTTCTGCTGGGGGACTTTGCTGTGCATCTCATTCTTCCGTTGAAACTGTCGGGGCAGCCCGTGTCTATCTTATATGGAGACTTAACGGAATCGATTTTCCGAAGGAGTGGTCGATGAAGGCGTAAGGGAAGGTAGGCGACGTTGTATCAGAATCGGGCAACCATGATTCCGCTAAAACACGCGGCGGGCGCGGGCTCGGTCCAGAACACGCCCGACATGACCCCAAGTCAGCCTCCTGCAAGGATGGCATGTCATCATGAGCGTTCATAGGGTTCAGAATGTTGTGTAATCAAAGGGGTGGCACGGTTTTTGAAAGTTCCTTTAAAAGAAATTCACAAGGGAATTTTCTTAACGCTTTCGTCCATTTAGGTGCGGCGTTAACCATTTGTTAACCATATTCGAGGTACCTAATTGTCAACGATTTGTTTACCAAGATGACCAAAGTGCTAACAGACCAGCGTTCGATCCGTATCAAAGGCCGCTCCTTCCTCGCAGTCGTGCTGTCTCCCGAATCTCCGGTCGATCAATGGCTGGAAAGGCTGGATGATCTTGCCGCCCGTTCGGCGGGCTTCTTCCTCTCGCGTCCGGTGGTCCTGGATGTGTCGGAACTGTCGCTCGACAAGGCGGGGCTGAAGGAGCTGCTGGCGGCGCTGACGGAGCGCAATGTCGGCATCATGGGTATTGAGGGCGTTCGCCCCTCGATGATCGAGCCGGGTATGCCGCCGTCGCTGAAGGGCGGAAAGCCCGCTTCCGATGTCGAGGTTGAGCCGGTCGCCATCGCCGCCGAACTGCCGGAGGAAAAGCCGCGCGCTGCCGGTGAGGTCAGGGCCGTGGTGCAGTCGCTGGTCATCAACGAGCCGGTTCGCTCCGGCCAGTCGATCATGTTTCCCGAGGGCGACGTGACGGTCATCGGCTCGGTCGCCTCGGGGGCGGAAATCATCGCTGGCGGCTCGGTGCATATTTACGGCGCCCTGCGCGGTCGCGCCATGGCCGGTTCGCTTGGAAATGTCTCGGCGCGCATCTTTTGCCGCAAGCTCGAAGCGGAGCTTCTGGCCATCGACGGGGTCTACAAGGTTGCCGAAGACATTGACGACAAGCTGCGCGGCCAGCCCGTTCAACTCTGGCTGGAAAACGATACGATCAAGGCCGCAAAGCTCGGCTGATAATATAGAAACGAACAGGAACAGGAGAGCCATATGGGGAAGGTAGTCGTTGTAACTTCCGGCAAAGGCGGGGTCGGCAAGACCACCTCGACCGCAGCGCTTGGCGCCGCACTGGCGCAGAATAAAGAGAAGGTCGTGGTCGTCGATTTCGATGTCGGCCTGCGCAACCTCGATCTCGTCATGGGTGCTGAACGCCGGGTGGTTTACGATCTCGTCAACGTCATCCAGGGCGATGCCAAGCTGACGCAGGCGCTGATCCGCGACAAGCGCCTCGAGACGCTTTTCCTGCTGCCCGCCTCGCAGACCCGCGACAAGGACAATCTGACGCCGGAAGGTGTCGAGTGGGTCATCAACGAGCTGAAGAAACATTTCGACTGGGTGATCTGCGACAGCCCGGCCGGTATCGAACGCGGCGCGACGCTGGCCATGCGCCATGCGGATGTGGCCGTCGTCGTCACCAATCCGGAAGTCTCCTCGGTGCGTGACAGCGACCGCATCATCGGCCTGCTTGATTCCAAGACGCTGAAGGCCGAGCGCGGCGAGCGCATGGAGAAACACCTGCTTCTGACGCGTTACGATGCTTCCCGCGCCGAGCGCGGCGACATGCTGAAGGTCGATGACGTTCTGGAAATCCTTTCCATTCCGCTGCTCGGCATCATTCCCGAAAGCACGGATGTGCTGCGGGCCTCGAACGTCGGTGCGCCCGTCACGCTGGCGGACGCCCGCTGCGCGCCGGCTATGGCCTATTTCGACGCCGCTCGCCGTCTGTCCGGCGAGGATATTCCGGTGGTCATCCCGGGTGAGAAGCGTGGCATCTTCTCCAAGATCTTCGCAAGGAGGGCTGCATGAGCATCTTCAGTCTCTTCCGCAAACAGAAGTCGGCACCGCTTGCGCGCGAGCGTCTGCAGGTGCTGCTCGCCCACGAAAGGGCGTCATCGGGCTCCGATCTCGTCGCCATTCTCAGGGAAGAAATTCTCGCCGTCATCGCCAAGCATGTGCAGATCGACAATGACCGGGTGCATGTGAAGATGGATCGCGACGAGCATGTCTCCATTCTGGAGATCGATGTCGAAATCCCGCTCGGCGCTGACCTGCGCGCTGCCTGAAGACATTTTACCAAAGACGGATGCCGCCCGCCTCCGGGCGGCTTTTTATTCCGCTGTCGTGTCGACGGGGTTGCGAAAGGTTTCCTCCAGGTCATCTGGCAGCGGGCGTTTCAGGTTTATCCCGTTCGGCGGGATCGGCGTGTTGAACCATTTGTCGTAGATTTTTTCGATTTCGCCGCTGGCATAGATTTCGCCGAGCGCCTCGTTGACGGCGTCGCGGAAGCCGGTATCGCCGTGGCGGAGCATCAGGCCATAGGGCTGCGGCGGGGCGAGATATTCGTCCGAGATGACGTAGTCTTCGGGCTTGCCGGTTTCGGCAACGAAGGATCGCAGAAGTATATCGTCCATGACGAATGCCGAGGCGCGGTTTTCCGTCACCATGTCGAAACTGCCTTCCGTGCTGTCATTTTGCAAAACCGCGACGTTCAGACCCAATTTGCGATTGAGCACGTTGAGTTGGGTGATGTTGATGGTTCCCGTCGTCACCACCACCGTTCGCCCGGCAAGATCGGCGACAGTGTTCAGACCGCTCGATTTCAGCGCCACATAACGGGTGCCGGTGATGAAGTGGCTATAGGAGAACCACACGGCCTTGCGCCTTTCTTCCGTATTCGTGCTCGCCACGCATTCCATGTCCATCGTGCCGTCATTGAGAAGCATGATGCGGTTGCTGGGCGTGCGTTTGACGAACTCGACCTTCAGTTCAGGCAGGCCGAGCTTTTTCTTGATGGAATCCGCCACCCTCAGGCACAGTTCTATGCTATAACCGATAGGCTCCGTCCCGGCGCCGAGATAGGAGAAAGGGATGTTGCGATCGGCATAACCGAGCTTGATCGTGCCGGTTCTGGCGATGGTTTCAAGTGTCGGCGGTTGGGCGTCCTCGCTCACCGCCTGAGCGGGAAGAAGACTTGAAAAAACCAGCATAAGCCATAATGTCGATCTCTGCATCGCGCATCTCCAGCCAAAATAATCCGTCAAAACATTTTCATGAAAATCGATACGGGTTGGCGCCTTGCGCGCTCAGTCCTGGTATTCGCTCGGATGTTCGTACGCCTGTTTCAGAGAGGCGGCCATCGGCAGGTTCAGGTTCATGCCGTTTGGGGGAATGGGCTTGGTGAACCACTTTTCATAAAGGCCATGAATGACCGGCCCGGTGAAAATGTGCCGAAGGCTTTCATTGACCGCCGCCTTGAAATCCGGGTCGTTGCGGCGGAAAACCAGGCCATAAGGTTCGGGTGCGCTCAGCGTTTCCTCGGAAAGCGCATAGAGGTCCGGATTCTCTGACGTTGCCGCCAGCGCCGCAAGCAATATGCCATCCATGACAAAGGCGGAAGCCTTGCCGGAAACCACGAGTTCGAAGGCCTCCTCATTGGTTTTCGTCGGCATAACAGAGATATTGAGGTTCTTCGCCCGGTTCACGGCGTTGAGTTGCTCGATATTGACGGTGCCGGAGGAGGATGTGACGGACCGCCCGGCGAGATCGGCAAGGCTTTTCAGATTGTCCTGCTTGCGAGAGAGAAACTGCGTTGCGGTCATGAAGTTGGGATAGGAGAAATCCACGATCTTGCGGCGTTCGCTATTGTTGGTCGTGGCCGCGCATTCAATATCGATCTGCCCGCTGCGGACAAGGATGAAACGGGTCGCGGGCGTCGCCTTGACGTATTCGAGTTCGATCCTGTCGAGCTTCAGCTTCCTGCGAATATCTTCGCTGATCGCCCGACAAAGATCGGTCGAGAAGCCGGTGACCTCACCATTCGGCAATTGATAGGAAAAGGGCGGTTCTGCCTCGCGATAGCCGATGCGGATCTTTGCGGTTTTGGCAATTTGCTGAAGCGTATCGCCTCCACCTGCTGCCTGAAGGGGCGTGATGGGAACAAGGCATGCGAGGAAAAGGCAAAATACTGAAAGACGCATTTCATGTCCTCTGGGCCGGGAGCCGGTTTCTCAAATGGCTTTTTGTGGTGGGCAATAGGTTTCCTGTGTCGGTAGACCGGGATCCCCGAATTCATCCTGCGTGATCGAAGTTATGACGGCGCGGTTCTTCAAAATACGGGCAAGCGGGGCGGGCGCGGCAAAATAATAGCCCTGCGCTTCGTCGCAGCCGGAAAGCTTAAGCGCTTCCACCTGCTCCCTGTTTTCAACGCCCTCGGCGGTAACCTTCAGGCCGATCTGTTCAGCCATGTCGATGACGGTGTTGACAATGGCGGAACACATGGGATTGGACGGCAGGCCGGAGACGAATTCCCGGTCGATCTTTATCTTGTCGAAGGCGACATGGGTCAGCGTGCTGAGCCCCGCATATCCGGTGCCGAAATCGTCGAGCGCGAGGCGCACGCCCCTTTCCTTCAGCAGTTTCAGGATCCGCGTGCTGTTGTCGCGCTCCAGCATGACCGTTTCCGTGACTTCCAGTTCAAGCCGTTCCGCCGGTAAGCCGGATGTTTCAAGTGCCCGGTCCACTATCGGGACGATGTCGTCATTGCTGAGCTGAACGGCGGAAAGATTGACAGCCAGCCTGATATCCTTTGGCCATGTCATGGCATCCATGCAGGCTTGTCCCAGAACCCATTCACCCAACGGCTTGATGAAGTTGTTTTCTTCGGCAAGCGCAATGAAGCGGTCCGGTGCGATGAGGCCAAGCTTGCTATGCCGCCAGCGGGCCAGCGCTTCATAGGCAACGATGCGACCGCTCTGCAGATTGACGACCGGCTGGTAATGCAGCTCGAATTCCTGGTTTTCGAGTGCCGATTTCATGTCTATTTCCAGCGCATGCTTGTGCTGCGCCGCCATGTCCATGCCGGGCTCGTAAAAGACGAAATAGCCGCAGCCCATGGATTTCGCCCGGTAAAGGCCGAGATCTGCATGTTGCAGAAGCTGCGTGGCGGATGTGCCGTGGCCCGGAGCGCAGGCAATGCCGATGCTGGTGTCGATGCTGATATCGCTGCCTTCCAGACTGAAGCTGCGCGAGACGGCATGCACTACCCGCGCGGCCAGCATCGCGGCATCGCTCTCGCAGTCGGCATTTGCCGATTGGATGATCGCGAATTCGTCGCCGCCGAGACGGCTTACCATGTCGTTTTCACCAAGTACGGCGGAAATCCGCGAGGCCACCGCCACCAGCAGGGAATCGCCGGCGGCGTGGCCCAGCGTGTCATTGACGGCCTTGAAGCGGTCCAGATCGAGCAGCATGACATTGAACGGCTGGCCTGACGCGGCAAGCTGTTCGAGACGGTTTTCCAGCGTCTTCATCAGCAGGACGCGATTGGGCAGCCCGGTCAGCGCATCGTGATGGGCCATATGCTCCAGCTGCTGCGCCATATCGCGAATCTGCCGCAGGCGTCCGCGTTCCAGAACCGCCTCGCGCAACGTTTCAATGGCGGTAGCCATGTCGCCGATTTCGTCCCGCCGCTCCTGAAATGGCGTGGCGACATCCGTTTCCTCGCGGGCGATCCGAAGCGTCGCCTGCACCAGCGCCGGGACCGGTTTGAGGAAATGCCGGGCGATGACGGTCACAAGTGCGCCGGTGATGGTCAAGACCACGATCAGGGCGGCGAGCGAATTATAGATCAGCTTGCGCTGCGCGCCATAAAGCGCGTCCGAGCCGCCAATGCTGACGGCGACCGCGCCGATGGGTTTCTTCGTTTCCGTGCTGATGATCGGCAGCAGGCCGATATAATGGCTGGATTCGCCGATGGTCGCAAAACCGGTGGAAAAACGCGCGGCGACCGCATCGCGGGAAAAGATGGGATCGGTCGCGAGCGGCTTTTCATCGTCGTCCGTGGCGTTGTCGAAGGCCGCCGCGATCTGCCGGAAGCCGGAATCCGCCTCGTCATAACGGAAAAGCCAGACGGCATTCTTGGTCTGTGCGCCGATAAGCGCGAGAACGTCGCTGGGGTTGAAGCCGGTGACGAGAATGGATTCGTCGTCGCCGATGGGTTTGTCGGTCAATATGCCGTTGACCTGCCCGTCGGCATCGGCGGTAACGCTGACATAGGTATAGATGCTGCGAAGCGTGGCGCTGGCGATCTGCGAATTGACGCGGGCCTGGTTGAGCCATTGCTCGCTGGCGGCGGCGACGAACATATACCAGCCGACAAGCGCGCCGATGCTATAGGAAAAAATCACGCCGCCAAGGAATATGAGGGTTATCTTGCTGGCGAGCGAGCGCCGTCGCGAAAACCGGCCTGGTTCCGGCTGCGTTGGCGAGCGAAGCGTGTGGCCCGGTTCAACCTGTCTATCTGTCCCGCGATAGGCAGTCTCTTCCATTCGCGATAGTCCCCCGCGATGTCGCGTTATAATTGTTTTATGGAATTTTATAGGGCATGCATTTCAATGCTGTCTGCTAAATAATTCAACAAAGTTTAGATGCGATTAAGAATTAATCCCTCTTTTTATAGTCGTAGCTTATATAAGAGGTGTCGCTCTTGCACCTTAGGTTGAAAAAATCGGGGGATAGAGATGAGCCGTTAAGGATAAACTCCAAAATTCTGCGATCTCCGCCAAGTTTCCCGATCCGGTATGTCTGTCATCGATAGCGCAGCGATTGGCCTTGCCAACTGGCCGATAAACGGCATCTTGTGCGCAACATGCTGCTTTCAGGAAAGATATCATGGCTCATAAAGGCAAAAACATCGCGCAGCTTTCCGTTCTCCTCCAGAGCGGCCACCTCGATCCGCGTGTCGTGGTGGAAGAGACGCTGGATGCGATCGGCGGAAGGGACGATCAGGCCGTTTTTGTCGAGTTGACGGCAGCACGGGCGATGTCGGAGGCGGAAGACGCGGCAAAACGAATTGGTGAGGGTCGTTCTAGGGGTGTGCTCGATGGTATTCCGGTGGCCTGGAAGGACCTCTTTGACCTTGAAGGCATGGCGACCACGGCCGGCTCGACGGTGCTTGCGGACGATAAGCCTGCGTCTCGTGACGCGGATGTGGTGACGTCGCTAAAACAGGCGGGCATGATCTGCATCGGCCGCACCAATATGAGCGAGTTCGCGTTTTCCGGTCTCGGCATTAATCCGCATTACGGCACGCCGCGCAATCCTGCTTCCACGGATGGTCACCGTCTGCCGGGCGGCTCTTCGTCGGGTGCGGGCGTCGCCGTGGCTGCCGGCCTGGTGCCGGTGGCGATCGGCACTGATACCGGCGGATCGGTGCGTATTCCCGCCGCTTTCAACGGCGTGGTCGGTTACAAGGCGAGCCGCGGCCGTTATTCGATGCGCGGCGTTTATCCCTTGGCGAAAAGCCTCGATTCGCTCGGGCCACTCACGCACACCGTACAGGATGCCATTTGGGTGGATGCCGCCATGCGCGGTAAGGCGGTTGCCGATCTCACACGCGCGCCTCTTTCCGGCCTGGCGCTGGTGGTGCCGGAAACGGTCTTTTTCGAAGGCATTGAAGATGGCGTGGCTACCACCTTCGAGCAGGCGGTGGAACGTCTTGTCCGCGCCGGTGCTTCGGTGCGGCGGCAGGCATTTCCGATTTTTTCGGAGTTGTTCGATCTTATCAGGGAAAAGGGCGCGCTGGTGACGGCGGAAGCCTTTGCCCTGCACAAGATACGGCTGGAAGGTGCGGATGCGGCGCGCATGGACCCGCGCGTGGTTGCGCGAACGAAGCTCGGGGCGAATATTTCCATGCCTGATTATATCGCTATCAACGAGGCGCGCGAACGCATGACGGCGGCGTTTACCAACATGATCGACCGGCAGGAGCTGCTGGTATCGCCGACATTGCCGCATGTCGCGGCCAAGGTTGCGCCGCTTCTCGATGATGACGATGCCTTTTTCGCCATGAATGCGAAAACTCTGCGCAACACCCAGATCGGCAATTTTTTCGATCTCTGCGGCGTTTCCATCCCCTGCGGAAAGGGCGATGCAGGCATGCCGGTCGGCCTGTTGCTTTCCGGTCTCCATGACACGGACGACCATGTCCTGGGCGCGGCGATGGCGGCGGAAGAGATTATTCGCGGCTGAGGAAAGGAAAAGGCGGCCTTGTTTGGCCGCCTCTCAACGTATGCTTCAACGCGCCGCCCAGTTGGCGCCGCGGCGGAACATGGTTTTCATCTGCGGCACGGAAAACTCCTTGGCCTGATGGCCGAGCGCGGAATAAAAGACGCGGCCCTTGCCGTATTTGCGTTTCCAGACCACCGGCATGACCACACCGTCGATCCACCAGGCATGGTCGCCGGTGAACTTGGTTGTCGCCAGCACCTCGTTGGAGGGGTCGACATGCATGTAATATTGCTCCGACGTATAGGGGAAATCGGAAATCCCCTCCATCAGCGGGTCGTCGGGGCGGGTGATGTTGACATGGTAGTCGATGATATTGCCGGGATGAGCGACCCATTGTCCGCCGATCATGAACTGATATTCCACGCATTCGCGAAAACTGTCTCCCGCACCGCCATGGAAACCGGCAATGCCGACGCCGTTTTCGACGGCGGTCGTCAGGTTCTTGATTTCTTCCTTCTCGATCTTCGACATGGTGACAATAGGTACAACAAGGCTCAGATCATGCACCGAAGGATCTGCAAAAGCCTCCGTTGAGTGCTCCACATAGACCTTGAAGCCATCCTCTTCCAGAATGTCCTTGACGATGGTGGCGCATTCCTGCGGTTCGTGGCCGCTCCAGCCGCCCCAGACGATGAGTGCTTCGCGCATTTATTTCCTCCTCGGGATTATTTGCCGAGCTGGCCGTCGACCAGCGATGTTTCGAGCGGGGCAGGGCGCTCCGCCTTGGTGGTGATGGAAACGGTGGTGCCGGTGTCCGATGCCGTCTGGAAGGCTTCCATCACCTCCAGCACATGCAGGGCAAGATCGCCATTGGCGCGGTGCGGGCGGTTCTCGCGGATGGCATGGGCCATGTCCGCCACGCCGATGGACCGGTAATTGCCGTCGGCATAGGGGGACGACAGCGCCTGCGGCTCGAACTCGCCGCCCTTTTTCAGCAATTGCACCTCGCCGCCGAAATGGTTGGGATCGGGCACGATCAGCGTGCCTTCCGTGCCGTAGAGTTCCAGCGGTACATGTTTGTGGCCGGCTACATCGAAGCTCATGCCGACCTGAACCACAGCGCCATTTTCGAAAGCGAGCACGCCGGAGACATGGGTGGCGACATGAACGGGAATTTTTTCGCCATTCTTCGGCTCGCTGGTGATGAGGCGCTCATTGCGTGGCGCAATGGCAAAGCCTGCCACCTTGGCGACCGGGCCGAAGAGGTTGACGAGATCGGTGATGTAATAGGGTCCCATATCCAGCATTGGCCCGCCGCCAACCTCGTAATAGAAGGCGGGGTTCGGGTGCCAGCGTTCATGGCCGGGGCACATGAAAGTGGCCGTTCCGCCGACTGGCTGACCAAGTACGCCATCGTCGATCAGCCGGCGTGCCGTCTGGTGGCCGCCACCGAGGAACGTATCGGGAGCCGAACCAATTCGCAGGCCCTTTGCTTTTGCCGCATCCGCAAGGCGCTTGCCTTCGGTGAAATTGATGCCCAGCGGTTTTTCGGAATAGGCGTGTTTGCCGGCGTCCAGCGCCCGCAGACCCACTTCCACATGTGCCTTGGGGATCGTCAGGTTGACGATGATTTCCACCGACGGGTCGGAAAAAAGCGCGTCGACGCTCATTGCCTGAAGGCCGAACTCGTCCGCTCGCGCCTTCGCCACGTCCTCGTTCATATCCGCAAGACCGCGAATGTCGAGAATGGGAAACGACGCCATGGCCTTGAGATAGGCGCTGGAAATATTGCCGCAGCCTATGATGCCGATGCCGACCTTGTTCATATGATTCCTCCCGTAAATTAGAAATGCCTGGGCCTGTGCTCAAAATAGCGGGTTAGAGCGCCGGTCCCGTGGTGTTCCATGGCGATTCGTAAAGCTCGTAGAGCGCAACGGCCGCAGCGCCCTGCGCCCATAATTCGTCGCTCGCAACGTCGAAAACCAGCTCCGCGACACCGGCCAGCGAGGGCGGCACGGCGGCGTTGTAGCTGTCGCGAATGCTGGCGATGAAGGGTTCGCCGAGTTCGAGGCTGGAGCCGGTGATGATGACACGCGGCGGCGCAAACAACGTGACGATATTGGCAAGCGTCAGGCCGAGCGCTGCGCCGGCGCGCGAAGCGGCCGCGATGAGGTCGTTGTCTTCCGCCGCAATCAATGCATGGGCATGCTGCATGCCGCGACCGAGCCGGATCGCCTCGGCAAAGCGCCCATCCGCCGGGCGGGAGCCTAAAATGGCGTTCTCGCCTGCCTGGCTCGCGAGCCGTACCGTGCCTTCAGTGGCAAGACCGATGACGAGGTCGCCGAGATTGTGGCTGAGGCCACCGGCACCGCGAAACAGCTGGTTTTGATGCAGCACGCCAAGCCCAAGCGTCTGTTCGAGCGAAATCAGCACCATGTCTTCGAGATCACGCGCGTGGCCGAACCAGTGATGGGCGAGCGTAATGGCGTGGGCATCGCTTTCGATGATGGTCGGCGAATTCAGCCGCGCGGTCATTTCCTCGGCGAAATTGACGTTCACCTCCCGCAGGATCGGGCTGCTGCGGATTTTGCCGGTGCGATGTTCGATGACGCCGGGTAGGCCAAGACAGACCATGTCCACATCTTCGAGTGAAAGACCCGCATCGACCACACAGCGCCGTACTCCGTCTTCAACGAGATCGGCGATAACGCCGATCGGCTGGCGATCGACACGGATTGGAAGAGCGAGGGTGGAAAGGACATTGCCGCAAAAATCGGTGACGACGAAAACCATACGGTTGGCGGCTATCTTTGCCCCCACGACGCGAGCGGCATCCGGGTTCAGCTCCAGCATCACGCGCGGTCTTCCGCGTCCACCTTCCGTCCTGATGTCGCCGAGATGGCGGGTGAGAATCAGCCCATCATCCAGAAGAGAAGCGGTGATGGCGGAAACGGTCGTCGTGGAAAGCTGGGTGCGTTCGCTGATCTCCACCCTGGAAATCGGTCCATGCCGGCGGATGCTGTCGAGCACGCTCAGCCTGTTGATCGCGCGCATCAATTCTGGGTCTGCGGTCTTCATGGGGTCCTGCTGCGATCAATGCCGTTGCCTCCCGATTTATATCGGAATACGGATTAAATAACGGGGTGAGGGTGGGGTATGTCAAGCGCCAAGCGCAAAAAATCGGCATTGTGCCTTGACAATGAGCGAACCCTGATATGAATTAATCCGCATCGGGGAATAAATGAGGATATCCCCAGGGAGGATCACCATCATGACGATTTGGCACGCAGGCGCAAGCCTGAGCGGCAAGCTCGTAAGCTTTGCCACAACGACAAGTATTGCTCTCATGCTCGGCGCAGCAAGCGCCTCGGCCGCGACGGTCGTAAAATGGATGCATGTGGAACTGGACCCGAAATCCGTGGCCGTCTGGGAGGAGATCGCCAAGGAATACGAGGCCAAGCACCCCGATGTCGACATCCAACTGCAGTTCCTCGAAAACGAGGCCTTCAAGGCGAAGTTGCCGACGCTGCTGCAATCCAACGACGTGCCCGACTTCTTTTACAGCTGGGGCGGCGGCGTCCTTGAGGAGCAGTCTAAGACTGGTGCGCTGAAGGATCTGACCGAGGTTTTCGATGCCGATGGCGGCAAACTGCGCCAGGCCTATAATGCGTCTGCAATCGACGGCCTGTCCTTTGACGGCAAGGTCTGGGCCGTGCCTTATCGTGTCAGCCTTGTCAGCTTCTTTTATAATAAGGAACTGTTCGCCAAGGCAGGTGTGAAGGCCGAGGATATCAAGACCTGGGCGGATTTCAGCGCAACCGTCAAGAAGATCAAGGACGCGGGCATCGTGCCGATTGCCGGCGGCGGCGGAGAAAAATGGCCGATCCATTTCTACTGGAGCTACCTCGTCATGCGCAATGGCGGGCAGGCCGTGTTTGATGCCGCCCGCAAGGGCGAAGGCGAAGGCTTCATGGACCCTGCCATCATCAAGGCGGGTGAGCAGCTGGCCGAGTTCGGCAAGCTTGAACCTTTCCAGCCCGGTTATCTCGGCTCCACCTGGCCGCAGGCGCTCGGCGTCTTTGGTGACGGCAAGGCTGCAATCATTCTCGGCTTCGACAATACCGAAGCGAACCAGCGCAAGAATGCCGGCGACGGTAAGGGTCTGGCCCCTGAAAACATCGGGCGCTTTGCCTTCCCGGTTGTCGAAGGCGGTGCCGGCAAGGCCACCGATACGCTGGGCGGCCTGAACGGTTGGGCGGTCACCAAGAATGCGTCCAAGGAAGCGATCGATTTCGCCACTTTCCTCACCAGCAAGGAAAGCGAAGAGAAGATGGCGACCGCCGGTATGATCCTGCCGGTCGCCACGGGTGCAGCCGGTGCGGTGAAGAACCCGCTGTTGGCGGATTCGGCCAAGCAGCTCGCCGCCTCCACCTGGCACCAGAACTTCTTCGATCAGACGCTCGGCGCCGCCGTCGGCCGCGTCGTCAATGATATTTCGGTCGAGATCGTATCCGGCCAGATGACCGCCGAAGAAGGTGCCCAGCAGATTCAGGACGCATTCGAGCTGCGCTGATCTGACGATTTCCATGGCAGCGCCGCGAATGTGCGGCGCTGCTTATCTGCCTCCATGAAAGCGGATAGAGATGACGGATATTTCCATGACTTCTGCGTCCATGCCGGCGCGTGGCGCGACAAAGGGTAGGCGCAAGCGGAGTTCAGTCGCGCATGATCGGGCGCTGACCCTATTGGTGTTCCTGCCGCCCGCGCTGCTACTCTTTACCCTGTTCGTCATCCTGCCCATGGGTGAGGCGGCGTGGTATAGTCTTTATCGCTGGAACGGTTACGGCACACCGACCGATTTTGTCGGTCTGAAGAATTTCCAGGTCCTGTTCGGCAATGCCGCCTTTTCACAGGCTTTGCTCAATAACGGCCTGATCATCCTCATCTCGATCCTGATCCAGATACCGCTCGCCATCTGGCTTGCCATGATGCTGGCGCATCGCATTCCCGGCGTCGTTGCCTTCCGGTTGGTGTTCTTTCTGCCTTACGTTCTGGCGGATGTTGCTGCGGGTCTGATCTGGCGCTTTGTTTATGATGGCGACTATGGCCTCTTTGCCGCGATTTCCAACTTCTTCGGATTCGCCAATCCTTACGTGCTGGCCGACAGGGATGTGGCGATCTATGCCGTGCTCGGTGTCATCGTGTGGAAATATTTCGGTTTCCACATGATGCTGTTCATCGCGGGCCTTCAATCCGTCGACAAGAATGTACTGGAAGCGGCCGAAATCGACGGCGCGTCCGGCTGGCAGAAATTCCGCTACGTCACGCTGCCGATGCTCGGCTCCACGGTTCGCCTTTCCGTCTTCTTCGCGGTCATCGGCTCGCTGCAACTGTTCGACATGATCATGCCGCTTACCGGCGGTGGTCCATCCAACTCCACGCAGACCATGGTCACCTTCCTCTACACTTACGGCGTCATGCGTATGCAGCTGGGCCTTGGCAGTGCGGTGGGCGTTGTTCTTTTCGTCATCTGCGTGACGCTCGCCTTCGGTTACAAAAGGATATTCATGCGCCATGACTGACACATCCACTTCCGTGCGCATGCCGCTGCAAACCAAGCTTTATCTCTATATCTCGCTGAGCCTGATCGCGGCCGTCGTGCTCATTCCGCTTCTGACGACGGCCCTTGGCGGCTTCAAGACGCTGGGAGACCTGCGCGTCAACCCGTTCGGTATCCCGGCCGAATGGCAATGGGCCAATTACGGCGATATCCTGCTTGGCAAACGCTATTGGCTGCAGATATTCAATTCGCTGGTCATCGCATTGCTGACGGTCTTTCTCACGCTGACCGTCTCAGCCATGGCCGCCTTTACCTTCGCGCATGTAAAATTCTTCGGCTCGTCCTTCCTGCTCAATTATTTCCTGCTGGGGCTGATGTTCCCGGCGGCCACGGCCATCCTGCCGCTGTTCATCCGCATTCGCGATTTGGGCCTTCTCGACACCTATTGGGGTGTGGTGCTGCCGCAGGTGGCTTTCGGCCTTGGCATGAGCATTCTTCTGTTCCGCAACTACTTCCGCAATTTACCGGACGAGTTGTTTCAGGCAGCCTTTGTGGATGGCTGCGGGTATCTGCGCTTCTTCTGGCACATTTCCGTGCCGCTTTCGCGGCCGATCGTGGCGACCGTTGGCATCGTCTCTTTCGTCGGGAGCTGGAACAGCTACATCCTGCCGCTCATCATGCTGAATTCGGAATCGAAATATCCCTGGCCGCTCGGCATCATGGTGTATCGCGGCGAGTTCGGCACGGAATGGCAGCTGGTTCTCGCCTTCATCACGCTGACGATCCTGCCGACAGTCATCGTCTTCTTCCTCGCACAGAAACACATCATCGCGGGTCTGACGGCCGGTGCCGTCAAATCGTGACATGAAAGGAGCAAAATATGGCTTCCGTCGAACTTAAGGATATCCGCAAGTCCTATGCCGCGCTCGATGTCATTCACGGCATCTCACTCGATATTGCCGATGGTGAATTCATCGCGCTGGTCGGCCCTTCGGGTTGTGGCAAGTCCACGCTGTTGCGCATGATCGCGGGGCTGGAGGAAATCACCGATGGGGAGATTCTCATCGGCGACAAGGTGGTCAATGGCATGACCCCGCGCGAGCGCAACATCGCGATGGTATTCCAGTCCTATGCGCTTTATCCGCATATGACAGTGGCTGAAAACATGGGCTTCAACCTGAAGCTTGCCGGCCAGCCGAAAAGCGTGATTGAAGAGCGCGTTGCGGAGGCCGCCCGCATGCTCGATCTCGGAAACCTGCTAGACCGTAAGCCCTCGCAGCTTTCCGGCGGCCAGCGCCAACGTGTCGCCATGGGGCGCGCCGTTGTGCACAATCCGGCCGTCTTCCTGTTCGATGAGCCGCTTTCAAACCTCGATGCCAAGCTACGCGTGCAGATGCGCAGCGAAATCAAGGCGTTGCACCAAAAGGTCGGAACGACCTCGATTTATGTCACCCATGACCAGATCGAGGCGATGACTCTGGCCGACCGGGTGGTGGTGCTCAATCAGGGCCGTATCGAGCAGCAGGGTACGCCGCTCGAACTTTACAAGACCCCCGCCAATCTCTTTGTCGCCGCCTTCATTGGCTCGCCCGCGATGAACCTGATCGAGGGTGTGGTGGATGGCGAGGGCGACCAGCCTGCCGCCCGGCTGAAGGATGGGACGGCGATCCGCATCGCCGCTGACAGAAAGGTCAAGCGCGGCCAGTCGGTCACGATCGGGCTACGCCCGGAACATATCGGTTCGGCGATCGGCGGAGATATCTCGCTTACGGGCAGAACGGTACTTGTGGAGCCAACCGGCGCACAGACCCATGTGGTCTTCGAACTCGCAGGCGATCAGGTCACCGCAGTGGTGGATGGCGAGCAGCTGGTGAAGGTCAATACACCCTTTGCCGCCAGCGTTCATCATGAGCGGGTACATGTCTTCGACAGGGCGAGCGGGCTCGCGCTCTAAGCGCCCCCAATGTTTTGATGGAATGCTGAAATTCTCTTGCCCTTTCGCTTTTGGGGCTTGTCTGAAAATAACGAGCGGTTAGCTTGGCGCTTGGGATCGAAGCGGGTTACCGCGCAACTGTATCGATGCAGGAGGAGATTTTAATGAGAACGATCAAGGGACCGGCGCTTTTTCTCGGCCAGTTCGCAGGCGATGCCGCACCGTTCAACAGCTGGGACAGCATAACCAAATGGGCGGCTGAGAAAGGCTATATCGGCGTGCAGGTGCCGACCTGGGCAAGCCAGCTGATCGATCTCAAAAAGGCCGCGGAATCGAAGGATTATTGCGACGAGTTCGCCGGTGTCGCGCGCCAGAATGGCGTGGAAGTCACCGAGCTTTCCACTCACCTGCAAGGTCAGCTCGTCGCAGTTCACCCGGCTTATGACGAGGCCTTCGATGGTTTTGCCGCACCGGAAGTGCGCGGCAACCCCAAGGCGCGCCAGGAATGGGCGGTGGAGCAGGTAAAGTTTGCGCTGAAAGCCTCAAGAAATCTCGGCATCAAGGCACATGCGACATTCTCCGGCGCGCTTGCCTGGCCGTTCGTCTACCCGTGGCCGCAGCGCCCGGCTGGTCTGGTGGAAACGGCCTTCGACGAACTGGCGAAACGCTGGACCCCGATCCTCGATTATGCCGATGAACAGGGCGTAGATGTCTGCTACGAAATCCATCCCGGCGAAGATCTGCACGATGGCGTGACATTCGAGATGTTTCTGGAGCGCGTGAAGAACCACAAGCGCGCCAACATGCTCTACGACCCCTCGCATTACGTGCTGCAATGCCTCGATTATCTCGACAATATCGACATATATAAAGACCGTATCAAGATGTTCCACGTCAAGGATGCGGAGTTCAATCCAACCGGACGGCAGGGCGTCTATGGTGGTTATCAGGGCTGGGTCAACCGTGCCGGCCGGTTCCGCTCGCTCGGTGACGGGCAGGTTGATTTCGGTGCGGTCTTCTCCAAGATGGCGGCCAATGATTTTGACGGCTGGGCCGTGGTTGAGTGGGAATGCGCATTGAAACACCCTGAAGACGGCGCCCGCGAAGGGGCGGAATTCGTCAAGGCGCATATCATCCGCGTCACGGAAAAAGCCTTTGACGACTTCGCATCCAGCGGCACCGACGATGCGGCCAACCGCCGTATGCTTGGACTTTGAGAGCATTGCAGAGGAAACATTATGGCTATTGAAGGAAAGACAACCGACAAGGCGAACAAGCGGATTCGTCTTGGCATGGTGGGCGGTGGTTCGGGTGCCTTTATCGGTGGTGTTCACCGCATGGCAGCAAGGCTCGACAATCGTTTCGATCTCGTGGCAGGGGCCCTGTCCTCGACCCCGGAAAAATCCCTGGCTTCCGGCCGTGAGCTGGGGCTCGATCCCGAACGATGCTACGGCTCTTTCGAGGAAATGGCCGAAAAAGAAGCGCTGCGAGAGGATGGCATCGAGGCGGTGGCGATCGTCACCCCAAACCACGTCCATTATCCGGCCGCGAAGGCGTTTCTGGAGCGCGGCATCCATGTCATCTGCGACAAGCCGCTGACCTCCAATCTGGAAGACGCCAAAAAGCTGAAGGAAGTGGCCGACAAGGCGGACGCCCTGTTCATCCTGACGCATAACTACACTGGCTACCCCATGGTACGGCATGCGCGGGAACTGGTGGAATCGGGCGCTCTTGGCACGATCCGTCTGGTGCAGATGGAGTATCCGCAGGACTGGCTGGCGGAACCCATCGAGCAGACGGGCGCCAAGCAGGCCGTCTGGCGCACCGACCCGGCGCAATCGGGTGCGGGTGGTTCCACAGGCGATATCGGCACGCATGCATATAATCTTGGATGCTTCATTTCCGGCCTGGAAGTCGACGAACTGGCGGCGGATGTGCACACCTTCGTCGAAGGCCGCCGGCTGGACGACAACGCGCATGTGATGCTGCGTTTCAAGGCGAGGGATGGCAAGCAGGCGGCCAAGGGGCTGCTCTGGTGCAGCCAGGTTGCGGTCGGTCACGAAAACGGGCTGAAAGTTCGTGTGTATGGTGACAAAGCCGGCATCGAATGGACGCAGGCTGATCCGAACTATCTCTGGTTCACGAAGCTCGGCGAACCCAAGCAGTTGATCACCCGCGGCGGTGCAGGCGCCGGGGCTGCGGCGGCGCGCGTCACCCGCATTCCATCGGGCCACCCGGAAGGCTATCTCGAAGCGTTTGCCACCATCTATACTGAAGCGGCCCATGCCATTGAGGCCAGCCGCGACGGCTCGGCGCTGGACAAGGCGGTGATTTATCCGACCGTCGATGACGGGGTAAAAGGCGTCGCCTTCGTTACGGCCTGCGTCGAATCCGGAAAAAAGAACGGCGGCTGGGTGAAGCTGTAAGATTGGAAACGACCCTGGCCGCGCATTTCTTCTCCCCGCCGGGGAGAAGAAACAAGCGGTACGGGCTCGCTCCTTCGTTATCGCCTGGTCTCAAGGCTCAAGACTATTGATAAGAGCTAGGAGACATCGACTGCACCCGTTGCGTTACGGGGCAACCGTCCTCGATCTTGGTCCAGGACGAAACGTTGAGCTTCATCTCGCAACGTGCGAGATAGGAGCCGCCATCGACCTTCAGGCAGGATGTCTGGCCGAGTTCGAACATGGCACCGCGATTTCGGCATTTGCAATTGTGGGCATCCGCCAAAGTCGGAATAAGGGCCATGATCAGGCCGAATATGAGTACTCCAGAACGCATGGCTGAAGCTCCAAAGGATATCGCGCTAGATTACTCCTCTCCGAAGGCATAGTCAAAACGTCTTCCCTCCGAGAAGCCCGCGTCGGAAGGCCCATAATAGTCACTGCAAACTTCTCCGCTATTACCCGATCAGAATCGCCCTGATATCATTCACATTCGTCAGGGTCGGTCCCGTGACGACAAGGTCTCCTGCTGCATTGAAAGCGGTGTAGCTGTCGTGGCTCATGAGCGACTGGCGCGGATCGACACCGGCTTTGCGCATGCGGGCAAGCGTGTCCGGTGTCACCACCGCACCTGCCGCATCCTCCACGCCGTCTATGCCGTCGCTGTCGCCGGCAATGGCCCAGATGCCATCCGCACCCTTCAGCGTCAGCGCAAGGCTCAGCAAGAACTCCGTGTTGCGACCGCCCTTGCCTGCCGGTCCCTTGCCGCCAACGCCCCTGTTCAGCGTGACCGTGGTTTCGCCGCCGGAGAGCAGGACGGCCGGGCCTTTGACCGGAAGGCCCTTGCGGCTGGCGGAAAGCGCGATGCCGGCCATGACTGCGCCGACATCTTTTGACTCACCCTCCAGTGAATCTCCGAGGACGAGCGGCGTAAGCCCAAGTTTCACTGCCTCATCCGCTGCCGCCTGCAGGGCGAGCGAGGGGGCGGCGATGAGCCGGATATCTTCCGCGATTTCGCCCGCCTTCGGGGTTTCCTCGCCTTTTTCCAGCACCTTGCGCACGTTTTCGGGAAGATCGAGCGCATAACGGGAGACGATTTCCCGCACGGTTTGAATGTCACTCGGATCGGCAACCGTTGGCCCGGAGGCGATCTCTGAGGGGTCGTCACCCGGAACGTCGGAAATCAGCAGTGAAACAACCTTGGCGGGTTTGGCGGCCAGCGCCAGCCGTCCGCCCTTGATGCGGGAGAGGTGTTTGCGCACCGCATTCATTTCGGAAATCGTCGCGCCGCTGGCAAGCAAGGCACGGTTGACAGCCATCTTGTCCGCAAGCGTCATGCCTTCGGCTGGCGCGACCATCAGTGCCGAACCGCCGCCGGAAATCAGTGCGATCACCATATCGTCGGCGGTGAGCCCTTCGACTGCGGCGAGAATGCGTTTTGCCGCTTCCGCGCTCTTCTCGTCGGGCACGGGATGGGAAGCCTCGATGATTTCGATACGCGCCGTCGGCACGGCATGTCCGTAACGCGTCACCACCACACCTGAGAGCTCCACATGTGGCCATGCCGCTTCAAGCGCTGCGGCCATGGCGGCGGAAGCCTTACCGGCGCCCACGACCACGCAACGCCCTTTGGGCGGGGAGGGGAGGTGGTGTTGCAGCACCTTTGCCGGATCGGCGCTGGCGACTGCGGCCATGAAAATGCGGTTGAGAGCGTCTCTTGCGGAGGTGTCGTTCCATGCGGTCATCAGGTCATGCTCCAAGCCAGAGGAAGCCGAGCGCAAACAATGCCGGCAATGCCTGAATGAACAGGATCTTCATATTGGCAGTGATCGCGCCGAAAATACCGGCGATCAGAACGCAAGTCAGGAAGAAAACCTTGAAGCTGAGCCCGTCATCGCCCTGTGTGAGCCCATAGATCAGCCCGGCTGCGAGAAAGCCGTTATAAAGCCCCTGATTGGCGGCAAGCACTTTTGTCTGCCGGGCGAAATCCGCCGAGAGACCAAAGGCTTTTCGGCCGGCCGGCTTTTCCCACAGCAGCATTTCCAGAATGACGATGTAGATATGGATCGCCGCAACCACGGCAATCAAGATGCTGGCGATCATCGGTGGTTCCTCCAAACCATGATGTCCGTTGCCTGCGGCTGTCGGGGGAAAACAGGCGGCGAGCGGACAATTCCGTTTTAACGATGGGGCAGAGCGCCGCAAGGCCGGAATCCTCTCTTCCCGTGCAAACTGTTGAAGAGCGCCAACCTGTTGCTTGACTCTTTACCGAAATAGGAACAAAACAAGAACAATTAAGATGAATAACCGGAATTGAAACCTGTCATGCCATGCAAAAGCGCGCGGATCAGTTGCTCCTTGTCGAAGAGCTGCGTGAAAGGCTGGAAAGGATCGGTAACGGCGCTCCGCGCCTGCACGAAACTTTGCCTTTCGGCGTGGATGCCCTCGACCATCACCTGCCGGGAGGCGGGCTAAAGCTCGGCTGCCTGCATGAGGTGAGCGGCGGCGGCAATGGCGCTGTCGATGGCGCGGCGGCTGCCCTTTTTGCGGCCGGTGTGGCGGCAAGGCTTTCCGGCAAGGTTTTATGGTGCGTCACCCGACGGGATCTGTTCATGCCGGGGCTGACGCAGGCGGGCCTGTCGCAGAACCGGCTCATCATCGTTGAATGCCGCGATGAGAAAGGCGTGCTCGATTGTTTCGAGGAGGGCCTACGCTGCAATGGTTTCGGCGCGGTGATGGGCGAACTGGCGAAATTGCCGATGAACGCCTCGCGACGGCTGCAGCTGACGGCGGAAACCTCTGGCGTTACCGGCATCGCCATCCGCCGTTTCAGGCGTCCGGCCGATGCGGCGCTGTTCGGCGAGCCGACCGCGTCCGTTACACGCTGGCGGATTTCCGTGCGGCCCTCTTCGCCTTTGCCGGTGCCGGGGGTGGGCAGGCCGCGCTGGTTTCTTGAACTCTTGCGATGTCGCGGCGGCGAAAGCGCCGAATTTGAAGTGGAAGCCTGTGATGCAAAGGGTCGTCTCGCTCTACCTGCCGACATGGCCGACGGATCGTTTCCGGCGTCTTTTGGGGCAGAACGCGCCGCCGGCTGAAACGCCGCTGGTCATGATTGGCCGCCAGGGCAGCCGCCGGCTGGTGCTGGCGCTCGACAAGGCGGCAAAGGCGGCGGGCATCCGCCCCGGCACGCCGGTCAGCAAGGCGCAGGCGCTGGTGCCGGGTCTTCTTATGGAAGATCTGGACTCGGCTGGTGATGCCCGCGCCCTTGAGCAACTGGCCTTTCATTTTTTACGCATCTACGCCCCCATTGTCGCTGCCGACCCGCCGGACGGGCTGGTGCTGGACACAGCGGGTGCTGACCATCTGCACGGCAATGAGACGCTGATGCTGAGCGGCATGGTCAACCGCCTGCATGCCGCAGGCTTTGCCGCCCGCGCCGCCATTGCCGATAGCTGGGGGGCGGCTCATGCGCTGGCACGTTTCAGCCGTGAGGAAATCAGCATCATACCGCCGGGTAGCCAGAGAGCGGCGATCAGCGGCCTGCCGCTTTCTGCGCTGAGGCTGGAGGAGCGTATCGTTTCCGGGCTGAAAGTGCTCGGCTTCCGCAGCATCGGTGAGCTTGCCGAAGCCCCGCGCGCGCCGCTGACCCTGCGTTTCGGCCCCGAGCTTGTCCGCCGTCTCTCCCAGGCTTTCGGAGAGATCGGCGAACCCATCGAACCGGTGCGGGTGGCCGAGCTGGTGGAGGTGCGGCGCGCCTTTCCCGAACCCATCGCAGCAGCGGAGACGATTGCCCGTTATACGCAGAAGCTCGTTGTTGACCTTTGCGCCGCGCTGGAAAAGCGCGGTCTTGGTGCTCGCCGGGTCGATCTGGTGCTGCACAGGGTCGATAGTGGTCTGCAGGCCATAAGGGCGGGCACATCAAGACCGGTGCGCGATGTCAAACAGCTGGTTCGGCTTCTAACCGACCGGATCGACACCATCGATCCCGGCTTCGGCATCGAGATGATGGTGCTGACCGCCACCCATGCCGAACCGCTTCTCGCCGCACAGGCCCGATCCTCGCTTCTGGAGGAGGGGCGTGCGGACATCGCCGATACGGTCGATGTCATCCTCAATCGTGGCCACAGGGTCTATCGTTACGCGGCGGTGGCGAGCGATGTGCCGGAACGCTCCCTTACCCCCGTTGCGGCGCTTGCGCCAGAAGATAGGCTCGGCTGGCCTGGCCACTGGCCGCGTCCGGTCCGGCTTTTTGCAAGGCCGGAACCCATCGAAACGCTGGCGCTGCTGCCGGACCATCCGCCGCGTTATTTCCTCTGGAAGGGCGTGCGCCACAATGTGCGGCGCGCCGACGGGCCGGAGCGGGTGTTCGGTGAATGGTGGAAACGCGACCGGGAAAAGGCCGCCGTGCGCGATTATTTCACGGTGGAAAATGAAAGCGGCGAGCGCTTCTGGATTTTCCGCTCCGGCGACGGCGAACATGCCGAGACCGGTTCGCAAGGATGGTTCATCCACGGGGTCTTCGCATGAGTACGCCGCGTTATGCCGAGCTGCAGGTGACCACGCATTTTTCCTTCCTGCGCGGGGCCAGCTCCTGCGATGAATTGTTCGAACAGGCCAAAAATCTTGGCATCGAGGCGCTCGGTATCGTGGATCGCAACAGCCTTGCGGGCATTCCCCGCGCTTACGAAGCCGCCAATAATCATGGCGTCCGCCTCGTCATCGGCTGCCGGCTCGATCTGGATGACGATATTTCCGTGCTTGCCTATCCCATGGATCGCCAGGCCTACGGCCGTCTTTGCCGGGTGCTTTCCGTTGGCAAAAAAAGAGGCGGCAAGGGCAAATGCCGGCTGACATGGGACGATCTCGTCACCTATGGCGAAGGACTGATCGTCGTGCTGCTCGCCGATCTGGCCGACGATCTCTGCGCGCTTCGCCTGCGCCGGCTCAAGGCTGCTTTTTTCGACCGCGCCTATATGGCGCTCAGTCTCAGAAGGCGGCCCAACGACCAGATGCGGCTTTTCGAACTGTCGAACATGGCGCTAGCCGCAGGGGTGCCGACCGTGGTGACCAATGATGTGCTGTTTCATGTGCCCGAGCGCCGCATGCTGCAGGATGTCGTCACCTGTATCCGGCACAATTGCACCATCGATGAGGCGGGGTTCCGCCGCGAGCGCCATGCCGACCGTTATATGAAACCGCCGGAAGAGATGCAACGGCTGTTCGCCCGTTACCCCGAGGCGCTCTCCCGCAGCCTTGAAATTGCGAAACGCTGCAAATTTTCGCTGAAAGAACTGGTCTACCAATATCCCGAAGAGCGCAGCCTGCCGGGGCTGACGGCGCAGCAGGCGCTGGAAAAGATGGTGTGGGAGGCGGCGCCGGGGCGGTATCCGGATGGTTTGCCGGATAAGGTGGAAAAGGCTTTGCATCACGAACTTGGCCTGATCGGCAGGCTGGAATATGCTCCCTATTTCCTGACGGTGAATGCTATCGTTCGCCATGCACGCTCGCTGGATATTCTCTGTCAGGGACGCGGCTCGGCCGCCAATTCGGTGGTGTGTTACGTGCTTGGCATTACCGCCATCGATCCCGTCAAGGTCGATCTCCTGTTCGAACGTTTCGTTTCCGAGGAGCGACGCGAACCGCCGGATATCGATGTGGATTTCGAACATCAGCGGCGCGAGGAGGTCATCCAGTGGGTCTATGATACCTATGGTCGCGACAAGGCCGCGCTGTGCTCGGTCGTCACCCGTTATCGCGGCCGCGGGGCGTTGCGCGATGTCGGTAAGGTTCTGGGTCTGCCCGAAGATTTGACGAAACTGCTATCCTCACAGGTCTGGCGCTGGAGCGAAGGGGTGGATGAGAAGCAGCTCAAGGAGCTGAACCTCAATATGGAGGACCGCCGCCTGAAGCTTGCATTCGAGCTTGCCAACCAGCTTGTTGGTACGCCGCGCCACCATAGCCAGCATCCGGGCGGCTTTGTTCTGACCCATGACCGGTTGGACGAGTTGGTGCCGATCGAACCTGCTGCCATGGACAAACGGCAGATCATCGAATGGGACAAGGACGATGTCGATATCATGAGGTTCATGAAAATGGACTGTCTGGCGCTCGGCATGCTCTCCTGCATGAAGCGCGGCTTCAACATGCTGGAAGAACGTACCGGTGATAAGTACGATCTCGCTACCGTGCCGCAGGATGACGATCCCACCTATGAGATGATCCAGAAGGCCGATACGCTTGGTACCTTCCAGATCGAAAGCCGGGCGCAGATGTCGATGCTACCGCGGTTGAAGCCGAAGATATTTTACGATCTCGTCATACAGGTCGCGATTGTTCGCCCCGGCCCCATTCAGGGCGATATGGTGCATCCTTATCTGCGCCGCCGTGATGGGAAAGAGAAAGAGCATTACCCTAAAGAGGAATTGAGAGGGGTACTCGGCAAGACGCTCGGTGTGCCGCTGTTTCAGGAACAGGCCATGCGTGTCGCAATCGAATGCGCCGGTTTTTCACCCGGCAAGGCGGATCAGTTGCGCCGCGCCATGGCAACCTTCAAGAATGTCGGCACCATCTCCAAATTCAGGCAGGATCTGATCGATGGCATGGTGGAGCGCGGTTATGAGAAAGAATTCGCCGAACGTATCTTCAAACAGCTCGAAGGTTTCGGCAGCTACGGTTTCCCTGAAAGCCATGCGGCTTCCTTCGCGCTGATTGCCTATGCCTCCTCATGGCTGAAATGCCATTATCCAGATATTTTCTGTACGGCGCTTCTCAATTCGCAGCCCATGGGTTTTTACGCCCCGGCGCAGATCGTGCGAGATGCGCGTGATCATGGCGTGGAGGTGCGCCCAGTCTGCGTCAATAACAGCCGCTTCGATTGCACGCTGGAGCCGACGGGCAAACGAGATGTAAATGGCAAGGAGCGTTATGCCGTGCGGCTCGGCATGCGTCTGGTGAAGGGGCTTGCCAACAAGCACGCTGCCGATATCGTCGCCGCCCGGCAGGACCGGCCTTTTGCCTCGGTGGACGATCTCTGGCGAAGGGCGGGCGTTCCGACCGCCGCCCTGGTCTGCCTAGCGGAGGCCGATGCCTTTCTGCCGTCGCTTTCGCTTGCCAGACGCGAGGCGCTCTGGGCCATCAAGGCTCTGAGGGATGAGCCGCTGCCGCTTTTTGCTGCTGCTGCCATCAGGGAAAATGCCGTTATCGAGGAGCTTCAGGAGCCCTCCGTTGCGCTTCGGCCCATGACTGACGGTGGCGAGGTGGTGCAGGATTACGGCCATGTGGGGCTGACCCTGCGCGAGCATCCCATGACCTTCCTGCGCCGCGATCTTTCCCGCCGCCGCATAGTAACCTGCGCGGAGGCGGCGCGTGTGCGGGATGGCACATGGCTGGAAACGGCGGGGCTAGTGCTGGTGCGCCAGCGTCCCGGCTCGGCAAAGGGTGTGATTTTCATGACGCTGGAGGATGAGACGGGCATCGCCAATGCCGTCCTTTGGGTCAAGACCTTCGAAAAATACCGGCGCGTGGTGCTGTCGGCCGGCATGGTCGGCATTTACGGCAAGATCCAGCGGGAAGGCGAGGTGGTGCATCTGGTCGCCCACCGGCTGACCGATCTGTCGCAGGCGCTGGCCAGTGTGGGCGAGCGCAACCGCGCCTTTCCCCTGCCGCATGGGCGTGGCGACGAGTTCCACCATGGCACGCCGCCGGAGGATCATCGCGCGTTCCGCAAACGTCCCCAACCTGTCTTGGAGAATGATGACACGGTCGAGCGGATAAAGGTCATTTCACGCAATTTCCACTGAGAAGCTTTTAAGCCGCATCTTCCAACCCGGCCGCATCTTTCCTGCGAAACTGGCTCGGTGGCGCACCGAGCACCCGTTTGAAGGCCCGGCTGAAGGAGGCTTCGGAATCGTAACCGAGCTTTTCTGCCGCCACCGTCACGCGCATGCCTTCGCGCAGCCAGAGCCGTGCCTGATGCATGCGTACGCGCACCACATAACGCGCCGGGCTTTCGCCCACTATGCGGGTGAAGCGTTCCGCGAAACTGGAACGGGATGCACCCATAAGCGAGGCGAGTTCTTCCACGCTCCAGTCTTTTTCTGGGTTGAGATGAATGGCGGCCAGTACCCGGCCGAGTTCGGGATTGCGCACGGCGGCGAGCCAGCCGCTGGAATCGCCGCAGCCATGTTCCACCCATGTGCGGATCAGGGTTGCGGTCAGCACATCGGCAAGCCTTGCCAGAATACCGCCTGCGCCGACGCGGTTCAGCTCCACCTCGCGCGCCATGGCGTCCAAGAGATGGGGAATTGCCGGGTCGCTTTTGGCCAGATCGCTGGTCAGCATCACATCCGGCATCAGCTGCAACAGCGGGTGCAGATTATCCATATTGAACCGCATCGAGGCGGTAAAGGCCACGGTATCGCCGCCCGCGCTGGCGCATTCCATATCAAAAATGCCCTGGCAAACTTCCTTTTTGCCAAACCTGTCAAAGGAAGAGGGCGTCACATTCTCGCCGCTGGCAAGCACATGGGCGTGACCCCTCGGCAGAAGCACGGCATCGCCGCATTTGAGCGTCTGCCATTCGCCGGAAGGTTTCTGCAGTTTCGCCTGACCGACGCCGATGAAATGAAACCGTGCGGCGTCCTGTTCGGGAAAAGCCGTCGCCCAGGGTGTCGCCATGCGGCAACGGCCGTATTCCACGCCGTCCAGTCTCAGGCCACGCAGCATCTCGGTCAGGGCATCATTCATGGCAGCTCTCAAAATTCGGACGATCGGTTAAGGAATTTTTATTTTATGGCATGAAAACGCCTGGATGTCACGTGCTGCGTGAAGAGCGGCCTGCGAAGCGGGCCACTGTGGTTCCGTGCCGGAGGGGGCTCTAAACCGTCTTGATCGCGTTCTGCGTGCGGTCCTTGCCGACCTCGATCACGTGACGCATAGCCTTTACCGCCGCATCCGCGTCACGCGCCGCAATTGCATGCACGATGCGCAGATGGTTGGAGGCGATTTCGGCGATGGTGCCCGTCGAAGCGGCTGGCGACGACAGCTGGAAGGAGATGGCCAGCGCGGCTTCAATCAGGCCGCTTGCCGAGCGCATGAAGGGATTGCCGGACATATGCGCCACGGCAAGGTGGAATTCGAGATCGACTTTGGCGATGCTTTCGGGCGTATGTTTCGGATTGTCGAATTTGGCGGCGATGACATAGAGGGACACGATGTCGTCATTGGAGGCCTGCAGGGCCGCTGCGGCTGCCGCCGCCGGTTCCAGCGCCAGGCGGATTTCCGCCAGATGCTTGACGAATTCCTGGTCTATGCCGGCCTCGCAGCGCCAGCCCAGTACATCCGGATCGAAGAAGTTCCAGCTCGAACGGTCGAGAACGCGGGTGCCGACCTTCGCTTTGGGCTCCACCAGTCGCTTCGCCGCCAGCGTCTTCATCGTCTCGCGCAGCACTGTTCGCGAGACGCCGAAGCGCATGGAAAGCTCCGCGTCGTTGGGCAGCAGGGAGCCTTCCGCAATTCTGCCCGAAACGATGGCGCTGCCGAGTTCGGAAACCACATGGGCGTGGCTGTTCCGGCGTTTTCGCCCGCTAATCGTCGTTTCGAGCAGCCCCAAGCAAGCCTCCCTTGGCAATTATGCCGGATGCGGTCCGGCCAGTCTCCTGTTTGAATACCAGATGATTGCGCGCTGCAACACGATGAAGATGAAAAGCAGCACACCGATGACGATTTTCGTCCACCAGGAAGAAAGCGTTCCGTCAAAAACGATGTAGGTCTGGATCAGCCCCTGTATCAGAAGGCCGATGAAGGTTCCTGCCACCAACCCCGTGCCGCCGGTCAAAAGCGTGCCGCCAATGACGACGGCGGCGATGGCGTCGAGTTCCACCCCCACCGTCGCCAGCGAATAACCCGACGAGGTGTAGAGCGTGTAGACGATGCCGGCGAGGCCGGAGAGGAAACCGGAAAGCGCATAGATGCCGATGGTCGTCGCCCCGATCGGCACGCCCATCAGCTCTGCCGATTGCGGGTTGCCGCCAAGCGCGTAGACATTGGCGCCGAAGCGGGTGCGGCTGGCGATCAACATGCCCGCCGCAAAAACGAGGAGCATCAGCATGGCCAGTGCCGTCAGCCTGCCGCCGCCGGGAAAGCGATAATAAAAGCCCTGTATCGCATCGATGAAGGGATGCGAGATCGGCACAGACTGGGTGGAGATGAGGTAAGCCGCGCCGCGCGCCAAAAACATGCCGGCCAGCGTCACCACGAAAGGCGGGATCGACAGGAAGCGGATCATCGCCCCCATCAGGCAACCGAACAGCGTCGAGACCGCCAGCACGATGGCGAAGGCGAGCAGCGGATGGATATTATAGGTGCCGACCATCACGGCTACGAAGACGCTGGTAAAGGCGATGACCGAGCCGATGGAGAGATCGATGCCGCCCGACAGGATGACGAAGGTCATGCCGACGGCCGCGATGCCGAGAAAGGCGTTGTCTGTCAGAAGATTACCTATCACCCGTGTCGAGAACATCGCCGGATATTGCAGCACGCAGAGGAAATAGGCGACCACGAAGATCGTCAGCGTGGTGAGGAAGGGCAGGTTGCGGCTATGGATCATCGCGCGGTTCCTTCCTTGGTCATGCCATCGGCGGCGGCCGGTTTAGCGTTTGGCTTGGGTGGTCTGACGAAGCCCAGCACCGTGATGATTGCTGGCGATTGCAGCGTCAGCACGACCATGATGATGCCGGCCTTGATGATGAGGTTGAATTCCGGCGGAAAGCCCGAGACGAGGATGCCGGTATTGATGGTCTGGATGATGAGCGCGCCGATCAACGAGGCGGTAATGGAGAAGCGCCCGCCATTCAGAGAGCCGCCGCCGATGACCACCGCCAATATGGCGTCCAGCTCCAGCCACAGGCCGGCATTGTTCGCATCCGCGCCGCGAATATCCGCGGTCACGATCATGCCGGCGATGGCCGCGCAGAGGCCGGAAACGGCATAGACGAAGAACAAGAGGAAGCGCGCCTGAACTCCGGCAAGAGCTGCGGCGCGGCGATTGATGCCGGTCGCCTCGATCAGGAAACCAAGCGCGCTCTTGCGCACCAGAAGGCCGACCAACAGCGCCGCCGCCACCCAGACGATGACGGGCAGCGGGATGCCTGCGAACGAGCCGGAGCCGATGGCGGCGAAGCTGTCATTGTTGAAGGTGAGAATGACGCCTTCGGTGATGAGCTGGGCGATGCCGCGTCCCGCCACCATCAGGATCAGGGTGGCAATAATCGGCTGAATATCAAGAAGGGCGACCAGCACGCCGTTCCACAGGCCGCAGGCAATGCCCACCGCAAGTGAGATGACGATGACCGAGGGAATGGAATGGCCATTGCTGATCAGCGTGGCTGCAACCGCGCCGCAGATGGCGATGACCGCGCCGATGGAAAGATCGATGCCCTTGGTGGCTATGACCAACGTCATGCCGATGGTCAGCAGAGCCACGGGAGCGGCGCGCACGAGAATATCCACCAGACTGCCATAGAGTCGGCCGTTCTGGAACGAAACATGCAGGAAACCCGGAGAAATGATTGTAATCGCTGCCAGAATGATGAAGAGCGCGGCAAGCTGCGGAGCAAGTCGTTTGAAGCGTCGTGTCATTGCTGCCATCATGCCGCCTCCGTTTTCGCCGCATCGGCAATCGCTCGCATGATGTTGTCGGCGGTCAATTCGCCGCCCTTCAATTCGCTGACATGGCGGCGGTCGGACAGTACGACGACACGATGGGCGACGGCGGTCAGTTCTTCCAGTTCGGAGGAGATGACGACGAGCGACATGCCCTCGCTGCAGAGTTTTTCGATCATTTTCAGGATTTCCGCATGCGCACCGATATCGATGCCGCGTGTCGGCTCGTCGAGGATCAGAAGCCGGGGATGGGTGGCGAGCCAGCGCGCCAGAATGGCCTTCTGCTGATTGCCGCCGGACAGGAATTTGATCGGCCGTTCGGGGTCGGCCGGACGGATATCGAGCGATTTGATGAAGCTTTCGGCAAGTTCCGCTTTTTGCCGGCGGGAGAGCGGCCGTGCCCAGCCCTGCCGGGCCTGCAGCGCCAGCGCAATATTATCGGTGACGGAAAAGTCGCCGATGATGCCGTCTGTCTTTCGTTCTTCCGGACAGAAGCCGAATCCGGCCGCTATCGCGGCCTCGGGCGACGAAATCGCCACCGGTTTTCCGTCTATCGTCGCGTTGCCGGTATCGGGACGATCAATGCCGAACAGCAGAAACGCGGTTTCCGTTCGGCCGGAGCCAAGGAGACCGGCGACGCCAACGATCTCGCCTGGGCGGATGCCGAGATCGAAAGGGGCGATGCTGCCGCGTTTGCCGTAACCTTCGAAACGGATCGGGGGTTCACCGTCGATAACGGTATCGTCCGCCGCCTGATGTTCCTGGGTGATGTGCTGCATTTCGCGACCCAGCATCATCGCAATGAGTTCGGATCGCGGCAGACTGCCGATATCGCGCGTGCCGACGAGGCGACCATTGCGCAGAACCGTGACGCGGTCGGCAATATCATAGACCTGATTGAGGAAATGGGTGATGATGATGATGCCGATGCCGCGCGCGCGCAGGTTTCTCAGCACCCCGAACAGCATTTCGACCTCGTGGGCGTCGAGGCTGGCAGTCGGCTCGTCCAGCACCAGCACCTTGCCGGAAAGATCGACGGCGCGGGCGATAGCAATGATCTGGCGGATGGCGACGGAATAGCTGGAGAGCAGGGCGTTGACGTCGATGGAAAGACCATATTGCGTCAGCAGCGCCTGTGATTGCTTCTGCATTGAGGCGCGGTCGATCATGCCGAAGCGGTGGGGCTGGCGGCCAAGAAAGAGATTTTCCGCAACCGTCAGGTTTTCGAGAAGGTTCACTTCCTGGTAGACGGTGCCGATGCCGAGCGCCTGCGCCTCGCCGACATTGGCGGGCGTAATTTCTGCGCCCTCCAGAAAGATCGAGCCGCTGTCGCGGTGATAAACGCCGGTCAGGATTTTGATGAGCGTCGATTTGCCCGCACCGTTTTCGCCGAGAAGCGCGTGGATCTCGCCACGTCCGAGCGAAAAATCAACGCTATCAAGCGCTGTTATCCCGAGAAAGGATTTGCCGATGGCGCGTGCTTCCAGAAGTGGTGCCGTTTCGGACATAGAGCAGTTTCCGTATTGCAATGGGTCTCGCCACGAGGGCGCAGAATGATCACATAAAGCGAGCGGTGGCCGCTCGTTTCTTCTCCCCGCCGGGGAGAAGGTGGCCCGAAGGGTCGGATGAGGGGGAAACATTGCCGGATTTCGGAGAGCTTGCCCCCTCATCCCGCTGCCGCGACCTTCTCCCCGGCGGGGAGAAGAAGCAGGCCACACCCGCTCGCTCCATGAAATCATTCAGTATCGGATTTTCGCCCGTCGTTTCACAACCGAAAGAAACGGCGCAGCTCCTGCGCCGTTTCCCCGAAGAAATGGCTTAGTAGCCCAGGCCCTTCTTCGCCTCGTAGACCTTCATCGGGTCATCGGACGCCGTGTAGAGCTTGGATTCGGTCTGAATCCACTTCGGCGGCTCCTTCTTGTCCTTCAGATAGGCTTCAAGGGCGTCGAAAGCGGGTCCCGCCATGTCAGGCGTGAGTTCGACGGTGGCGTTGGCTTCTCCGGCCGCCATGGCCTTGAAGATGTCAGGCACCGCGTCGATGGAAACGATCTTGATGTCGGTTCCGGGTTTCAGGCCGGCTTCCTTGATCGCCTGGATCGCCCCAACGGCCATGTCGTCATTGTGGGCGTAGACAGCGCAGATGTCCTTGCCGCCGCCTTCCGCCTTGATGAAGCTCTCCATCACTTCCTTGCCCTTTGTGCGGGTGAAGTCACCCGTCTGCGAGCGCACGATCTTGATGTTGGCGTGGGAAGCGATGGCCTCTTCGAAACCCTTCTTGCGGTTGATGGCGGGCGAAGAGCCGGTCGTGCCCTGCAATTCCACAACCTTGCAATCCTTGGAGCCGACGTCCTTGACCAGCCAGTCGCCGGCAACCTTGCCTTCGTGAACCTGATCGGAGGTTACGGCCGTCAGGTAAAGATCGTCAGGAGCCTCTATCTGGCGGTCGAGCAGGATGACAGGGATTTTTTCTTCCTTGGCTTCCTTCAGCACGGCGTCCCAGCCCGTTGCGACAACGGGTGCAATCAGGATCGCATCGACGCCCTGCGCAATGAAGCCGCGAACGGCCTTGATCTGGTTTTCCTGCTTCTGCTGCGCGTCGGCGAACTTCAGCGTGACGCCGCGCTTCTCCGCCTGCTGCTTGGTGACGGTGGTTTCAGCCGCGCGCCAGCCGGATTCCGAACCGATCTGCGAGAAGCCGACGGTCAGCGATTGTGCGGAAACACTTGATGCAAGGCACAGCGAAACGGCGACAGTAACTGTCGCGAGAGCTTTTCTCATCTTAATCCTCCCAGAGATGATGTCAGCGTGACGCCAACACTATGAGCATATAGTAATACTCTTGAAAAGAGGCATTTTCGAATAATTGAATTTTCGGGCACGATATTCATTTGCAAATTTTAGCATTTAACCTGTAATATCAATTAGATGTTTAATTCGAGTTTATCGTTTCGAACGATCTTGTCTGCCGCGCCTTCTGGTGTCGCCGCGCTTGACAGCGTATGATTTTATCTAATAGTAATACAAATAAGAAAGCGATTTTTGCCGGAATTTTCGCGCCCCCTGGACGAAATTTAGTCGGCAAAAGAGGGAGGGAGATTCCGTTGCGTAATCCCGCGATGGGCGTAAATGCCGAAAAATATTCGGTTAAAGCCGAAGTGCAGCTCGATGCCACTCGTCTGGGCTCACTCTGTCGGTTATGCGTGATCTCCGAAACGCTGATTCCATTTTCCTTGTGCGCAACATAAGCTTGTCGCATTTCGTAATATTTTACCGTTGGCCACTTCCGGCTGGAGACCCGCATCATGACGACATCTGATAATCTTCCTGCAACTCAGGGCAAGCTGCGTTCGCGCGCGTGGTTTGACAATCCCGCGAATGCGGACATGACGGCGCTTTATCTCGAGCGCTACATGAACTTCGGTCTCAGCCAGGCCGAACTGCAGTCCGATCGCCCGATCATCGGTATCGCGCAGACGGGCTCCGACCTTTCCCCCTGCAACCGCCACCACCTGGAGCTGGCAAGCCGCCTGCGTGAAGGTATCCGTGAAGCCGGCGGCATCGCGATTGAATTTCCCGTGCATCCGATTCAGGAAACCGGCAAGCGCCCAACCGCCGGTCTTGACCGCAACCTCGCTTATCTCGGCCTCGTGGAAGTGCTTTACGGTTATCCGCTCGACGGCGTCGTCCTGACCATCGGCTGCGACAAGACCACGCCTGCCTGTCTCATGGCGGCGGCCACCGTCAACATTCCGGCCATCGCCCTTTCCGTCGGCCCCATGCTGAACGGCTGGTTCCGGGGCGAACGCACCGGTTCCGGCACCATCGTCTGGAAGGCGCGCGAACTGCTGGCGAAGGGTGAGATCGATTACCAGGGCTTCGTCAAGCTCGTCGCCTCGTCGGCTCCCTCCACCGGTTATTGCAACACCATGGGCACGGCAACGACCATGAATTCGCTTGCCGAAGCGCTGGGCATGCAGCTTCCGGGCTCCGCCGCCATTCCGGCGCCTTACCGTGACCGTCAGGAAGTCTCCTATCTTACCGGCCTGCGCATCGTCGAAATGGTGAAGGAAGACCTGAAGCCTTCCGATATCATGACCAAAGACGCCTTCATCAACGCCATCCGCGTCAACTCGGCCATCGGCGGCTCCACCAACGCGCCGATCCACCTGAACGGCCTTGCGCGCCACGTCGGCGTCGAGCTGACGGTGGATGACTGGCAGACCTATGGCGAAGACGTGCCGCTGCTCGTCAACCTGCAGCCGGCCGGCGAATATCTCGGCGAGGATTATTACCATGCGGGTGGCGTTCCCGCTGTCGTCAACCAGCTGATGACCCAGGGACTGATCATGGAAGACGCCATGACGGTCAACGGCAAGACCATCGGCGACAATTGCCGTGGCGCGATCATCGAAGACGAGAAGGTCATCCGCCCCTATGAGCAGCCGCTCAAGGAGCGCGCCGGCTTCCGCGTTCTGCGGGGCAACCTGTTCTCCTCCGCCATCATGAAGACGAGCGTGATCTCGGAAGAGTTCCGCAACCGTTACCTCTCCAACCCGAACGATCCGGAAGCCTTCGAAGGCCGTGCCGTGGTGTTCGACGGTCCGGAGGACTACCATCACCGCATCGACGATCCGTCGCTGAAGATCGACGCCAATACCATCCTCTTCATGCGCGGCGCCGGTCCCATCGGATATCCGGGTGCGGCGGAAGTGGTGAACATGCGCGCACCGGATTATCTTCTCAAAGAAGGCGTCAATTCGCTGCCCTGCATCGGCGATGGCCGCCAGTCCGGCACGTCGGGCAGCCCGTCCATCCTCAACGCTTCACCGGAAGCGGCGGCCGGCGGCGGTCTCGCCATCCTGCAGACGGGCGACCGCGTTCGCATCGATGTCGGCCGCGGCAAGGCGGATATCCTGATTTCCGGCGAGGAACTGGCGAAGCGTTACGAGGCGCTTTCCGCCGAGGGCGGTTACAAGTTCCCCGACCACCAGACGCCATGGCAGGAAATCCAGCGCGGTATCGTCAGCCAGATGGAAACCGGCGCGGTTCTGGAACCGGCCGTGAAGTACCAGCGCATTGCCCAGACCAAGGGCCTGCCGCGCGACAACCATTAACATCCATCGTCGGATTTGCGCGGCCTCGAGGTTTTCCCGGGGCCGCTTTTCGTTTGGTTTGACGGTAAACTGAAAATATCGAGGTTACGGCGCTTGTCTGGCGCAGTAGCCCACGCGCCCCGTAGCGATGAGGCAACGGAAAACCTATTTTGCCGATGGTTTAAAAGCTTGCCAGGCAGGCGTCAGATCACCGGGTAAAGCGACCAGAAGAACAGCTCATATTCCTTATCGCGGTCGTTATCGTGCGACTCGTCGTCGGGTCTGCGCGGCGTTTTGTCCTGAAACTCGGTCTCCACCCGCTCCTTGACGACGGGCATCCTTCGGCCGATGCCAAAGAGGTCAAAGGAGAGCATGTTGAAACCTGCTACCATGGCCATTTCCCTTCTTCACGCGAGTTAACAGTGTGTTAAGTTTCGCGCGTTGCCATGATTTCGTCAAGATTGGCCGGGGAATTTGTCTACCATTTTTAACGACAATGCCGTGACTGACATTTCAACGCCGCAGGATTCGGCGCAATGAACGTTTATCAGGGGCGTTGAACGCCGTTCGCAGGAGAGTCAAAATAGTTTTTTTCGGCCGCTTCCAGCGCGGAATCGGTATCTGCGGCATGGCCGAGGCTTTTCAGGGCGCTGGAGAAGGCCGCGATATTGGCTTTCACAGCCTCCGGATGCGCCCGCCGACCGGTGTGATTGAGCCTTATCAGTCGTTCAGCGCCGGGGCCGACACCGTAAGAAAGATCTGCGCCCTGTTTTTTGGATGCAGCCGCGAGAAAATCTCCGGCTTCCACTGTGTCCGGCAGGATCGCCGTGGAAACGAGGGCGGAGGCGTGCGCCTCCTCCACCCAGGTCCGGATACCGAGCGCCCTGATGCCGTTCCGGGTGGCCGCCGCCGCTCTTTCGTGGCGTTCATTGGCGGATGCCAGACCTTCCGCCTCTATCCTGTCGAGGGCGGCCTCCAGCGCGTAGAATTCCAGCGGAGCGGGCGTTCCGGGCAGCGCGCCGCGGCCGGCATCGAGCCAGAGTTTTTTCTGGTCCAGAAGCGAGAGCATGGAGTTTTCCGGCGCCCTACCATGCGAAAATAGATCCCACGCCCGTTCACTGATGGAAATGGCGGAAACCCCGGCCGGGCCTGCCAGCGCCTTTTGCGGGCCGATGACGGCAATATCGATGCCCAGCCGGTCGACCTCGAAGGCATGGCCGCCAATGGACGCCACGGCGTCGACAAGGGTCACGATACCCCTTTGCCGAGCGAGCGCGGCAATGGCGGGCAGGGGGTTGAGAATGCCGCTTGCCGATTCCGCATGGACGATGGCGAGAAGATCGAAGTCCGGGCCCTCGTTCAGCGCCCGCTCCACCTCCTCCAGCGTGACCGGCTTTGCGGGACTGGTTGTCAGGTTGCGCACCGTCGCGCCGCCTCTATTGAGCCAGCCGCCGAACCATGCGCCATAGGGGCTGGTGACGATGTTGAGCGCTCTAAGACCCGGTCGGGCAAGGCTCGTCGCCGCCGCCTCGAGTGCCAGCACGGCTTCCGCCTGTATGAGAAGGACGTCGTTGCCCGTGCCCATCAAGGCTGCCAGTCGATCAGCCAGAATGGCGTAACGCTCCGCGGGAAAAGCGGGTGGGTCAAGCAGCAATGCATAATCGGGAACGGGCATGTCTTTTCCTTACGTGGCAATGGTCAGGCGCGGTGCGGCGTCGATCAGGGTTCTGGCGGTCGAGGATTGCGGCGCCGAAACGATATTTCCCGTCCTGCCGATTTCAACGATCTGTCCCGCTTCCATGATGGCGACGCGGTGGCAGACGGCGCGGATGACCGCGAGATCATGGGAGACGAAAATACAGGAAACGGCCGTCTCCCGCTGTATTTCCACCAGCAGTTCGAGGATTTGCCGGCGAACCGAAACATCGAGCGCGGAGACGGCCTCGTCCAGAATGAGAAGCGACGGTTTGAGCGCAATAGCCCGTGCAATCGCGACACGCTGTCTTTGGCCGCCGGAAAGCTCGAAGACCGAGCGGCCGGCATAGCTGGCGGGCAGGCCCACGCGCTCGAGAAGACGGTGTATTTCCGCCGCGCGGTCGCGTCTTTTCACCATACGATGGATGCGCAGCGGTTCACCGATGGCATCCTCGACGCTGGCGCGCGGATTGAAGGCGCCATGCGTGTCCTGAAACACCATCTGCATATGTCGGCGGGCGGCGCGAAGCTTGCCTCCGTCAAGCGCCAGCCAGTCACGGCCTTTGAAATGGATCGTGCCTCCGTCGGGCGGGATCAACTGCATCAGGATGCGCGCCAGCGTCGATTTCCCGCAGCCGGAGGGACCGGCAAGTCCCAAGGTCTCGCCGGGCTGAAGCGAAAAGGAGATGTCGGAAAGCGCCGCCACTGTTCTTGCGCCGGTGCGATAGGTTTTCGACAATCCGTCGACCCGCAGAAGGGCTTCGTTCATGACGCGGCCTCGCTGATGAACGGCGGAGTGGAGAGATCGAGATAATCGGCAAGCAGCGCGCGCGTATAGTCATGGGCAGGCGTGGAAAGCACCCGCCGCGTCGGGCCGTGTTCCACCAGCAGCCCCGCGCGCAGAACCGCGATCTCGTCGGCAAGGCTGGAGGCAAGGCCGATATCATGGGTGATGAACACCAGCGTTTTGTTTTCCCGCCGCACCAGATCGTCCAGCAGCATGGCGATGGCGGCCTGGCTGACGGTATCGAGCGCGCTCGTGGCTTCGTCGGCGATCAGGATCGAAGGATTGGCGGCAATGGCGGCGGCAATCGCCACGCGCTGCCTCTGGCCGCCGGAAAGCTGGTGCGGATAGGCGGCAAGCAGGTGGGAAGGATGCGGCAGCCGCACCCGGTCCAGAAGGTCGCGGGCAAGATCGCGCGCCTTCCTCCACGACAGATCGAGATGCCGAACGGCGCCTTCCGCCACCTGTTCGCCGATGGTGAGAACCGGGTTCAGCGTCGCGCCGGTATCCTGAAAGATCGTACCGATATCGCGCCCCGGCTGCGGCCTGCCGTGAAACAGGCCGCTATCGCGGCTCCAGGAAATATCGCCGGAAACCCGCGCATTGCCGGGAAGAAGACCGGCAATGGCTCTGCCGAGCGTGGATTTTCCCGAACCGCTTTCGCCGATGATCGCCAGCCTCTGCCCCTGCCGGATCGTCAGCGAAACAGTCTGCAGTGCCGGTGCATCGCCCTCCGCATAAAAA
Source organism: Agrobacterium sp. ST15.16.055 (assembly GCF_027956555.1). NCBI lineage: Bacteria > Pseudomonadati > Pseudomonadota > Alphaproteobacteria > Hyphomicrobiales > Rhizobiaceae > Agrobacterium > Agrobacterium sp. ST15.16.055. The sequence continues at coordinate 515,672 of NZ_JAQKGN010000001.1, forward strand.
ACGCTGAGATCGTCGATCCGGCATAGCGCATTTCCGCTCATGGCTCTTGCCTCCTCGTCGCCATCGCCCTGTTGACGCCTTCTGCGAAAAGATAAACGCCGAGAACGGTGACCAGAAGGCCGATGCCGGGGATGACAGATAAAAACGCGGCCGAGCGCAGGACGTTGCGTCCTTCGGCAATCATAGAACCCCAGGTGACGATATTGGGATCGCCAAGTCCGAGGAAGGACAGCGCTGCTTCGGTGAGAATGGCGGCCGCGACGATGATGGCGGCCAGCGCCAGAACCGGCGGCAGGGCGTTCGGTAAAATCTGCCGGAAGGCGATTTCTAACGGACGCATGCCGATGGCGCGGGCGGATTGGACATAATCGCGCTCGCGTATGCTCAAGACCTGCGCCCGCATCAGCCGCGCCGGATCCGCCCATGCGCCGAGCGCAATGGCGAGAATGACAATGGGCATGGAAGGGCCGATGGTGCTGACGAAGGCGAGCGCGAGCAAGAAATTCGGCACGATCTGGAAGGCGTCGGTGACGCGCATCAATGCTTCATCCACGAGGCCGCCTGCAAAACCGGCAATGGTGCCGATGACGGCGCCGATCACAAGCGCCGCGGCGGCGGCGCCAATGCCAACGAGCAAAGAGGACTGCGCGCCGTGGGCAAGTTCGGCCAGCACATCTCGGCCAAGCCGGTCGGTGCCGAGAGGCAAAGCGGCATCCGTAAAGGGCGCGATCAGCGGCTCACCGGCGATGGCCAGCGGGTCACCGGGAAAAACGACGGGCGCGGCGAGCGCCGTCACGGCAAGCAGCGCCAGAATGATGGCGCCTGTGGCGCCTTCGAAACTGCGCAGCAGCCGGAGAGCGAAACTCATGCCTGTCGCTCCCCGCTGCCGATGCGCGGATCGAGAACGGCATAGAGAATGTCGACGGCGAGATTGACGAGGATGACGAAGACGGCGCTTGTTAGAATAATGCCCATCAAAAGCGGCGTGTCGCGACCGCTGACCGCCTCCTGCGCCAGCCGGCCAAAGCCGGGAATGGCAAAGACGCTTTCAACTACCACGCTGCCGCCCAGCATGGTTGCGGCCTGCAGGCCAAGCACGGTGACGAGCGGAAGAGCGGCATTGCGCGCGACATGGCGCAGCACGATCCGCCGTTTGGAAAGCCCTTTTGACCTGGCGAACAGCACGAAATCCAGCGGCCAGACCGCCGCCATGGCGGTGCGCATGACGCGCAGGAAAAGCGCGAGATAAATGAGGCCGAGGCTGGCGACCGGCAACACGAGATGGCGGGCAATATCGAGCGTCCTTGCAAATCCCTGTTTGCCCGAGGCGATGGTTTCGATGCCGGACGTGGGCAGCCATTTGAGTTGAACGGCGAAGACGATTGCGAGCACGAGGCCAAGCCAGAAGCCGGGTGTGGCGTAAAGCGCCAGCGAAAACGTTGAAAGCACGCGGTCCGCTAGCCCGCCAGGACGCGCCCCCGCAACGATGCCAAGCCCGGTGCCGAGGATGAAGGCGAGTGTGGTAGCGCTGCCCATCAGGAGAAGCGTGTTCGGCAGTCGCTCGAGGATCAACCCCAGCACAGGGCGGTTGAAGGCAAGCGACCAGCCGAGATCGAGCCGCAGCACCGAGCTGGCATAGAGCCAGAAACGGGCCAGCACCGAACCGTTCAGGCCATATTGCTCGCGCAATACATCCCTGAGCCCGGCATCACCGCCGCCGATGGAGACGAGATAGGCGTCTACCGCGTCTCCGGATGCGTTTTCAAGCAGTACGAAGGTGAAGACGAGGACAATCAGCAGCACCGGAATGGCGCTGACTGCCCTACGCTTCAGCAATGTCGTTGCGCGCTTCACGGCGCGTCCTCAGCCGTCGACCGTCGTATCCGCCCAGTTGGAAACGGCCCAGCGGGGATTGCTGGCGACATGTTTGACCGTATCGCGCGCCACGGTAATGAAGCCCCATTCGGCAACGTTGATCAGCGGCAGATCGGCGGCGACCTGCTTCTGGAAATCCTTGTAAAGCGCCGTGCGTACCGCCGTATCGACCGTTATCGCCGCATTGTCGATCAGTTCGTCCAGAGTCTTGTTCTCGTAACCGCCCTGGTTGGAGAAGCCGACGCCCGTCGGAATGCCGGAACGCACGAGAATGGTGGTGGAAATTGCCGGGTCGCCGCGGAAGACCGGCGGCGCGATGGCGAGATCGAAGGCATGATCGGTGTAAACGGCCTTCTGGTGAGCGGCTGAATCATTGTTGACCAATTCGGCATCGATGCCGATTTCCTGCAACGCCTGACGAAGATAGGAGCCGAACTGCCTGGTTTCATTAAAGTAAGGCGCCGGCAGAAGTTTCAGCGAGAAACGTGTTCCGTTCGGGCCGCGTGCATAACCCGCCTCGTCCAGCAGGGCGTTGGCCTTGGCCACATCGAAATCATAGGTCTCGACATCGTCGGTGTAGAATTCAGGGGCGTTCTTCGGTACCGGGCCGGTGGATGCCGTGGCGTAACCGAGAAAGACCTTGTCTATGACGAATTTTTTGTCGATGGCGTGGGCGATGGCCTTCCGGACCTTGAGGTCGGCCAGTTCCTTGCGGCGGTGGTTGATTTCCACCACCAGCTGATAGGTCAGCGCCTCGTAACCATCGGCGATGACCTTGATCCCAGGCACCTTCGAGATGCGGTCGAGATCGGCCAGCGGCACGGCGGAGAAGGCGGCCAGCTGTATTTCTTCCGCTTCCAGCGCCGAGGCAGCGCCTGCGCGGTCGGGCAAGACGCGATAGATGATCTCTTCGAGCTGTGGTTCGTCCTTGCCCCAGTAATTGGGATTGCGGGTCAGGCGATAATATTCGCCGGGTTTGTATTCGGCAAAGACGAAAGGCCCGGTGCCGACCGGTTTGGTATTGGCCGGGTTGCTGGCGATATCGGTGCCTTCATAAAGATGTTTCGGCACGACGCTGGTAACGACCGGCAGCGCGTTGCGGATGAGCTGGAACGGCGTTGGCTTGGAGAAGCGGAGGATTGCCGTGTGTTCATCCGGCGTGTCGACCTTATCGAGATTGGCAAAGACCAGCCGTCCGAGGTTTTGCAATGGTTTCCAGACGTAGAGCGCCGAAAAGGCAACGTCCGCGGAGGTAAAGGGTTTGCCATCATGCCAGGTCACGCCCTCACGCAGCTTGAAGGTGGCGCTTAACCCGTCATCCGATCCCGCCCATTCGGTTGCGAGGCGCGGTTCCAGGCCGTCCTTGCCGTTGAAGGAGGCCTCGGCCAGCGGCTCGATGATCTTGCTGGCAATATAAAACACGCCGTTTGAGGCGACGATCGCCGGATTGAGGTTCTTCGGCTCCGAATCGGCCGCAACGATCAACCTTCCGCCGGGCGCCGCCTGCTGCGCAGCGGCAATGCCTGCCAGCCCCGTGGTTGCGGCAAGAAGAAGCGAGGTCTTGAGAAGCGAGCGACGGGACAGATGGACAGGCGACATGATTCACTCCGGAAATGAGGGCTGGACGGGCCTTTCCGCTTGGGCCGCGGCAGGCCGATCTTAAGGCTGCAACCTCGGCAGTGTCCACGTTAATTCGCGGGCTTTACAGCAATGATTTTACGTTGCGCGCACCTTTGCGGAAACAATATGCTTTCCGGCGGCAATACGCTTTTCTCACCTTGCCGTCTTGCCCTCGGTAATGCTCTGAAAATTTGATATAGCCTAATAAAATTAAGTGGTTGGAATGCCGTTCCCTCGGTGGCATGTGCCCCGTGCGGCGTATGGACGAAACGAAAATCTACCTCATCGACCCCGTTTGGAAAGGGGTAATTAACCTTTATTTTTTATTTCAGGGAGACCGAAATATGTACGTTTATGATGAGTGTGCACGCTGCCATGAGCTTCTCCCGATCCAGATTCCAGAATTCGTCCAATAGCGTAGGGGAGGGGAGCGAGAAGGCTCGTCATGCCGGCGGCCAGTCGGTTGCCGGTCAGCAGACGGCGGCGATGAAGGCCGGCGCGGCACCCAAGCCGAATGCCGATGTCAGCGCAGCCGACGCCATCGAAGGCCGCGCCGAGATGCCCGGCTGGCAGAATGCTTTCGTGCTCGGCCCGAATGTCCGTTTCACCCGCACGCCGGAAAGCGCGTTTGCGCGGCGCATGCCGGTCGAGACCCCCAATATTCCGGAGGAGGAAGTCCTGGCTGTCGCTCCGGCTGAAGCACCGGAGCCGGAAGTGGTGGAGCAGCAACAGGCTGTGCAGCAGGAGGTTGCTCCTGTCTCTCAGCCGGTCATAGAGCCGGCGGAGCCGCGCATGCCGCCGCCGCGCATGCCGTTCCTGCCGCAGCCGCCGGAGGCCCGGGGTGCGAGGGCGTTGACCTACAAATTGCGGCTGGAGCTTGCCCGCAAGCAGGCGGAAGAGGCGGCTGCCGCTGCCCGGGCGCCGGTTCAGGCGGAGGTTTCCCTAGCTTCAGAAGCGCCCGCGCAGCAGATATTCTCGCCGGTTCAGCCGCCATCCGTCGAACCCGCCATCGATGCAGTTCAGACCACCGCGCCGCAGGCTGCCATTCCGGCTTTCGCCGCCCATCTGCCTGATGAGCTGTTCTGGGAAGTGATGACGCTTGATCTGCCGGGCGCTGCCGGCGAGGGCGTCTCCGCGTCCGCGCGCGCCGTTCTTGCAAATTCGGTCACGGCACCTGCTGTTGTCGCGCCGGTCGCCCTTGCATCGCCGGCGGCCGCGGCGACCGTACTTTCGTCCGTGCCTCCGGTCATCACCGTGCCGGGTGGTTCCGCAATCCGGCTTTACCGCGAGATCGGCGTGCGCCAGTCCGTCGTTCCTGCGGCCCTTCCGGTCGTTGAACAGGAAGTCGCGCTGCCGGCCGTTGCGGAAACGCCAATGGTTGTCGAAGCGCCGAAACCTGTGGAGCAGGTTCAGCCGGTTGAGAGAATTACGGCAGAGCCGCGCTTTACGCCGCGCGCACCCATCCAGGCCTCGCAGCCGATGTTCCGCGACGCGCCTGTCTTTGCCGAAGGCGAATATGAATATCCCTCCATCGATCTTCTGCAGGAAGCCCGTGTCCAGCAGACCACGACCATGACGCCGGAAGCGCTGGAGCAGAGCGCCGGTCTTCTCGAAAGCGTGCTGGAGGATTTCGGCATCAAGGGCGAGATCATCGATGTTCGTCCAGGCCCGGTCGTCACGCTGTACGAATTCGAGCCCGCGCCCGGCGTCAAGTCCTCGCGCGTCATCGGCCTCTCGGACGATATCGCCCGCTCCATGTCGGCGCTTTCCGCGCGTGTCGCCGTCGTACCCGGCCGCAATGTCATCGGCATCGAATTGCCGAACCCGGTGCGTGAGACGGTTTATCTGCGCGAATTGATCGAAGCGACCGACTACGCCGAGACCCGCCAGAAGCTCGCACTTTGCCTCGGCAAGACCATCGGCGGCGAACCTGTCATCGCCGAACTGGCGAAGATGCCGCACCTTCTGGTCGCGGGCACCACCGGTTCGGGCAAGTCGGTCGCCATCAACACCATGATCCTTTCACTGCTCTATCGCCTGAAGCCGGAAGAGTGCCGCCTGATCATGGTCGATCCCAAGATGCTCGAGCTCTCGGTTTATGACGGCATTCCGCATCTGCTGACGCCTGTGGTCACCGATCCGAAAAAGGCGGTGATGGCCCTGAAATGGGCCGTGCGTGAGATGGAAGACCGGTATCGCAAGATGTCACGTCTCGGCGTGCGCAATATCGACGGTTACAATGCAAGGGCCGCTGCCGCCCGCGCCAAGGGCGAGACGGTATTCTGCAACGTGCAGACCGGGTTTGATCGCGCCACCGGCGAAGCGGTCTACGAGCAGGAGGAAATGGACCTCACGGCCATGCCTTACATCGTCGTCATCGTCGATGAAATGGCTGACCTGATGATGGTCGCGGGCAAGGAAATCGAAGGGGCGATCCAGCGCCTGGCGCAGATGGCGCGCGCCGCCGGCATCCATCTCATCATGGCAACGCAGCGCCCGTCGGTCGATGTCATTACAGGCACGATCAAGGCCAACTTCCCGACCCGCATCTCCTTCCAGGTAACCTCGAAGATCGACAGCCGCACCATCCTTGGCGAACAGGGCGCAGAGCATCTGCTCGGCCAGGGCGACATGCTGCACATGATGGGTGGCGGCCGCATCGCCCGTGTCCACGGCCCCTTCGTTTCGGATGAGGAAGTGGAAAAGGTGGTCGCGCATCTGAAGACGCAGGGACGTCCGGAATATCTAGGCACCGTTACGGAAGACGCCGACGAGACCGACGAAGATGTGGAAGAGGAAGCCGCTGTTTTCGACAAGACCGCCATGGGTGAGGACGATAGCGACGATCTCTACGAGAAGGCTGTCAAGGTGGTGATGCGCGACAAGAAATGCTCCACATCCTATATCCAGCGCCGCCTGTCCGTGGGCTATAATCGCGCAGCTTCGCTGGTCGAGCGCATGGAACAGGAAGGCATTGTCGGGCCTGCCAATCATGTCGGCAAACGCGCGATCATCGCCGGCGAACGCTCTTCTTACGATGCCACGGGAGCGGAAGACTGATTGAGCCTTCGGGCGCGCGATATTCGATTGCAAAAACGCGCCCCGTGAATAGCTTGTGCGGCATGGATTCTGGAATTGGGAGGATTCCCTTATGGCGCACAGCAATGAAAAAGCCAACGTCCTGGCGAGGCTGGATGAGCTGGAGCGGTTTTGCCGCGCCGTTTTCCTGGCCGCCGGCACCGATGAGGAAACGGCCGATGCGGCGACGCGCGCCATGATGCACGGCACAAGGCTCGGTGTGGACAGCCACGGCGTCCGCCTGCTCGCCCATTATATTACCGCGCTCGAAGGTGGACGTCTCAATCGGCGGCCGCAGATCCGCCGCGTTTCGGGCTTCGGTGCGGTGGAGACGATCGACGCCGACCATGCCCATGGCGCCCGCGCCACCTATGCGGCGATGGACAGCGCCATGGCGCTCGCGGAAAAATTCGGCATTGGCGCGGTGGCGATCCGTAACTCATCGCATTTCGGCCCCGCCGGCGCTTATGCGCTGGAAGCGGCGCGGCAGGGTTATATCGGCCTCACCTTTTGCAATTCCGACAGTTTCGTGCGCCTGCATGATGGCGCAATGCGTTTCCACGGCACCAACCCCATTGCCATTGGTGTGCCGGCAGCGGACGGCATGCCCTGGCTGCTGGATATGGCGACGAGTGCCGTGCCCTATAACCGCGTTCTGCTTTACCGTAGCCTCGGCCAGCAATTGCCGCAAGGCGTCGCTTCGGATGGCGACGGCGTCGATACGCGCGATCCCAATGCGGCCGAGATGCTTGCCCCTGTAGGCGGTGAGTTCGGGTTCAAAGGCGCGGCGCTTGCAGGAATGGTCGAGATTTTCAGTGCTGTTCTCTCCGGCATGAAGCTCAGTTTCGATCTCGCTCCCATGGGCGGGCCGGATTTTTCAACGCCGCGCGGGCTCGGAGCCTTTGTTCTGGCACTGAAGCCGGAGGCCTTCCTGGAGCGCGACGTGTTCGACGAGGGCATGAAACGTTATCTCGAGGTCCTGCGCGGATCCCCTGTGCGGGAAGACTGCAAGGTCATGGCGCCGGGTGACCGGGAGTGGGCGGTGGCGGCAAGGCGGGAGAGGGAAGGCGCCCCTGTCGATCCCGTCACACGGGCGGCCTTTTCAGAACTTGCGGAAAAATTCTTGCTCAGCCTGCCCGCCTATCATTAAAGCGGCCAGTACATGAGGGCAGTCTGCGCTGACATCGCTGGATCAGGCGGGGCGCAGCAGCATGTTGGGGCGCGGATAGGGCGCCGCCGCCGCGCTCAGCCTCTCGGCCCCGACCGGACGCCCAATATAATAACCCTGCGCGTAGTCGATCTCCATCTGCCGCACGAGCCTCAGCTGTTCCTCGGTCTCCACGCCTTCGATCAGGATCTTGTGGCCGCGATTGCGGATAAGGCGGATCATGTCCTGCAGCATCGCGCGTCCGCGCGGGGCCTTGCTGTCGTGCAGGAAGGAGCGGTCGATCTTGACGGTATCGAAATCCGTCATGCGCAGCCAGGAGAGCCCGGCAAAACCGGTCCCGAAATCATCAAGCCAGATATTGATACCAAGCGTTTTCAGGTCGTTCAGACACCGTAGCACGTCTGAGTGCATTTCCATGTCGACGCCTTCGGTGATTTCGAAGGCGAGCCTGTTGCCGGCAATGCCGGCCTCCACGAGAATGGCGGCCACCGAGGTTGCGAATCCGGGATTCTTCAATTGCATCGGCGAGACGTTGACGCTGACGACGGCCACCGTGTCATCGGCCAGTATCTGTTTGCAAACCGTCTTGATGGTCCACAGGCCAAGTTCCATGATCGTGCCGGTACGTTCGGCAATCGGAATGAAGACGCCAGGCGCGACGGGAGTGCCATCCAGCAGGCGGAGCCGCATCAGCGCCTCTACCCCTGCCGTCTCGTTGGTCGAAACGTTGAGAATAGGCTGATAGACGAGGGAAACGAGATTTTCCGCGACGGCGATTTTCAGCAGAGCGGCAATATTCTCGGTCTCGTCGCTGGTCTGCGGATCGTTCGGATCGAACAGCTTCATGCAGTTGCGGCCATTGCCCTTGGCTATATAGAGCGCGCGGTCGGCTTCATTGATAATCTTTTCCAATTTGCCGTCCGGATTGGGACGGGTGAACGACGCACCGATGCTGACGGTGACGATGAAGGTGCCATCGCGGCGCTGGTCATGCGGGAGCGACAGACTTTCAACTGTGTGGCGGATCGTCTCGGCAAGCTCACCCACCTGCTGCCTGGTCTTGAACGGCGCCAGCACGATGAATTCTTCGCCGCCATAGCGGCCGATGGAAGCGCCGTGTTCGGTGATCGCATCCTGCAGGGCGTTGCCCACCGTCACCAGGCACTTGTCGCCTTCCTGATGGCCGTAACGGTCGTTGTATTTCTTGAAGAAGTCGACGTCGATGAGGAAAACGGCAAAGCCTTCTTCCTTCCTGATCCAATTTTCCCACAGAAGGCGCAGATGGTGGTCGATGGCGCGGCGGTTCTGCAGGCCCGTCAGGGAATCGGTATTGGAAAGCCGCAACAGCGCCTGGCCACGCTCGTCCGCCGCCTTTTGCTGGGCCTTCGCCTCCAGTGCGTTGACGAACACATGGTAGCGTTCCCGGTTCAGGTTCCAGTTCACGTAAGAGGTGAAGACGAAGCAGGAAATGTAGAAGGTGCCGAAGGCGATCTTGTAGAAGCCATCTTCGGGAAACTGCATAGCCGCCACAAAATAGGAGACGAGAATAATACCTGAAGACACCAGTGACAGATGGAAGCGGAAGGTGAAAAACAGATTGGCGCCCATCATGAATATCGCCCCGAAAACCATGTAATAGGACATGTTTTCAGTATTGTCGGTCAACAGCGAAGGGAGCAGCCAACCGATATATCCCATGACGAGAGCCGTGGCGCAGGTGAGATCGAGCGCGGCAGTACTTGCACCCTTGCGCAGCTGGATTTCCAGCGTCAGCAGGGATGACAGGACGACGGCGAAGCGTGCAAGAATGGTATAGGACGCAACGTCGGGTATGAGAATGATGTCGGTTGCGGCAAATAGCAGATAGATTAAAACAGCGGTCCACAGGCCCCGGCGGATCGAACCACGGCGGCTGCGTTCACCTTCCTGCTGGTAAAGGGCAAGAAGTTTATCAGAAAACCGGGAGTCCGGCCGCCGATAGTCTTGCTGTCCACTCACCTCTCCCAATGTGTGCTTCATGCACTTTCCCATAGTGTTGCGTATACTTTATTAAGTAACTGCTTATTCCACTTTTCCGTGTGCTTCCGCACCCGTTGCGGGTTCCCGTCGATCTCTGCCGATGCGTGCGGAGAACATGGAAAGGAAGAACGCATTATACGTTCGCAACATTAAGTTTCACTAAATCGCGTATCTGCTTTCTCCCGTCCTCACGAGTGTGACCAAAAAAATACGCTAATTTACTAATGTATCCCTACACCGCTCAAAAATCGAAAGCGAGTGGCCATCCGCCTCCCAGAAACGTATAGTTAACAATGTGTTAATACTGGAGGCTGAAGTGGTGCGGGTAAAGAAAAAAAATCTTGACGGGGCAAGTCTGATCACCCCGGATACTGTCGCAAAGGAGATTTTTGCGCGCAGAACGGAAACATTCGATGAGCAGTTCGCAGTTGCGAAAGCAGAGGTGGCGCTCATTCTCGAATTGGCACAACAGCAATTCGACAATCGTGTTTCAGCACGTGAGATAATACATAGAATAGCAGGTGCACTTCATCTCCTGCGTGATAAGCTCCACTCCAGCGTGTGGGCTGAACTGATACCGCTGGTACAGAATCACCCCGTTTCGCACCGTTTTCTGGAAGACCCGTTCACGCGTTGGTCCTTCGAAAAGCCGCGTGGCTATTCGGGCGACGCGCAGTTGCTGGATTTCATTTATGGCCACGACAGCGTTGCGGAACTGGTGAAAAAGGCCACGCCGCTCGGTGCGGCCCTTTACGACTACACGAAGGACGCCAGTTCCTCGGTCGCCGTGCGCGAGCGGCGCGATTTGCTGACGCGGTTCGTTGACGAGGCCGCAGCCCGGCATGGCGATGAGACGGAAATCCTCACCATCGCTTCCGGCCATCTGCGCGAGGCGGATGCCTCCGTGGCGCTGAAAGAGGGCCGGATCAAGCGCTGGGTGGCGCTCGATCAGGATCCCTTGAGCGTCGGTTCCGTCGCCCGTGATTTCAACGGCAGCTGCATTGAGGCGATCGATGGTTCCGTGCGTGATATCGTGCTGCGCACGCAGGAACTAGGCACTTTCGACCTGATCTATGCGGCCGGTCTTTACGATTATCTGAACGACCGCGTGGCGATCAAACTCACGCGGCGCTGCATGGAGATGCTGAAACCCGGCGGCATGTTCCTCTTCGCCAATTTCTCGGAAGACATCGTCGTCGACGGTTACATGGAAACCTTCATGAACTGGGCGCTGCTGTTGCGCTCCAAGGCGGATATGTGGCGAATCGTCAATGCCAGCGCCGATCCTGCGAGCATCGAGGCGGAGGTGTTTTTCGGTGAGAACCACAATATCGTCTACGCGACAATGCGGAAGAAGGTGTGATGTCCTTCGGACCGATCTCTGTTTGCCAATAACTATTTGATTAAACGCCGGCGCGGCCTTAAGAATCCGCGCCGAATGCGTTGCTGAATGGAATGGCTGAAATGAAGAGATATTATTCGGATATGGGTGGTCTGCCGGGACAGACGGAACTTCTGTCGAGCAAGGCGGTGTTCAAGACCGCCTATGCGGTCATTCCCAAAACCGTCATGTCCGATATCGTAACAAGCGTTCTGCCGCACTGGACCGGCACTCGCGCGTGGATCATCGCCCGGCCGATGACGGGTTTTTCCGAAACCTTCGCGCAATATATCGTCGAGGTGCAGCCGGGCGGCGGTAGTGAGCGGCCGGAACCGGACGCGCGGGCTGAAGCCGCGATCTTCGTCGTTGACGGCGAAATGACCGTGGAATTCGAGGGCGTGCAGCACGCGCTGCGGGAGGGCTCATTCGCCTTCCTGCCTGCCGGTTCCCGCTGGCGGCTTCGCAATTCGGGCAAGGCGCCGGTCAAGTTCCATTGGGTCCGCAAGGCGTTTCAGGCGGTTGACGGGCTGGAGCTTCCGCCGGCGATCTTTTCGCATGAAGACGAGATCGCCCTGTCGGCCATGCCTGACACGGAAGGCAAATGGGCAACGACCCGTTTCATCGATCCGGAAGATGTGCGCTATGATATGCATCTCAACATCGTTACCTTCGAGCCGGGCGCGACCATTCCCTTCATGGAAACCCATGTGATGGAACATGGTCTTTATGTCCTGGAAGGCAAGGCCGTCTACCGGCTGAACGAGGACTGGGTAGAAGTTGAGGCGGGTGACTTCATGTGGCTGCGCGCCTATTGCCCGCAGGCCTGTTATGCGGGTGGACCGGGCCGGTTCCGTTACCTGCTCTACAAGGATGTGAACCGCCACGTGAAGCTCTGGTAACGGGCATCATAGTCACAAAGCTCAGGAATTATCGCCCAATCTGACGGTTTGCGCGATAAATGCTTGCGTTAAATCGAATATCCCTAATAAATCCGGAGATGCGGGCGGCCATTGCTGCCCCGCACCCTTTCGGCCTTCATCCGCATTTACCTCAAGAAGAATGCCCGCATGAGTGAGACGACCGATACCAGCATCTTCAATCTTGCGCCCGTGGCGATGTGGATAGAAGATTTCAGCGAGGTGAAAAGCCAGTTCGATATCTGGCGGTCTCAGGGCGTGGAGGATGTCAGGGCGTTTCTTCTCGAAGATTTATCAAGGGTAGCGGCCTGTTCGCAGAAAATCCGTGTGATTAAGGTCAACCCCAGGACGCTGGAGCTGTTCGAGGCCCGTGATCAGGCGCATCTCGTTGACAATCTGCACCGGATTTTTCGTGACGACATGCTGGAAAGCCATGTGAACGAGCTTTCCGAACTCTGGGCGGGCAAGACGGAGTTCACCAGCAACGCGGTCAATTATTCAATCGGCGGCAAGCGACTGGATATTCAGCTGCGCGGCGCGGTCATTCCCGGCCACGAAGAAACACTCGGGCGGCTGCTTTTGACCACCGAGGATGTGACGGAGCGGGAGGAAGCACGCCGCAAGGAGCTTCTCAACCGTCGTTATGCCGAAGGTATGTTCAAACACTCACCCGTTTCCCTGTGGGTGGAAGATTTCAGCCGGGTGCGGCGATTGATCGAGGAGGTCAGGGACCGCGGCATCGTCGATTTCCGCGTGTTCATGGATGTGCATCCCGAATTCGTGCGGCAATGCATGAGCGAAATCCGCGTCATCGACGTCAACCGCGCGACGCTTGACCTGTTCTGCGCGCCGGACCGGCAGGTCCTGTTGCAGCGGCTAGGCGATATTTTCCGTGGCGAGATGGAAAAGCCGTTCCGGGAACAGCTGATGGAGCTTTGGAACGGCAATCTCACCCACCATCGCGAGGTGGTGAATTATGCGCTTGATGGCTCGGAGCGGCACGTTCTCCTGCATTTTTCCGTTTTTCCGGGCCATGAGCACGACTGGTCGCTGGTGCAGGTGGCGCTGACGGATATTACCGCGCGCAAGAAGGCGGAAGCCTACCTCGAGTATCTCGGCAAGCACGATGTGCTGACCAAGCTGCACAACCGCGCTTTCTATTCGGACGAGCTGAACCGGCTGGAGCGCAGCGCGCTCAGGCCGGTTTCCGCCATCGTCATCGATCTCAACGGCCTGAAGGATGCCAATGACAAGCTCGGCCACGATGCCGGCGACGCGTTGCTGCGGCGGGTGGGCGAGGTGCTGAACGGTGTGGTGACTGCGCCGAACCATGCCGCGCGCATCGGCGGTGACGAATTCGCCATCCTTCTCCCCGGCGCCGACAAGCAGGTCGCCGCCGCCATGGTGGAAACCGTCTACGAACTGCTGAAGATCAACAACCAGTTCTATTCCAGCGCGCCGCTAAGCCTCTCGCTGGGTGTGGCGACCAGCGAGGCCGGCGAGACGATGGAATCGCTGGTGCGCCGGGCCGACATGAATATGTACGAGCAGAAGAACGCCTATTATGCGGCATTGCGCAACAGAGCCGCCGACAATAACGACACGACGAAGGGCGGCCCGCAGCCGGAGCCGAACTCGCTGAAACGTCTGTCCTAAGGGCGGAAAGGGTCGCCGCCCTCCCGTTTGCGCTATTTTCGTCAGACGTTGTGGGAGTGTAACCACGCGCAGGTTCCGTGCCGCCATGCGCCACTCGCTTCTCCTCATTTTCTGCAATGCAAATCTCGTTTCCAAGCCGCCTCAAAGGTCTTCACAAGCGCGTGAGAGCACTTTTGCACTGCAGCAATTCTATTGCCGAAATTTTACATACGTATTAGTATGTATGTAAATGTGACCTATTTTATGGATTCGGAGCGCAGTATGGCGAAGAGATTTGGGCAGATCGTAGCGGTGTTGTTGACAGGCATCGTCCTGGTCGGGTGTAGCGACGAGCAGGCGTCCGCGCCCGCCGCCCCGCCGCCCGGTGCGGTCAAGGTCGTGACCGTGAAGCCGGAGGAACTGCCCATCACCAACGAATTGCCGGGACGCATCGCGCCGACGCGGCTTGCCGAAGTACGTCCGCGCGTTTCCGGCATCATCGTCGAGCGGGTGTTCGAGCAGGGCTCGCTGGTGAAGGAAGGCGACGTGCTCTACCGGATCGATCCCGCACCCTTCCAGGTGCGCGTCGATAGCGCCGAAGGCACGCTGCGCCGGGCGCAGGCCGCGCAACTGCAGGCGCGGCAGACGGCTGACCGTCAGCAGCAGCTGCGCCGCTCCAATGTCGGCTCTCAGCAGGAATTCGACAATGCCGTCGCTTTGCTGGCGCAAGCCGATGCCGAAGTGGCGGTGGCGGAGGCCGGCGTTGCGGAAGCAAGGCTCAATCTGCAATATGCCGATGTGAAGGCGCCGATCAGCGGCGTCATCGGCCGGGCGCGCATCACCGAAGGCGCGCTGGTCAGCGCGACCGGTTCTGAAAGCCTGGCGACGATCCAGCAGCTCGATCCGATCTATGCCGATTTTACCCAGCCGGCCGCCGATCTCATTCGCCTGCGCAAGGCGCTGCAAGACGGCCAGCTGATGACCGGCAAGAACGAGGCCGAAGTCAACCTGCTGTTTGATGATGGCAGCCGTTATCCGGTGTCTGGCCGCCTGCTGTTCTCCGAGGCAGCGGTGGATGAAACCACCGGCCAGGTGACGTTGCGCGGCGAATTCCCCAACCCGAACGGCGATCTTTTGCCGGGCATGTATGTTCGCGTCCAGATCCAGCAGGGTATCCAGAAGGCGGCCTTTGCCGTGCCGCAGCAGGCGGTACAGCGGGATGCGGGCGGACAAGCCAGCGTGCTAGTCGTGAATGCCGAAGACACGGTCGAACAGCGGCGCGTGAGCGTCGGACGCTCCATCGGTGATCGCTGGGTGATTTCGGAGGGGCTGAAGGATGGTGACCGTGTGGTTGCCGAAGGTTTCCAGAAAACTGCGCCGGGCGCCAAGGTGAAGCCCGAACCGTGGTCGCCGGAGCCCGATATCGCTGCCGTCGCCGGCAGCGAGGGCACTGTCCCGGCCGCCGCGAAGCAATAAGGACCGATTTCCATGGCACGTTTTTTCATCGATCGGCCCATTTTTGCCTGGGTCGTCGCCATCTTCATCATGCTGGCGGGCCTGCTCGCCATTCCCATGCTGCCGATTGCGCAATATCCGAATGTGGCCCCGCCACAGATTTCGATCGGCACCAACTATCCGGGCGCCTCGCCGGAAGACATCTACCAGAGTGTTACCCGGCCCATCGAGGAAGAGCTAAACGGCGTTCCCGGTCTCATCTACTTTGAGTCGACGTCGGAATCCTCCGGCCGTATTTCGATCAACGTGACGTTCGAGCCCGGCACCAATATCGGTGAAGCGCAGGTGGAAGTGCAAAACCGCATTGCCCGCGTCCAACCCCGTCTGCCGCGCTCTGTGACGCAGCAGGGACTGCGTGTGGAACAGGCCGGCACATCGTTTCTGATGATGGTGGCGCTGACCTCCGTCGACGGCAACACCGATGCCATCGGTCTTGGCGATTATCTCAGCCGCAACGTGCTGGGTGAATTGCGCCGTGTGCCGGGTGTCGGCAGCGCGCAGCTGTTCGCCACCCAGCGCTCCATGCGCATCTGGATGGATCCCGACAAGATGTTGGGTCTCAGCCTGACTTCGGACGATGTCATCAACGCCATTCAGGCGCAGAACTCGCAGGTGGCCGCTGGCCGCATCGGCGCATCGCCGAACCCCGTCGGCCAGCAGATTTCGGCCACCGTCAACGTTCAGGGTCAGTTGACCTCTCCGGAGGAATTCGGTTCCATCGTGTTGCGCGCCAATCCCGATGGCTCATCGGTGCGGCTGCGTGATGTCGCACGTGTCGAAGTGGGTGGAGAGAGCTACAATTTCTCGAGCCGTCTCAACGGCAAGCCCAGTGCCGCCATCGGCGTCCAGCTGTCGCCGACGGCAAATGCCATGCAGACCTCCGAAGGCGTGCGCGCGACGATGGAGGAGTTGTCACGTTATTTCCCGCAGGGCATCGAGTATGAGATACCCTATGATACCAGTCCCTTCGTCAAGATCTCGATCGAGAAGGTCATTCACACGCTGATAGAGGCAATGATCCTCGTCTTTGTGGTGATGTTCGTCTTCCTGCAGAACATCCGCTACACGATCATTCCGACACTGGTGGTGCCCGTGGCGCTGCTGGGCACCTGCGCCGTCATGTATGTCTCGGGGTTCTCGATCAACGTGCTCACCATGTTCGCCATGGTTCTCGCCATCGGCATTCTGGTGGACGACGCTATTGTTGTCGTGGAAAATGTTGAGCGCATCATGGCGGAGGAGCATCTTCCGCCGAAGGAGGCGACCCGCAAGGCCATGGGCCAGATTTCGGGCGCCATCATCGGCATCACGCTGGTGCTGACCGCGGTGTTCGTACCGATGGCCTTTTTCCCCGGAGCCGTTGGCATCATCTACCAGCAGTTCAGTCTGACGATGGTGGTTTCCATCCTGTTTTCGGGCTTCCTGGCACTGTCTCTCACGCCCGCGCTCTGCGCTTCGTTCCTGAAGCCGATCAAGGCAGGGCATCACGAGAAAAAAGGATTTTTTGGCTGGTTCAACCGCAATTTCGATAAGGCGTCGCACAAATACTCCTCGTCGGTGGGGGGTATCATCAAGCGCTCCGGCCGTTTCATGATCATCTATGCGGCGCTGCTTGCCGGTCTCGGTTGGGCCTATATGCAGCTGCCAAGCTCGTTCCTGCCCAACGAGGATCAGGGCTATCTGATCGTCGATATTCAGGCGCCGGCGGAAGCCAGCACCGAGCGCACGCTGCAATCCATCCAGCAGATCGAGAAAATCTTCATGGAAGAGCCGGCGGTGGAGCGCGTCATTGCGATCTCGGGATTCTCCTTCTCCGGCTCCGGCCAGAATGCGGGTCTCGCTTTCGCGACGCTGAAGGACTGGAGCGAACGCGGGCCGGAGGATTCGGCTGCCGCTATCTCCGCCCGGATCAACGGCAAGCTGTGGGGACTTCCAGACGCGATGTCCTTTGCCTTGTCACCGCCGCCCATTCAGGGGCTGGGCAACTCGAGCGGTTTCACCTTCCGTCTTCAGGACAGGTCTGGCGCCGGTCAAACCGCACTCAGCGCGGCGGGCGCCCAGCTCATGGCCGCCGCCCGCCAGAGCCCCATCCTCGCCGGCCTTCGCATCGAAGGCATGCCGGATGCGGCGCAGGTCAATCTCGTCATCGACCGTGAAAAGGCCAATACTTTCGGTGTGACCTTCAGCGACATCAACGCCACCATCTCGGCTAATATGGGGTCGTCCTATGTCAACGACTTCCCCAATGCCGGCCGCATGCAGCGTGTGACGGTGCAGGCGGAACAGGGCCAGCGCATGAAGACCGAGGATCTTTTGAACCTCAACGTCCGCAACGCCAATGGCGGCATGGTGCCGGTCAGCTCATTCGCTTCGGTGGAATGGGTGCGCGGTCCCTCGCAGGTGGTCGGTTATAACGGCTATCCTGCGATCCGTATCAGCGGCCAGTCCGCACCCGGTTACTCCTCCGGCGATGCGATTGCCGAAATGGAGCGTCTGGCGCGTGAATTGCCTGGTGGTTTCGGTTTCGAATGGACCGGCCAGTCGCTGCAGGAAATCCAGTCGGGCTCACAGGCGCCGGCCCTGATCGGCCTCAGCGTGCTGTTCGTCTTCCTGCTGCTGGCCGCGCTTTACGAAAGCTGGTCCATCCCTCTCTCCGTCATGCTGGTGGTGCCGCTCGGCGTCATCGGCTCGGTGGCGGCTGTCATGCTACGCGGCATGCCGAACGACGTCTACTTTCTGGTGGGTCTTGTCGCCATCATTGGTCTCTCGGCCAAGAATGCGATCCTGATCATCGAATTCGCCAAGGATTTGCGGGCGGAAGGAAAATCCACCTATGATGCGACGGTGGAGGCGGCGCATCTGCGCTTCCGGCCGATCCTGATGACCTCGCTTGCCTTCTCGCTCGGTGTGTTGCCGATGGCGATCGCATCTGGTGCCAGTGCGGCGAGCCAGAACGCCATCGGCACCGGTGTTCTCGGCGGCATGATCTCGGCGACGATCCTCGCGATCTTCTTCGTTCCCGTGTTCTTCGTTTTTGTCATGAAGTTTTTCGGGGATCGGAAGAAGGGGGACAAGATTGCTGCTGACGCTGTGTCGCCGGCGGAATAAAACGGATGTGACAGCTGGGCGAAAAGTCACATGAATGCGTTCATTTGGCTGACAGCCCGGCACTGCAAACAAGGTACGGTGCGAAAGCGCCGTGCCGCGACTGGAAGGAGACATCAGCATGCGCCGAACCAAGGCCGAGGCGGAAGAGACGCGTCAGGCGATCCTTGCCGCCGCCGAGCGGGTGTTCTTCAAGAAGGGTGTGGCCAACAGCTCTCTGGATGAGGTGGCGGCTGCGGCCGGCGTCACGCGTGGTGCCATATACTGGCATTTTTCCAGCAAGAGCGATCTCTTTATCGGCCTCTATCAATCGGTGTCCCTGCCGGAATCGGATTTGCTCGATTTCGGCGACCCCGACGTCAAGGGGCTGGCTCTGCTGGCCAAGATCGAGGAAGCCGCCTGCAAATGGCTGACGCTTCTTTCAAAAGATGAACAGCGCCAGCGCATCATGACCATCAGCCTGCGCACCAATTACTCCGATGAGTTCGCTCCGGTGCTGCACGCGCAGGAAGAACTGGATCGGTATCACAAGGATCGGCTCGAGGCCGCTTTCGCACGGGCGCAGGCGGAAGGCGCATTCAACGACAACTGGACGGCGGACTCTGCGCTCGATGCGCTATACTGGCTGCTGAAAGGCATGTGCTCCGACTGGCTGCTGTTCGGCAAGCGTTTCGATCTGGCCAGGGAGGGTGCCGAAGCCGTGCACCGCCTGATGAAGGGTTTCCAGCGCTCCTCCGCATCATGACGGGACTTCCGGGACCTTCTGGTTTGCGGTTCATACGGTCAAATTTGAGTGTATTCTAAAAGACCAGCGAAAATTGCTTTACGTACCTCAAAACGAACGCTAGCTTCTTCTTCGGGCTTTGGGAGGAGTTCGCACATGGTCATTTCAAATAAAATTAAGGGACAAGCGCCGTCCGTTCTTACGGGACACCGGTGAGGGCGCATGGCTTTTGCTGACGAATCTCCAGACCCGGCCTTGATCCGGACGGTTGGGCTATCGAAGTCTTTCGGTCCGGTACAGGTTCTGAAGGACATCGAGATTGCGGTGCAGGCCGGCGAGGTCCACGCGATCATCGGTGAGAACGGCGCCGGCAAGTCGACGCTGATGAAGCTTCTTGCCGGCAATGAGAAGCCGTCGGGCGGGGAAATCCGCATCGATGGCGAGGCCGTTGCGCTCACCGGACCGGTGGACGCCGAACATCGCGGCATCGTCCTCGTGCATCAGGAAATATTGCTGGCCCCGGATTTGACGGTGGCGCAGAACATCTATCTCGGCCGTGAATTATGCAAAGGTCCGACGGTGGATGATCGCGCGATGCGCGCCGGCGCCCGCAAGGCGATCGCCGATCTTGGCGGTACGATCGATCCGGACGCCATTGTCGGCAGCCTGTCGATTGCCCAGCGGCAGCTCGTGCAGATCGCCCGTGTGCTGCTGGTGCCGCACCGGGTGGTCATTTTCGATGAGCCGACGGCGAGCCTTACCCCCATCGAAACGGATGCGCTGCTGAATGTCATCAGGGACATCCGGGCGAAGGGTGTGGCCGTGCTTTATATTTCGCATCGTCTGCCGGAGGTGAAGGAGATCGCCGACCGGGTGACGGTTCTGCGAGACGGCAGACTGGTCGCCTCCCATCCGGCATCGACGCTGGAGCCTGCGGATATGGCGCGTCTGATGGTGGGGCGCGACGTCGCCAAGCTTTATCCAGACCGTGTCGCCGGCGGAGAACACGAGCCGGTTCTGCAGGTGGAGCATTTTACCGTTCCGGCCTATGCTCAGGATGCCGGTTTCAGCCTGGGCAGGGGCGAAATCCTCGGTTTTGCCGGTCTGGTTGGCGCGGGCAGAACGGAGCTTATGGAGGGGATACTCGGCCTGCGCGCCGGTCGGGGAACGGTGCGTCATCACGGCAGGCCGGTGTATTTCGCAACGGCGGAAGACAGCCTGAAGGCCGGAATCGTTTACCTGAGCGAGGACCGCAAGGGCAAGGGCCTGCTGCTCGCCAAGGATTTGCGTGTCAATCTCACGCTTGCCGCGCTCAAGAAATTCAGCCGGCTGTTTCAGATCGATACCCGCCGGGAAACGGCGGCGCTCGATGATGCGGTCCGGGATTTCGACATCCGCACCGGCCGCAAGGATTTGCTGGCGGGCCAGCTTTCCGGCGGCAACCAACAGAAGCTTCTGCTGGCCAAGATGATGCTGCTCGATCCATCCATCGTCATCATCGACGAACCGACGCGCGGCATCGATATCGGCACCAAGGAGCAAATTTACCGCTTCATCGCCAGGCTTGCGGATGAGGGGCGTTCGATCATCGTGGTTTCTTCGGAAATGCCGGAGCTGATCGGCATTTGCGACCGCATTCTGGTGATGCGGTCGGGCCGGATCGTCGGTGAGGTGACGGGTGAGCACATGACCGAGAACGACATCGTGACACTGGCGACGGGCGTTCATACGCAGGAACCCGCCTGAGCGCCCGTGTCCCGGGAAACATGGCCTGACAAAAGAGACTGAGGGGAAATATGACTGAGGCCGCATTTGACAACGGCAAAACGCCGAAGACCTCGAAGGACTGGGACCTGCGCGCCGTCGCGCCGTTCGTGGCGCTGGCCCTGCTGCTGGTTCTCGGCGCCATCGCCAATCCCAATTTCATCGGCATCGACAATTTGTTGAACGTCACTACGCGCAGCGCCTTCATCGCCATCATCGCGCTCGGCGCAACTTACGTCATCACATCGGGCGGGCTTGATCTTTCCGTCGGCGCCATGGTCGCATTCGTCGCCAGCCTGATGATCCTGTTCATGAATAGCGGCGTCATCGCAAGTCCGCTTTTAATGCTGCTCACCGCCATGGCGTTGGCGCTCGCCATCGGTGCTGCCTGTGGGCTGACGAACGGTCTCATCACCACCATCGGCCGTATCGAGCCCTTTATCGCCACGCTCGGCACCATGGGCATCTATCGCGGCTTGACCACATGGTTGTCGCAGGGCGGGGCGATCACGCTGCGCAATCCGGAAATCCAGACGCTTTATCGTCCGGTCTATTTCGGCAATGTCTTCGGCGTGCCGGTGCCGGTCATCGTCATCTTCGTCACCGCTGCAATCGCCGCCTTCGTGCTCTATCGCACCCGTTACGGCCGGCATTTGACGGCCGTCGGCTCCAGTGAGGATGTAGCGCGTTATTCCGGTATTTCGGTCACCCGGGTGCGCACCATCGCCTATGTGGTGCAGGGGCTGTGTGTCGCCGTTGCGGTGCTGCTTTACGTGCCGCGCCTCGCTTCCACTTCGGCCACCACAGGCATGTTGTGGGAGTTGCAGGCCATCACCGCCGTCGTCGTCGGCGGCACGGCGCTGAGAGGCGGGGTAGGGCGCATCTGGGGGACGATCTGCGGAGCCTTCATTCTGGAGATCGTCGGCAACATCATGATCCTGTCGAACTTCGTCAGCGAATATCTGATCGGCGCCATTCAGGGGGCCATCATCATCATCGCCATGCTGGTGCAGCGCTCGCTCAGCCGCAGGTGACGTATCACGCCGCGCCAGTGGGGCAGGCGCGGTCGAAGGAGGAACGCCCCGGTCTTGGGAGGAAAGAGACTATGCGTAGAAAATTCATCGGCGTGGCCTTTGCCGCGCTGGCTGCGGTGCTGGCGGGTCCGGCTCACGCGCAGGACAAGAAGGTCACCATCGGCGTTTCCATTCCAGCGGCCGATCATGGCTGGACGGCGGGCGTCGTCTATCATGCCGAGCGTGTGGCCAAGCTGCTGATGCAGGAGCATCCGGGGCTCAACGTCATCGTCAAGACGTCGCCGGACGCCGCCAATCAGGCAAATGCGCTGCAGGATCTTGCCGTGCAGGGGCTCGATGCGCTTGTCGTGCTGCCATCCGATCCCGATCCGCTGGTCAACGCCATCAAGGAGATCAAGGACAAGGGCACCTTCGTCGCGCTGGTCGACCGCGCGCCGAGCGTCAACGACAATTCGATCCGCGATCTCTATGTTGCCGGCAACAACCCCGCGCTTGGCCAGGTGGCCGGCGAATACATCAAGAAGACGACGCCGGATGCCGAAGTCGTGGTCATTCGCGGTCTGCCGATCCCGATCGACCAGCAGCGTCAGGATGGTTTCGACAAGGGCATCGCAGGGTCGAACGTCAAGGTTCTCGACCGCCAGTACGGCAACTGGAACCGCGACGACGCCTTCCGTGTGATGCAGGACTATCTGACCAAATACAAGAAGATCGACGTGGTCTGGTGTCAGGATGACGACATGGCTATCGGCGTGCTGGAAGCCATCCAGCAGGCGAAACGCACCGATATCCAGTATATCGTTGCGGGCGCCGGCTCCAAGGACATGATCAAGAAGGTGATGGACGGCGACAAGCTGGTGCCTGTCGACGTACTCTATCCGCCGGCAATGGTGGCGACAGCCATGCAACTGACCGCTGGGCACTTCTACGATCAGGTGCCGGTCGCGGGTGAATATATCCTCGATGCGACGCTGATCACCAAGGACAATGCCGAGCAGTTCTACTTCCCGGATTCGCCATTCTGATCTGATTTTCCGCTAGTACCGACGCCCGCCGCAAGGCGGGCGTTTCATTTTGCGGACTACCCGTTCTTCCTGAACCAGGCCGAGAGATAGTCCACGAAGCTGCGCACCTTGGCGGGCAGGTAGCGGCGATGCGGATAGACCGCATAGATACCCCTGTCCTTGGAAATATAATCGTCGAACAGCGTCACCAGTTCGCCGGACTGGATATAGGGTCTGGCAATGAAATCCGGAACGAGCGCGATGCCGATCCCGGCGCGGGCGGCGCGCAGCGTCGCCTGCGGGCTGTTGACCTCGATCGGTCCGCTGATGGTGACGGAGTTCGAACCGCCATCCGGCTCCAGATACCGCACCGTATTGTGAAACCGTGTATTGGTGTCGATGATGAAGGGGACGCGGGAGAAATCCTGCGGGCCATGGAGTGGCCCGTGTTTCGCCACGAAATCTGCCGTCGCCACCGCATAGACCCGGAAATCGGAAAGCTTGCGGGCTATGAGGCCCGAATCCTCCAGCCGGGTTATCCGAACCGCGAGATCGAAACCCTCCTCGATCAGATCGACGAATCGGTCTTCCGCGACGATTTCGAGCGAGAGTTCCGGATTTTCCTTGGCGAAGTCGATCAGGCTCTGGCCGACATCGGCGTCGATGAAGGTGCGGGGAACGGAAATCCTGAGCTTACCCTTCAGATCGGCATTCTTCTCGCGCACCAGATCGGCAAGGTTATCGATCTCCTTCAAAATGTCGGAAGCCGTGCGGTAATAGGTGTGCCCGGCCTCCGTCAGCGAGAACTGCCGGGTGGTGCGATTGAGGAGCAGCGCGCCGAGATCGTCCTCCAGTTCCCGCACATATTTGGACAGGAGCGCCTTGGATCGCCCTGTCTTGCGCGCCGCGGCGGAAAAACCCTCCGCTTCGACGACATCGATAAAGGCGCGGATGCGGGTGAGCGTGTCCATGAAAATCCTCCGGTTCGTTCCATATAATTGAACGGCGAGAACGGACTGTTCAACCCTTAATTCATTGCCGAAAAAATCCGCGCTTTGGTGAAAAAATCCTCTTGATTATGACTGCGAATATTCTTATCTCCCGTGCTGCCCAAAGTCGCACGTGCCCATGTGTGTCCGCCGAGTCCTCGATGTGGTGAGGATTTAGGTAAGGTACCTGGAACTAACCCCTCCAGTCGCTATTCCGGCCAACCGGGAAATGCGAGGACATACGAAGCAACGACGGTGCGGGCCTTTCTGGTTCTCTGCCGGCTTTCCATCAGCCGGGGTACTAAAGAGGCACACCATCATTGCCTGAAGTGCGGTCGGGTCATTCCCTCCAATCAATGGCAGACAAAGCCGAATGATGCTCTGGCAGGGCGTCGTTCACATTCGCGCCTTGAGCGTATGCTATCGATTCTGCGCCTCCACCGGCTGATTCGAATGCATATCTCGAGCGTCCTTTGTCCTTCGGATTTTTCCGAAGCCGGTTTAACAGGGAATACATCGATGACGACTGCACGCATTCTCGACTTCATCAAGACCCGACGTCCCGAAGGCCCTTGCCTCGTGGTTGATCTCGACGTCGTGCGCGACAATTTCAACGCTTTCCGGCATTCCCTGCCGAACAGCGCCATCTACTATGCCGTCAAGGCAAACCCGGCTCCGGAAATCCTGAAGCTGCTCGCTTCGCTCGGCTCCAACTTCGATTGCGCCTCCGTGGCTGAAATCCAGATGGCGCTCGATGCCGGTGCGACGTCCGACCGTATCTCCTTCGGCAACACCATCAAGAAGGAACGTGATGTTGCACGTGCCCATGCGCTCGGCATCGATCTCTTCGCCGTGGACAGCCATGAGGAAGTCGAGAAGGTCGCCCGCGCCGCTCCCGGCGCGCGCGTCTTCTGCCGCGTGCTGACGGATGGCGAAGGTGCGGAATGGCCGCTGTCGCGCAAGTTCGGCTGCGTGCCGCAGATGGCTGTCGACGTTCTCGTTTACGCCCATCAGCTCGGCCTCGAATCCTATGGCGTATCCTTCCACGTCGGTTCGCAGATGATGAATCTCGACGCATGGGATGCGGCGCTGGCCGATGCCAAGCGCGTCTTCGCGTCGCTTGCCAAGCAGGGTATCCATCTGCAGATGGTCAATATGGGTGGCGGTTTCCCGACCAAGTATCTGCGCGACGTTCCGGCTGCCGAAGAATACGGCCAGGCGATCGACACGGCGCTGCGCAAGCACTTCGGCAACCAGATCCCGAAGACGATCATCGAGCCGGGCCGCGGCATGGTGGGCAATGCCGGCGTCATCAAGGCGGAAGTCGTTCTTGTCTCGAAGAAGTCCGACAATGACAACCACCGCTGGGTGTTCCTCGACATCGGCAAATTCGGCGGTCTCGCCGAGACGATGGACGAGGCGATCCGTTACCCGATCCGCACCGAGCGCGATCAGGACGAGATGGAGCCCTGCGTTCTGGCCGGCCCGACCTGCGACAGTGCCGATGTGCTGTATGAAAAGAACATGTACCCGCTGCCGGTCTCTCTGACTATCGGCGACGAAGTTCTGATCGAAGGCACGGGCGCCTATACGACCACCTATTCGGCGGTCGCCTTCAACGGCTTCGAGCCGCTGAAGGCTTACGTCATCTAAGCATCGGGCCGAAAAGTGTAACGCGGTTTTCGGAAAACCCGATGCGCAGGTCAAAAAGTCCGAGCGCCGTCCGCTGAAAAGGGCGGCGTCTCGACCAAGCTTCCGTTCCGGCCCTGCCGATTGTGCTGTTGCGCAAATCCCTGCTTGCTGCACCTCTTCCAGCCGAGGAAAGCGTGTCGGCGGGCCGGAACGGCTCCACCAATTTTCATCAAGGGCCGCGTGTGGGCGGTAGTGTGACGGGAGGCCAAGGATGGCCGCTCTTTTGAATTCGGTACGGGCGTTTTTCACACCGCAGACATTTCATATCGATCAGGAAAATCCGGGCGATGTCGTCGCCCGTGAGAACCTGCTGGACCGCGCCATGGGCGCAGGCCGCCGCCGCAAGTCTTCCGAAAAGCTGCGCGCCGGCCGCGTTCCGGCCGAAGGCTTGGCGCTCGTCGCCCGCGATGAGGACGGCCATGTCATCGGCACGGTGCGCCTGTGGAACGTCGAGGCCGGCATCTCGCGCGAAGGCCGCGCCGTCGAAGCGCTGCTGCTCGGCCCGCTGGCCGTCGATGCCGCCCATGAGGGCAAGGGCATCGGCTCGGCGCTGATGCGCGCTGCCATTGCCGAGGCAACCAAGCGTGGACACGGCGCCGTTCTTCTGGTTGGCGATGCACCTTATTACGAGCGCTTCGGCTTTTTCCCCGACAAGGCCCAGCACCTCATCATGCCCGGCCCATTCGAGCGCAGCCGTTTCCTGGCGCTGGAGCTGAAAGCCGGCTGGCTTGATGGCGTTGCCGGCTTGCTGGTGGCAAGCGGCCGCAGGCTCTCTGCCTGAGATAAGCCCGATACTGATATCAACCCCCGGCCTAAAACCGGGGGTTTGTTTTTACGCTGTGATCCGAGCGTGCGGCTTTTCCCGTCGATAGTTTTCAGTCGCCTCTTGCGCATAGAAATTTACGGGTATATACCCGAGACAAATGCCAAATGATCGTTGCCACTGCATTCTGTTGCGCAAAGCATCCCGCAAGGTTTCGTCTTATTATGACGAAGCCCTGGCGCCGCTTGGCGTCAATATCGGTCAGTTCAGCCTGTTGCGGAATATCAACCGCACCGCGCCTGTCTCGCTGACCGATCTGGCCGCGCGGGTGGAACTGGATCGTTCCACAGTCGGCCGCAACGCCAAGGTGCTGGCTCGCATGGGTCTGGTGGCCATCGGTCACGGCGAGGATCAGCGGGAAGCGATGCTGACCGTGACGAGGGAAGGGCATGCGATCCTGAAAGCGGGCGCGCCGCTCTGGGATGGCGTGCAGGATGAAATCGAGGCCCGGCTTGGGCCTGAGAAGACAGCACAATTACAGGAACTGCTCGCAGCTCTGTAATTTTTGGGGACATAAGCGGGTATCTGCCCGCAATACAGGGTATATACCCGTAAACTATCGGCCGCAGCGGCTGGAAAGGGAAATTGAACATGCTCTCCACACGCCTTGCCAGCTGGATGGCCGGCAGAAATCTGCATTATGGCTGGCTCGTTGCTGCAACCACCTTCCTGACGATGTTGGCCACCGCCGGTGCGATGGGGTCCGCGGGGGTGATGATCCAGCCGCTGCATCAGGAATTCGGCTGGGATATCGCCGATATTTCCTCCGCAATGGCCGTCAGGCTGGTGCTTTTTGGTCTGCTCGGGCCTTTTGCCGCTGCCTTCATGAATCATTTCGGCGTCCGGCAGGTGGTGTCCACCGCGCTTGCCCTGATCATGGGCGGCATTGTCGCCTCTTTCTTCATGACTGAGGTATGGCAATTGCTGCTGCTCTGGGGCGTGGTGATCGGCGTCGGCACCGGTATGACCGCGCTGGTATTGGGCGCCACCGTGGCGACACGCTGGTTCTCCAAGCGTCGCGGCCTGGTGATCGGCCTCATGACGGCGAGCAACGCTACCGGCCAGCTGGTTTTCCTGCCGCTGCTGGCGGCGTTGACGGAAGCCTACGGCTGGCGAACCGCTTTGACCCTTTCCGTTGCGGTGATCGCAACCGCGATGGTCCTCGTGCTGCTTTTGATGCGTGACCATCCCGCCGATGTCGGCCTGCCGGCCTATGGCGAGACAGCGGTGGCAAAACCGGTCAAGCAGGATCACAATCTCCTCGCCACACTGGCATCGCCGCTGGTGACCTTGAAGAGCGTATCGGGCAACCCGGTGTTCTGGGTGCTTTTCGGCACTTTCTTTGTCTGCGGGCTTTCGACCAACGGTCTCATCCAGACCCACTGGATTTCGATCTGCGGCGATTTCGGCATGGCCGCGGTGACGGCGGCGGGTACGCTGGCGGTAATCGGTATTTTCGATTTCTTCGGCACCATCTTCGCCGGCTGGCTTTCCGACCGGTTCGACAATCGCTTCCTGCTGTTCTGGTTCTACGGTCTGCGTGGCCTGTCCCTGCTTTATCTCTCATTCTCGGGGTTCAGCTTCGTGGAGCTTTCGGTCTTCGCCGTCTTTTATGGGCTGGATTGGGTGGCGACCGTACCGCCGACGGTGAAACTTGCCGCCGAGAATTTCGGCCGTGAAAAGGCCGGTCTCGTTTTCGGCTGGGTGTTTGCCGGCCATCAGTTGGGAGCCGCTACCGCCGCCTTTGGCGCCGGGTTCTTCAAGAGCGATTTCGATACCTATATGCCCGCACTGCAGATTGCCGGTCTGATGTGCATGATCGCGGCCGTCTCGGTTCTGCTTCTGCGCAAGCCGGGCTCCGCAACCCTGACGCCCCAGGCCGCGTGATAGAGATGATGCACTGGAAGGAGGCCTGCAAATGCAGGCCTTTCTTGTATTTTTCCGGTATCTGCCGGGCGCGTTGTGCATCCGCTTTTCGATCGCTGGACGGCGCTTGTTGCGTAATTGTCACAATGTTTGCCGGTTGATCGTTCCGATCCATGATCGGCGTCCCGGTTTGATCCATCTCAATCGGCCTGCCTTCCCCTTCGTCATAGTGGTTCCGAAGCGGTTGCGGCGGGCGAAGATTCGCTAAAGCCCACCGTCATCAGCCGGTTCCGGGGACTTGCCCGGCTGCGGTGCGCTATAGGAGAGATGGAATGACGAACAGAAACAAAAAAACCGCCTTGTTTGCCAGTGTCGCGGCTGGTGTTGCGGCCATGCTGGTATCCGCCAATGCCATGGCCGCCGATCTGGCCCAGGCAGCGCCGACCCCCACCGCCGAAGAGGCGATTGCGGCGGCAAGCCCGTGGATGCTGCGCGTGCGCGGCCTCGGCGTCATCACCCATGACAGCGGCAGCGTCGATGGCGTACCGGGCGCGGGCCTGTCCTATTCGGACACCGTGATCCCGGAACTCGACATCAGCTATTTCTTCACCGAAAACTTTGCGGCCGAACTTATCCTCGGCACCACCTATGCCAAGATCAATGGCGAGGGCGTGCTCGCCGGCACGCCTGTCGGCAAGACCTGGCTGCTGCCGCCGACGCTGACGCTGCAATATCACTTCACCGATTTCGGTGCTTTCAAGCCCTATATCGGCGCGGGCGTGAACTATTCGCTGTTCTATAACCAGTCGGAAAAGCCCGGTTTCAGCAATCTCGACGTCAAGAACAAGCTTGGTGCAGCCGTACAGGTCGGTTTCGATTATATGTTGGACGAGCATTGGGGCGTGAACTTCGACGTGAAGAAAATCTTCCTCAAGACCGACTGGACCGCCGAACTGGGTGGCACGCCGATCAGCGGCAAGGCCAAGCTCGATCCCTGGCTGATCGGCGCGGGTATCACCTATCGCTTCTGATCACGGGATCGGCTGAGCGCTGCCTTTGACGGGCGACGCTTTCTGAGCTATAGGGACGGCCACGGGCGTAAGAGCCCCGGCCGTCCGCAGGCGTTTACGCCCTTGGTGAAGCTCTTTCTTCAATAACGGTCATCCCATGTTTTGCATGTCGTCGATGGCAACGCGGACCCCCTTCGGAATAGTCGGCATGCGCATGTTGGAGAACCGTTATGAACGTGTCCAAACCGCTTCCCGCGCTTGAGGGGCTGAAAGAACAGGCAAAACGCCTGCGCGCCGCCCTTGAGGATCAGGGGCAAGCAATCACCCATTCGAAAGCGCTGGAACTCATCGCCGCGCAATATGGCTTCCGCGACTGGAACACCCTCCACGCATCGGCCGGCAACCGCCCCGCCTTCAACCCCTATCTTCTGGGGTCAAGGGTGGAAGGTTTTTACCTCGGCCAACCCTTCGTGGCTTCCGTTCTAGGTGTGCAGGCGCTCGGCGGCGATCCCGAACGCTACCGGCTGACCCTGCATCTCGATGATCCCGTGGATGTGGTGACTTTCGAAAGCTTTTCCGCTTTCCGGCAGCGCGTTCATTGCAATGTCGATACGTCCGGCCGCACCGTGGAGAAAACCTCCAATGGCCGGCCGCAGGTGGAACTCGTCTGGTAAGGAGCTGGCGGAGATTCTAGCGATAGTGCGAGCACCCGCCGACTGGCGGGTGTCCCTTTTCGTAGGCAAGTTTAGATTCTCTTCCCCGCCGCATCGAACAGGTGAAAATCCTTTGCCTGTGCGGCTATCTTCAGCGTTTCGCCGATGCGCAGTTGCGAGCGGCCGTGAACGCGGAAAACGATGGTGGTGCCGTCAGCGAAGGAGCCGTGCACGTAGCTTTCCGCGCCCACCAGCTCCACGGCGTCCACCTGCACGGTTCCGGTGAAGGCGGCATCTGCGGGGGCTTCATCGGCGAGAGTAATATCTTCGGGGCGGATGCCGAGCGTGGCGACGCCCTGCGGCAGTGCCGGGGTTCCCTGCACCGACCAGCCGGAAGAGCCGTTTGCCGATGTCGCGTCATGGTTCAGCAGGTTCATGGAAGGCGAGCCGATAAAGGTGGCGACGAAGGTGGTGGCCGGTTTTTCGTAGAGCTCAATCGGCGTGCCCATCTGCTCGATACGGCCGGCATTCAGCACCACCAGCCGGTCGGCCAGCGTCATCGCCTCCATCTGGTCATGGGTGACATAAACGCTTGTCGTGGCGAGCGAACGTTGCAGGCGGCGGATTTCCACGCGCATCTGCACACGCAGCTTGGCATCGAGGTTGGACAGCGGCTCGTCGAATAGGAAGGCCGCCGGCTTGCGCACGATGGCGCGGCCCATGGCCACACGCTGGCGCTGGCCGCCGGAAAGCTGGCGCGGTTTGCGCTCCAGGAACTGTTCGATCTCCAGCGCCTTTGCCGCCTCGGTGATTCGCCGTTCGATCTCCTCCTTCGGCGTATTGCGGTTCTTCAGGCCATAGGCAAGGTTTTGGCGCACCGTCATATGCGGATAAAGCGCATAATTCTGGAACACCATGGCGATATCGCGGTCGGAGGGCTCGAGATCGTTGACGACCCGGTCGCCGATGACGATCTGACCGCCGGAAATACCTTCCAGACCGGCGATCATGCGCAGTAGGGTAGATTTTCCACAGCCGGAGGGGCCGACCAGCACGATCATTTCGCCGTCGGCGATGTCCATCGACACGCCCTTGATGGCCTCGACATTGCCGCCATAAACCTTGCGGACGTCTTTCAGCGCAATTTTTGCCATTACTTTTCGGTCTCCACCAAACCTTTGACGAACCAGCGCTGCATCAGCACCACAACGATAATCGGGGGGATGATGGCGAGGATCGCCGTCACCATCACATAATTCCAGGGCGTCGAAGCGTCGGTAAAATCCACCATGCGCTTGAGGCCGATGATGATCGTGTTCATCTTGGCGTCGTTGGTGACGAGCAGCGGCCAGAGATATTGAGTCCAGCCATAGATGAACAGGATCACGAACAGAGCGGCGATATTGGTTCTCGACAGCGGCAGCAGGATATCCCGCATGAAGCGGAACGGGCCGGCATTGTCGATGCGCGCCGCCTCGACCAGTTCACCGGGAATGGTCAGGAAGAACTGCCGGAACAGGAAGGTCGCCGTCGCGGACGCCATTAATGGCAGCGTCAGTCCCGCATAGGTGTCGATCAGCCCAAGATCGACGATGACCTTGTAGGTCGGCAGGATACGCACTTCCACCGGCAGCATGAGCGTGATGAAGATCATCCAGAAAAAGCCCATGCGGAAGGGAAAGCGGAAGAAGACGATGGCGAAGGCCGACAGGAACGAAATAACGATCTTGCCGATGGCGATGGCGAGCGCCACGACGAAGCTGTTGAACAACAGCCGTTCGAGGCTCACACCGACCACTCTTTCGACACCGCCAACCATGGCCTCGGCGTAATTGGCGCCAAGATGGTCACCGGGCAGGAGCGACATGGGCGGGCGGATGATATCCGTCGACGTCATGGAGGAGGCGACGAAGGTGTAATAGATCGGGAAGGCCACGATGATGATGCCGAGTACCAGCATCAGATGGGCGACCACACGGGCGACCGGGCGATTTTCAATCATGGGAAATCCTCAGCCGTAATGCACGCGCTTCTCGACGAAGCGGAACTGGAAGGCGGTGAGCGCTATGACGATCACCATCAGGATCACGGATTGCGCGGCGGAAGAGCCGAGATTGAGGTTCACGAAGCCATCATTATAGACTTTGTAGACCAGTGTTTCCGTCGCCTTGGCAGGGCCGCCACCGGTGACGGCATGGATGATGCCGAAGGTATCGAAGAAGGCGTAGACCGTGTTGACGACCAGAAGGAAGAAGGTGGTCGGTGCTAGCAGCGGGAAAACGATGGTCCAGAAGCGCCGCGAACCGCGCGCGCCATCAATGGAGGCCGCTTCCAGCAATGATTTCGGAATTGCCTGCAAGCCTGCGACAAAAAACAGGAAATTGTAACTGATCTGCTTCCAGGCGGCAGCCGCGACGACGAGCAGCATGGCCTGGTCGCCGTTGAGCAGCGGGTCCCACATGATGCCGTTACGGCGCAGGATATAGGAGAAGGTGCCCATGGCCGGGTTGAACATGAAGAGCCACAACATGCCGGCAACCGCAGGGGCGACGGCATAGGGCATGATCATCATGGTGCGATAAAAGCCCTTGCCGCGCACAACGCGGTCGGCAGCCGTCGCCAGAAGCAGCGCCAGCCCCATGGAGACGAGCGCGGTCAGGATGCTGAAGATGATCGTGACCTGCAGCGAGTTCAGATAGCTTTCGTCTGAAAGCACGGCGGAAAAATTCGCCAGACCGACGAAATTGCTGTTCAGCCCGAAGGCGTCCTCGCGCATGGTCGATTGGTAAAGCGCCTGGCTTGCCGGCCAGAAGAAAAAGATCACCGTGAGGATGATCTGCGGCGCGACCAGCAGATAGGGCAGGATTTTGTTGGGGAATACGACGCTTTGCACGGCGATCTCCTGATGAGATGGGAATGCCGCCCGCACCCTGTCGAGGATGCGGGCGGGGCAGGGGATCGTTTAGTTGCCGGCAGCCTGCTTGATGGCGGCGTCACCGCGCTCCACGATCTTGTCGAGGGCGGCTTTCGCGTCCTGCTTGCCGGCGAGCATCGCCTCGAACTCTTCATTCATGATATCGCGCACCTGTGGCAGGTTCACGAGACGCACGCCCTTGGAGTTTTCTGTCGGCGGCTTGCCCATCATCTGCAGCAGCGGCGTTTCACGGGCGGGGTTCTTGTCATAAAATCCGGATTTCTTGGTTTCCTCATAGGCCGCGATCGTCACCGGCATGTAACCGGAGACCTGATGCAGGCGCGCCTGAATCTTGGTCTGGGAGAGGAAGTGGAAGAACTCGGCCACGCCCTTATATTCGGCGTCGCTTTTGCCGCCGAAGACCCAGAGGCTGGCGCCACCGGGAATGGTGTTCTGCGGACCATGGCCCTCATAATAAGGAAGCTGGCCGATGCCGTAATTCATGCCGGTCTTGACGATATCGCCAAGGCCGCCGGAGGATTCGGTCAGGATGCCGCATTCGCCGGACATGAACAGCTGCTTGGCTTCTGAAGTGCGGCCGCCATAACGGAAAGTGCCGTCCTTCGCGAGGTCTGCAATCGCCTGGAAATGCTCGACGAAGAGCGGCGCGTTGACCGCAAGTTTCACATCCGTGCCACCAAGACCGTTTTCATTGCTGCCATAGGAGACGTTGTTCCAGGCAGCGAAGTTCTCGGTCTGGATCCAGGTGAGCCAGGTGGAGGTGAAACCGCATTGGGCGGCGCCGCTGGTCTTGATCTTCTTGGCGGCTTCGAAAACTTCCGGCCACGTCTTCGGCGGGTTGTCGGCGTCGAGGCCGGCTTTCTGGAAGATATCCTTGTTGTAATAGAGGATCGGCGAGGACGAATTGTAGGGGAAGGACAGCATGGTGCCGTCGGGCTTGGAATAATAGGCCACGATGCCGGCCAGATATTCATCCTTGTTGAAGGTGTATCCCCCTTCCTTCAGGACGTCCGCAACGGGCTTGATGGCGCCGGCGGCCCCCATCATCACGCCCGAACCGGCATCGAAGACCTGAATGATCGCCGGCGGCTGCTTGGCGCGGAACGCCGCAATCCCGGCATTCAGCGTTTCCGGGTAAGTACCCTTGAAGACCGGTGTGATCTTGTATTCTTTCTGGCTGTCGTTGAATTCTTTCGCAAGCGTATCCACGACCTCGTTATTCGCGCCGGTCATGGCGTGCCACCACTGAATCTCCGTCGCAGCGAAAGCATTCGATGTGACAAAAAACGAAAGCGCGGATGCCGCAGCAAGGCGGTAGCTGAGTTTTTTCAAGGCGATTCCTCCCGTTATGAAAACAGTAAAAGATACAGCCCCTTATTGCAGTCGTTCCTCCATGATCCGGCTGCGGGCGATCTTTTCTGCATTAGCGATCTGATTAAAAGCGAACTCTAATGAAAATGCAAGAGAACGTGGAACGATTAAAACGAAAGTGAAGGAAACGGTTTTATTATTCCATTTTCTTCGTTACGTGGTTTTTTCATGCGCCTGCCCGTTGGCGACGCGCTGGCGCTGGTTTAGCGCGCGCCAGAAATCAAATAATCGCAATTGATATGTTATTACATTGCGTACTATGGTGCGGCGAATTTTGGATGGTGAAGGTGCGGATGTGTTCGGAATGAAGCGGAAGAATGCGGTCGGTCCCAGGGACGATTCGGCCGTCGCGCCACCTGCCTGCACAGTGCCGGTTACCCTGCTGACGGGTTTTCTGGGCGCAGGCAAGACGACGTTGCTGAATGCGCTTCTGACTGAGCCGGCCATGCGCGACGCCGCGGTCATCGTCAATGAATTCGGCGCAGTTCCCATTGATCACGGTCTGGTGCGGACGGGGTCTGAGCGATATTTCAGAACGACAACGGGCTGCATCTGCTGCACCGCCACCAGCGATATTCGCACTTCGCTTTACGAGCTGCATCAGGCCTTTCTGGAAGGGGTGATGCCGGAAGTATCGCGGGTCGTCATCGAAACCACCGGCCTTGCCGATCCCGCACCTATCATCAACAGCCTGATCGCTGGCGGAACGCCGGCGCTTGGCCTGCGCGATCACATCGTGGCGCGGCATTTTCATCTTTCCGGCGTGGTCACGGCTTTCGACGTTGTCTCCGGCCCGGCGATGCTCGACAGCTTTATCGAAGGCTGGAAACAGCTTGCCTTTGCCGATCATATCGTCCTGACGAAAACCGATCTTGTCGATGCTGCAGCCGTGGACCGCGAAAGCCTCGCCGATCTCAATCCTGCGGCCTCGTTTCATGACCGCAATGCGGTCGATTTCGATCTGATGTCGTTGTTTGCAGCCTCGGATTATTCGCTGCGCGGCAAGCCGGAGGATGCGCCGGGATGGCTTGCGGCCGACAGGCTGAGCCTTCATGCCGCCCACCAGCACGATATCAACCGCCATGGCGTCGGGGTCGAGGCTTTCGATCTTACCTTTGACGGCGCTTTTGATCCGCAAGCGATTGCCACTTTTCTGGAGCTCGTCACCAGCAATGTGCATTCCGGCCTGCTGCGACTCAAGGGAATTTTCGGCGCGACGGATGATCCGGAGCGGCCGGTTATCGCCCATGCGGTGCAGCATCGGCTTTATCCATTGACCCGCCTGGAGCGCTGGCCGGATGGCAATCGTGGCACGCGCATCGTGCTGATCGGCATGGAGATGCCGCAGCAGCCGATCCGCGCTCTCTTCGAGACATTGGCCGCGCAGGCGGCGCGAAAGGGCAGGGCATGAACAATCCGCTTGCGCGCAGCGGCTCCGCAATCGTCTCGCAGGCCCGTCTTGTGAAGCAATGGTCCCGCGATTTGCTGCATCTCCACGCCGAAGACATTATTACAGTCACCGAGCTTTCCTGCGCCCTGCCGGATTGCCCGCCGCGCGAAACGGTGATCGTCATCCTGTCGGCTTCCGGCACAAGCCGGCAACTATCCATCCACAAGGCGCTTCTCGCCGTGGATCATGACGATATCGTGCGCGCCATCGCCGCGAATTCGGCTTGAGAACCCGTTTTCAGGCTCAAGATGTGCTTGACCGCCGCCGCCCTCATCCGCCACTTCAGGGGCAGCGACGGGATTCGTGGAGGATGAAGGGCGGGCAATGGCCGATCTGGCGGTATATGCGGGTTTGTTCCTGACGGCGTTCATAGCAGCGACCATTCTACCCATGCAGTCGGAGGCCGCATTGGCCGGCCTCATCCTTCTGAAATCACAGCCCGTCTGGCTGCTGGTCGTCGTGGCCAGCGCCGGCAATGTCGCCGGCTCCTTTGCGAACTGGCTGCTCGGCCGCGGCATCGAGCGCTTTCGGCATGAACGCTGGTTTCCGGTCGGTGAGGCGGCGCTGGAGCGCGCCCAGAACTGGTATCGGCACTATGGCAAATGGTCCCTGCTGCTCAGCTGGGCGCCGCTGATCGGCGATCCGCTGACGGTTGCCGCCGGGATCATGAAGGAACCGCTGCCAGTGTTTCTGCTGCTGGTCACCGTCGCCAAGGTTGGGCGTTATCTCGTTCTGGCGCTGGTGACGCTGAATTTTCTGTAGTGTTTCGCAAGAAACGGGGCGGCCTGTTTCTTCCCCCCCGGTGGGGAGAAGACGACAGGCGCATACGCCCGGCTAAAATAAGGGCGAGGAACGATCAAGCCGCCTGCCGGTCCCAGCTTGCGAAAGGATCGGGCAGGTGCCGCCATGCATCCGGTGTGAATGCCTCGGTATCGATCAGGCAGGCGTCGAGCTGCGCGCGGATGCGTGCCTCGTTCATCGGATCGGAGCCGATGAAGACGATTTCCTGCCGGCGGTCACCGAAGACCGGATCGAGATAGGGCTTCATCATATCGAGGAACTGCTTCTCGCGCGGCCATTGCTCTTTCGGCACGGCGGACCACCACAGGCCCATCTTGCCGGTACGCACCAACGCGCCGGCCTGGCTGATCTCGCCGACATAACGCGGACGCGTCGCCAGCCAGAAGAAGCCCTTGGCGCGCACCACGCCTGGCCAGGCGCGGTCGATGAAGCGCTGGAACAGCACAGGGTCGAAGGGTTTTTTGGCGCGGTAAACAAAGGAGCGGATGCCATATTCCTCGGTTTCGGGAATGTGGTCCTTGAAGCCGTGCAATTCCTTGAACCATAGGGGGTGTTCTTCCGCCCTGGCGAAATCGAAACGGCCGGTGCCCAGAACCTCCTTCAACGCCACCTTGCCGAAATCGGCCTCGATGAGTTTTGCATCCGGGTTCAGCCCGACGATGATCTTGCGGGCGGCGTCCCGCTCCTCTGGCGTCGCGGTGCCGATCTTGTTGAGGACGACGACATCGGCAAATTCGATCTGCTCCACCAGGAGATCGACGATGGTGCGGTTGTCGCCATCGCCTGCCGTTTCGCCCCGGTCGGCCAGAAAATCGGACGAACCGTAATCGTTGAGAAGATTGGCGGCATCCACCACCGTCACCATGGTGTCGAGACGCGCAACATCGGAAAGGCTGCGGCCGTTTTCGTCGCGAAAATCGAAGGTCGCAGCGACCGGAAGCGGCTCGGCGATGCCGGTGGATTCGATCAGCAGGTAATCGAAACGACCCTGTTCGGCCAGCGCCCGCACCTCCGTCAGGAGGTCGTCGCGCAGCGTGCAACAGATGCAGCCATTGGTCATTTCCACCAATTGCTCCTCCGTGCGGGAGAGATTGGCGCCGCCATCGCGCACCAGCGCGGCGTCGATATTGATCTCGCTCATGTCATTGACGATCAACGCCACACGCAGACCATCGCGATTGGCGAGAATATGGTTGAGGAGCGTCGTCTTGCCGGCGCCCAGAAAGCCGGAAAGCACGGTGACGGGAAGTTTGTGCGACATAAGGACCTCGTTCTTTGGCAACGCTCGCGTGCACCTCATGGCGACCACGCGGACGATCTGAAAACGACGGGTTCGGTGCTACCCCGTCTTTGTGGTGTAACGTAATAACATTACACATCGTCCACCTGTCAACGGGCGACAGAAAAAAAGTGCCCCGCTATGCGGGGGCTGTGACTTATGCGAAGCGCAACGCATCTTTCCGATAGTTAATGTTATTTCATTACGTATTCGTTTGACGAATGTAATAACATTACATATCAAGGGCCATCGAATGACATCCTGCCTTGGAGGGATCGATGAGCGATCCGTGCCTCACCTTCAAAAACCTGACGCTTGGATATGCCGGCCGCGCGGCCGTGCATCATCTGAATGGCGATATCGCCAAAGGCTCGCTCACTGCGGTGGTCGGCGCCAATGGCTCTGGAAAATCGACGCTGATGAAAGGCATTGCCGGCATTTTGAAACCGCTCGGCGGGGAATGCCGGTTAAGCCCAAATCTGTCCGTCGCTTATCTGCCGCAGCAATCGGAACTCGACCGCTCCTTTCCGGCGCAGGTGCGGGACCTGGTGGCGCTTGGTCTCTGGCCGAAACGCGGCCTTTTTGGCCGCCACCGTTCCGAAGACCGGGCGGCGATGGGCCGCGTGATGGAGGCGGTTGGGCTTTCCGGTTTTGAAAAGCGAAATATAGACTCACTGTCCGGTGGCCAGATGCAGCGTGCCTTGTTTGCGCGCGCGATGTTGCAGGATGCGCAGCTGATCCTGCTCGACGAACCCTTCAACGCCGTCGATGAGAAGACTGTTGCCGACCTTATGGTCCTGATCAAGTCATGGGTGGCCGAGGGGCGCACGGTGCTGGCGGTCCTTCATGACTTCCAGCTCGTGCGGCAGCATTTTCCAGAGACCCTGTTCCTCGCCCGAAAGCTCGTCGGGCTGGGTCCTACGGCCGAGGTGTTGAAGTCCGAGAACATCCGGCAGGCGCGGCATTTTCACGAGGCGTGGGAGGAAAATGCGCCCTGGTGCGATCCGGCCGAAGCACCTTCGCTGCAGATCGTCGGGGCAAGTCCGCACGCGGCCACCGCCCGTTCCCATTCCGATGACCACTCACACGCGAATTCGAGTGCCCATGGCTGATATCTTCATCCAACCCTTCGTCCAATATGTCTTCATGCAGCGGGCGCTCGCCGGTGCGCTGATCCTTGCCATCAGCTGCGGCCCGGTCGGGGTGTTTCTGATGCTGCGCCGCATGAGCCTGACGGGCGACGCCATGTCTCACGCCATCCTGCCGGGGGCGGCGG
Organism: Agrobacterium sp. ST15.16.055; assembly: GCF_027956555.1. NCBI lineage: Bacteria > Pseudomonadati > Pseudomonadota > Alphaproteobacteria > Hyphomicrobiales > Rhizobiaceae > Agrobacterium > Agrobacterium sp. ST15.16.055. Next base: position 554,656 of record NZ_JAQKGN010000001.1, read on the forward strand.
TCGGGTTTCTGTTCTACGGGCTGGAAATCCTGCCCATGACCATCGGCGGGCTGGCTGTCGGCCTTCTGGTCGCGCTCGGCGCCGGCGCGGTGTCACGCTTCACCATCCAGAAGGAAGACGCTTCCCTTGCCGCCCTTTATCTCATCTCGCTTGCGCTCGGCGTGCTGCTCGTCTCATGGCGCGGTTCCAGCGTCGATCTCATGCATGTGCTGTTCGGCACGGTGCTGGCGCTGAACAATGAGGCGCTCGGCCTGATCGGCAGCATCTGCATCGTAACGTTGGTGGTGATGATCACCTTCTGGCGGGCGCTGCTGGCGGAATGTCTCGATCCCCTGTTTCTGCGCTCGGTCAGCAACTGGGGCAGCCCGGTGCATTTCCTCTTCCTTGCCATCGTTGTGCTCAATCTCGTCGGCGGCTTTCAGGCGCTGGGAACGCTGCTCTCGGTCGGGCTGATGATGCTGCCCGCCGCCGCCAGCCGCTTCTGGTCGAACCGTGTCGCACCAATGTGCTTCATTTCCATCGGCATCGGCATGGTGTCCTGCTTTGCGGGCCTGCTCCTTTCCTATCACGCATCGCTGCCGTCCGGCCCGGCGATCATCCTTTCCGCGGGCGTCATTTACGCCCTCTCCATCCTCGTCGGCACGCGCGGCGTGCTCAGCGATCTTCTCGGTTCCGGCCGTCACAGGACGGCCTGAAAACAGCGTTCGAAAAAGGAGAACCTTCATGTTCAAAACCCTCCGTCTCGCCACTGGCGTCAGCCTTCTTTCCCTCTCCCCGGTCCTGATGGCGCAGGCGTCCGCCGCCGAACTCAAGGTCGTGGCGAGCTTCTCGATCATCGCCGATTTTGCTAAAAACGTCGGCGGTGACCGCGTGGAGATCACCACGTTGGTGGGGCCGGATGGTGACGCCCACGTTTATGAACCCCGCCCGGCCGATGCCGTCGCCGTCAGCAAGGCGGATGTGGTGCTGGTCAACGGTCTGGAATTTGAAGGCTTCCTGAAGCGGCTGATCGACACCAGCGGCACCAAGGCGCCGGTGGTGGAACTGACCAAGGGTGTGGAGCCGCTCAAGCTTTCTGAAGAGCCGGCAGGTCACGCCCATCCGGAAGCCGAGGAAGAGGATGGCCACGACCACAAGGCCGAAGAAGCCGGCCACAGCCATGAGACCGCCGAGGCCCATGATCACGACCACGGCCATGAGGGGCATCACCATCACGGCGAATACGATCCACATGCCTGGCAGTCGATCAAGAACGCGGAAATCTACGTGAAGAACATTGCCGGCGCATTTTGCGAAGTCGACAAGGCCGGTTGCGCCACCTACACCGCCAATTCGGACGCCTATATCGCCAAGCTTGCCGCGCTGAACGAGAAGGTGAAGACCGAGATCGCCGCCATCCCGCCGGAAAAACGCGTCATCATTACTTCGCATGACGCCTTCGGTTATTTCGAGCATGCCTATGGTCTGAATTTTCTTGCGCCCGAAGGCGTATCAACGGAATCAGAAGCCTCGGCCGCCGATGTCGCCAAGCTCGTTGACCAGGTAAAACATGACAAGGCCTCGGCGATCTTCGTCGAGAACATTACCGACAAGCGGCTGATCGACCAGATCGCCAGCGAAACCGGTCTCAAGGTTGGTGGCACGCTCTACTCCGACGCGCTTTCGACTGCCGATGGCCCGGCTTCGACCTATATCGACATGATCAATCACAATATGCAGACGATCACGGCGGCGGTTCTCGGCCAGTAAGTTCAGCTCTTTCGTTGTGGAGTCGGGGAGGACGGCTTGCCCCGCCCTTTCTGCTTTTCTGCCCGCGCTTTTTGGCTGCCTGCGAGGGGGAAACGCTATTGGCACCGAAGAAACCTTCTCAAATGGCGTGTTGCTTTAGTGGTTTCCGATTGGGTACTACACAACCTGTCATGTCCGATGCGCTTCACATTTTCACCGACGGCGCCTTCGATGATGCCTCCCGTTCCGGAGGATGGGCGTTCGTCGTTTATGAAACAGCCGACCAAATCCATTCGGCCTCGGGCAAGGCGGCCGGCACATCCAACAATACGTTCGAGGTCCTCGCCGTCCTGAATGCCATGTTGTGGATCGCCGCTGAGGCGCCAACGCGGGCAGTCACGCTCTGGACGGATGCAGTTCATGTCATTGAGGGCTGTCGGCGGTATAGAGCGATCTGGCGCAACAATGGCTGGACGCGCATCACGCCCAACCAGCGTAACCGCCGAAGACCGATCCCTGACAGGGAAATCTGGCAGCAGCTCGACACGTTGCTCGAGCAGCATCCCCATGTGGCCGTAGAATGGTGCAAGGGGCATTCCGGCACTGTCGGCAATGAGCATGCCGACGCATTGGCGCGTCAGGTGGCTCGCGTGAAGACGGCTTAATCGGCGGCTCTCTGTCGTCGTGATGCGGCACAATCGATTCCCTTCAAGCCCGCACTCTGACGTTTCGATATCGAGGGATCGCGCAGTTACTTTTTTGCTGCACCAATAACCCAAGAGACACTTTGGGCACTTCATTATCTCTATTTTTTCAGCAGCATACGAGATTTTGCTGAGAGGAGCGTACAGCGTCCCCTTGCCCGTTGACATTCCTTTTACCTTTTGAAATGGTAAGATGTCAGACCAATTTAGGGGATGCGTTTTGGACAGGTCCAGCCGGGAACTCATGCAGCCGATTCCGCCGAGCGACCGTGTGCGCCAGGTCGAGGCTGCGCTTTCCGACTATGTGGAGCGGGCTGGACTGAAGGCGGGAGATCGGCTGCCGGCGGAGCGGGAACTTATGGCGGCGCTGGGCGTGGGGCGGTCCACCATCCGCGAAGTCATCCGCAAGTTTCAGGCGCTCGGTGTGATCGACAGCCGAAAGGGCAGCGGGAACTACCTCCTGAAACCGATTTCCGCCGCCACCGTGCATATGCCGATCTCCATAGATGCCGAAAGCCTGCGCGACGCGCTGCTGATGACGCTGGAAGTACGACGCGGCATCGAAGTGGAGGCCTCCATGGCTGCCGCTCGTCGCCGCACGGCAGACGATATCGCCACCATGGAAGCGCGGCTCGATGAGATGGAGCGGGTGCATCTGGCCGAAGGCACCTCCGGTAAAGCCGACCTTGCCTTCCATCTGTCGATCTACGACGCCACCCACAATACGCTGTTCAAGCAGCTTCTGGAGCAGATGCGCGAAGGTTTCGAACGTTTCTGGTCGAAACCGTTCGACCGCCCGGATTTCGCCGGTCGCTCCTTTCCCTTTCACCGCACCTTGTTCAACGCGATCGCTGCGGGCGATGCGGAGACCGCCCGTGAAGAAACACTGAAAATCCTCGCCGTCGTCGAGGAGGATATCAAGGACATGTCGAAATGAACCATGGCAACGATCTGTTCGATCCCGCCTCTTTGATCGTCGCCCATGACGAAGCCCACGCCTTCGACGCCGTGGTGCCGCCCATCGTGCAGACCTCGCTTTTCACCTTTTCCAGCTATGACGAGATGGTCTCCACCTATCGCGGCGAAAAGGTGCGGCCGGTTTATACGCGCGGGCTCAATCCCACCGTGCGGCTGTTCGAGGAAATGCTGGCGAAGCTCGAAAGGGCGGAAGATGCGCTCGGTTTTGCGAGCGGCATGTCTGCCATTTCCTCCACCGTGCTTTCCTTCGTTTCGCCCGGCGACCGCATCGTCGCGGTGCGCCATGTCTATCCCGATGCCTTCCGCCTGTTCGGCACCTTTATGCAGCGCATGAATATCGAGGTGACCTACGTCGACGGTCGCGATGAGGCGGCAGTTGAAAAGGCGATGCCAGGCGCCAAGCTGTTCTACATGGAAAGCCCGACAAGCTGGGTGATGGAAGCCCATGATGTCGGTGCGCTCGCTGCCATAGGCAAGCGTCATGGCGCGGTCACCGTCATCGACAATTCCTGGGCAAGCCCCGTTTTCCAGCAGCCGATTTCGCTTGGCGTCGATTTGGTCGTGCATTCGGCCTCGAAATATCTCGGCGGCCATAGCGATGTGGTGTCCGGCGTGGTTGCCGGTTCGAAGGCGATGATCGACCGCATCCGGGCGGAAACCTATCCCTATCTCGGCGGCAAGATGTCCCCCTTCGATGCATGGTTGCTCATTCGCGGACTTCGCACCCTGCCGCTGCGCATGAAGGCGCATCAGGCCTCGGCTTTGGATATCGCTAGCCGCCTGCAGGCGCTGGATGTGGTGGAGAAGGTCTGCCATCCCGGGCTGGCGAACCGCCTGCCGCCCGGCCTTAACGGCACGTCGGGCCTGTTTTCCTTCATTTTCAAGGAAGGGGTGGATGTGCGCGCTTTTGCCGACCGGCTCAAGCTTTTCAAATTGGGTGTTTCCTGGGGCGGGCATGAAAGCCTGATCGTTCCGGGCGAAGTGGTGCTCGAACAGAAGGCGCAACCAAACTCCGCCCACACCTTCGGCATCAGCGCACGCTCCGTGCGCCTGCATGTTGGGCTGGAGGGCACGGAAGCGCTCTGGAACGATCTTGAACCCGCGATCAAGGCGGCCTCCGCCGCCTGACGTTTTTTAAACTGACCACAAAAAGGGGAGAACGACATGAAAAAACTGGTAGCAGCAGCAATCTTCAACGCCCTGATGACCGGAACGGCGCTGGCGGACACGACCTTGAAACTGGTGGAAGTCATCACCAGCCCGGAACGCACCGAAACGCTGAAGGGCATCGTCTCGAAATTCGAAGCGGCCAATCCCGGCACCAAGGTAGAGATCATCTCGCTGCCGTGGAGCGAGGCCTTCCAGAAATTCGCCACCATGGTTTCCGCGGGCGATATTCCCGATGTGATGGAAATGCCTGATACCTGGTTGTCGCTTTATGCCAATAACGGCATGCTGCAGAGCCTTGAACCCTATCTCGCCAAGTGGGAACACACGGCGGGCTTGAGCGAGCGCACGCTCGAACTCGGCCGCGATGTGAAGAACACCGCCTATATGCTGCCTTACGGTTTCTATCTCCGCGCCATGTTCTACAACAAGAAGCTGCTGGCCGAAGCCGGCGTGAAGGAGCCGCCGAAGACGCTCGAGGAGTTTGCCGACGCCTCCAAGAAGGTCGCGGCACTGCCCGGCAAATACGGCTATTGCCTGCGCGGCGGCCCGGGCGGCCTCAACGGCTGGGTCATGTTCGGCGCGTCCATGGCTGGCTCGAACGAGTTCTTCACCAAGGACGGCACTTCCACATTCGATAGCCCCGGCTGGGTGAAGGGCCTGACCTATGTGATCGATCTTTACAAGAACGGCCTGGCGCCGAAGGACAGCGTCAACTGGGGCTTTAACGAGATCGTCGCCGGTTTTTATTCCGGCACCTGCGCCTTCCTCGATCAGGATCCGGATGCGCTGATCGCCATTGCCCAGCGCATGAAGCCGGAAGATTTCGGCGTCATGACCATGCCGAAGGGACCCGATGGCAAGACCTTCCCGACGATTGGTTTCGCCGGCTGGTCGATGATGGCGAAGTCTGAAAACAAGGACCTTTCCTGGAAGCTGATCGAGACGCTTGAGGGACCGGAAGGCAATATCGAGTGGAACAAGAAGACGGGCGCGCTGCCGGTGCACAAGTCGGCGGAGAAGGACCCCTTCTATGCCAGCGAGCAGTTCAAGGGCTGGTTCGATGAACTGGCGGACAAGAACGCTGTGCCGACGACGATGCCGACCTATCTTGAGGAATTCGCCTTCTTCAAGGACTCGCTCGTGATCAAGACCTCTCAGGAAGCGCTGCTCGGCGACATCACGCCGGAAGACCTCGCCAAGCAATGGGCGGATTACATGACGAAGGCGCAGCAGAAATTCCTCGCCTCGAAGTAACGACACGCACCAGCCGTGCGGGCGCAAATGCCCGTGCGGCGGGTCTTGCCGGCCTTCGCTGCGACAGGCTTTTTCTTGCAATTTTTCGGATCGGTGAGCCGAGAGGCTGGAAAACCCGTCCGTTCCGTCGTCCGATCAGGGAGCGATACAATGTCCTATGCCCATGGCGCCGGGCCGGTGGCTGCGCGCAAACCGGCTGGCAAGCCCGCAATGCGGCGGTTTGCTGATTGGGCCGAACCATGGCTCTACAGCGCGCCCGTTCTGGTGCTCATCGTCGCCGTCATGCTGGTGCCGCTGGTGCTCGGCCTCTCCTATGCGTTTCGCGACGTGCAGCTGCTCAACCCGTTCTCCGGCGGTTTCGTCGGCCTGAAACATCTGGAGGCTCTGTCGCAGGACGCGGCCTTTTACCGGGCGCTGAAAAACACGCTCTGGTGGACAGGCGCTTCGGTTTTCCTGCAATTCTTCTTCGGCCTCATTCTGGCACTGCTGCTGGATAAGCCTTTCGCAGGCAGGGGGCTCGCTCAGGCGCTGGTGTTTCTGCCATGGGCCGTGCCGACCTTTCTCGCCGGTCTCAACTGGGCATGGCTGTTCAACCCGGTCATCGGGCCGCTGCCGCACTGGATGGTGTCGCTCGGGCTTTTATCCGCACCTAACAATATTCTCGCCGATCCGCATCTCGCCATGTGGGGGCCGATCATTGCCAATGTCTGGTGGGGCATTCCCTTCTTCGCCATCACTTTGCTTGCCGCATTGCAGGCGATTCCGCGCGATCTCTACGAGGCTGCGGAAATCGACGGGGCGAATCCGCTTCAGCGTTTCACCTCGATCACCCTGCCGTTTCTCGCCCCCACCATCGCCATCACCATCCTGCTGCGCACCGTCTGGATTGCCAATTTCGCCGATCTCATCATCGTCATGACCAATGGCGGACCGGCCGACCGCACGCAGATCGTCGCCAGCTACATCTTCACCCAGGCCTTTAGGCGTCTGGATTTCGGTTATGCCTCGGCCATTGCGCTGGTGCTGCTGGTGTTGCTGCTTGCCTATTCCATGGTGATCGTGCTGCTGCGCCAGCGCCTGATCGAGAAGGATTGACCGATGACATCAAGGATATTTCTCACCCTTGCCCATCGTCTGGCGATCCTCGCCTATATCGCTTTTGCGCTGTTCCCGCTGTTCTGGCTGCTCAAGGTCTCCGTCACGCCGAATGACCTGCTCTACAGCGAAGGTGTGCGAATGTGGCCGTCGCGGGCGACATGGGACCATTATCGTTTCGTCATAGAAAACAGCGCCTTCCCGACATTTTTTAAGAACAGCGTCATCGTCGCTGGCTCCACGGCGCTTGCCGTAACGGTACTCTCGTCACTTTCGGGTTACGCGTTGTCACGCTTCCGTTTCAAGGGCAAATACTGGATCGTCGCCCTGATGCTGATCACCCAGATGTTCCCGCTGGTGATGCTGGTCGCGCCGATCTTCAAGATGCTGTCGCCGCTCGGCCTCACCAACAGCCTGACAGGCCTCGTTATCGTCTACACCGCCTTCAACGTGCCTTTCGCTACCTTCCTCATGCAGTCCTTCTTCGACGGCATTCCGAAGGATCTGGAGGAGGCCGCAATGATCGACGGGGCGAGCCGGTTTACGGCCTTTCGCCAGATCATTCTGCCGCTGACGCTGCCGGGCATTGCCGCAACGCTCGGCTTCGTCTTCACCGCCGCATGGAGCGAGCTGCTGTTTGCTCTGATGCTGATTTCCGGCAACCAAAGCGCCACTTTCCCGGTCGGCCTTCTGACCTTCGTGTCTAAATTCTCCGTCGATTTCGGGCAGATGATGGCGGCGGGCGTTCTGGCGCTCATTCCGGCCTGCCTCTTCTTCCTGCTTATTCAACGTTATCTCGTGCAGGGCCTGACGGCCGGCGCGGTGAAAGGATAATCCCATGGCTTCCATTGAGCTGAAGAATGTCGGCAAGACCTATGGCGACCTCGCCGTGCTGCATGGCGTCGATCTTGATATTGGTGATGGCGAGTTCATCGTTCTCGTCGGCCCATCCGGGTGCGGAAAATCGACGTTGCTGCGCATGATCGCGGGACTTGAGGAGATAACGTCCGGCGACCTGTCCATCGACGGTGAGCGCGTCAATGATCGCCGGCCGAAGGACCGGGATATCGCCATGGTGTTTCAATCCTACGCGCTCTATCCGCATATGAGCGTTGCCGACAATATGAGCTATAGCCTTCGCCTGCGTCGCAGCCCGAAAGAAACCATCGCGGCGGCGGTGGCCGGTGCTTCCGCGAAACTCGGCCTCGATCCCTATCTCGCCCGCCGCCCGAAGGCGCTCTCCGGCGGCCAACGCCAGCGTGTCGCCATGGGCCGCGCCATCGTGCGCCAGCCCAAGGCCTTTCTGTTCGATGAACCACTGTCCAACCTCGATGCGCGGCTGCGCGAGCAGATGCGCGCCGAAATCAAACGCATGCATGCCGATCTCGGTGCCACCTCGGTTTACGTTACCCATGACCAGATCGAGGCCATGACGCTCGCATCCCGTATCGTCGCCATGAATGCCGGCCATGTGCAGCAGATCGGGGCGCCGCTCGATCTCTATGACCGTCCCGCCAATCTCTTCGTTGCCGGCTTTATCGGCTCACCGGGCATGAATTTCCTCGAAGGCCGGATCGGACGGGAGAATGGCGGCAGTTTCGTCGTGCTGAGTGACGGCACGCGCCTTGAGCTTGGCCGGGATGTGAAGCTGGCCGATGGCGAGCCGGTCACGCTCGGCATCCGTCCGGAACATGTCACCGTTGCGCCGGCCGAGGGTGATGTTGAAGCGACGGTCGATCTGGTCGAGCCGACCGGCCTCGGTGTCATCTTGCATCTCACCGTGCACGGATTGCCGTTCAAGCTGTTTTCGTCAGACCGGGCGCTGTTGCAGCCGGGCAAATCCCTTCGGGTCGGTTTCCCGCAGGAGCGGCTGCATGTCTTCGACAGGAGCGGTGCCCGGATCGATGGAACCTGATACGTGAAGATATTCTACTTATGTTATGAGAAAGAATGTATAGTTTGTACGCTCTGATGTTTTGGCTTCCGGGAGGCGCATATGATCGGTCTTTCGCGACAGGAAAGAGCGATGTAATCTACCCATGATTCTTTCATTGGGGGTAACATTGTGGCCAAGTCTATCAGGACGATGGAGGAATTTTCGGAGTTCGTCGGGTTCTCTCGCCCGACGGTATCCAAATACTTCAATGACCCGTCCTCGGTGCGTAAGAAAACGCGGGACACAATAGAGGAGGCGCTTAGAAAATCCGGCTTCCGGCCGAATATGTTTGCCGTCAATCTCAACCGCCGTCGCAGCAATATTATTGGCATTGTCATTCCGAACTATGCCGACCCTTTCTACATGGCCCTGACGAACCGTATCGAATCGATTGCCAACGACGCCGGTTTTCTTGCCTTCGTGCTGTCTTCGGATGGAAAGCCGGAAATCGAAGACCGTGCCATCCGTACTTTCAAGTCCATGAACATCGCGGGCGCGATCATCGCGCCGCTGGGTGTTACATCGCACTGCTCGACGCTAGAACAGCTCGCCGCTACCATCCCCATCGTCTACGTCGACTCGCCGCTGGACGAGATGTCGGCCTTTGTCGGCACGGATAACAGGCAGAGCGTTGACCTGATCGTTGATTATCTCTGCCGCTCGGGTGAGCCGCCCAGCTATTTCGATATGCCGCAGGTCAACAACAACTCCTCGACGCGCCGTATAGCCTATGAGGAGGCTATGCGGCGTCTCGGCCGCGAACCCTTGTGCCTGGATGTCGCGAAGCCCGCGCGATGGGATTTCGAGCGGTTTGCGTTCGATGAGGCGAGCCGGCTTTTCGAACGAATGGGGGATCTGCCCTCCCGAACCATCCTGTGCGCCAATGATCGGATCGCTTTCGGCGTCATCTCGGCTGCCTCGCAGAAGGGCATGAAGGTCGGCCATGGCACCGGGCATGATCTGCGGGTTGCCGGTCATGACGATCATCCGCTGTCGCGTTACGCCAACCCGCCGATTACGACCGTGGCGCAGAATTATAACGAGATCGGCAGGCTGTCGATCGAGCTTCTTTTTCAGAAGCTGAACGAGGAGGCGGGTCAGTCGACCCGCATTCGTGATCGCATTCTCCTCAGTGCCGACCTCATGTTGCGAAAATCGGCCTGATGCGGGGCGGCGGTCAGATTTGAAATGACCGCCGCTATTGGCCGGTCCTAGCGGTGGCTCGGCAGTTTCGGCAGGAACACTGTCAGAAGGCCGAGCAGCGGCATGTAGGAGCAGATGCGGTAGACGAATTCGATGCCTTCCTTATCCGCATAGACGCCCAGAACCGCAGCCCCGATGCCGCCGAAACCGAAGGCGAAACCGAAGAACATGCCGGCGATGAGGCCGACGCGGCCCGGCACCAGTTCCTGCGCGAACACGACGATGGCCGAGAAAGCGGAGGAGAAGACGAAGCCGATGACAACCACCAGAACCGCCGTCCAGAACAGGTTGGCATAGGGCAGCATGAGCGCGAAGGGAATGACGCCGAGGATCGAGAACCAGATGACGACGCGGGAGCCGAAACGGTCGCCGATCGGGCCGCCGAAGAACACACCGAGCGCCGAAGCCCCGAGGAAAAGGAACAGCAGAACCTGCGCGTCCTGTACGCCAAGACCGAACTTGTCGATGGTATAGAAGGTGAAGTAGCTGGACAGGCTGGCGAGATAGGCATTCTTGGTGGCGGTCAGAACCACCAGCACCAGTAGCGTCATCATCACCGTGCCACGCGAGAGGGGCAGGGCGCGGCTGGCCGCGGCCTTGCCGACGGTTGCGCGGCGGTGGCGGGTGTACCAGACGCCGACCCAGGAAAGCACGCCGAAGCCGAGGAGCGCGATCAGCGAGAACCAGCTGAGGCTCGTCTGGCCGAGCGGGATGACGACGAAGGCGGCGAGCAGCGGGCCGATGGCCGTGCCGGTATTGCCGCCCACCTGGAAGAATGATTGCGCCAGACCATGGCGGCCGCCGGATGCCAGGCGCGCAACGCGAGAGGCTTCCGGATGGAAGATCGCCGAGCCGACGCCGATGAGGCAGGCGCCGATCACCAGAACCTCGAAACTATGGGCAAAGGCAAGCGTGATGAGACCGGCGCAGGTGGACAGCATGGCAACAGGCAGGGAGAAGGGCATCGGCCAGCGGTCGGTCACCGTGCCGACGACCGGCTGCAGCAGCGATGCGGTGACCTGAAAGGCGAAGGTCAGCAGGCCGATCTGCACGAAATCGAGCGCGTAATTGGCCTTCAGCAACGGATAAAGTGACGTCAGCAGCGATTGCATGATGTCGTTCAGCATGTGGCAGAAGCTCGCCGCTGCAATGATTGAAAACGCCGTGCGTTGCGGGTTGAACCCGGTGCTGGTGACGGTGGCCATGGTAAATCCTCTTCAGATCCCCGCTGACGAAGCGGAAAACATGTCTTTATTGCTCCCGCTTTTATTCATATTGTGTCTGGCCTGCATTTGTGTTCTGGACGATTTTCTTTGTGAGTGGGCCAAATGGCAAAAATCAAATCGCGACAGCCATTCGGCATGGGCCTGGAAGAGCACGAGCGCAGCCTGAAATTGATCGACGGCACCAACGAGCCGGTGCTGGCGCTTCATCGTACTTATCCCACGGGTCATCGAACACCGCCGCACAGCCATAGCCGGGTGCAGATCTGGTGCGCCCGTCAGGGCGTGGTGCTGGTGAGCACGGCCGACGGGCGCTGGATGATACCGCCCGGTCACGGGTTGCTCATTCCCGCCGGGCTGCAACATGAGGCCGAGATCATCTCTGCGGTGGAGATGCACTCGATCTACGTTCATCCTGAGATGTTTCAGGCAGACGTCCCGAAGGTCGTGGAAATAACCGAATTGGCAGCGAGTCTCATTTCGGAATTGCTGGCCGAGGAGCACCAGCCATCCGCGTTCCATCGTCAGGGTCTCGTGCGCGCCCTTTTGCTGGATGAGGTGAATCGCCTGCCGGAACGCCCTTTGGGCTTGCCTTTTCCGGACAATCAGCGGCTGGCTGCGCTTTGCCGTGACTTCCTTAAAAAGCCGGTGGCGCGGGTGGAGATCGACGACTGGGCCGCGGCAATGGGCATCAGCCGCCGCTCCTTCACACGCCTTTTTCGTCGGGAGATGGGGGTGAGCTTCGTTACCTGGCGCCAGCAGGCCTGCATCTTTGCCTCATTGCCGAGATTGGCGGCGGGCGAAGCGGTGACCAATGTGGCGCTGGATGCGGGTTATGAAAACATCCCGGCTTTCACCACCATGTTCCGGCGGATGCTCGGCAGTTCGCCGCGCGCTTACCGTCAGGCGGCGCGGCAGCGCAGCGCCGCTTTCGCCGATAGTGAAGATTAAGCCGCTGCCGCCCGCATGTCGCGGCGGAAATCGGAAGGCGACATGCCTGATATCTGGCGAAAGGCCTTGTTGAAGGCGCTGACCGAGCCGAAACCGCTTTCCATGGCGATTTGCAGAATATTGTCCTTGCCCGTCATCAGCATCGCCTGTGCGCGGGAAAGCCGGAGCAGGGTGAGATATTTGATTAGCGTCATGCCCGTCGATTTGCGGAACAGGTTCATTGCATATTTCGGGTGCAACGACGCGGCGCGGGCAATCTCCGTCGCGTCGATATCGTCGAGAAAATTGGCGGCGATGAAGTCGCACATGCGCACCACGCCAATGGAGGGCGCCATGCCCTCGTCATCCTGTTTGCGTTTTCCATTGAGGGCAGAGGAGATGACGGTGTACGGCTCGAGGAACATCCGCTCGACCCTTAGCAGCAGTTCCTCCACCGCATGCTGGGCTTTCACCGGATTGCCCGAGGTGACGTAACGGAACCAGCGGCCGAAATTTTCCGCATCCGCCCTATCCGTCTCGGCGCTCACCATTGTCGCACCACCCATCAACTGGCTGGAGACGGCGACCGGCAGGCGCATGCGAAAGAAATGCACCAGCGGCAGATGCGCACCCGCGTAAAAGGAATCATCGGAAGAACGGTCCATCTGGTGCGGCTGCCCACCCCAGAAGATACACATCTGGCCGGCGTTGAGCGTCAGGTCGTGATCGCCCATGCGGTAATGCACTGATCCCGACATCAGGTAATTCACCTCCACCTGCGCGTGCCAGTGGGGCCGGAGCATGATGGGCGGGTGGTTGTGGAACAGCTGAAGCGTTGTCGGCATACCTTCGATGCTGCTCGCACCGGGCTGGTAAAAAGCTCTTTCGGCAACCTTACTTTTCGCCAAATCGATATTCCCTTTGTACGAGACAGATTTCCTGCCGCCGCTAATGTGCCCATGTTCGCTGAAGAACGGCAATTGAAAAAGGGAGGTTTTCAATGTGCTTGAAATTTCTTGGCGCGTCTACGGCCATGCTGCTTCTCGCAGCTCCGGCTTTCGCGCAAACCGAAACCGTCACCATCTGGAGCTGGAATGTCGCGGCTTCCGCGCTGAAATCCACGGTGGAAGGCTTCAACAAGCAGAATCCGGATATCAAGATCGTCGTTGAAGACCTTGGAAACGATCAGGTTTTTGACAAAACGCTGGCTGCCTGCGCAGCCGGCGGCGATGGTCTTCCTGATATCGTCACCATTGAGAATTTTGAGGCCGAACTGTTCTGGAGCCGCTTTCCCGATTGTTTCGCCAATCTGACCGAACTTGGCTATACGCCCGAGAAACAGGCACTTTTCCCTGACTTCAAGCGCACGGAACTGGAGGTTGACGGTGTCGCCTATGCGGTTCCATGGGATTCCGGTCCGGTGGCCGTGTTCTACCGCCGTGACTTCTATGAAAAAGCAGGCGTCGATCCGGCGACCATCAAGAGCTGGGACGATTTCATCGCCGCCGGCAAGAAGGTCATGGCCGCCAATCCCGGCACCGTCATGGCGCAGGCCGATTTTAACGGCGATAGCGAATGGTTTCGCATGATCGCCAACGAGCAGGGATGCGGTTACTTTTCGACCGATGGCCAGACTATCACCATCAACCAGCCCGCCTGTGTCGCGACCCTCGAAAAGGTCAAGGAGATGAAAGACGCCGGCATCATCACGGCGGCGATCTGGGATGAAAAAATTCAGGCCAATACCGCCGGCAGGGCCGCAAGCCAGATGTATGGCGCCTGGTACGAGGGCACCATCCGCTCCGGCTCTCCCGATCTCTCCGGCAAATGGGGCGTCTATCTGATGCCGAGCCTGACGCCGGACGGTCCGCATGCCGCCAATCTCGGCGGTTCGTCGCTGGCGATCAGCTCGACATCCGAGCACAAGGAAGCCGCGTGGAAATATATCGATTACGCGCTCACCACCAATGAAGGGCAGGTGACGATGTTGAAATCCTTCGGCCTCGTTCCCTCGCTGCTGTCTGCCATCGACGATCCTTTCGTCAAGGAAAAACAGCCCTATTGGGGCGGGCAGGCGGTGTGGACCGATATTCTCGCCACACTGCCGAAGATCGTGCCGAGCCGCGGCACGGCGTTCCAGTCGGATGCGGATGCGATCTACAAGGCGACGCAGACCAAATATTTCGCGGGTGGGTTTCCCGATGCGAAGGCGGCGCTCGATGATGCGGCAAAGCAGATCGAAACGGCGACGGGGCTCCCCGTAGCGCAGTAAGCCGGCGGCTGTTTTATGGACCGAGAGGGTGCTGCACGTTTCTTCTCCCCGAGGGGGAGAAGTCCGCGGCAGCGGGATGAGGGGCGAGGGTAGCGATATCCGGTGAGCTAGCCCCCTCATCCAACCCTTCGAGCCACCTTCTCCCCCTCGGGAAGAAGAAACCAGTGGCACCGTTGTGCAAAAGCATTCCCCTCAACGGGGGAAGCTCTTTCAAGCTTTTCCATTTATCCGGCCATCGTCCGGCTTCTGGAGGTCGTCATGCCGTCTAGGAACAGGATCGCTTATGCGTTCCTTGCGCCCTATCTCCTGATTTTCGCCACCTTCTGGGTCTGGCCGATCATCAGCTCGTTCATGCTGTCGTTCCAGAATACCCGCATCAACCCATGGCGGTTCGCGCCCTCCATGAACTGGGGGCGGCTCGTTTCCGATCCGGCCTTTTATAATGCGCTTTATAATACGCTGATCATTCTGGTCATTCAGGTGCCAGTCATGATCGCGCTCGCCACCGTCATGGCGGTGCTCTTGAACTCGCCGCTGCTGAAAGCACGGCCGCTTTACCGTTTTGCCTTCTTTGCACCTGTCGTTGTCGGCGAGGTAGCCTATGCGGCGGTTTTCCGGCTGATGTTCAGCGCCGATTTCGGCATCATTAACAAGCTCATCACCTCCGTCGGCCTTTCGCCCGTCTCGTGGTTCGACAATGCCAATGCGGCCATGGCGCTCGTCATCATCGCCGTCACCTGGCGTTGGGCGGGGTATAACGCCATCATCATCCTGGCCGGTCTGCAATCCATTCCTGGCGATGTCTATGAAGCGGCGACGCTGGACAAGGTCAGCAAGCGGCAGCAGTTCTTTTATATCACCCTGCCGTTGCTTAAACCCATCATCCTGTTCTGCGTCGTGCTGTCGGTCATCGGCACCATGCAGCTGTTTGCCGAACCCTTCCTCATCACTAACAGGGGCGGGCCGGGCGGCGGCACGGAAACGCTGGGGCTGTTCCTCTATCGCCAAGGCTTCACGTCGCTCAATTTCGGCTACGCCTCGGCCATTGCCTACACCATGGCGGCGCTTGCTATCGCCATTTCACTCCTCAATCTCTGGGTCGGGAGGGAGCCGAAATGAGATCGAAATCGAGATCGCTTTTCTGGCAGAAGATCGCCCTGCATGCGGCGCTGACGCCGCTTGCCATCGTCTGGCTGTTTCCGCTGTGGATGATGTTCGTATTCTCGACCATGCCGGATTACGGCATTTTCAGCCCTGATATCGTGCTGGCGCCCTCCACCAACTTCATCGAGAATTTCAACAACCTGCAGGCGGATACCAATTTCCTCAGGGCCATGTTCATCTCGATCACCGTTGCCGTCATCTACACAGTTCTTTCGGTGTTCCTGACCTCCATGGCGGGCTGGGCACTGGCGCGTTACCGCTTTGCCGGACGCAGGGTGGTGATCGCCATCATTCTCGGGACCATTACGTTGCCTTTTGCCGTTGTCGTTATCCCGCAGTTCATCATGGTGGCGCGCGAATTCAAGCTGGCCAACACCTGGGTGGCCCTGATCGTGCCGCCGCTGTTCAATTCCCTCGGCGTTTTGTTCATGCGGCAATCCTTCTCGATGATGCCGACCGAGCTTTTCGATGCGGCAAGGGTGGAGGGCGTCAAGGAATGGCAGATTTTCCTGCGCATCGCCCTGCCACTGGCACGGCCCACCATGGCGGCACTGTCGATCATTCTCTTCCTGGCCTCGTGGAACAATTACCTCTGGCCGCTTCTCATCAATTCCCGCCCAGGAATGATGACCGCACCCGTGGCGCTTGGCACCCTCATCGGGCTGACCAAAGTGTCATGGGGCGGCATCATGGCGGGGGCCGTGCTGCTCACCGCACCCATCCTCGTGGTTTTCGTGGCTTTGCAGCGCCACTTCATCGCCGGCATTTCCGCCGGGGCAGTCAAGTAAGGGGAGGCCGCATGGCGGAACTTTCGCTCAAAAACGTTGTGAAGCGTTATGGCGCGCTGGAGGTGATCCATGGCGCAAATCTGGAGGTGAAAGACGGGGAATTCGTCGTTTTCGTCGGCCCCTCCGGCTGCGGCAAATCCACGCTTCTCAGAATGATCGCCGGGCTGGAGGATATTTCCGGTGGCGATATCGTGATTGGCGGCAAGACGGTCAGCGATGCCGATCCGGCCGATCGCGGCATTGCCATGGTGTTCCAGTCCTATGCGCTTTATCCGCATATGACGGTGGCCGAAAACCTCTCATTCGGGCTCAGAATGAACGGTAACCCCAAGGCCGATACGCAAAAGCGGGTCAAACGCGCCGCGGAAATCCTGCAGATCAACGAGCTGATGGAGCGACGCCCGAAACAGCTTTCCGGCGGCCAGCGCCAACGTGTGGCCATCGGCCGCGCCATCGTGCGCGAACCGCAGGTCTTCCTGTTCGATGAGCCGCTGTCGAACCTCGATGCGGAATTGCGGGTGCAGATGCGCGTGGAAATCTCGCGGCTGCACAAGCAGCTCGGCACCACGATGATCTATGTGACGCATGACCAGACCGAGGCGATGACGCTTGCCGACAAGATCGTCGTGCTGCGGGCGGGCAATATCGAGCAGGTCGGCGCGCCGCTCGATCTTTACGACGATCCCGCCAACCGTTTCGTTGCCGGTTTCGTCGGTTCGCCGAAGATGAATTTTCTCGACGCCACCATCGTCGGCAGCAGCGCGGAGGGCGTCACGCTCTCCCTCGACAGCGATCCTACGGTGCGGCTGAGCCTGCCGGTCACGGCCCGTTTGAACGAGGGAGCCAGAGTGTCGCTCGGCATGCGGCCCGAACATTTTGCCGATGCGGACGCGGGCGATGCCGATCTCACCGTTCATGTCGATGTCGCCGAACATCTCGGCAATACCAGCTATGTCTATGCCCGGACCGAAGGCGGCGAGCAGCTCATCATCGAGCGGCCGGAATCGCGCGATGTCGGCAATCGCGACCGACTGACTGTCGGCCTTTCCGCCCGCAGGGCTTTCCTTTTCGACAGCAAGGGCGACCGCCTGCGCTGAACCCTTTCCCAAGCACCCAAGACTGATATGAAGGACGAGGATTTCATGACGACCGAACAACCGATCCGCTGGGGCATCATCGGCCCGGGCACCATCGCCAGAACTTTTGCCGATGGCATTGCCCATTCCCGAACCGGCAGGTTAGAGGCCATCGCCACACGCAATCCGGACAGGCCCGGCCTTGCCGAGGCCTTTGCCGGTGCGCGTGTGATCCATGGGTACGATGCGCTGCTTGCCGATCCCGATATCGACGCCGTCTACATCGCCACACCCCACACCGGCCATGCCGAATGGGCGATCAAGGCGATCCGGGCGGGTAAGAACGTGCTGGTGGAAAAACCCATCGCGCTCTCAGCCTATGATGCCGACGCCATTTTCCACGAGGCGAAAAAGGCCGGCGTTTTCGCCGGCGAAGCCTATATGTATCGCCTGCATCCGCAGACGTCGAAATTGCTGGAACTCGTGAAAGCCCGCGCCATCGGCGATATCCGCATCATCCGCTCCAGCTTCGGTTTCAACATGGGCTCGTTCCGGGCCGATCACCGGCTTTTCGCCAATGAAACGGCGGGCGGCGGCATTCTCGATGTCGGCGGTTATCCGGTTTCCATGGTGCGGCTGATCGCCGGCGCCGTGGACGGAAAACCCTTCGCCGAACCGGAAAAGGTGGCGGGCGTCGCCCATCTTGGCCAGTCGGGCGTCGATGAATGGGCCTCGGCCGTGCTGAAATTCGCAAACGGCATTGTCGCCGAAGTTTCGTGCTCGATCATGGCGGCGCAGGACAATGTGCTGCGCATCATCGGCTCGGAGGGCCGTATCGAGGTCAAGGATTTCTGGTTCGCCGCCGGCCACAAGGGCGGCACCGGGCGGATCGATATTATCAGGGGCGACAAGGTGGAAACCATCGAGTTGCCGGAGGATCGTTGGCTTTATTCCTTCGAGGTCGACGCGGCCGGCGAGGCGATCCGGCATGGCAAAAAGGAATTCGACGTACCCGGCATGGCCTGGGCGGACAGCCTCGGCAATCTGCGTGTCATGGATCAATGGCGGGCTTCCGTCGGGCTTGAATACAGCGTTGAAAAAGCAACGTCGCGCGTCGCGAATATTGCCGGCGGCAAGGTCGTGGCCGGAAACGCAGTGCCGAAGCGGCAGATTCCGGGCCTTGCCAAACCCGCTTCCGTGGTCGCGCTCGGTTTCGAATTCTTCCCCAATTTCGCCTCCGCATCGCTGACGCTGGATGCCTTCTATGAAGCGGGCGGCAACCTCTTCGATACGGCCTATGTCTATGGCGCAGGCAGGACGGAGACGATTTTCGGCGACTGGCACACCAGCCGCAACGTGCCGCGCGAAGAGATCGTGCTGATCGGCAAGGGCGCACATTCGCCGCTCTGCTATCCTGATATGATCGCAAAGCAGCTCGATCAGTCGCTCGCGCGGCTGAAGACGGATTATGTCGATGCCTATTTCATGCATCGCGATAATCTGGAGGTTCCGGTCGGCGAGTTCGTCGACGCCATGGATGCCGAAGTCCGGCGCGGGCGCATTCGCGGCATTTTTGGCGGCTCCAACTGGACACGCGAACGTATGGATGAGGCGGCCGCCTATGCTGCGAAGAACGGCAAGCAGGCGCCGGCCGCGCTTTCCAACAATTTTTCGCTGGCGGAAATGCTCGACCCTATCTGGGCGGGCTGCGTCGCTGCATCGGATGACGAGTGGAAAGAATGGCTGCAACAGCGTCAGATCCCCAACTTCGCTTGGTCCAGCCAGGGGCGCGGTTTCTTCACCGAGCGTGCCGGGCGGGACAAGCAGGACGATGAAGAAATCGTCCGCGTCTGGTATTCCGACCGCAATTTCGTTCGCCGGGACAGGGCGATCGAGCTTGCCCAGGAACTTGGGCGGCACCCGATCCATATCGCGCTCGCCTATGTCATCGCCCAGCCTTTCCCGGTCATTCCGTTGATCGGGCCGCGCACGATTGCGGAGCTGGAGGACAGTCTTTCGGCGCTGGATATCAGGCTGACAGCCGAGCAGGTGAAGTGGCTGGAGGCGTGAAAAGTAATGAGGCGGCGGGTTTATCCACCGCCTCAACGATATTGGGCAAGATGTTGTCGCCCGTTTCTTCTCCCCGCCGCGGAGAAGGTGGCCCGAAGGGTCGGATGAGGGGGCCAGCTCTCCGGATAACTCTACCCTTGCCCCCTCATCCCGCTGCCGCGGACTTCTCCCCGGCGGGGAGAAGAACAAGCGGGAAGCGCTCGCGCAACTGACAATACTCGGCATAGAGATGTCATCTTCCACTTTCATTCCTCTCCCGGTGACTGCTAAAGCGTAGGTCCATAAACGTGTCGCGAAACACGGCAGCCAAACAATCACCGGGGTTCCCATGAGCGATGTCGACCGAAGCCGTGCCCAGCAGCTGATGCGGGAGGCGGGCATAGATGCGCTTGTACTTTTCCAACCCGAAGCCTTCCGTTATGCCGTCGGCGTCCATGCCGGTGTCGCGACCATGTGGGGCAGGGCGGGTTCGGCAATTGCGCTGGTGCCGGCCGATGCCCATGCGCGGCTTGCCGCTGTCATCAGCGATCATGCCGCTCCGCTTGTGAGAAAGGCCGCGCCGGAGATCGATCTGCGCTGCCATCGCATCTGGATCGACATGGTCGATCTGTCGCAAGTCAAAACCATCGCGCAGGTGGACGACGCCTATCGCCGCAACAACTCCGGTGGCCCGAGACCGGAGACATTCGACCGCGCCGCCTGTTTCGGCCTGCTGGCCGACCTGCTGCGGGAGCGCGGACTGTCGGGCGCGCGCATTGGCGCAGACCTAGAATTCATGCCCGCCGCCGATTTTCTGGCGCTGTGCGAGGCGCTGCCCGATGTCGAATGGGTTGACGGATCGCCCGTGCTGCGCCATCTGCGCGCCGTGAAATCCAAGCGTGAGATCGAGCTTCTGCGGCGCGCGGCGGCCGCGGCTGAGGCAGGGCTGGTCGCGATGGCCGCTGCCGTCAGGCCAGGTGCGGAGCTCGGCGGGCTTTCTGCTGCCTGGAAGGCTGGCGCACATGCCCATGCCGTAAATTCCGGATTTTCGCTGAGCGGCCATTGGGATTACATATCCGTCGGACCCGCTTTGTCGGATATGGCGGCGGTTGTCACGCCGGGAGCGCTCATCAAGGCCGATGTCGGCACGCTGGTCGACGGTTATTCATCGGATGGCGCGCGGAGTTTTTCGTGGGGGCCGGTCTCGCCGCTGGCCGCTGATGTTTTCAGCGCGTTGGAGGCGGCCTTTGCCCGGGGGCTGGAAGTGCTTCGTCCCGGCAACACATTCGGTGCGGTGCACGCCGCCATGCTGGCCTCGATGCGCAGCGATGGTTTCAGCGAATATTATCGCGGCCATTTCGGCCATTCCGTCGGCGGCGGCGTGGGCATCGAGGAATGGCCGTTCTTTTCCCATGACAATCCGGAAATCATTCTTCCCGGCATGGTCGTTGCGGTTGAAGCGCCGTTTTATGGCGAAGGATTGGGCGCGCTGATGATCGAGGACCAGTTCCTCGTCACCGCCTCCGGCGCGGAATGCATGAACAGCCTGCCACGCACCCTGCGGGATTTATCGGCGAACTGAGCGCCGGATCAGAGGAAATCGTCGCGGCGCGGGGTAAAGCAGTCGATCAGCTCGCCCTCTTCCAGACACAGGCAGCCATGCTCGATATGGCCGGGAATGACGAGACTGTCGCCCTTCTGAAGATCGTAGGCCTCACCGTCGCGGTAAAAGCGGAAGCTGCCGCTGGCGACATAGGTGGATTGCACATGCGGATGGCTATGCAGCCTGCCTTCGGCGCCGGTTTTGAAGCGGAAGGAGACCACCATCAATTCCGGCGCTTCGGAAAGCACGGTGCGCTCCACGCCATCGTCGGGGGAAACGGTGGGGAAGGTCGGAAGCTGCTGCATATCGTTCTCCTCGGTCATGCAATGCGGTTTTAACTGGCGATCTCAGCGCGGCGCGCGCAGCATGGAGCGATAACGCGTCTGGCTGCTTTTCAGGTGGCTGCGCATGGCGCTGCGCGCCGCCTCTTCGTCGCCGTCCTGTATCGCGATCAGGATCGCTTCGTGTTCACCGACGAGTCGGGCGAGATCGGCGGGCGAAAGCACGGTTTCCGCGCCGTTTTCGGCCACGGCGCGGCGCGGAATGAGGGTGGGGCCGAGCACCTGCAAAAACTCGCTGAAGCGGGGATTGTTGGTCGCTTCGGCAATGGCGAGATGGAAGGCGAAATCGGCTTCCGCCGTCGGCACGCCCCTGGTGGCGCTGGCGCGGAAGGCATCGAAGGCCTCGATGATCTTTTCCTCCTGCGCCGGCGAGCGGCGAATGGCGGCAAGACCGGCGGCGTCACCTTCGACGGCGGTGCGCAATTCCAGCATTTCGATCAGCGAGGAGACGCGCGCAAGATCGACATTGTGGAACGGCCGCCGCTCCACGGGGGCGGGCTCCAGCACGAAGACGCCGGCGCCCTGACGCGGCTCGACCAGACCGTCGGAGCGCAGCGAGGCAACCGCCTCGCGCACCACGGTACGGCTGACACCGAATTCCTGCGTCATCTGCGCTTCGGAGGGCAGACGTTCGCCCGTCTTGTAACGGCCCTTGGCGATCTGGCTGCGGAGTTCCTCCGAAACCTTCACCACAAGCGTTCTGCCTTGTGGAGGTGTCGGTTCGGAGCTTGTCGCTTTTGTCATCTTGGTCGCCGTTCTAAAAAATGTCGGTTGCGTGCACCGTTCCTCGATACGTCATTCGCGGCCTGGCATGCAATCCCGCCGTTTTAGCGGGAAACGTCCGTGCGACATTTCACGTCTCCTTGAAGATCGGGTTGTCGACAAACACGCCACCCTGAAAGCGGACAATCGGGTCGCGCGCGTCCGGCTGCGGCGTCGTTTCGGCAATCTTCCGGCGGAAGGCCTCGGCATTGTCCTTCGGTTTCCATCCAATAAAGCCGAGATGCGAATTGTCCCACCAGCTCGCATCGTTGGCCGACGCCCCCCAGACGATGGGGCAGCCGAGCACGGGGGCGCGGAACGCCGCCTCGATCAGCGAGACGAAATCGTCATGCGAAAACCAAGTGGACAGCATGCGGTAATTAAGGGGTTCCGGCGTGCAGGAGCCGATGCGGACAAGCGCGGTCTCCTGGCCGAATTTCTCGAAATACATGCGGGCAAGGCTCTCGCCGAAACATTTGGAGACGCCGTAAAGCCCATCCGGGCGGAAGGGAACATCCGGTCCAAGCCTCTCCGTCTGCGGGTAATAACCGATCGTATGGTTCGAACTGGCGAAGATGATGCGCGGCTGGCCGTGGGCGCGGGCGGCCTCATAGAGATTATACAGCCCGATGATATTGCCCTGGAGAATCTGCTCGAAGGGCTTTTCCACGGAGATGCCGCCCAGATGCACGATGCCGTCGCAGTCGGCCACCATAGCGTCGACGGCTGCCGCATCGGCCAGGTCGCATTGCACACATTCCTCGTTAGGCCCAGCCGGATCGAGCGGGGCGAGATCGGCAAGACGCAAAATCTCCGCCATTGGCGCGAGACGTTGACGCATCATGCGACCGAGTTGGCCTGCCGCACCGGTAACAAGAAGCCGTTTCATTGCCAGTCTCCCTTAGCGCTTGCACGTCTCCGATGCGGTCGAGATATGGCTTCACCCCTTGACCTTGTCATACAGATCGTACAAAAAGCGGATAACATATATTATGTGCTATACGCAACAATCATGAGGGATGAGTTTGATGTTGACCGTTGAAACAAGGCAGGCCGTGAACCCGGAATATGCAAAAACGCTGGATACCGAAGGGCTCCGTCGGCATTTCCTCGCCAACGACATGTTCCGTTCCGGCGAAATCAGGCTGATCTATACCCATTATGACCGCTTCGTGATGGGCGGTGCTGTGCCGAACGGTGCGCCGCTGACGCTGGACAAGGTGGAAGAAACCAAAACACCGTCCTTCCTCGACCGGCGCGAGATGGGCATCGTCAATATCGGCGAGACCGGAACGGTCAGCGCCGGCGGCGAGACCTACACCCTCAATCGCGGTGACGTGCTTTATCTCGGTGCAGGCAGCGGCGCGGTGACCTTTGACGGGGCAGGGCGATTCTACATCACCTCCTGCCCGGCGCATCGCAGACTGCCGGCGAAGCTCGTGACGCTGGCCAGCAGCAAAGAGGTCAAGCTCGGCGCGACCGAAACCTCCAACAAGCGCACCATCAACCAGTTCATCCATCCGCTGGTCATGGAAAGCTGCCAGCTGGTGCTGGGTTATACGACGCTGGAGGACGGTTCCGTCTGGAACACCGTTCCCTCGCATATTCATGACCGTCGCATGGAGGCCTATCTCTATTTCGGCATGGATGAGAAGTCCCGTGTGCTGCATCTGATGGGTGAGCCGCAGGAGACCCGGCATCTGTTCATTTCGAATGAAGAGGGCGCGATTTCCCCGCCCTGGTCCATCCATTCCGGCGCCGGCATCGGTTCTTACACCTTCATCTGGGCCATGGCGGGCGACAATGTCGATTACACCGACATGGACTTCATTCAGCCGGGAGACCTGAAATGAAGAATCCCTTTTCGCTTCAGGGGCGTAAGGCGCTCGTCACCGGCGCGAATACGGGGCTTGGCCAGGCGATTGCGGTTGGGCTCGCCGCGGCCGGTGCGGAGGTGGTCTGCGCCGCCCGCCGCGCGCCGGATGAAACGCTGGAGATGATCGCCAGTGACGGCGGCAAGGCCAGCGCATTGTCCATCGATTTTGCCGATCCGCTGGCGGCGAAGGACAGTTTTGCCGGCGCCGGTTTCGATATTCTCGTCAACAATGCCGGTATCATCCGCCGTGCCGATTCAGTCGAGTTCTCAGAACTCGACTGGGACGAGGTGATGGACGTCAATCTCAAGGCGCTGTTTTTCACCACCCAGGCTTTTGCGAAAGAGCTGCTGGCGAAAGGCCGGTCCGGCAAGGTGGTCAATATCGCTTCGCTCCTTTCCTTTCAGGGCGGTATTCGCGTGCCGTCCTATACGGCGGCGAAACATGGTGTCGCCGGCCTAACCAAACTCCTGGCGAATGAATGGGCCGCCAAGGGCATCAATGTGAATGCCATTGCGCCCGGTTATATCGAAACCAACAATACCGAGGCGCTACGCGCCGATGTGACCCGCAACAAGGCCATTCTCGAGCGCATCCCGGCCGCCCGCTGGGGGCGCTCGGAAGACATCGCCGGGGCCGCGGTTTTTCTGTCATCTGCGGCGGCGGACTATGTGCATGGCGCCATTCTGAATGTCGATGGTGGCTGGCTGGCGCGCTGATCCGCGCCAGTTTTCAAAATTCATCATATAACTTGTATGATGAATTGTTGACAAATCTATGGCGAGCAGCTTAGGTGACGTTCAGTCAGTGAACTTGCAGAGGAATTTCGATGATGAACCCCGAACAAATCAAGACGGCGCTCGGCTCCGGTCTGTTGTCCTTCCCGGTCACCCATTTCGATGCCGAGGGTCGTTTCGCCGCTGATAGCTACAGGGCGCATGTGGAGTGGCTCGCCGGTTACAAGGCGCCGGTGCTGTTTGCCGCCGGCGGTACGGGCGAGTTCTTCTCGCTGAAACCGGATGAAATTCCGACTATCGTTTCCGCCGCCAAGGATGTGGCCGGTGAAACCGCCATCGTTTCCGGTTGCGGTTACGGCACTGAGATCGCCGTCGATATTGCCCGCTCGGTCGAAAAGGTCGGCGCAGACGGCATCCTGCTTCTGCCGCATTACCTTATCGATGCGCCGCAGGAAGGGCTTTACGCCCACATCAAGAAGGTGTGCCAATCGGTCGGCATCGGCGTCATGGTTTACAACCGTGACAATTCCGTGCTGCAGGCGGATACGCTGGCGCGTCTCTGCGACGAATGCCCGAACCTCGTCGGTTTCAAGGACGGCACCGGGGATATCGGCCTCGTTCGCCAGATCACCGCCAAGATGGGCGACCGCCTGATGTATCTCGGTGGCATGCCGACGGCGGAACTGTTTGCCGAAGCCTATCTCGGCGCTGGTTTCACCACCTATTCCTCGGCCGTCTTCAACTTCGTTCCCGGTCTTGCCAATGAGTTCTACGCCGCCCTGCGAGCCGGCGAACGCGCCACCTGCGAGCGTATCCTGACGGAATTCTTCTATCCGTTCATGGCGATCCGCAACCGCGCCAAGGGTTACGCCGTCTCCGCCATCAAGGCTGGCGTGCGCCTGCAGGGCTTCGATGCCGGTCCGGTGCGTGCGCCGCTGAAGGATCTGACCAATGAGGAAGTCGGAATGCTCGAAGCCCTGATCGGCACGCACAAGCGCAAGGTCTGAGGACGGAATGACGGGAGGGGAGCGATGAAAATCACAGCGGTGCGGACGCATCTGCTTGAACATCGTCTGGACACGCCGTTCGAAAGCGCCTCCATGCGTTTCGACCGGCGGGCCCATGTTCTGGTGGAAATCGAATGCGACGACGGGACCGTCGGCTGGGGCGAATGCCTCGGTCCGGCGAGGCCCAACGCGGCCGTGGTTCAGGCCTATTCCGGCTGGCTCATCGGCCAGGATCCGCGCCAGACCGAAAAGATCTGGGCGGTGCTTTATAATGCCCTGCGTGATCAGGGCCAGCGCGGCCTCAGCCTCACGGCATTGTCGGGCATCGATATCGCGCTCTGGGATATCAAGGGCAAGCACTACGGCACTTCAATCTCGATGCTGCTTGGCGGGCGCTGGCGCGAAAGCGTGAAGGCCTACGCGACCGGCAGCTTCAAGCGCGATGGCGTCGACCGCGTCTCCGACAACGCCTCCGAAATGGCGCAGCGGCGGGCGGATGGCTTTCACGCCTGCAAGATAAAGATCGGCTTCGGCATCGAGGAAGACCTTAGCGTCATCGCCGCCGTGCGCGAGGCGATCGGGCCGGATATGCGGCTGATGATCGATGCCAATCACGGCTATACCGTCACCGAAGCCATCACGCTCGGCAACCGTGCCGCTGAATATTGCATCGACTGGTTCGAGGAACCGGTGGTCCCGGAACAGCTCGATGCCTATGCCCGGGTGCGGGCGGGCCAGCCGATCCCGGTTGCGGGCGGTGAGACCTGGCACGGGCGTTACGGCATGTGGCAGGCGCTTTGCGCCGGCGCCGTGGATATTCTCCAACCCGATCTCTGCGGCTGCGGCGGCTTTTCCGAAACCCAGAAGATCGCCACGCTCGCCACGCTGCACGGCGTGCGCATCGTGCCGCATGTCTGGGGCACCGGCGTGCAGATTGCCGCCGCACTGCAATTCATGGCGGCGATGACGCCTGACCCGGTGCGTGCGAACCCCATTGAGCCGATCATGGAATTTGACCGCACCCATAATCCGTTCCGCCAGGCCGTGCTGCAAAAGCCTCTCGAGGCGGTGAACGGCATTGTCGCCATTCCCGATGGTCCCGGTCTCGGCATCGAGATCAACCGCGACGCATTGACCGAATTCAGAATGCCAGACCCATGAGCGAACTCGTCAGAAAACTGAGCGGCGCAGCGCCGAATCCTGCCTTTCCGAGAGGCGCGGTCGATACGCAGATGCACATGTACCTGCCCCACTATCCTGCCTTGCCGGGTGGCCCTGGCTTGCCGCCGGGCGCTCTGCCGGGGCCGGAGGATTATCGTCGCCTCATGCAATGGCTCGGGATAGACCGGGTCATCATCACGCAGGGCAACGCCCATCAGCGCGATAATGGCAACACGCTCGCCTGCGTCGCAGAGATGGGTGAGGCAGCCCGCGCCGTGGTCATCATCGATGCGACGACGACCGAAAAGGATATGGAAAAGCTTACCGCCAGCGGCGCGGTCGGGGCGCGCATCATGGACCTGCCAGGCGGTGCGGTAAACCTGTCCGAGCTGGAAGCCGTGGACGAGCGCGCGCATGCGGCCGACTGGATGGTGGCGGTGCAATTCGACGGCAATGGTCTTCTCGATCATCTGCCGCGCCTTCAGAAAATCCGCTCGCGGTGGGTGTTCGATCATCACGGCAAGTTCTTCAAGGGCATCAGGACGGATGGGCCGGAAATGGCAGCACTTCTGAAGCTCATCGACCGTGGCAATCTCTGGTTCAAATTCGCCGGCGTTTATGAAAGTTCGCGTGAGAACTGGCCCTATGAGGACGTTGCCGCCTTTTCGCGCGTTGTCGCCGCCCATGCGCCGGAACGAATCGTGTGGGGCACCAACTGGCCGCATAATTCCATTCGCGAAACGGCCGCCTATCCCGACGATGCCCGCCTTGCGGAACTCATACTCGGCTGGCTGCCGGATGAAGCGGCGCGCCATCGGGCGCTGGTGGAAAACCCGGAAGCGCTGTTCAAGCTGCCTCCATTCGAGGCGGCATAGGTCAATTCCGGATAATCATACTCCTTCGTTACAAGGCCCCGCTATGCCGGGGCCTTTTCCATTTCATCGGCAAGCAGCCTTTGCTGTTCGTGTTCGTCAAAGGCCATGAGATTGCCGTGCCGGCTGCGGCGTATCCGGTTCATATGGTCGCGCGGACTTAAGCCGAGCGTGCGCTTGAACATGCGTGAAAAATAATAGGGGTCGCCGTAACCCACCTCGGCGGCCGCTGCCGAAACCGAAAGACCCGCCTCAAGAAAATGCATGGCGCGTTCCATGCGCTTGAACTCCTGATATTTGCGCGGCGTCCGACCGACCCGCTTCTGGAATTCCCGCAAGAAATAATCGCGATTATAGGGAGCCGCCTCGGTCGCCCTGCCGGCAATATCGGGGTCGAGCGGATTGGCCGAGATCATGGTGATCGCCTTCATCACGGCAAGATCGAGGCCTTCCGTCCCCTCCGGCTGGAAACTCGGGCGGTCGATCCATCCGAGGAAGGCGTCGTCGATGAAGGCGATGAGAAGCACCATGAAAAGATGGTGCTGGCCAAGCGTGACGGAGGAGGGTGGGGCGCTCTGCCGGTAGTGGCGCACCAGCGGTTCCAAAAGCGGCCAGCGGCTCAGCTTCACTTTCGGTTTCAGGTCCATCTGCGCGATCAGGTTGTGGCGGCCGTAAATATCCAGCGTGAAATGCTGCGCCACCCCGCGATAGGTGACGGCCTGCTCGTTCCAGCCGATAAAACGCTGACCCCGAAAAATCAGCATCGCGTCACCCGGTTCCAGCATCCGCGCCTCGCCATCGATAAGATAGTGTCCGCACCCTTCCAGACAAATGATCAGATCGTCGACCGGGTTGGATTTGTCGATCTGCCAGGTGCGCGAATGTTCCATCTTGATCGTGGCGCGCGTCAGGTTGAGGTTGAGCGCCGCAGGCGGAACGGACGAGAGTATGCCACCTTCGATTTCGTCCATCTTTTTCCTCGTCTTTGTTAATTCACCTTGGCGCGGAAATTTGGTTTTGTCACCGCATAAATTGCTTTTATGCGCCGTATCAATGAGGGAGGAGATCGGTCGCGGCGAGAAACTGCGCCATCACGCGCGCCCGCCGCCGGCCGTTCCGGGAGAATCACTTGTACGAAATTGTATTCTGTCATTCGCGTTCCGTCGGGACGCGAGGAGGAGCATTATGAAATCTCAGCGTTTCCTCGGGCTGGGATATCTGACGCCTTATATCGTCGGGCTTTTGGTCTTCACGGCTATCCCGTTCCTCGGCTCGCTCTATCTCAGCTTCACCCGTTACGATCTGATGAGCGATCCCACATGGGCGGGGTTGGCCAATTACGAGCGGCTGTTCACCCGCGACCGCACGTTTATGAAATCGCTGAACGTCACCCTGTTCTACGTGTTCCTGACGGTGCCGCTGAAGCTTGCCTTTGCCCTCTTCATTGCTGCGATCCTCAATTACAAGCTGCAATTCATCAACTTCTTCCGCACTGCCTTTTATGTGCCGTCCATCCTTGGCGGTTCGATCGCGATTGCGGTGCTGTGGCGCTATATCTTCGCGAGCGAGGGGCTTGCCAATATGGCGCTGGCCGCCGTCGGCCTGTCGCCGGTGGACTGGTTCGGCGATCCTGGCAACGCCCTTTTCACCATCACGCTGCTGCGCTGCTGGCAATTCGGTTCGGCGATGGTGATCTTTCTCGCGGCCCTGCAATCCATTGACAAGTCGATTTATGAAGCGGCCGCCATCGATGGGGCCGGCAAGGTGAGAACCTTCTTCTTCATCACCCTGCCGCTTTTGACACCCGTGATCTTCTTCAACCTCATCATGCAGATGGTGCAGGCGTTCCAGGAGTTCAACGGACCTTACATCATCACCCAGGGCGGGCCGCTGAAGTCCACTTACCTGTTGCCTCTCTACATCTATGACGAGGCCTTCAAGAAGTTCAACATGGGTTATGCCTCCGCCATTGCCTGGGTGCTCTTCACCATCATCACCGTGCTGACCCTCGTGGCCTTCTGGTCATCGAAGAAGTGGGTCTATTACGCCGGCGACAAGCGGAATTGATGCCATGACCGATATCGCAATCCTCAACGACATGCAGGCGGCCCGCCGGGCGCGGCTGAGGCTCGTCTCCACCTCGGTGCGCTACGTGCTTCTCTTCGCGGTCGGCCTCGTCATGCTTTATCCCCTGATCTGGCTGGTGGGCGCGAGCTTCAAGACCAATTCGGAAATCTTCTCCGGTGCCGGTTTCATCCCGGAAAACCCGACACTGGACGGCTATGTCCGCGGCTGGGAAACCTCGACGCCTTATACGTTCGGCCGGTTCTTCTGGAATTCTTTCCTGATCATCCTGCCGAAGGTCATCGGCACGGCGATTTCCTGCACCATGGCGGCCTATGCCTTTGCCCGCTTCGATTTTCCGCTGAAGAAAATCCTGTTCGGCTCGGTCATCGCCATCCTGCTTTTGCCGAATGTCGTCACCCGCATTCCGCAATATATCCTGTTCCGCGATCTCGGCTGGCTGGACAGCTTCCTGCCGCTCTGGGTGCCGTCCGCGCTCGCTGGTGATGCCTTCTTCGTCTTCATGCTGGTGCAGTTCCTGCGCTCGCTGCCATCGGATATGGAAGAGGCCGCCCGGGTGGATGGCGCCAACAGCTTGCAGACGCTGATTTACATCGTCGTGCCGATGCTGGCCCCGGCGCTGATTTCGGTCTGCCTGTTCCAGTTCATGTGGACGATGAACGATTTTCTCGGGCCGCTGATCTACCTGTCCTCGGTCGACAAATATCCGGTGAGCCTTGCGCTCAAACTCTCCATCGACACCACCGAAGCCTTCGAATGGAACCGCATCCTGGCGATGTCGGTGCTGACGATCGCACCTGCGCTGATCGTGTTCTTCGCGGCGCAACGGTATTTCATTGAAGGGATCTCGTCTGGCGGGGTCAAGGGCTGAAAATGGCAAGCGTTCAACTTAAAAATCTCGAAAAAGTCTATGGCGGCAGTTTCAAGGCGGTGCACGGCATCGATCTCAATGTCGAGGATGGTGAGTTTATGGTATTCGTCGGCCCTTCCGGCTGCGCCAAATCCACGACGCTGCGCATGGTGGCGGGGTTGGAGGAAATCACCGGCGGCGAAATCCTGATCGGCGACCAGCGTGTCAACGACCTGCCGCCCGGCAAGCGCTCCATCGCCATGGTGTTTCAGAATTATGCGCTTTATCCGCATATGAAGGTGCGCGGCAATCTCGCCTTCGGCCTGAAGATCGCCGGTGTCGCAAAACCCGAAATCGAAAAGGCAATCGACAATGTCGCGCGCATTCTCGAAATCGAGCCGCTGCTAGACCGTCTGCCTAAACAGCTTTCCGGCGGGCAGGCGCAGCGTGTGGCGCTGGGCCGCGCGCTCATCAAGAAGCCCGGCGTGTTCCTGTTCGACGAGCCGCTCTCCAATCTCGATGCAAAGCTTCGCGCCTCCATGCGGGTGCGCATCACCGATCTGCACCGTCAGTTGAAGGCGGAAGGCCTGTCTTCGACGGTGATTTACGTCACCCATGACCAGACGGAAGCCATGACCATGGGCGACCGTATCTGCGTCATGCAGGCGGGCCGCATCATGCAGGTTGCCACACCGAAGGAGCTTTATAACCACCCCGCCAATCTTTTCGTCGCCGGCTTCATCGGCACGCCGGAAATGAACCTGGTGGATGTGGCAATCGAGGGCGCGGAGTTCGTCATCGCCGGCCAGCGCCTGCCCATCGGCGCGCATCTGGAGCAGCGGCTATCGGCCAGACCCGCGGATGCGGTCATCGGCATCCGCCCGCAACATCTGTCATTGACGGAGGCGACCGATGGCCCGGCGCTGCAGGCGAAGCTCACCAATGCGGAATTCATGGGCCACGAGGTCTATCTGCATGCCGATCTCGGCGGCCAGAAGCTGGTGAGTGTGGTCGGTGCGGCCGAATTCGAGGCGCTCGGGCGTGACGACATCCTGCGGCTCAAACCGGATCCGGAGAAGCTGCATATTTTCGATAAGGCCGATGGCCGCAACGTCTCGCTGTGAGGAGGGAACGGGCGTGCCTGATTTTTCGAGGAGGAGAAGAACAATGAAGACGATGACCAGAATGATGGCGATGCTCGCCGGCGCCGCCTATGTGGCGATGGCAGCCGCTCCGGCGGCAGGTGCTGCGGAACTGCGAATGTCCTGGTGGGGCGGCGAAAGCCGCCATGTCGCCACCCAGAAGGCCATTGCCGCCTGCGGTGAGAAATATGGCCATACAGTCAAGGGTGAATTTACCGGCTTCGACGGCTATCTGGAAAAGCTGACCACGCAGATGGCCGGCAAGACGGAAGCAGATATTGTTCAGGTCAACTGGCCATGGCTGCCGCTGTTTTCCAAGAACGGCGAGGGTTTTGCCGATCTGCGCCAGTTGAAGCCGCTCGATCTTTCCCAATGGGCCGAGAGCGATCTGGACGCCGGTTCGATGAACGGCGTGTTGCAGGGGCTTTCCGTTTCCACCACCGGCCGCGTCTTCTTCTTCAACGTCACCACCTTCGAAAAGGCCGGTGTTGAAATTCCGAAGACCTGGGACGAGTTCTTTGCGGCAACCAAGACCATAAAGGAAAAGCTCGGAAAGGACTATTACACTTTCAATGCCGTGAAAGAGACTGCCCAGCTTCTGGTCACGCTGGCTGTCGTGCAGAAGACCGGCAAGGATCTGGTCGATCCCAAGACCAACCGCGTGGCCTGGACGCCGGAGGAACTGGCAGAGGGCATCTCCTTCGTCGGTAAGTTGGTCGAAACCGGTTCCATCCGCTCCCAGAAAGAGGAAGCGGCCGACGGTAACGTCAATCTCTATGAGAAGCCGTCCTGGTCGGTAGGCCGCATCGCCGGCTCCTATGAATGGGATTCGACCTATTCGAAATATGCCGACCCCCTGAAGGAAGGGCAGGTTCTGAAACCGGTACCGATGCTGAAGCGTGCCGATGCCGTGACAGAGGGTGTCTATCGCAAGCCTTCCATGGTGTTTTCGATCTCGAAAAACTCGAAGAACCCGGAAGCGGCTGCGCAAATCCTGAACTGCCTGCTGAACGAACCGGAAGGCATCGATGCGCTCGGCACCTCGCGCGGTTTGCCCGCATCGAAGGCCGCGGCGGCGCGTCTGGGGGGCAAGGGCGAGCCGGAAGTGCGGGCCGCCAACTCCATCGTCATGGCGGCATCGGGACCAGTGGTCTCCCCCTTCAACGAACATCCTGAAATCCGATCGGGCTTTATCGATACGCTTGAGGAATATGCCTATGGCCAGCTGACGGCGGAAGAGGCCGCCGAGCAGATCATCGATACGACCAACGATGTTCTTGCCAAGTTCGATTGATGACAATGGCCCGCCGCCTCCGGTGGCGGGCCCTCTATCCGGACGCCGAACGATATGAAGCATGTCCGCCAAGGGTTTGGTCGGCTATGCAAAAAAGACGAGAAGAGAGCATGAACGAACCACTTATCATCGCGTCTTCGGCGCGAATGGCTGCGCTTTGCCTTGCTGCGCCCGGCGCCCGATATTTCCTTCCGTCCAAAACGGAATGGCGTCTGACGTCGCCGGATGGCGACGAACGGCGCGGTGAAACCGCATCCGTGGTGACGCTGCTGGATGATCTCTCTCCGGATACTCGTTATCTCTTCGAAGCGGAGGGGTTCGCGACGCTGGCGTTCAAAACCGCCTCCTGCGCCGGGCTTGTCGAGGCTGCGGCATTTTCCCTGATGTCGAATGTTGCGCTCGATGATGAAGAAGGTGCGCGCGCCAACGCGCAGGCGCTGGAAAGGGCCGTGGCCGCGGTGCCGCACGGCGGCACGTTGCGTCTCGGGGGCGGTCTCTGGACGGCATTTCCCGTACGCCTCAAAAGCAATATGACCTTCCACCTTGCCGAAGGAGCCGTGTTGCGCGCGCCCTCCACCCGCAGGGGCTGGCCGATCCTGCCTGCCCGCGATGAGGCAGGCCGTATGCTTGGAAGCTGGGAAGGCTTGCCGGACGCCTGTTTCGCCGCGCCGGTTCATGCGATTGCGGCAGACAATCTCTTCATCGAGGGCAGGGGCGTTCTCGACGGTTCGGGCGACAGAGGCGATTGGTGGAGCTGGCCGAAAGAAACCCGCGATGGCTCGCGCCGGCCGCGCGGCCTGCATCTCGTTTCCTGCCGGAAGACAAACCTGCTCGGTTTCACGATCCGAAACGCTGCCTCCTGGACGATCCATCCGCAGGGCTGCGAAGACTTGGTTGCCGCCGGCCTCAGCATCGTCGCGCCCCATGACAGCCCGAACACCGATGGTTTCAACCCGGAAAGCTGCCGCAACGTCACGATATCAGGCGTGCGCTTTTCCGTCGGCGACGATTGCATTGCGGTGAAGGCGGGAAAGCGCGGTCCTGATGGCGAGAACGATCATCTTTCGGAAACGCGGGGCGTTCGGGTGCGCCATTGCCTGATGGAACGAGGCCATGGCGGGCTGGTGATCGGTTCGGAAATGTCCGGCGGTGTGCATGACGTGGCGGTTGAGGATTGCGAGATGGTCGGCACGGATCGCGGCCTGCGCCTCAAGACACGGCGCGGGCGCGGCGGCACCGTCAGCAACATTGCCATGCGCCGGGTGCTGCTGGATCGCGTGCAGACCGCGCTTTCCGCCAATGCTCATTATCATTGCGATGCCGATGGACATGACGACTGGGTGCAATCGCGAAACCCGGCACCGGTCGATGGCGGCACGCCTTTTATCGACGGCATTAGCGTGGAGGACGTCGAAATCCGCAATCTCTCCCATGCGGCCGGCGCTTTTCTGGGCCTTGCCGAAGCGCCCATCCGCAACGTTGCCATCCGCAATCTCACCATCGTCTCGCGCGATGCCTCGGCCATCGCAACGCCGCCGATCATGGCCGACGGGGTGCGTCCCATGCGCCATGAGGCGATTGTTTTCGAGCAGGCGCATATAGTCTGCGATAATCCTGCCCTGTTGAGCGATGCTTCCGTTTCCATTGTGTCAGATTCCAATTGAGAAAACAGATGAAAGCCACTGAATATTTTGATCAATTCTCCAGTCTTTATAAACATTACAAGGGCGGAAGCTGGTGTTATGAGGATGGATGCGTTTATCGCGGCCTGCAACAGCTGTTCGAGGCGACCGGGGAGGCGCGCTGGAACGATCATCTGCATCGTCTCGCCGATGCGCAGATAGCGCCAGACGGCATGCTCGCCGGTTACGATCCGCACGAATATAATATCGACCATATCCTTGCCGGCCGTATCCTCTTTCCCCTTGCGGCGGAAACGGGCGATCCGCGTTACCTCGCTGCGGCGGAACATCTGGCGGGGCAACTGCGCAGCCATCCACGCATCGCATCCGGAAATTACTGGCACAAGAAGCGTTATCCGCATCAGGTCTGGCTGGACGGGCTATATATGGGGCTTCCTTTCCAGATAGAATATGCGCAGGCGACGGGCCGGACGGAACTGATCGACGATGCGCTGCGGCAGTTTTCAGCAGCGCTCGCGGCGACGAAGGATAGCGGCGGGCTTTATGTCCATGGTTATGACGAGAGCCGCAGCCAGCGCTGGGCCGATCCTCAAAGCGGAAAATCTCCCGCCATATGGGCACGCGCGGTGGGCTGGCTCGCCATGGCGCTGGTGGACGCGCTGGCCACCCTGCCGGATGACGATGCGACGGTGGCGCTTCGCAACAAGACGCAGTCGCTTCTGGCCGGTATCATCGCCCGGCAGACCGAGACCGGCCTCTGGATGCAGGTTGTCGACAATCCGGACCTTGCGGACAATTATGAGGAAACATCCGCCTCGGCCATGTTCGCCTATGCTTTGCTGCGCGCGGCGCGGCTTAAGCTCGTGCAGGGCGAAGAGGCGAATGCCGCCCTTTCGGCGGGTCGCCGCGCGCTTGAGGCACTTCTTGAAACGCGGCTGAAAGCCGATGAAGAAGGCGTGACGCGCCTCACGGGCATCGTGCACGTCGCGGGCCTTGGCGGCTTCGAGGGCAATTATCGCGATGGAACGCCGAAATATTATCTGACCGAGCCGGTGGTGTCTGATGATGCCAAGGGCGTCGGGCCGTTGATGATGGCCTATGCTGAAAACCTGCTTCTGGCCAAGCGGCAGGCGCAGGCTGTTTCAGCGGCGTCATCTGCGGGGTAAATTCCCCCGTCGGTCACGCCTTGTTTTTTTCGACGAAACGGATGGCGTCGCCGACGGTCAGGATCGTGCTTGCGGCGGAATCTGGGATTTCCACCCCGAACTCCTCCTCGATTTCCATGACGATCTGAACCGTCTCCAGAGAATCCGCGCCGAGATCGTCAGCAAAATTGGCATTGTCCACCACATTGGCTGGGTCTGCGCCAAGCTGGTCCACGATGATTTTTCTGATACGTTCTGCAATGGTGGACATGGTGAGACTCCGCGAAAGTTGCCTGTCGCCGAACCATCTGAATTTGCGCCGAAGATATCCAAGCGAAATCAAACTGAAGTTTCGAAAGGACAGGCCGCAGAGTCAAAGGCTCGGAAGATCGATGACATCCGGACGTAGCACGCCTTTCGCAGCCGCGAAAGAGTGTCGATCACCCGTTAGTATTCCATAATAATATGGGACGTTCGCCACGTTAAACAGTTTGTGACTGGCGGCGGTGAACCGCAACGCGGTAAAGCTCGTTGCCTGTGAACCTCAAATCCGTCAGCCACGCCGAGCCTCACACATGGTCCAGTCGCCCCCGGAACGCTTCATCTTGCTCGACGGCATAAGGGGCGTGGCCGCTCTTTTCATCGTCCACCGCCATGCCGAAAATCTCTTCGGGAAAAGCACGGTTTCGAGTTATCTCGCCGTGGATCTGTTCTTTGCACTCAGCGGTTTCGTGCTCGCGCACGCCTATAGCCGGAGGCTGGCCGAAGGGGCGATTACGCCAGGCTTTTTCATGAAGACGCGCTTCGCACGTCTCTACCCGCTTTATGTGCTGGCGCTGGCGCTGATGGCGGCCTATTTCATCTGTCTCTACGTGCTGGGCCTGCCGACGCCGATCGACGATCTGCACCGTCTCATCGATCCGGGCGAGCTTGCTTTCGCCTTGGTAACAGGGCTGCTCTTTCTTCCGGCGCCCTTTACGCTCACGCTGAACGGTGCGCTGTTTCTCGTCAGCCCGGCATGGTCGCTTTTCAATGAGCTGGTGGTGAATGCGTTTTACGCCCGCTTCGGTGTCCGGGCCACGCCGAAACAAACCGCCGCGGTGCTCACGGTCAGCGCCCTTGTGTTGATGGTGGCTGCCGCCGAGTTTGGCCGTTTGCATGCCGGTTTTCGCTGGCATGAAATGTATGCCGGCATGGGGCGAGTGTTCTTCTCGTTTTTTGCTGGCGTGCTTATTTACCGTTTCCGCAATCGCGTGCCGCAGTTGAAACCCTTTCAGGCGGCGCTTTGCCTTCTGCTGGTCTGCTTCATTCTGGCCGTGCCGATGTCGCGCGAGCTTCGGCCGTTCTTCGATCTTGCGGTTGTCCTTGTCGTCTGGCCGCTCCTGCTGTTTATCGCCAGCAAGACGGTTCCGGGGCGCGGGGTGTCAATGGTGTCGGTGTTCCTCGGCACGGCGTCCTATGCGGTCTATGTGCTGCATATTCCGCTTCTGGCCTGGACGGAGCTTCTTATCCCCGCGGTGCACCGGGAAA
Organism: Agrobacterium sp. ST15.16.055; assembly: GCF_027956555.1. Taxonomy (NCBI): domain Bacteria; kingdom Pseudomonadati; phylum Pseudomonadota; class Alphaproteobacteria; order Hyphomicrobiales; family Rhizobiaceae; genus Agrobacterium; species Agrobacterium sp. ST15.16.055. Next base: position 592,272 of record NZ_JAQKGN010000001.1, read on the forward strand.
ACTTCGCTTTGCCGGCCGGCCTTGTTTTTCTCATCGGCACGACATGCCTGTCATGGTTGCTGACGGTCTATTACGATCAGCCCGTTCAGAAATGGCTGAAGAACCGGTTGAGAGAGCGGAGCGAAATCCGCCAGCCGGTATGACCCTGCCTCGCGGCTGAAAACCTCAATAATGGGCGAAAATCGGGGCTGTCAGCACAAAAGCTGCGACGAGGCTGATGATCGTCAGTTTCGCCGCTCGCATGCGGCGCATTTTGCGGCCGCTCCAGTCATACGTCATACTCACCTCCACGCAGACGCAAAACTTACCGGTATGGGAAACAACCGAAACCTGGCGCAGACCTGTCATGGCCCCGCAACGCACCGGATGCACATTCGATACCCGAACTCCCGTACGCGCCTGATCGCGCGCGGGATGCTCAATTTCAGTGTTGCCTGATATACGACTTTTGCCAAGCCGTTATTTTCATCGGTGATTTTGAAGGCCGCCACGAAGAGGGCGGCATGCCCATCACTGGTAAAGAGGCGGCAGGCCCTGAATGGCGTAACGCGGCAGCGGTTTCCACGGTTTGACGCGCTCATGTTTGTGAACGCCGAACAGGAACAGCATTTCCTTCGAAATATCGGCAGGGTCGGTCAAGCCATCCTGAAAGAGCTGGATCACCTTGCGGGCGGCATTGTTGTAGAGAATGACTTCGCCATCCATGGTGTGGCTATCGTAACCGAGACCTTCCAGGACTGACTGAAGCATTTTCAGGTCCTGCGATGTGATGATGCAATTTTCGTGTGCGGAAGACATGAGGTCGTCCTTTCCTGCGGGAGTTAGAAAAAAACCGGAGCGTCGCGCTGCCGTCCAGAGATGGCGCTGGGACGCTTCAACGTTTCGAAATGCGGACGCGTCAGATAAACCGTTTCCGGCGCGTGCTGTCATCCATGTCGCGTGAATTGCGGATCGTTACCGCCGGCAACAGGCGGGACAGGGCTGAGGGCGCAACAGACCAGACGGTGGCAACGCCGCTTAGTTAACTATCACGGAGCCTGCGCCGTTTAAGGGGAATAGGCAAGTTAATTCCGCTAAACACGGTGGGAGATATAGCCGCTGCCGCAGGCAACAAAAAAGGCCGGGGCAATATTGCACCGACCTTCCTCATATCGCTCTCAACACCAGTGCCAGTACATCCGTGGTCAAAAGTCTAAAAGCGACTGGAGCAACTGCGAACATCGATTTCATTCGCGCTCACCAGCAGTTGCTATGAAGACATTTAGTTTGGCAATGTGGCCAAATCAAGACCTGCATTCATGGCGATGCATTTATTCGTCCTGATTTCCCAGCCACAGGGGGCGTCATGTCTTCTTGCCATCCCCGGTGGTTGCATTGGCAAACTTGACCTGCGAGCCTGGGGGGGCTGCTGCAGGTGTTTTCGTCTTGTCTTTTTTAGGTTTGCGGATTTCCTTGTTGCTGCGCAATTGACCCTTGGCCATGGTGTCCTCCTCCTGCTGAATTCATGAGGTCTCGAGCGGGTATTAATCATCCCCTCAAGACCCGTTTAACGGGGCGGTTCTGGAAATCCCGTCCGGCTATTTCTTGCCGGATCGTTTCTTTGCGGATGCGGGCGCGTCAGCGATAAATGACGCTTCCTGTGCCTCACGAAGCTGGCGAAGGCGCTCTGTTTTGCGGGCGCGCTGGTCGGCCTCGGTATTTATGATCTGTTTTGCGGCGTTATCCGTCAGTGATGCTTTGTCCTGTGCGGATAGTTTGCCGGGCTTGAAGAAAGCTTCTTTAGTCGCGGCCATGTCATTCTCCTTGACGTAAGAGAGCAGTATCAAAGGGCTTAGCGGGTGCGGGCGGCCTTCTTTGGGCCCGGCAGCAAGCCTTCGCGTTGCATCTTCTTCTTTTCCATCTTGCGATGGCGGCGTACGGCTTCGGCCTGTTCGCGGACACGCTTTTCCGAGGGCTTCTCATAGGATTCCCGCGCGCGCATTTCGCGGAAGATGCCTTCGCGCTGCATTCTCTTTTTCAGAACACGAAGGGCTTGGTCTACATTGTTGTCGCGGACGAGTACTTGCAAGAAATTCTCCTTCAGCAGCCCATGCTGCTACTTTCTGACTTTAATGGAACTCAGGTTGACCCAGCTGGATCCCGCTTCGCGCACCGAAGTGTTTTCGCTGACGCGTGGCGTCGGTGTGGTGGACGCTGACAAATCTATTTCGTCGATCGCAATACTGCGTTCGAAATTTTCATGCTGGAAGCGCACCCTGAGGCGAACGACGCCCTGTCCCTCCGGCATCACGGACATCACGCGCGCAGGACCCTTGGGCTGGTTGTTGCCGATGACACCGGGCTTCAGAAAAACCGTGTCGCCGCACTTGTAGGAATTTTTACGCATAGGACCTCCATGGCCCAAAAACAAAAGGCCGGGCTTTGACCCGACCTCTCACAGTCATCCTAACCTGCAGCCAGTACATCCGTGGTCTGCGAGTTGGAGATGACGAATATCAAGCTGCCTGAAGGTTATCAGCCGAGCTCTTGCCGGACCGACGGTCCTGGACGATCTCGTAGCTGATCTTCTGGCCATCGTTCAGCGAACGCATGCCGGCGCGCTCAACTGCGGAGATGTGAACGAAAACGTCCGTGCCGCCATTGTCAGGCTGAATGAAGCCGAAGCCCTTGGTGGCGTTGAACCACTTTACAGTACCAGTGTTCATAACGATTTCCTTTCGTAGAATCGTTGTGGTTCCCGCGATACCTTGCGGGATAAGATCGATTATTTGAGAGGAAATCCGACGGGGAACAGTCTGTTCCAGAACGACGTCACAAGCAATGGTCGATGAAGAAAATATAGGCGCAATTTTTGATTTTGCAATGGGCCCTGAAGGAAAAAGCGCCGGCGAGCAACGCTTGATCCGCTAAGTGTCTGTTTTACGGCGTTATTTCCCGATGACCCAATGTTAACCCCGGTCTGGCGCTGCCTTTGGTCTCACGCGCATCAACCTCCGCCGGGAGACACGTCTTTCGCATCGTCATCCGGCAGACTGCCTGCGCCCGGCGTCTTGTCGCAGTCAGTGAGGGAAGGTTTGGCGTGCGGGCCGGCCGGGGGAATGTCGTTCGGGCTGGAAGGCCCTTTGTCGACAGTTTTCGGCTTCGTTTTCTTCGTCATGTCGCGTCCTCCTTTTAGCAGGAAAACGCCAGGGAAAAGGCGCGGGTTCCGTTTCCACACCGCGCGGGCGCGCTTTTCCGCCGTCAGCGGCGGGAACGCGGCTTTTTCTCTTCTCGGTTCATATCTCGTCCGACCCATTTGAAGAACACAACGAGGCTGGCGCCGATGATGATGAGCGGAACGAAGGATTCAAAACTGGACATGACTCACTCTTTCTTCCCCCGGTGGCCATTTTACCGGCCTGAAAGAAGAGCGTAATCTGCGGAATATCGTCGGTTCTTTTTTGGCGATTGCCGTCTGCGGCCCAGCTGCCGATGAGGTCGCAGACGACAGCGGTTAAACGGGCAACGATTTCACCGTTGCCGTCCCGCCTTCACGGGCGCTTTTCAGCGCCGCCACGCCGGTCAGAACGGACATGGCGCCGGCGCGCGACCCCGCCCGCTGCCGCAGCCGGTCGTTGGAGCCAGGCTTGAAGATCATGTCGCGCATGCGGTTGTCGCCGCCATAGTGGCCGCCCGGCTCATGCGGCACCCAGATACGTTCCACGCCGCCGCCAAAACTTTTCACCAGCAGGATTTCATCGGCCGGCGGTTCCGTCCAGGGCTGCTTTTCATACTGGCGCATCTCGATGCGCCCCTTATGACCGTTGAAGGCGATATGGTGGCCCTCGATCGGCATATAGGTGTTGAGCGAATAGGAAACCTGCACACCGCTGGCATAACGGATTGAGGCGCTCATCGTATCGGGAATGTCGATCTCCTCACGGAAGACGCAGGCGTCACGCATATAACCGTCAATGCTCGAAGGATCTTCGTAAAGCGCATCGAGGAAGGGGTCGGCGCCGAGATCCATGAAATAATCGCACTCGGCCTTGTGCGGACAGGTGCGACAGCGCGTTCCCCGGAACGGACCGTTCTTGCCATAATGCAGCAATTGTCCGAACCCCTTCACTTCCACGGGATCGGAATCGAGATACCAGTTCAGGAGATCGAAATGGTGGGTGGCCTTGTGCACGAACAGGCTGCCGGAATGTTCGGTGAAGGCATGCCAGCGGCGGAAATAATCCGCGCCGTGGTGATTATCGAGATACCAGTGGAAATCGACCGAGGTAACCGTGCCGATGGCGCCGTCATCGATCAGTTCCTTTATGCGAGCGGCCGTGGGCGAAAAACGATAGTTGAAGGACACATCGACACGTCGGCCGCTTTTGGCTTCGGCTGCGCGAATGCGTGCGATCTTTTCCGGGGTGGTGGTCATGGGCTTTTCGCTGATGACATCGGCCCCGCCTTCCAGCGCGCGGATGATGATGTCGTCATGGGTGTCGTCCGGTGTGCAGACGATCACCAGTTCCGGGCGTTGCTCCAGCATCATCCGGTCGAAGTCGTCGTAAAGCGGCGCATTCGATCCCATCATGGCGCGGGCGCGCTCGGCGCGCATCAGGTTCAGGTCGCAAATGCCGACCAGCTCGACATAGTCGCTCCAGCCGGTCAGCAATTCGCGGCCCCACATGGTGGTACCGCGATTGCCGGTGCCGACCAGCGCGTAACGTTTGCGTTTCACCTTTTCAGGCATTGTCTCTCTCCCGGATATCTCAACAAACAGTCTTGAAGCGCTCAACCACGGTGGCGAGGACCTCATCCATCGGGCGTGCCTGCCAGCGATGCGAGAAAATCTCAACTTCTTGCGGGCCGTGGAAGCCGGCGGCCTCGATCATGGCGCGAAAGGCCTTGAGGTCAATCACGCCGTCGCCCATCATGCCGCGATCATTCAGCGGATCGGTGGTCGGCACTAGCCAGTCGCAGATATGGTGGGCGAGAATTTGCCCGTTCCTGCCCGCACGCGCCACTTGCTCCTCCAGTTCCGGGTCCCACCAGACATGGTAGACGTCGATGGCCACACCGGTGCCGGCGCCCAGCCGGTCGCAGAGATCGAGCGACTGTTTCAGCGTGTTGAAGCAGGCGCGGTCGGCGGCATAAAAAGGGTGGAGCGGTTCGATGGCCAGCGGCACGCCGGCGGCGCGGGCATAGGGCAGAAGCTCGGCCATGCCGTCCTCCACCATCTGCCGCGCACCCTTTAAATCACGCGAGCCGGCGGGCAGCCCGCCCACGACAAGCACGAGGCAGTCAGCTTTCATGGCGGCGGCCTCATCGACGGCGCGTTTATTGTCCTCAATGGCGAGCCGACGGCCTTCTTCGGTAGGAGCAGGGAAAAAGCCGCCACGGCAATGGCCGCTGAGGCGCAGCCCATTCTGCTCAACGATGCGTGCGGCTTCAGTAAGACCGACGCCGTGTACCTGTTCGCGCCAGGGCGAAATGGCGGTGATGCCATGGGCGAGGCAAGCATCGACGATTGCGCCAAAATCTCCGCCCTGACGCACGGTGGCGAAATTGATGGAAAGGCCTTCAAGGCTCATCTCGGTATCTCCCCTCGTTTTGCTTCACCCGATGCCGCGGACGGCCAGAAACGCCTTCATGCGGTGCGTGGCCAGATCAGGCTCGGTCAGCACATTGGCCTTGTCCGCCAGTCGGAAAAGCTCGGCGAAATGCTGCGTGGAGCGGGTGCTTTCCTGCCCGCCGATCATAGTGAAATGATCCTGCAACCCGTTGAGATAGGCGAGGAACACCACACCGGTTTTGTAGAAGCGGGTGGGAGCCTTGAAGATGTGGCGCGAGAGCGCCACCGTCGGCTCCAGAATATCGAAGAATTCATTGTCCGCCCCGTGCTTCAGGCAGGCCAGCGCTTTCGAAGCCGCCGGCGCTATGGCGTCGAAAATACCGAGCAGCGCGTCCGAATGGCCGTTCTCATCACCGGCGATCAGTTCGGCGTAGTTGAAATCGTCGCCGGTATACATGCGCACGCCTGCAGGCAGGCGGCGGCGCATGACGATTTCCTTTTCCTTGGAGAGAAGCGAAATCTTGATGCCGTCGATCCTGTCGGCATTCTCCTCGATCATGGCAAGGCATGTTTCCATTGCCGCCATATGGTCATTGGCACCCCAATAGCCCTCAAGCGCGGGGTCGAACATGTCGCCCAGCCAGTGGATCACCACTTTCTGCTCGGCGCGGGAGAGAACCCGCGCATAGGCCTTGAGATAATCATCCGGCGAGCGGGCGGTCGCGGCCAGCGCGCGGCTCGCCATCAAGATCACGCGCCCGCCTTCTCCCTGAACGAAATCAAGCTGTTCGAGATAAGATTCGATAATCTGGTTCAGGTCGTAACCGCCGCCATTCAGATGGTCGGTGCCGACGCCGCAGGCAATCAGAGCATCCTTGCGGCTGGCTGCTTCCTTCAGCGAACGGGAGATCAGTTCCTGCGCCTGCGGCCATGCCAGTCCCATGCCGCGCTGCGCCGTATCCATGGCCTCGGCGACGCCGAGGCCGAGGTCCCACAGGCGGTGACGGAAGCGCAGGGTCGCGTCCCAGTCGATGGCGGGCGTCAGCCACGGGTCGTTATCGGCAAACGGATCGGCCACCACATGGGCGGCGGCGAAGGCGACGCGGTTGAAATCCGCGGCACTTCGTTTCTCAACGGCGACCGGCGTGCCGGACAGCCTGTAGACCTCGATGCTGCGGTCGTCCTTCGGAAGCTTGAGTTCACTCACCTCTGCCTCCTTAGGAAATGGCGGGAACGTCGAGCCAGCGGCGTTCCTTCCACGATCTAAGACCCAGTTCGGCAAGCTGCACGCCCTTCACGCCTTCCATCAGCCCATAGGGCCAAGGGTCGTTGTCGACGAGGTGGCGCACGAACATTTCCCATTGCGCCTTGAAGCCGTTATCGTAGACGACATTGTCCGGCACTTCCTGCCAGGTCTTGTAGAAATCGATGGTCTGCGGCTGGTCGGGGTTCCAAACCGGCTTAGGCGTGTTGGCGCGGTGCTGGGTAAAGCATTTGGTCAGGCCCGCCACCGCCGATCCATGGGTGCCATCGACCTGGAAGGTCACGAGGTCGTCGCGACGCACCCGCACCGCCCATGAGGAGTTGATATGGGCAATGGCGCCGCCTTCAAGTTCGAAAGTGGCATAGGCCGCGTCATCCGCATCCGCCTTGTAGGCTTTGCCCTGTTCGTCAAAACGTTCCGGAATATGGGTCGCGCCGAGGCAGCTTACCGATTTTACCGGTCCAAACAGGTTGTCGAGCACATAACGCCAGTGGCACAGCATATCGAGAATGATGCCGCCGCCATCCTTCAGACGGTAATTCCAGGAGGGGCGCTGCGCCGGTTGCCAGTCGCCTTCAAAAACCCAGTAACCGAACTCGCCGCGCACCGAGAGGATTTTTCCGAAAAAGCCGCTGTCGCGCAGCATGGCGAGCTTGCGCAAGCCCGGCAGGAACAGCTTGTCCTGCACCACGCCGTGTTTGATGCCGGCGCTTTCGGCCAGCCGTGCAATGGCCAGCGCCTCTTCCATCGTGTCGGAAATCGGCTTTTCGCAATAGACGTTCTTGCCGGCCTTGATGGCTTTCTCCAGCAGGCTGCCGCGCATCTGCGTTGTGCCGGCATCGAAGAACAGCGTATCGTCGGGGTTCGCCAGCGCCGCATCGATATCGGTCGTCCAGCGTGCGACGTCGTGCTTTTTGGCTATTTCCTCAATCTTCGCGCCGTTGCGACCAACCAGAATGGGGTCGAGCATGACCCTTTCGCCGTTCTTCAACAGCACGCCGCCCTGATCGCGAATGGCGAGAACGGAGCGCACGAGATGCTGGTTGTAACCCATGCGGCCGGTGATGCCGTGCATGATGACGCCGATACGTTTCATGAATTTCCTCCCAAGGCGGCCTTTTCCCGAAAGCCGCTTCCGTCAAAAATGGCAATTTGTAACCATTTGGTTATTTGTGTTCGTGAAAGGTGCGATCTGTCAAGGTGTTTTTGATAGGAAAAATTCATGAGGTGAGGATCGCTGAACTTACGGGTCTCCACCGCGTCGCAAAAAGAAAACGGCGCGCTTCGCGGATGCGAATGGCGCGTCGTCGCTGTTGTTAAAGAGAAAATCGGTTCGGCCGGTTCAGGCCGGCCGCACTGCAGCAAGCAGGGTATCGACGATATGCTGGCCCCAGCGTTCCAGTTCGGCAGGGTCGGTCAGGTCGCGCTGGAAGATGGTCGACAGCGTGAACCGGTTCGAAAGATAAAAGGCGCCGAGCGAAGCAATGGTCAGATAGACGTCGATCGGATCGAGACCGTCACGGAATTCGCCGGCGTCGCTGCCCCGCCGCAGCACGTCTTCCAGCTCTGAAATGAAATTCGAGTGCATCGCCGTAATCGTCGGGGATTGCCTGAGATAGCGGGCTTTATTGAGGTTTTCCGTGGCGAGGATGCTCAGGAATTCGGGGTGGTCGAGGAAGTAGTGCCAGGTAAAAAGCGCAAGTTCCCGCAGGCCCTCCGACGGGGCCTTTCGGGCCAGGTCAAGCCGTCTCTCGGTGTGGCGGATATGGCGGTAAGCGTCTTCGAGAACGGCGAGATAAAGCGCATCCTTGTCACCGAAATAATGGTAGATCATCCGCTTGTTGGTGCCGGCGCGCCGGGCGACGACATCTATCCGAGCCCCCGCCAGCCCCTTGGCGGCCACCTCACGGCGGGCGGCTTCAAGAATGGCGGCGCGGGTCCTTTCCGGGTTTCGCACCTGTGCCGTCGCGCGTTTGCGCTTGGGCGACGGCGTGTTCTCCATGGCGGCATCGGGGGCCGGATCGGACGGCTGGTTTGTTGTCGTTTTTTCCATTTCAGCACCCGCTTGACAATGTTTGCGATCAGTGTTCCCATGTAACCAATTAGTTATAAAACGGCAAGCGTCGTTTACGTTCATCATCAATTGGCAGTCAATAGGGAGGAGTTGCCAATGCCCGTGATGCTTCACAGGAGAGGTGTGCTTTCAGCGGGGCTCGGCGCCCTGTCGCTTGCAGCACTGGGAGGTGGTTCAGCGCAGGCCCAGGCCGCGCGCCTTCGCATGTTGTGGTGGGGTTCGCAGGAGCGCGCCGACCGCACCAACAAGGCGATAGCAGCCTATAAGCAGGTCAAGCCGGATCTCGACATTGCCGGTGAATTCGCAGGCTGGAGCGATTATTGGACACGCCTTGCCACGCAGGTTGCCGGCCGCAATGCGCCTGACCTGATCCAGATGGATTATCGCTACATCTTCGAATATGGCCGGCGCGGCGCACTTGCTCCGCTGGATGACTATATCGGCAAGGGCCTGAAGATCGAGGATTTCGGCAAGATGAACATCGATTCCGGCCGGGTCGATGGCAAGCTTTATGGCATCAATCTCGGCGTCAATTCCAGCGCCGTCTTCTTTGATCAGGCGGCCTGGGAAAAATCCGGCGCGACACCGCCGTCGATCGGCCAGACCTGGGAGGAGTTTGCCGAAAACGCCGCCAAGCTCAGCAAGAACAAGCCGAAGCCCGGTTATTACGCAACGGCCGACGCCAGCGGCGTGGAGCCGAGCTTTGAAAACTGGCTGCGCCAGAACGGCAAATCGCTCTACACGCAGGATGGCGGGATCGGCTTCGATCCGACCGATGCCACCAAGTGGTTCACCCTGTGGGCTGATCTGCGCAAAAGCGGCGCCTGTGTGCCAGCCGACGTGCAGGCGCTCGACCAGCTCAACATTGAAACCAACCCGCTGACGACGGGCAAGGCGGCAACTGCATTTGCCCATTCCAACCAGTTCGTCGGGTATCAGAAGCTGAACAAGTCCAAGCTTGCCATAAGCTCCTATCCGAAGAGCACGAAGGATGGCCCTTCAGGCCATTATCTAAAACCCTCCATGCTCATCAGCGTCGCCAATGGCAGTGCCGGCATCGAGCAGGCGATTGGGTTTATCAACTTCCTCGTGGCTGACCCGCAGGGCGTCGACATTCTCGGCGTCGAGCGTGGCGTTCCGGCGTCGGAATCCATGCGCAGCCAGTTGAGCAGCAAGCTCGACGAGGTCAGCAAGACGATGGTGGACTATATTGCCGAGATTACCCCCGGCGTCGGCGATCTGCCGCCGGCGCCGCCTCCGGGCGCGGGCGAGTTCGCCTTCGTTTTGAAACGCACGGCAGAAGAAGTTGGCTTCGGCAAGATCACGCCGGAAGAGGGCGGTGACCGCCTCGTCAAGGAATCCGAAACCGTTATCAAACGGAAGTGATGGTTTATGGCCTTTCGATCTGAAACTCTTGTGGAGGAGAGCCGTGGCGCGGCTCTCCCGAAACGGGGCGGCCTGAAGCGGGTTTTCGACCGCAACATTCACGCCTACCTGTTTCTGCTGCCCTGGCTGATCGGCTTTTTTGGCCTCACGCTTGGCCCGGCGCTGGCGTCGCTTTATCTGTCCTTCACCAATTACGATCTGTTGCAGTCGCCGGATTGGGTGGGTGCGGCGAACTATGTGCGCATCGCAACCGATGACCCGAAATTTGCAGCAGCCATGCAGGTGACGTTTACCTATGTGCTGCTGTCGGTGCCGCTGAAGCTCATCTTCGCGCTGCTGGTGGCGCTCGCCTTCAATCGCGGCATAAAGGCGCTAACGCTCTACCGCGCGATCTTCTATCTGCCGTCGCTGCTGGGTTCCAGCGTCGCGATCGCCGTTCTCTGGCGCCAGCTTTTCGCGTCCGATGGCCTCGTCAACATGCTGCTCTGGCAGGCTTTCGGTTATGAAGGCCCAAGCTGGATTTCCAATCCTGATTATTCTATCTACACGCTGGTTATCCTGTCCGTCTGGCAGTTCGGTTCGCCGATGATCATCTTCCTTGCGGGTCTGAGACAAATCCCGCAGGACATGTATGAGGCCGCCGATATCGACGGCGCGAGCAAGGTGCGGCAGTTCTTCCGCATTACCCTGCCGCTTTTGACGCCGGTGATCTTCTTCAACGCCGTCATCCAGACGATCGACGCCTTCAAGGCCTTCACGCCCGCCTTCATCATTTCCGAAGGCTCCGGCGGGCCGATCAACTCGACGCTGTTCTACACGCTCTACCTCTATCAGGAAGCCTTCGGTTTCTTCCGCATGGGTTATGCCTCGGCGCTGGCCTGGATTTTGGTGATCATCATCTCGCTGTTCACGGCCTTCTCGTTCCTCAGCGCAAAATACTGGGTGCATTACGATGACTGACGCTGTTACCGCCCCCCGGCCGGGACAAGGCCCGCAACGCTCGCCGCTGAAATCGGTGATGCTCCACACGGCGTTGATCATCGCGTCCTTCGCGATGCTCTATCCGATCCTGTGGATGATATCGGGCTCTTTCCGGCCGCAGGATGAGCTGTTCGGCTCTTCCTCGCTCATTCCCTCGGCAGTCGATTTTGGCGGTTATATCCGTGGCTGGACGGGGCTGCAGGTTAGTTTCGGGCAGTTCTTCTGGAACTCCTTCTTCATCTCGGTGCTCGCTACCATAGGGAATGTGGTCGGCTGCTCGCTCACCGCCTTTGCTTTTGCAAGGCTTCGGTTCGGCGGGCGCAATTTCTGGTTTGCGCTGATGCTCGGCACGCTCATGCTGCCCTATCACGTCGTGCTCATCCCGCAATATATCCTGTTTCTGGAAATGGGCTGGGTGAACACGTCGCTGCCGCTGATCGTGCCGAAATACCTCGCGACGGATGCCTTCTTCATCTTCCTGATGGTGCAGTTCTTCCGTGGTATCCCGCGCGAACTGGACGAGGCGGCCGTGATGGATGGCTGTTCGCCCTTCCGCATCTACTGGAAGATTATGCTGCCCCTGTCGCTGCCGGTGTTGGCTACGGCCGCGATCTTTTCCTTCATCTGGACCTGGGACGATTTCTTCGGGCCGCTGATCTATCTGAACGACATCAACACCTACACCGTGCAGCTCGGTCTCCGATCCTTCGTGGATTCCACCGGCAGCTCGGACTGGACCTCGCTTTTCGCCATGTCCAACCTGTCATTGGTGCCGGTCTTCCTGTTCTTCCTGTTTTTCCAGCGGCTGCTGATCGAAGGTATCGCGACGACGGGAATGAAACGCTGAACCGAGAAAACATTTTATAAGACCATCAACACTGTCGTGGCTGCCCTTTGCGCGGCGCGACAGTCGGGAGAAACAGCATGGCAAGCAGCATTACTCTGGAAAAAATCGTCAAGCGGTTCGGCGCTTTTCCGGTCATCCACGGCATCGATCTCAAGATCGAACCGGGCGAATTCACGGTTTTCGTCGGTCCCTCGGGCTGCGGAAAGTCCACGCTTTTACGCATGGTCGCCGGACTGGAAGAAATCTCCGAGGGCGATCTTCGCATCGATGGCGAAAGGGTCAACGAAACCGCCGCCTCCAAGCGCGGAATCGCCATGGTCTTCCAGTCCTATGCGCTCTATCCGCACATGAGCGTCTACAAGAACCTCGCCTTCGGTCTTGAAACGGCAGGCTACAAGAAACCGGAAGTCCAGGCGCGGGTGCAGAAGGCCGCCGACATCCTGCAGATCGGGCCCCTGTTGCAGCGCAAGCCGAAGGCGCTTTCGGGCGGTCAGCGCCAGCGTGTCGCCATCGGCCGCGCCATTGTGCGCGAACCGAAGATATTCCTGTTCGACGAGCCGCTTTCCAACCTCGATGCGGAACTGCGCGTGCAGATGCGCGTCGAAATCGCGAAGCTGCACCAGACGCTCGGCAGCACCATGATCTATGTGACGCATGACCAGGTGGAAGCCATGACCATGGCCGACAAGATCGTCGTGCTGCGCGAAGGCCGCATCATGCAGGTCGGCCGCCCGCTCGATCTTTACAACAACCCGGCAAACCAGTTCGTCGCCGGTTTCATCGGTTCGCCGAAGATGAATTTCCTCTCCGCCAAGGTGGCTTCCACCGACAGTTCCAACCGCACCATAGAGGTGGCCGGTCAGCGCATCGTCCTGGAAAAGCCGGTCGCCGCGCAACAGGGCGAACCGCTCACCTTCGGCGTGCGCCCGGAACATGTGAACCCGCAGGAGCAGTCCGCCTCGCTGGGTGAGGCTTCCATCCAGCTCGTCGAACATCTCGGCGGCTCAACGGTGGTCTACACCGCGACCCCCGACGGCCAGCCCGCCACCGTGCTGCTGGACGGCCAGCGCCATATCCGCATCGGCGAGACCATTCCCTTTGCGTTTGATTTGGCGAAGACGCATCTGTTCGGGGCGGATGGGCGGCGGATATAGCGCTGCCGGCAGCCGTCTTACGCTGCGTGTTTCGGGCGTCCTGGCCGGCGGGGACGAAAATGCGCATGCATGAGAAGCGGGTCGCGCTGGGTGGCCCGCAGCAGCATCTTGACCGCGTGGCTTACGGGCGTGCCCGCGCGATAGTTGTTCCACGTCCGTAAAGTGACGCCGAGAAAATCCGCCGCCTCATTATTGGAAAGGCCGATTTCCTCCTGCCATTTGCGCAGGTCCTCCACATCGAAATCCCGCTGGTCCTGCGCGATCTGGTAAAGGTGATAGGCATCGATTGCCAGGTCGTCTCCGTCCCATTCCACGCTCGCGCCATAGTCGGCGACTGTCGCGGTCTGCCAGATATCTGCCGAATGGAGCGGATTGAGCAATTTTCTTCCGGTCGATATCCATCCGGTCAGATCGGCAGTCGACCGGCTTCCGTCTGCCCAGTCGATAGTGAGCGTGCAAGGTGGATGGGGCAGGATGGTTTTGATGCGCGGTGTCATGACTTCTTTCCCTTTCCTACAATGGGAAAACGCGGGTTCGTCCGATTCCATTCATCGACAATCAGGTTCCCATTGTTTCTCGCCCATGCCAAAGCTTCGGCTTCAGCCCTGCGGGATAGCTTGCCGCGCAGGATCTCCAGATTTTCGATGTCGACAAGGGCATCGGCATCCGGTGTTATGATGTGAAAATGCGGTGGCAAATGATCGTTCGCATAGACGCGTATAATGATGTTCCCGATCTGAACCAGTCTGCCCATGCGCCCCCACGCATCAATAAAACATAGTGCATAAATTTCACTATGTGAAGGGGGCAAAGAAGCATATTCCTGACCAGTGGGCAGTCATAGGGCGGGTTCTATGTTCTATAAAGAATGTCGCCGAGAACCGCCGCATCTTCCGCGAACTGCTCGATATCGTCACCCTTGACGAATTCCAGCATCGCGAAAGCCGTCTTCGTCCAGTCGCCTTCCGGCAATGCATCCATGCACGCCCGCCAGTACTCCGCGCGCTCGACAAACGGCAGACGGCTGGCGTCGGCGAGCCAGGCGAAGACATGCAGGTGGCAGATGCGTGGGCCGAGTGCGGATATTTCCGTGAGTGCGTCCTCCAGCGGCAGTCCGGGGGCGGGTTGCCAGTAAAAGAAGAGATTGGGCATCGGCAAGTCCTGCATGAGTTGCAGGGCCGAGGGCAGGGTGTCCGTCAGTGAGTTGGGGTGATATTCGAGGCCGATTGTGATGCCATCGTCGTGCGCCCGGCGGGCGATTGTCGTCAGCGCTTCCGCCGCCGCGCGGCGTTCGCCTGGGGAGTAATCGGCAGACGGGCGTTTGCGGCTGCCGGGCCAGATACGGATATGGCCGGCACCGAGGGCCTTTGCGGTTTCGAGCACGGCAGCCACATCTTCCGGCGTAGAATCCGGCGCAAAGATATAGGAGCCGTAGGACGAGACGGAGAGGCCGGCTTCTGCCGTCCGCGCCGCCACATCCCTTGCATTTTCGAGATCGCCGGGCGGTACATGGATATCCGCACCCCATTCGATTGCCTTGATGCCGTTTGCGGCGGCAAGGTCGATGACGGCCTGTGGCGACAGGGAGCGGAAGGTGACGGAGCAGAGGCCCGGCTCGAAAAATCTCATGCGATCAGTTCCAGATGTTCCGGCCGCACCTGCTGTTGCAGGGGTGCCGCGCGGCAGAAGCGTTCGATTTCGGCAATCGCCATGTCACCGAGCCTTGCGCGTTCAAGGCCGGTGGCGCCGGCGATATGCGGCGTCAGGAACACGTTGGGCAGGCTGTAGAAGGGTGAATCCGGCGGCGGCACTTCCGGGTCGGTCACGTCGATGACGGCTTCGATGCGTCCGGTTTTCAGTTCGGCCAGAAGCGCGTCTTCATCCACCAGCGCGCCGCGCGCCGTATTGATCAGGGTCGCGCCGTCCTTCATGCGGGCAAGCGCTGCCGCGCCGATCATATGCTGTGTCTCCGGCAGGGAAGGCGCATGCAGGGAAATGACGTCGCTCACCGCCACCAGCTCCTCAAGCGAAACGAGACGTACACCGAGCTTTTCCGCCTCCGCAACGCTTAGAAGCGGGTCGAAAAGGATAAGGTTGAGATCGAAGGGCTGCAACAGATTGATGACGCGACGTCCGATGCGTGAGGCGCCGACAATGCCGACCGTGAGGCCGAGATTGCCGATGGCCTGCGCCTGCAATCCTTCGACAGGGGCGCGATCTCGGTGCTCCAGATAGAGACGCCGGAAGCCGAAGGTGCGCTTGCCGGCGAGCAGGATCATCGCCAGCGAAAATTCGGCGACCGGCTGCGCATTCGCCTCCGCCGCACTGCACACGGTAACGCCACGATCGAACACCGCCTGCGACAGGAAATATTTGACCGTGCCGGCGGCATGGGAGATCAGTTTGAGGCACGGCATCAGCGCCAGCTCCCGTGCGCCGATATCCGGACAGCCCCAGCCGGTCAGAAGAATATCCGTCCGTGCCAGTTGCTCTTTAACTGCGGGATCGTGGAAATCGCAGATCCGCCCCGTATCGAGAATCTCGAGGCTCTGCGACAGCCTGTCGAGCGCCTGCGGTGTCAGCACATGCTGGGTTCGCTCCGGGTCCATGGCAAGGCTGAGACGCGGAAGCGGGCTCGTCATTGCGGCTCTCCCGTTGCCGCCATGCTGCTGACCGAAACGCCCCGTTCGGCAAACAGGCGGTCGAGCGCGTCCATATCCGGAAAGACAGGTGGCATCGCCAGCGCTTTTTCGCTTTCTGGCCCGGCCATCCCCGCAAAGACCGCGCAGGCAAGGAGGGTTTCGCCCGCCGGAATCTCGCCCCGCAATTGCGGCACCGTGGTCTTGGCGTTAACGAGATTGGTGTTGGGCAGCGCCTTCAGCGCCACGCCGTGGCGGGTTATGCTGGAGCCGAGATCGACAATGTCGGATATGTCCGTTCCGCAATCGGCAGTCGCCCGGCCCGGCTCTTCGCGCACGGCGTCGCGGTCGCCGTCGTTGCGGTTGATAGCGAAGCCGCCTTCGGTCACCGAAAGGGGACGGGCGGAGGTGATCCGGTGCAGCCTTATATGCCAGTCGCCAGCCGCAACCAGCGTCGTTTCAACCGCCACATCCGGGAACGGCTTCCATGTCGCCCGCAGGCTTTCCCCGGCCAGCAGAACCTTTTCGTTGGTCTCGCGCACGCGGTAATGCAGGCCGTCTTCGGAAAAGGCCAGCATGTTGTCGAAACCGTTGGTCTTGAAACCACGCTCGTCCACTTCCACGCCGAAACCGTAACGCGAGGAATAGGCGAATTTGGAATATTTTTCCGGCCCGCCACGCATGGAAAGGTTTTCCTGGCCGCTGGAAAGTGCCGTGACATTGCCGGCGGCCCGCATCATCACCATGCCGGGATGAGCGAGCGGCTTTGGATTTGCGGATGTTTCAGGCTGTTTTTCCTGCGCCAGCCAGAAGGGGTGGCTTTCCGGCAGGGCCAGCGGCAGAAAGGCCTTGAAGGCCCAGTAGGGCGAGCCCGCCGAATTATAGCTTTCGGACATGGTGAGCTGCGGATAGGCGTAGCCGATGGAGAGCACGCCGTCGCGGTCGGCAATCGGCTTTTTCGCCCACCAGCGCAGATGTTGCAGATAAAGCCCCTTGATTTCGCCCCAGGGCAGCGCCTCCTCATCGGCAAAGGCAAGGCCGGCCCAGAAGCCGCCGCAAGCGAAGCGATAGGTCATGGAGCGGCCGAAGGCGAGCGTGCCGCCATCCTCATCGAACCAGCTGGCGAAATCGACGGCGAAGAGGCGCGCCCGCTCCCGGTAACGTGCGGCGTAGGCGTCGTCAGGCTTGCTGAGTTTCGAGTAGATCAGGCCGTAAAAATGCATGGCGAAGGCGATGTAATGGTCGATGCGGCGATAATTACCGTCACGATACCAGCCGTCGGCAATATAGAACTCGTCCAGTTCCTTCTGGAATGTCTCGGTCAGGCTGCGGTCGAATTCGATGCCGAGATGATCAAGCGCCATATCGACCATCACCCGGAAGAACTTCCAGTTATTATCGGCGTAATTGCGCTCGCGCGCCGCCAGCAGATAACGCCGCGCATTGTCTTTCTGCGCGTCGGAAAGCGGTTCCCACAGGTGCTGCGGCGCAAGCCGCAGCGCAAACCCGATTGCTGCAAGCTCTACCAGCCGCTGGTCTTTCTGGCGCACATCGCCCCAATATTCGGGATGGGAAGGATCGGTGCCGTTGGCAATTCCCTGTGCCAGAAGCGGCCAATGGTCGAAATGATCGCCGCTCAGCGCAAGCGGTGCGATGCCCCAGAGCGGCCGGGCGAAACCTTCCAGATCGGCCGCCGCCCGGTCGAAATGCGCGGCGGCTCCGCTGAGCGTCACTCTTGCGCCGCCCGGCGAAAAATAGGGAAGAAGCGGCGCGAAACTGTCATCCAGCGCCCGTCGGACATCGGCGCGGCTTTTGAGCGGATTGCCATGCAGCGGATTGAATCTGGCCATGGTGGGCTTACTCATGGTGTCATGCATCGCGTGCTGCCTTTCCCGTCTTTTTCGCCTTGCCGGCCGTCTGTCCTTCCACCAGCTGCACGCCAAGCTGCACCTGACGGGCATTGGCAGAGGGTTCCGTCAGCCGGCGGCGCATCAGTTCCACCGCCTCACGGGCGATTTCTCGACGGTCGACGCGGATGGTGCTGAGACGGGGCGTGGAAAGTTCGGCAAAGGGCAGGTCGTCGAAGCCGATGATGGAAAGATCGTCCGGCACGGCGAGGCCAAGCTCCTGCGCTGCCCCCAGCGCCCCGAGCGCAATCGCGTCATTCATGCAGAAGATGCCGGTGAGTTCAGGGTTTTTGGCCAATAGCTGGCGAACTGCATCGCCTGCCTGTCCGAAGCCGCTATCCGCCGTCGAAAGCAGAAACTCCTCATAGGTCGTTCCCTCTCCCTCAAGAATCGTGTGGCGGAAGCCGCGCATACGCTCCCTTATGGTGTGGCGATGATGCGGGCCGATATAGGCGACCTTGCGGTGCCCGAGTTCCAGAAGCCGCCGCGCCGCCAGCGCCCCACCGTAAAAATTGGAAGGCGAAACGCAGTCCAGCATCATCAAGGGATCGGCGCTGTTGACCAGAACCGGTTGCAGCACACCCTGCGTGATGCGGTGGATGATTTCATCCTCGGGATCGAGACCGATGGCGAGAAGACCGTCCACCTCGCAGACCCGCTGGGTCAGCGCATCATCCACCTGTTTCTGGTGCAAAAGCCGGATGTCGAGTTCGAAACCGTCCGTCTGGGCAAGGCTGCGCAGCATGTCGAAAATATCGTGATAAAAAGCGCCGATATCGCCGGTCGCCCTTTCGGCGGACATGAGGGCGAGGATTTTCTTGCCCTCCAGCGGCACGCCGCCGGTCTGGTTTGTGACCGGCCGCAAGGGATAACCAAGTTCCGCCGCCACCCCCAGAACCTTAGTCTGGATCGACGCGCTGATACCCTTTTCCCCTGCAAGAACGCGCGAGACGGTGCTGATGGAAACGCCGGCGCGCTGGGCGATATCCGACTGGCGCGGGCGGCTGATGTCGGGCGTATCGTTCATATCGTCTCCTGCGCTTGCAAAAAAATCTAATATGATGCAAATATTGCAAACTAAGAAAATTTGCAAGAATTTAAGTGGTCAGTGAAAAATTTGCAAAACGCGGGAGGAGCAGATGCAAACTATCGACAGACGTGGATTTTTGGTGACGGCGGCGCTGGCCGGTCTCGGCGTGGCGGCGGGCGGTTTTCGCGCGGCCGCGGCCGAAACCCGGCTTCGCTGCGTATGGTGGGGATCTGCCGACCGCAGCAAGCGCACTAACGACGTGATCGCCCTTTACCAGAAGGCAAACCCGCAAACGGAGATCAGCGGCGAAATGATCGCCGGTTCCGATTACTGGACCAAGCTTGCGACATCGATGGCGGGGCGCAACGTCGCCGATATCTTCCAGCTCGAACCTTCCACCATTGCCGATTATTCCGGCCGTGGCGCCTGCATGGAGCTGGACCAGTTCGTCGGCAAGTCGCTTGATCTTTCCACCTTCGGCAAAAGCGAGGTCGATCTCTGCCGCATCGACGGCAAGCTTTACGGCGTCGGCCTCGGGCTGAATTCCTTCTGCATGATGTATGACGCCGACACGCTGAAGGAAGCCGGCGTTTCCGTGCCGCAGGACCAGATCACCTGGAAGGCGCTTTCGGAACTGGCGCGCGATTTCAAGAAGAACGGTCCGGCAAAACGGAACTACTGGGCCGTGCCCTATGGCGCGCGTTATCATTATGTTTTCGATGTCTGGCTGCGCCAGCGCGGCAAGCTGCTGTTTCAGGATGGCACCGTCGGCTTCAACAAGGAAGACGCCAAGGAATGGTTCGCCTATTGGGAGGATTTGCGCGAGAACAAGCTCTGCGTTTCCGCCGACATTCAGACCCGTGACGACAATACCATCGAATCCAACGCCCTGACGCTCGGCAATTCGGCTATCGGCTTTGCCTATTCCAATCAGCTTGTCGGTTATCAGAAGCTCAATAAACAAACGCTGTCCATCGGCATGCTGCCGGGCGAGGGGCCGGGCAAACCGACCGGTCATTATTACCGGCCGGGACTCATCTGGTCCATTTCGTCCACCTCGACCAATGCGGAAGCGGCGGCGAAGTTCATTAACTTCTTTGTCAACGATCTGGAAGCCGGCAAGGCGCTCGGCGTCGAACGTGGCGTGCCGCCGGCCAAGGCCGTGCGCGAGGCCCTGTTGCCGACGCTCAATGAGACCGAGCGCAAGACGGTGGATTATATCGAAAGCCTGTCCGGAAAGACCGATGCCTATCCGGAACCCGCCCCGATCGGCGCCAACGAGTTCGACCGTGGCGTGATGCGCCCCATCGCCGATTCGCTCGCCTTCGGCCGCGCCAGCGTGGATGAAGCGGCGCAAAATCTCGTCGACACCGGCACGCGGACCCTGCGCAAGCGCGGCTGACGACGAAACGGGCGCCGCCACACGGTGTCGAGCCATGTGGCGGTGCTCTTTTTTGTGAAGCGCCCGGGCTGAATGGCGCTTCATGCCTTTCAAAGGCGCCTGTATGACAAACAGCACTGGACAAGTGCATGGCATTTAAGCCAGAAATTCTGATCTGGATCGATAAATCTGAAGATTAGAATATGGCGCCCAATTTTCTCCTCGTTGATGCTGAAAAAGAATTCGATGTCCTGAAGGCGGCGGCGTCGCTGATCCGCGTGCAAATATTAAAGCTGCTGCATGAGGCGAGCGGCCTCAACGTCAACGAAATTGCACAGAGACTGGAACTCCCCCAGTCCACCGTTTCCGCCGGCGTGGCCGTTCTCGAGGAGGCGGGGCTTCTGCGAACCGAAACGCGCAAGGCGCGCAAGGGAAGTCAGAAAATCTGCTTCGCCACCTGTGACGAACTCATCGTTTCGTTCCGAAAACCCGAGGCGCCTGTCACATCAAATTACATCGCGGTCGCCATGCCGCTCGGTCTTTACACCCAAAGTTCGGTCACCGCGCCCTGCGGCATCTGCTCGCCGGAGGGAATTATCGGGCTGCTTGATGTGCCCGATACATTCATGGATCCAGACCGCATGAAGACGGCGCTTCTGTGGTTGACCTCCGGCTTCGTGGAATATCAATTCCCCAATAATGCCAAGATCCAGGGGCGGGAAGTCGAGGAAATCGAGTTTTCGATGGAGGTCAGCTCCGAAGTGCCCGGAACGCACAGCAACTGGCCGTCCGATATTACGCTATCCGTCAACGGCCGGGAAATCGGGGTGTGGACCTCACCCGGCGACTTCGGCGACAAGCGCGGCACGTTTACGCCGGACTGGTGGAAGCTCTCCGGTTCCCAATATGGCATGCTCAAGACCTGGCGCATCACCGAACAGGGAACCTATGTCGACGGAACCCGGATTTCGGATGTGACACTGACGGATATCGATCTGACCAGCCACCGTTCCATCCGCTTGCGCATCGAGGTCAAGGCCGATGCAAAACATCCGGGCGGGTTGAATATATTCGGCCGCGGTTTTGGCAATTACGATCAGGACATCATCCTGCGCCTGCGTACCGTGGGCTGAACCCTCAATTTTCAAAAGTATGATTTTCGCGGTTGACAGGCGCGGATTCCCTCGGCAACTATATTATTAAATATGGTTCATATCATATTTTAAGATATAAATGCGCAGGGAGGAGAGCCTTATGAAAGCGCGGGTTTCAGTCCACCGGGACTTCCGGATTGGGCGTATCGACGATCGTCTTTATTCCGCCTTCATCGAGCATATGGGGCGTGCGATCTATGGTGGGATTTATGAGCCCGGCCATCCGCAGGCGGATGCG
Organism: Agrobacterium sp. ST15.16.055; assembly: GCF_027956555.1. Lineage (NCBI taxonomy): Bacteria > Pseudomonadati > Pseudomonadota > Alphaproteobacteria > Hyphomicrobiales > Rhizobiaceae > Agrobacterium > Agrobacterium sp. ST15.16.055. The sequence continues at coordinate 613,878 of NZ_JAQKGN010000001.1, forward strand.
AATGGCTTTCGCAAAGACGTCCTGAAATTCGTGCAGGATCTGAAAATTCCCGCGATCCGCTATCCCGGCGGCAACTTCGTGTCAGCTTATCGCTGGGAAGACGGCATCGGCCCGCGCGATCAGCGCCCCATCCGTCTCGACCTTGCTTGGCGTTCGAAGGAAACCAACCAGATCGGCATCAATGAATTTGCCGACTGGGCACAGATGGCCGGCATCGAGATGATGCTCGCCGTCAATCTCGGTTCCCGTGGGCTGGACGATGCCCGCAACTTCCTCGAATATGTGAACTTTCCAGGAGGCACGGCTCTCAGCGATCTTCGCCGCAGCCACGGCACTGAAAAGCCCCACGGTGTGAAAATGTGGTGCCTCGGCAACGAGATGGACGGCCCCTGGCAGATCGGCCACAAGACGGCTGTGGAATATGGCCGCCTCGCCAATGAAACCGCCAAGGCCTTCAAGGGCTTCGACCCGACGATTGAAGCGATTGTCTGCGGCAGTTCGAATGACGGCATGCCGACCTATCCCGAATGGGAGCGCCAGGTGCTGGAGGAGTGCTACGAGAATGTCGATCATATCTCGCTGCACAAATATTTCGGCAATAGCAGCCGCGACACGCTGAACTATTTCGGCAAGATCGAGGAAACCGGGCGCTATATCCAGACGATTGCCGGGGTCATCGATTACGTGAAGGCGAAGAAACGCGCCAAGAACGATGTTTCCATCTGCTTCGATGAATGGAACGTCTGGTATCACATCCGCGAAGAAGACGGCAAACGCATCAAGAGCTGGGACTGGCCGGAAGCGCCCGCACTTCTGGAGGAAACTTACAACTTCGAGGATGCGCTGTTCGTCGCCGGTCTGCTCAACGAGTTCATCCGCCGTTCGGACCGGGTGCGCATCGCCTGCATCGCCCAGCTCGTCAATGTCATCGCCCCCATCCGGGCGGAAAAGAACGGCCCGGCCTGGCGGCAGACGATCTATTATCCCTATCAATTCGCCTCGCTTTATGGCCGTGGTGTCGCGCTGAATATCGCCGTCGATTGCCCGACTTACGATTGCAACGCGGCCGATGACGTCAAATATCTCGATGTTGCCGGTGTTTATGACGAAGCGGAAGGCGTGGTGACGCTGTTCGTGCTCAACCGACATCTGACAGAAGCGGCGGAGATCGATGTCAGCTTCACCGGCTATTCATCCGCCACGCTCAGCCTGCATCTGGCCATGGCGGGATACGATTTGCGTGTCGGCAACGGGCCGGACCAGCCGGATCGCGTCGTGCCGGTGCCGGGCAGTGGCGTCGCCGTGGAGGACGGGGCATTGAAGGGTTCGGTGCCAGCGCTGTCCTATCACGTGCTTCGGCTGAAGGTTCAGTGAGGCGACCATGGGTGTCCGTCTCAACAATGTCGCCAAGTCCTTCGGATCCTTCGCGGCGATCCGGGATGTTTCGATGGAAATTCCAGCCGGCAGCTTTGCGGTCTTCGTGGGGCCTTCCGGCTGCGGAAAATCGACCCTGTTGCGCATGATCGCAGGCCTTGAGGAAACCAGCGGCGGGCGCATCGCCATCGATGAGCGTGATGTCACCGCAGTCGAACCGGCGGATCGCGGCGTTGCGATGGTGTTCCAGAACTATGCGCTCTATCCGCATCTGACGGTGTTCGAGAACATGGCGTTCAGCCTGCGTCTTGCGCGCCGGCCGAAGGCGGAGGTGACGGAGAGGGTGGGCGAGGCCGCGCGCGTCCTCCAGCTCGAGGAGCATCTGCACAAACGGCCCTCGCAGCTTTCCGGCGGGCAGAGGCAGCGCGTGGCCATCGGCCGCGCCATTGTCCGGCAGCCGAAGGTATTCCTGTTCGATGAACCGCTGTCCAATTTGGACGCCGAACTGCGTGTGCAGATGCGGCTGGAACTGACCCGGCTTCACCGCAAGCTGGGCGCGACGATGATCTATGTCACGCATGACCAGGTGGAGGCCATGACGCTTGCGGACAGGATTTTCGTGCTGAAGGGCGGCGTCGTGCAGCAGGCGGGTGCGCCGCTCACCCTTTATGACGATCCGGACAACCGGTTCGTCGCGGGCTTCATCGGCTCACCGGCGATGAACTTCCTGCAGGCGCAGATTGTCGAACAGCGAAACGGCGTCGTGACGCTTTCGCTCGATGGCGGCGAGAGACATCTCGAAGCACGGCTTTCGCAGCCTGTTTCCGCCGGCCAGCGGGTCGAGATCGGCGTTCGGCCCGAGCATCTGACGATAACGCAGGAGGGCGCCTTGCCCGTCAATGTCGAGGTGGCGGAGGAGCTGGGGGATGTTTCCTATCTCTACACCCGCGCGCCCTCGGGCAAGGAAATCATCGTGCAGCGGCAGGGCTCACGCGAGAGTCTGGATGGCCGGTCCGTGTCGCTCAGCGCTTCGCCCGAACACATTCTGGTGTTCGACAGCGACGGCAAGAGATTGCGATAGGCGCGAGGAGGCGCCTTTCGATTGAGCAGACCGCCTCTTCAAGGGGTGTTTCCACATAAACGGGAGGAGTACACGATGCGACTGATCAAGACATTGCTTGTTGGCACGGTTCTGGGTTTGACTGCCCTGCCGGCGCTGGCCAAACAGGATATCGTCTGGTGGGACTTTCTGTCCGGCGGCGATGGCGTGCGCATGAAGGCGTTGATCGATGCTTTCAACAAGGAGCACCCGGATATTCAGGTCAAGGGAACGACACTGGAGTGGGGCGTGCCCTTTTATACCAAGGTGCGGACCGCCTCAGCCGTCGGCGAGGGCCCTGACGTCATGACCTATCACCTGTCCCGCGCGCCCCTGGCGCTGCAGGAAAAGGTGCTGAGCGAAATCACCGACAAGGACCTTGAAGATGCTGGCCTGAAGAAAGACGATTTCTTCAGCGCCCCGCTTGAGGCGGCGACCCATGACGGCAAGCTTTATGCCGTGCCTTTCGATATTCACGCGCTTATTCTTTACTACAATGCCGATCTTCTCCAAGGCTCGCCCTATATCGATGCCGAGGGCAAGCTGACCGGCATCAAGACGATGGATGACTTTGAGAAGGCGTTGGCCTGGGCGAAGGAGAAAGGCGTCGAGACACCGGTGACCTACCAGTCCGGCGGAGAAGCCGGGGTCTGGCGTGTCTTCTATACGTTGTTCTCGCAACAGGGCGGCGAACTCGTCACCAATGGCGAGGTTCTGGCCGGCGACAATGCCGAAAAGGCCGCCAAGGCAATCGACACCATGTCGAAATGGCGTGAAAACGGCTGGGCGCCCGAGCAGGCGGAATATCCTGCTTCCGTCGCGCTTTTCTCTGCCGGGAAATCCGCCTTCCAGCTGAATGGCGTCTGGGAAGTGCCGACCTACAAGGATCTGGAGAAGAACAACAAGCTGGGCTTCAAATGGAGCGCGGTCGAGGTTCCACCCTTCATGGGCAAACGCGCCACCTGGGCGGATTCACACGCCTTTGCCATCCCCAACCAGGGCGACAAGACCGTTTCGGGTGAGAAGCGCGCAGCCGTCATGAAAGTGATCGGCTGGATGGAAAAACACGCCATCAGCTGGGCCGATGCCGGCCATATCCCGGCCTATAAATCGATCACCGAAGGCAGCGACTACAAGGCGATGCAGCCGAATGCGACCTATGCGTCGCTTGCGGAAGCAGCGGTGTTCGATCCGAAAACGACGATCACTGGCGTTGCCTCACCCGCCTATGATGCGGCGCTCAACGTCATCGCGCCGGCCATTCAGGGCTTCATGAGTGGCACGGATGCGGTGGCACAGATCAAGGAAGAACTGCAAAGCAAGCTGAAGTGACAGGAAACCAGCCCTCCGGTCTATGGCCGGAGGGTGCCTGCAATGCATGAGGTCCCGGAGATATCCCATGGCTATGATTGAAAACCGGCGCAAGAAATCGCTGATCGCGCTGTCGATGGTGACGCCGTTCATCGTGGTCTTCGTCACCTTCTTCCTTTATCCTTTGATCGAGATGGTGCGCATCAGTTTTACCAATGCGCCGCTGATTGGCGACGGTGACTGGGTAGGGCTGGCCAACTACACCAAGTTGCTGAGTGACAAGCTTTTCGTCACCTCCCTCAAGAATAACGGCTATTTCGTGCTTCTGACTGTCGTGCCGACAACAGTCATCGCCCTGATGATCGCTCTTGCCGTCAGCCGCCTGTCGGGTGTCAAGCAGACGATCGCAATGAGCCTGTTCTTCCTGCCCTATGTGCTGCCGGTGTCTGTCGTCACTGAAATCTGGGCATGGATGCTCGATCTGCAGTTCGGTATTCTCCAACCGGTGATTTCGCTGATTGCCGGAAAGCCGGTCGCGGTATTCAAGAACCCATATTGGGTGATGCCGATGGTCGCCGTCGTCACCATCTGGTGGACGAATGGCTTCAACGTGTTGCTGTTCATCGCGGGCCTTCGCAATATTCCGGCCGAGCTTTATGAGGCTGCCTCGCTGGACGGTGCAACGACGTGGCAACGCTTCTGGCGCGTCACCTGGCCGCTGTTATGGCCGGTGACAGCTCTCGTGCTCACTCTGCAACTGATCCTGCAACTGAAGATATTCGACCAGATTTATCTGCTCAGCGGTGGCGGACCCTTCAATTCCAGCTTCGTGCTGCTTCTCAAGGTCTATCGTGAAGCCTTCCAGCTCAACAATGGCGGTTACGCCTCCGCTGTCGCGACCGTGCTGTTCCTGCTGATCATGATCGTTTCCATTCTCCAGTTCCAGCTGCTGCGCATCCGGAGGAACTCATGAGCCTCACAAGAAGACTAGAAAACATTATCCTGACCGTGCTGACCTTTTCGGCCGCACTGGTCTGGATTTTCCCGCTCTACTGGACGTTCGTGACGTCCATCCGTTCGGATGAGAATGTTGCCGGCAACACATCATTGATCCCCGATGAATTTCGGCTGAGCGCTTATGTCAGCGCCATCTTCAACACGAAATTGCTGAACTGGTACATCAACTCCGTTGGCACGGCGGCCATCGTCACCGTGTCGGTGCTGCTGATCTCGATGTTATGTGCTTATGCCCTGTCGCAGATACGTTTTCCGGGCCGGCGGCTGCTTTATGGCATCGTGCTGGCCAGTTTCATGGTGCCGGCGCAGACGCTGGTCGTCACGCAATTTATCCTGATGAAGAACCTTAACCTTATCAACACCTGGGCGGGCATCATCCTGCCGCAGCTCATCACGCCCATCGTCATCATTGTCTACAAGCAGTTCTTCGACAGCGTGCCGAAGGAGATGCGCGAGGCGGTGGTTCTGGATGGCGGCGGCGAATATACCATTCTTTTTAAGGTCTATCTGCCGCTTAACTGGGGCATCACCACCGCTATGGCGATTGTGACGTTCATCACGGTGTGGAACGCCTTCTTCTGGCCCTTCCTCGTCGTCACCTCGGAAAACATGATGACCATCCCTGTTGGCATCACCCAGGTCAACGACACTTTCGGGGTCGCCTATGCGCGGCTGATGGCCATCGCCATGCTGGCGGCGCTGCCGGTCATCATCGCCTATGTCATCTTCCAGCGGCGCGTAACGGAAGCGATCATGATTTCGTCAGGCGTGAAAGGGTGACGGCCGGACCCGTCGCATGATGCGACGCGCCTGCCAAACAGGCTTGATCTTAATTGCGGGTCCGGCGCGGAGAGAGAATATTCCAAACCGTGCCGGACATGTCTCGCAGAAGGTTCAAACCGCGAGCAGCTTCTCGTTTATGCTTCGGGGGGTCTCCGCCATACCTTCCGCTTCGATCCGTTTGCCGGTGGCCGGATCGAAAAAATGAAGATGGGCGGGTGGAAGATCGAGATGGATGCGCTGGCCGGGTTTTACGGAAAGGTCCTCACCGATGGCGGCGGAAAAGGTCTCGCCTGCGATATCGGCATGCACGATGCGGCCCGAGCCCAATTCTTCGACGAAATCAACAACCGCCGGTACGCCGGCGCCATCCGTGCTGACCACGCACTGCTCCGGGCGGATGCCGACCGTGACGTCGCGACCGCGCAGTTCCAGCGCGATTTCGGGGAATAGTTTCACCGGCGCGCCATTCAGCATCACGGCGGGGGATTCCACCTCCACCCTTGTGCTGAACAGGTTCATGGCCGGCGAGCCGATGAAGGACGCCACGAAGGTGCTGGCCGGGCGGTGATAAATATCCAGCGGATGGCCGACCTGCTCGACAATGCCCTTGTTCATTACGACCAGCCGGTCGGCCAGCGTCATGGCCTCCACCTGATCATGAGTGACGAAGATGGAGGTGGCGGAGAGGCGCTGGTGCAGCTTGCGGATTTCCGCGCGCATGGTCACGCGCAGCTTGGCGTCGAGGTTGGAGAGCGGCTCGTCGAACAGAAACACCGCAGGTTCGCGGATGATGGCGCGGGCCATGGCGACGCGCTGGCGCTGGCCGCCGGAAAGGGCTGCCGGCTTGCGCTCCAGATAATCGGAAAGGCCGACGATCTTTGCTGTCTCCTCAATGCGGCGCTGGCGTTCGGCTTTCGCAACGCCGGCGACTTTCAGCGCATAGCCGATATTACCGGCAACTGACATATGCGGATAAAGCGCGTAGTTCTGGAACACCATGGCGCACCCGCGCTCACGCGGTTCCAGCATGTTGACCACACGCCCGCCAATGGCGATCTCGCCGGAGGTGATATCCTCCAGACCGGCGATCATGCGCAGAAGCGTGGATTTGCCGCAGCCCGAGGGGCCGAGGATGACGACGAATTCGCCGGAACCGAAATAGAGGTCCACGCCGTGCAGGGTGGGCGTCTTGCCATAGGATTTGCGGACCTGACGGATATCGATCTGAGCCATGATTATAAAACCTTTGTTGAAAGCCGCGCTGTCACTTGTCGGACGAGACGAGACCGCGGACGAACCAGCGTTGCAGGAAGGCCACGACGAGGAGCGGCGGCAGGATGATAATGAGGGAACCGGCCAGCGTGACGTTCCAGTCCGGCGTGCCGTCATCGGCGGGCAGAAGCGCGCGCAGCGACATCATCACCGTCTTGTAGGACGGGTCGGTGATCATCAGCAGCGGCCACAGATACTGGTTCCAGGCATAAACGAACATGATGGTGGTGAGCGCCAGCATGTTGGTGCGCGACAGTGGCAGCAGCATATCCACAAAGAAACGTGCCGCACCGGAACCGTCCATGCGCGCGGCTTCCGCCAGTTCGTCCGGGATCGTCATGAAGAACTGCCGGTAAAGAAAGGTGCCGGTGGCGGTGGCGATCAGCGGAAGGGTGAGGCCGGCATAGGAGTTCAGCAGGTTCCATTCGAGGGTGATCTCGATGCCGAACAGGCCGAGGATCGAGCGGAACGGCTGGAAAACATCGGCGGCGACCGAATAGGTTGGCACCACGCGCACTTCGAGCGGCAGCATAAGGGTGATGAACACCGTCCAGAAGAACAGATGCCTGAGCGGCGAGCGGAAGAATACGATGGCAAAGGCGGTGAAGGCCGAAAGGGCCACCTTGCCGATGGTCACCAGTGTTGCCATGATCATGCTGTTGAGGAGGGCATTGCCGAGATTGGCGCGTTGCCATGCCGCCTGTGCATTTGTGAAGAATTCGCCCTGCGGCATGAAGTTGAAGGGGACGCTGTTGACCTGCTGGACCGACTGGCTGGCGCCGGAAATGACGACGATGAAGGGGCCGATGAGCAGGAAGAAACCGGCCACCATGATCGCATAGGTCAGGGCGTCGGCGTAGGGTGTGCGCTGGATCATCGCCGCCTCACTTGTAATGGACTTGCCGCTCGACAAAGCGGAACTGGATGAAGGTGAAGACCATGATGAGGCCGATGAGGACGAGGCTCTGCGCCGAGGCGCCGGAATAGTTCAGTCCCTCGAAGGCCTCGCTGACGATGCGGTAGACCATCACTTCGGTGGCGTGGTTGGGGCCGCCCTCCGTGGTGGAGGCGACGATGCCGAACGTATCGGCGCCAACGAAACCTTCGGTCATCATGATGACGGTGAGAAAGAACAGGGTCGGGGCCAGCAGCGGCACCTGAATGTCGATGGCGCGGCGAACGGGCCCGGAGCCGTCCATGGCGGCGGCCTCCGTCAGCGAACGCGGCACGGATTGCAGGCCGGCGAACAGGAAGATGAAGGTGTAGCCCGCCCATTTCCAGATGAAGATGACGATGACAAGGATGAGCGCGTGCTCGCCGTATTTTGCAGGGTTCCAGATATCGGGCCACCAGGAATTCAGCGATGCGGCGATGCCGCGTTCCGGCGACAGGATGAAGCGGAAGGCCATGCCGGCGGCGGGACCGGCAATCGCGTAGGGCAGGATATAAAGCACCCGGAAAAAGCCGGAGCCGGGAAGCTGGCGATCGACCGCAAGGGCGAGCACAAGGCCGATGAGGATCGCGAAAAACGGCCCGGCCACCGCAAATATCAGGCTGGTGAGGATCGATTGCCAATAAAGCGGATCGCCGAAGGTTTCGATGAAATTGGCTAAACCGACGAATTCCGCCTGGCCGCCGAAAGGCGGCTCCAGGGTGAATGCCCAGTTCAGCACCGCCGCAACCGGCCAATAGAAGAACAAGAGGATGAGCAGGAACTGCGGCAGGGCGAAGAGCACAGGCAGCCATGTGCTTTTGAAGACGGTACGCTTTTCCATTGGAAACCGGCAGGGTTCGAGAATTCGGCGGGCCTGCCCGAACCATGTCCGGACAGGCCTTTGACGGCGATGAAAGCGGGCTTAGTTCAGCTTGGCGCCTTCATAGGTCTTTTCGAAGCGGCGCAGGCCGGTATTGGCGCGCTCGACGGCCTTGTCGAGTTCAGCCTGGATATCCGCGTTCTGCATGAAGATGGCTTCGAGCGAGGTGGCGACTTCCTTGCGGATCTGCGTGAAACCGCCGAGGCGGATGCCGCGGGTATAGTCGGAAGGCGGCGTGAACGTCAGGCTTTCGATGGCCTTTTCGCGGCCCTTATAGGGAGCCTTGTCGTAAAAACCGTTGGCCTTCATGGCGTCGAAGCCGGTCTTGGTGACCGGAATGTAACCGGTGACCGTCGACCACCATTCAACCATATCAGGCTGGGCGATGAAGTTCAGGAATGCGGCCGCACCCTTGTATTCGGCTTCCGGACGACCGGCCATGACCCATAGTGAAGCGCCGCCCACCAGCGAGTTGTGACGCTCCGTGCCCTTCCAGATCGGCAGCATGGCGACGTCCCACTTCACGCCTTCCGGCATGGATTTGCCAACGGTGCCGTGGTTGGCGATGGAGGTCATGAACATCTGGCAGGTCTGGGAGGTGAAGGCCGGCAGGATATCCATGCCGAGCTGCTTGGTCTTGACGACGAACAGCTTCTCGTCCTGCATCTTCTTGAAGAATTTCACATGGTCGACGAACTTGGTCTTGTTGATCGCAAGTTCCGCGTCGAGGCCCTGATAACCATTCGCCCTGGTGGCGATCGGCTGGTTGTGGATGGCGGAGAATTGCTCCATCAGCATCCATGTGTCGAAGTTAAACGCGAGCGGGCATTCGAAACCGGCGGCTTTCAGCTTCTTGGAAGCTTCTTCGACCTGTTCCCATGTGTCGGGCTTGAAGGTGATGCCGGCTTTTTCGAAAGCATCGACGTTGTAATAGAACATCGCGGTCGAAGAATTATAGGGGAAGGAATTCAGCTCGCCTGCGGCCGTGGCGTAATAATTGGCGATGCCGGGGAAGTAATTGTCCCAGTCGATCTTGTAACCATTGTCAGCCATCAGCTTCTTGGCTGGAACGAAAGCCTTGGACAGCATCATGTCCAGCGTGCCGGCGTCATAAATCTGGGTGATGGCGGGCTGCTTCTTGGCACGATACGCGGCAATGGTGTTCTGCAGGGTGGATTCGTAATCGTTTTGCGAGGTGCAGACGATCTCGAATTCGGTCTGGGATTCGTTGAACTTCTTGCAGGTTTCCTGCACGCGGTCGCCGAGATCGCCGGAAAGACCGTACCAGAATTCGAACTTGGTCTTTTCTGCCTGGGCGGCCGTGGCGCCGAAGGCGGCGGCGATGGCGACGCCGGCCACGAAGGAAGTCAGAGCGGAAGATTTCATGAGTTAGCCCCGTTGATGGAATGATGGCCTGCTCGGCAAGGACCTCATGTCCCCGGCACGTAGCCACGGGCTCTGCTAACAGTCGTATTTAACGGATCGCTTACATTTTGTTGAACGTTTTATGATGACTGGCCGCGCAGTGTATTCTGCGCGGCGAAAAAAGTGCGACAAATGCGGAAAATCGGAATGTAACCTTGTTTATCAAGCGCTTACTGTTTCCGGATTGCGTCGCTACTTACTGCTGAGCAGCTTTTTCCAGTCATCCGCGACGTGCAGCCTCGATGGCGGCGACGTCGATTTTCTTCATGTCCATCATCGCGTCGAAGGCGCGTTTGGCCTCCGCGCCGCCGGCGGCCATGGCCTCCATCAGCACGCGCGGCGTGATCTGCCAGGAAACGCCCCATCTATCCTTGCACCAGCCGCAGGCGCTTTCCTCACCGCCATTGCCGACGATGGCGTTCCAGTAACGGTCGGTTTCTTCCTGGTCTTCGGTCGATATCTGGAAGGAGAAAGCCTCGCTCTGCTTGAAGACCGGTCCGCCATTGAGGCCGATGCAGGGGATGCCTGCAACGGTGAACTGCACCGTCAGCACGTCTCCCTTCTTACCGGAGGGAAAGTCGCTCGGCGCATGGTGAACACCGGTTACCGCGCTATCCGGAAAGGTTTCGGCGTAAAATCTGGCCGCGGCCTCGGCATCCTTGTCGTACCAGATACAGATCGTGTTCTTTTCCATCTGTGTGTTCCTCCCAAGTTGAAATCGCCCTCGTGCCGGCACGTAAATGCGCCGGCAATTGCCGGTTCCCCATTCGGTATAGAATGCGACCATGCGCCGAACGTTCCAAAAAAGAACGGCGGCAAGGGAACATCGACAGACACCACTCTGCCACGGTTTCCGCAACCGCAGATGACGAACATCAACTTTATCCTTAAATATTATTTAAGAATGCAATCATAATATTCACTAATGATTTTGAATAGAAATCATCCCTTTCTAATGGAGGACTGCGCGTGAGTATTCTTGATCGTGGTGCCAATGCTTTTGCGGTTCTTGCCGCGCTTTCCAAATCCCAGGCCATCATTGAATTCGACCTTTCGGGAAAAATTCTCAACGCCAACGAGAATTTCTGTCGGGCGCTCGGTTACGAGCTTTCGGAAATCCTCGGCAGGCACCACAGCATGTTCGTGGAACCTGCGGTCGTGTCTTCTGAGGATTACAGGGCCTTCTGGTCCAAGCTTTCGGCCGGTCAGTTCGATCAGCGGCAATATAAGCGCATCGGCAAGGGCGGCCGGGAAGTCTGGATCGAGGCGTCCTACAATCCGGTGTTTCGTCGCGGCAAGCCGGTGAAAGTGGTCAAGATCGCCACCGATATTACCGACCGCAAACTGAAGGCGGCGGAAGACGCGGGCAAGATCGACGCCCTGTCTCGGGCGCAAGCCATCATTGAATTCTCCCCGAACGGCGAGGTTTTGACCGCAAACGAGAATTTTCTGGCCGCGCTCGGTTATTCGCTGGCGGAGGTGCAGGGCAGGCACCATTCCATGTTCTGCGAACCGGCCTATACGCAGTCGCCGCAATATAAGCAGTTCTGGGAAAGGCTGGCCGGCGGCGATCTCGTGGCGGACGAGTTCATGCGGCTTGGCAAGGGCGGCCGCAAGGTCTTCATTCAGGCGTCCTATAACCCGATCTTCGATCTCAACGGCAAGGTGTTCAAGGTCGTCAAATTCGCGACTGACGTGACCGGCCGCGTCGAGAATGTCGAAAAGCTGGCGCAGTGCCTCACCGATCTGGCCGAGGGCGATCTTGCCCAGAACATCGACAAGCCCTTCATCCCCTCGCTTGAAAGATTGCGCACGGATTTCAACGCGGCTTCGGAAAAGCTGAAAAGGGCCATGACGCTGGTGTCTGAAAATGCAGGCGCCATTTCTTCCGGTTCCAACGAGATCAGGTCTGCTGCCGACGATCTCGCCAGACGCACGGAGCAGCAGGCCGCCTCCATCGAAGAAACGGCAGCTGCACTGGAGGAAATCACCACCGCCGTCAACGATTCCAGCCGCCGCGCCGAAGAGGCTGGCAAGATCGTTGCCCGCGCCCGTGACCACGCGGAACATTCGGGCCAGGTGGTGCGCGATGCGATCGGCGCCATGGACCAGATCGAAAAATCATCGCGAGAGATTTCCAACATTATCGGCGTGATCGACGAAATCGCCTTCCAGACCAATCTTCTGGCATTGAATGCAGGTGTTGAAGCCGCCCGTGCCGGCGAGGCGGGCAAGGGTTTTGCCGTGGTTGCGCAGGAGGTTCGCGAACTCGCACAGCGTTCGGCAACGGCTGCCAAGGAAATCAAGAGCCTGATCAATGCCTCCGGGGCGCAGGTGGAGAACGGTGTCGGCCTTGTCACCAGGGCCGGCTCGGCCCTGCAGGAGATCGCCGAGCAGGTGCATGACATCAACACCAATGTCGTCGCGATTGTCGATGCCGCGCGCGAACAGTCCACGGCGCTTGCGGAAATCAATCAGGCGGTCAACACTGTGGATCAGGGCACCCAGCAGAACGCCGCCATGGTCGAGGAGCAGACCGCCGCAAGCCACAGCCTTGCGCGGGAAGCGGCGGCCCTGTTCGAACTTCTCGGGCAATTCCGGTTCGATGACACTCCGCGCTCCTCCGCCTCTGCGCGCAGCGGCTTCGAGCAGCAATCTGCGCCGGCGAGCTCGCATCGCAGCGCATCCCGCCCGCTTGCAGCGCGCGGTTCCGCTGCGGTTGCCGTCAAGCATGAGGAGTGGCAGGACTTTTAGAGTGAGGCCTCAGTTCCTGTGAAGCCGGTGGTGAGCCCATATTCTCTCGTCATCGGTCCTGTGCCACTGCCATCCGGTTTAAATTCCTGATGGCAGTGGCACAGGGCCGATGATGACGTCGAGAGAATATTGACGGTCCATTACTGACTTGAAAGTGGCTGCCCGCCGTCCTCGTCCCGTCCGATCGCGCCAGTCCGTTCGATGTTCGATACGTGATGACAAGCCGCAAAGCTGGGCATATCTTCCGGATTGGCCGATAATCGGCACATCGTGTCTGGAGTTTTCGGGGACTTTCGCTTGGCAGGGATATCGACAAGCCGCATGGCTCTTGCCCTGTGTCTGCTGACCGCAGCCTTTGGGGCGGCGCAAGCCGAAGAGCCCGCCAGGGAAAAAACTGCCTGCGCTTATACCCATGATGTCGCGCCGGATTTGTGCATCAATGCCGACAGTTACAATAACGATCTTTGCCATGCCATTGAGGTTCTCGCCGTCCGCCATGCCGTTCCGCCGGATTATTTCGCCCGGCTGATCTGGCGAGAAAGCCTGTTCCGGGCGAGTGCGGTCAGCCCGAAGGGGGCGGAGGGCATTGCCCAGTTCATGCCGGGAACGGCGCGGTTGCGCGGTCTCGAAGACAGTTTCAACATCATCGCCGCGCTTGAGGCATCTTCCCGATATCTCTCCGAATTGAACGTGCAGTTCGGCAATTTCGGCCTTGCCGCCGCAGCTTACAATGCGGGGGAGGCGGGCTTGCGGAATTTCATCGCCAACGGCCGCCTGCCCACCGAAACCCGCGATTATGTGTTCGCGATCACCGGTTATCCGGTGGAGACATGGAAGGACAATCCGCCGGAAAAGGCTGCGCCGGCGCTGGATGACAACCGTTCCTTTCTCGATGCCTGCGTGCGTCTCGCCGACACCCGCACCATGAAAGATCCCGTTCTCATTGCATCGGCCGACTGGGCGCCCTGGGGCGTGCAGCTTGCGGCGCATTATAATCCGGCCGTGGCGAACCGGCTTTTCACCCGGGCGATCCTGCAGCTTTCGGAGCCGCTGAATGCCGAGCGGGCTTTGATCGTGCGGCAGCGGGGCGGCAATTTCGGTTCGCGGCCGCGTTATGCCGCCCGCATCGGCCGGGAAACCAGAGCTGAAGCCAACGCGCTTTGTGGCGATATCCGGCGGGCGGGCGTTCCCTGCACCGTGTTCCGCAACAGGTAAAAACGGCGCGCGCCGGACCGGTAGATCGGCTTCCCGCGAAGGGGCTGATCATAACAAGTTGATCGGCTTCAGACCTATGCCGGCTTCAGCACCAGGACGACCGAGATCATTGGCAATTGCGGCAATTGCGCGGATAGTCTCAATCGTCCGGCGTCGTGAGGCGGGCCGTTATAGCCGTCCCGGTCGCCAGATATCTCAAAGCGAAATCGCGACTGTCTGCCTATCCCGTTTCTGTGGATGAGGCTCAGTGCGGTTGTTACTGTGAGCCCGTGCGCATATGTTGGAATACTCAATCTTGATTTCCGGGCAAGGCGGACAGGCGCATTATGACCTCCCAGTTGGATTTTTTCTCTCCCGCGGCAGCGCGGCTTCCGCAGGCTGAAAGAGGGCGAAAAGCGGGTGGTCGCGAAACGACCCAAAAGACCGCTACGGACGATGAGGCCCTTGCTGCTTATCTTGAATCCACCGGTAATTATCGTATCCTGCGCCGGTTGCAGCCGCGCGCGGTCATCGATCGGCCAAGGCCGGAATTCGCCCGTCAGGGCGTGATCCTCGATACGGAAACGACGGGCCTCGACCATCGCACCGACGAGATCATCGAAATCGGCGTCATCACCTTCACATTCGACGATAACGGCACAATCGGCGATGTCACAGGCATCTATGGCGGGTTGCGGCAGCCTGGTATCGCCATTCCCGAAGAAATCACCCGTCTGACCGGGATCACCGACGAGATGGTCGCGGGGCAGTCGATAGACATGGGCCGGCTGACCTCCCTCATTGCCCATGCCGATCTGATCATCGCCCACAATGCCGGTTTCGACCGCCCCTTTTGCGAGGCCTTCTCGCCGATCTTCCGCGACAAGGCATGGGCCTGCTCCGTTTCGGAAATTGACTGGCGCGCGCGTGGTTTCGAAGGCAACAAACTCGGTTATCTGATCGGGCAATCCGGCTATTTCCACGACGGCCATCGTGCGGTGGACGATTGTTTCGCCCTGCTGGAAGTGCTGGAGCAGACGCGCCCTGGCCAGAGTAGAACGCCGTTTGCAGAACTCCATGAGGCGAGCCTGCGCTCAAGGGTGCGCCTCTACGCGGAAAACAGCCCGTTCGACATGAAGGATCATCTGAAAAAACGGGGCTATCGCTGGTCCGACGGTTCCGATGGACGGCCGAAATCCTGGTGGGTCGAACTGCCGGAGGAAAAGCTCGAAGAGGAACTGCATTTCCTGCGGACCGAAATTTACCGCTGGGATGCCGATCCCACGGTCAAATATCTCACCGCTTTCGACCGGTTCAAGGCCGGGTGAAGCGCGGGGCGTTTCGGATTTTTGGATTGCATACAATTTCTGCAATGAATCGAAAACAATCGACGTAAAATTGGGCAAGTCCGGGCAAAGCTTTCCGGAGCGCAGAAGAATATCATTTTACATCAAAGGCTAAGCCGATTGGCACGCCTCCTGCATGACAAAGACGTCGCAGGAGAGTGTTTATGAGCAAAGCCGCAGCAATCGACATCGCGTCCGTATCCAAGATTTACGGCAACACCACCGCCGTGCATGCGATAAGCCTCAAAATACCGGCCGGGAGCTATTGCTGCCTGCTTGGGCCGTCGGGCTGCGGCAAGACCTCGACGCTCAGAATGATCGCCGGCCACGAAAGCATCTCCAGCGGTGACATCAGGCTCGGCAATGCGGTCGTCACCGATCTGCCGCCCGCCCGGCGCGGTACGGCCATGATGTTCCAGTCCTACGCGCTGTTTCCGCATCTCGATCTCGTCGACAATGTCGCTTTCAGCCTCAAGATGAAGGGTGTGGACAAGGAAACCCGGCGGGCCAAGGCGCTCGATATGCTGCGGCTGATGCAGCTCGAACCCTATGCCAGCCGCCGTCCGGCCCAGCTTTCCGGCGGGCAGCAGCAGCGGGTGGCGCTGGCGCGTGCGTTGATTACCGATCCCGAGGCGCTGCTTCTGGACGAGCCGCTTTCGGCGCTGGACCCGTTCCTCAAGATCCGTATGCGCGCCGAGCTGAAGAAACTGCAGACCTCGCTCGGCATCACCTTCGTGCATGTCACCCACAGCCAGGAAGAGGCCATGGCGCTTGCCGATATCGTCGTCGTCATGAACGACGGCCGCATCGAACAGGCGGCCACGCCGCGCGAGGTGTTCGAGCGTCCGGCCACCGCCTTCGTCGCCCGCTTCATGGGCGACCACAACGTCATTTCCGGGCGCTACCGGGAAAAATCGGGAGACCTCGTCACGCTCGAAGTGGCGGGCGGCGGTACTTTCACGGCAGGCGGCGTCGCCTCGGATGAGGGCGCGGTCGATATCGCCGTGCGCACCGACCGCGTGCGCGTGGGTGAGGCGCAACAGCCGGGCCTCGGTTTCACCGGTATCGTCTCGAACGTCGAATATCGCGGCGCAAGCGTGAAGATCGCCGTAACCGGCGCAGGCATCGAGGATTTCAACGTCATCCTCAGCGATGCCGCCTTCTTCGAAAATCCGGTCAGGACCGGCGACGCCATACCGCTTTCATGGAATGCGGCCGATGCCATCGTGCTCGGCCGGGTAGAGAAGTGACCCCAAAAATAACCAGAGGAGAACTTTGAAATGACCGATACCACCAACAGCAAGAAGGGCCTGTCCCGCCGCGGCCTCCTGAAGGCGGGCGCGGCCGCCACGGGTGCGGCGATCGGCTCCGGCCTCATCACCGGCTTCCCGACCATCTGGGCGCAGAACCCGATTACTATCCGCCAGTTCGGCACCGGCGTCTCCAACCTCAATGCCATTGCCGAGAAGTGCAAGGCAGACCTCGGCATCACGCTCGAAATGACGGCGACGGATTCCGACGCCGCCGCCCAGCGCGCCGTCACCCAGCCGAACTCCTACGATATCGCCGATATCGAATACTGGATCCTCAAGAAGGTCTATCCGGCCGGCGTCATTCAGCCGATGGAAATCAAGAAGCTGAAATATTACGACAAGATCGTGCCGCTGTTCAAAAACGGCAAGCTGAAGCCGGACAGCGTGGTCGCGCAGGGTACCGCGCCGCACACGGTCGGTTTCGTCGAAAAGCCCGGCGACAAGACATTCGCGAAGGGCGAGACCGATTATTTCACCATGGTTCCCACCATCTACAATGCCGATACGCTCGGCATCCGTCCCGATCTTGTCGGTCGCGATATCACCAGCTGGGCCGATATCATGGACCCGAAGTTCAAGGGCAAGACCTCCATTCTCAACATCCCCTCCATCGGCATCATGGATGCGGCGATGATCATGGAAGCCATGGGCAACATCAAATATGCCGACAAGGGCAACATGACCAAGGAAGAGATCGACAAGACCATCGATTTCCTCATCAAGGCCAAGAAGGACGGCCAGTTCCGCGCCTTCTGGAAGAGCTTCGACGAAAGCGTCAACCTCATGGCCTCGGGCGAAGTCATCATCCAGTCCATGTGGTCGCCGGCCGTTGCCGCCGTCCGCTCCAAGGGTATCGCCTGCAAATACCAGCCGCTGAAGGAGGGCTATCGTTCCTGGGGCGGAGGTCTGGGTCTCGCCAAGCACCTGTCCGGCGCGAAGCTCGACGCAGCCTATGAATATATCAACTGGTACACCTCCGGCTGGGTCGGCGCTTATCTCAACCGCCAGGGTTATTACTCCGCCGCCATGGAAACGGCCAAGGAGCACATGACCGCCGACGAGTGGGGTTACTGGGTCGAAGGCAAGCCGGCTGAGGGCGACATCATCGCGCCCGACGGCAAGGTCATGGAAAAGGCCGGTGCCGTTCGCGATGGCGGCTCTTTCGAGGAGCGCATGGGCAAGGTGGCGTGCTGGAACTCCGTCATGGATGAAGACCGCTACATGGTCCGTCGCTGGAACGAGTTTATCGCTGCCTAGTACCCGAAACAGACAAGATCGGTGGCGTTGGCCGCCGGTCTTGACAGCAACAGAGCCTCTAAACGCGACGTCATCCTCGGGCTTGACCCGAGGATCTAACGACCCACCACATCAAACGTGGTTGGATCCTCGGGACAAGCCCGAGGATGACGTCGCGTTTGAAGAGAACTTTGCCTGACACACTACCCGGTGCGAAAGCCGCCGGGCTTCTGCAAATACAGCGAAAGGCTTCACCATGGTGACGGTCAGACTCATTGGCGTCAGTGAAAAAAAGGACAAGCCGCCCCGCAGCTTTGCCCTGCCGCAGAAGCTTGTGTCCTATATTCAGTCCCTGCCACTTTTGCTGATCCTCGGTTTTTTCCTGGCTCTGCCGATCCTGATGATCGCCATCGTCAGCTTCTGGGACTACGACTTCGCCCAGATGTATCCCGATTTCGTCACCTTCAATTATAGCGAAACGTTAGGGTCCTGGGTCACCTGGCAGACCTATCTCAATACCCTGAAGTATGCCGCCATGGTCTGGGCGATCACGCTTTTCTGCGGTTTCTGGGTGGCGTACTTCCTTGCGTTCCACATTCGCACCACCACCATGCAGATGGTGTTGTTCCTTGTCTGCACCGTGCCGTTCCTGACTTCGAACATCATCCGCATGATTTCATGGATTCCCGTTCTCGGGCGAAACGGTCTTGTTAACAGCGCATTGGTGGGTTCCGGCATCATTCCCGAGCCGATCGAATGGCTGCTTTATTCGGATTTCGCCGTGGTGCTGGCCATGGTGCATCTTTATACGCTGTTCATGGTCACGCCGATTTTCAACACGCTGATGCGTATCGATAAATCGCTGATCGAGGCGGCGCGTGATGCGGGCGCGACCGGCTGGCAGACGCTCACCAATGTCATCATTCCTCTTGCCAAACCCGGTATGGCCATCGGCAGCATCTTCGTCGTGACCCTGGTCATGGCGGATTTCTCCACGGTTCAGGTCATGTCCGGCGGCCAGAGCGCCTCGGTGGCGCTGATGATGAAGAACCAGATGTCGCTGCTGCAATATCCGGCTGCTGCGGCGAACGCCGTCATCCTGCTCATCCTCGTTCTTCTGATGGTCGCGGGCATCCTGCGCATCGTCGATATCCGCAAGGAGCTTTGATCCCATGCATCAGGAAAAACGCGGCCGCGAATTCTACATCCTCGCCTTCTTTTTCGTCCTCTTCGTGCTGTTTCTATACGGCCCGCTGTCGGCCATCCTCATCCTCGCCTTTCAGGGGCCGAATGGCGGCCTGACTTTCCCGCTGAACGGCGTTTCGCTGCACTGGTTCGGCAATCTCTTCGAACAGCAGGCCGTCGGAGATTTCGGCGGCTCCTTCCGGCGCTCATTCGCACTTGGCCTGATGGTCATGGCCGTTACCGTGCTGGTCTCGCTGCTGGCGGGCCTTGCCTTCCGGCGCAAATTCATCGGCGCGACGCCGCTATTTTATCTGTCGGTCGCAAGCCTCGTGGTGCCGTCGATCATCATATCGCTTGGTATTGGTGTTCTATTCCAGCAGCTTGGGCTGGAACCTTCATGGTATACATCAGCTTTCGGCGCGCATCTCACCTGGACGCTGCCCTTCGGCGTGCTCATCATGCTGGCCGTCTTCAACCGGTTTTCGCCGTCCTATGAGGAAGCGGCCCGGGATCTCGGCGCTTCCTCCTGGCAGACCTTCGCCCATGTGGTGCTGCCGATGATCGCGCCGAGCCTGATCGGCGTCGGCCTTTTCGGCTTCACGCTTTCTTATGACGAGTTCGCCCGCACATTGATGACGTCAGGCACTTACAACACGCTGCCGCTGGAAATCTACGGCATGACCACCAATGTCACAACGCCGGTGCTTTACGCGCTCGGTGCTGTCACAACCCTGTTTTCTTTCCTGGTGATCGCGGCCACGCTCGGCCTGATCGTCACGCTCAATCGCCGCCGTTCACGCGGATAAAGAAACGTCAAATGCGCATTCTCGTCATCAATCCCAACACCACGCAATCCATGACCGCGACCATTGCCGACGCCGCGATGCGTATAGCCGGCCGCGATACGGACATATTGGCCGTCACCTCCTCCATGGGGCCTGTCTCCATCGAAGGTTATTATGACGAGGTTTTCGCCGTGCCCGGCCTGTTGCTGGAGCTGGCAAAGGCGCCGACGCTTGGAGCCGACGCCGCGATCATCGCCTGTTTCGACGATACCGGGCTCGATGCGGCCCGCGCGCTCGCCGATATTCCGGTTATCGGCATCTGCGAGGCGGCGGTCTCCGCTACCGCCTTCATCGCGCAGAAATTCACCATCGTTACGACGATGGAGCGCTCGCGGCTGCCGCTGGAACATCTCGTCAATCGTTATGGCATGTCCGCCCGCTGCAATGTGCGCGCCGCCGATATTCCTGTCTTGTCGCTGGAAGATCCCGCCTCGAACGCCCGTGAAAGGCTGCGCGCGGAAATCGCGCTGGCCCTGAAAGAGGACAGGGCGGAGGCGATCGTGCTCGGCTGCGCCGGCATGGCGGATCTTGCCGCCGAACTCCGCGATGAGTTCGGCGTGCCGGTTGTCGATGGCGTTGCGGCGGCCGTCAAGCAGGCGGAATCGCTGGTGTCCATGGGGTTGTCCACCGCCAAGCGCGGCGCTTATGCCACGCCGCTCGCCAAGCCCTATCGCGGCTTGCTGGAGGCATTCCAGCCGGACAGGCTCTCGGGGGCATCCGCGGACAGTGGAGACGTTCTCACTGCCTCCGTCCATAAAACGACGAAGGCGAGCTGATAGGCCAGATCGCGCTGGACGTTCTGCAATGCCAGGTCGCTCAGAACTATTCTGGGTCCGTTTCTTTTCAAGATTTTCAACCGTTCGGCCCTGGCGAGTATGGCCGTGACATGAGCGCGGCTGACCCCATAGGCGCGCGCCGTCGCCTTGCGGGAGAACACGCAACCTGTCGCATCGCACGCGTCCGCTTTCGCGGCGGACAGCAGGTCCAGCAAGATCAGGAAACCCGGCGCATGCCCAAGAAACATCCGTACTTCCTCTGAGAGAAAAGGCAAATCCTGCGCGTGCCGCAGAAGCCAGCTCACACCGTCGACAAGCACGCCGGTTCCGATGGCTTCCTCCGCAGGCGTTTCCGTTGCCGGGAGGGTTTGCCACGGCGAGGCCGCGACGCGATAGGTGCTTGCAAGCGTCTCGATGGCCGAAATAATCCAGCCGTTTAGCGACCATGGCCGCTCGCGGTTATCGTCGCCGGGCGGGTGACGCTGCGCGGTATTTTCCAGCTCCAGCCAGTCGATCAACGCCCGTGTCCTGCGGCTGGAAGCCCAGCCGTGCGGAACGACGACTGCCTGCACCGCCGCCAGCGTAAATTGCCCGCCATGGACCGATGCGATGCCCACCGCGCACATGACAGTGGCGAATGCGCCGAAATCTCCAAGCGCGCGGACGAGGCGCTGCTCCTTTTTGAAGGCGGTCGATATGTGGCTGCAAAGATGGGCGACGGCATCACCGAAGGCATCGTCGTTCAGGATTCGGTTCGCAAGTAAGCCCAGCCTCTCTCGAAGCATGTCCGGCCGAGGTCGGGCGAAGTCCCTTTCCGGGTGCGTCTTTGAAGTTGGGGCGCCTGCTTTTCCGGATACCTTTCTCCCGTGGTTTTTTGCTATTCGCTACTTTATGGCGAATTCGAAAGCGTGAGTTCTGTTCGCTGACAACGGCCGCTTGGGGCAGGGGTGACAGCCGAAAGGTTCCGCTCCGGAAGATGCGTGCATTTTGTTGCACTCCCCCGAGGCCCTGTTGCGGGGTATTAAGAAATACTCTCATAAATTGAATGTTAAGGAGCGCGTTAAAATGTGTTCCCTTTTGAGACGGTTTGCGAGAGTGACGCTGAAAATGAAGTTATCGACTGTTTTTATTGCATAAATTAGTGAAGTCGTGGATGCGAAATCTTTTGTCTATTTGCCATGAATACAATCTTTGATGGTTGCTTTTTAGGCATTGACGACATCGTGAAAGATGCATCCGAAACCACATGACACCCGAATGTTACTGCCATGTCTCTGGCGCGTTCGGCAGCGATGCCGGGCGGCGCGTAGAGCCCTTCATGCCCTTTATTCATCCCCGATTCTTCAGAGGAGGTTGAAATGATTCAACTTAAGCATGTTTTTTTTGCAGGCCTTGCGGCCTTCGCAATGAATTTCGATATCCCGTCCATGGGCCAGCCGACCCTTGCGAACGCGGCCACCCTCACCGCCGAGCAGACGGCGGCTTTCCAGTCGAAACTGGAACAGGCGGAAGCGAGCCGCGAGCTGCTCGGCCGTCGATCCGCGTGCCTGATGGAACATCTGACGGCGCAACAGCAGCTCAGCGCTGACCGCGAGAAGGCGCTGGGGCAGGCCATGTACCTGCAGATCGAACTGGAGCGGCAGGTGGTGCAGTCCGAAACCAGCGTGAAGGGCTACGAGGAGCTGGTTCAGTCCGAAAACGAGAACGTCAAGGCGCGTCAGGCCACCTTCGAAAAAGCCCGGAAGGAAAGGGACGAGCAGGCCAAGCGAGTAAAAATATGCAGCGGCGTCCTCTTCTTCCTGCCGGGAATTTGCCAGGCCGGTGACGCGGCGGTCAAGGCGCTGGGCTGGATGAATGATGCGGAGAGGGAATACCGCACCGCGCAGCCACGGCTGGACAATGCCCGGGCGGCTCTTGAAGGCGTTCGCAACCAGCTCGAAAACAATCGCCGCCAGCTTGCGGCGGCACAGCAGAGCGACGCGGAAAACCAGAAAGCGGTGAAAACTCTGGAAGAGCAGATCACCAGGCTCAAGGCGGCGATCTCCACCATCAACGTCAAGGTTCAGGACTTCAACATTCAGGTCGCCAACTTCACCAGTGCCCTGAAGGAAGCGAGCGAGGTCAATCCTGACGACGCGAAAATACGTCAGGTTACGCGGCTGTCGACCGAGATCGACGGCCTGACCAAAGACGTGCCGCAGTTCATTTCCTCCACCGAGGCCGGGCTGCCTGACGACGCGAAGAAACAATGCGGATCGTGAACGATCACCCCCAATGACTCTCCGCAACCACCCATCAACAGGAGCATGAAAATGAACAATGTCGTGACTTTCGAGAGCCGGACCGCCCAGATCAACAGCGCAATCGACGCCGGCGTCGATGCGATCGTTTCGCAACCGAATTTCAGCCTTCCCAAGTCTGATACGGCGCTTGTCCGGTCCTATGTCGATAAGATCCAGGGAACCTATGATGTCGAGCGCGCCAAGCGCGACACCGACAATGCGATCGATCTGCTTTACATCGCCTATAACACCACGCCGCAGGAAAACGGCGATATTCGCGTCCGCATCAGCGCTATCATGAACAGGCTGATCACGTCGCAGCAGAAAAGCGAAATAGTCATGAAGAACGCGATGGCGGCGGCGACCCGTATCGGCCTGTCCATCGCCGATCTTTTCCCGGACTGGCTCGATGTCAGGGAAGAAAACGATCAGGCCGAAATCAAGGCATTCGTCTCCAACGATCTGATAAAGCTCGCAACGGGCATCCGGGATAGGGCGCTCAGCGTTCGAGACGAGCTTCTGGCCCTCGCTGCGACCTACGACGCCATCATCAGGGACACGGCGCAAACCACGGATATGAGCGAAACGGCCTTGAGCAAACGCCTCGCCGATAAAGCGGTGATGGAACGGGAAATCCGGGAGGCGGACGCACGACGGGAACAGCTTGAATCGCTTGTCAACGATCTCAAGGAACAGGTTTCGGCATTCGAAAAGAAGGCCCGGGAATATGAGCAGCGGGCCAATACGGCCGAGCAGCGTGCTTTTGTCATGTCGATCGTCCGGGTCGGCGCGCAGATGATTTCAAGCGCAATTCCCGCCATTGCCATGGTGGCAGGCGGTCCCGCCTCCATGCTGGTCTCGTCGGTTGGCGGCGCGCTTTCGGGACAATCCAAGGCCGGACAGGGTGCGGACGGGCAGGGCCAGGGTGGCGGCTCCCGCACCCCGTCAGGCGGCGGAAGCAAGGCCGATGCGGCCGCCAAGCAGAGCGAGCTTTCCGAAAAGAAAGCCGAGCTTCGCAAGAGCGAGGAAAAACGCGACGCTCTGAAGGGAGATGTCAAGTCGCTCGAGGACGCCAAGGCGAAGCTTGCGGACGACGCGGAAAGCGCCGACCCCAAATCGAGCAAGGCCATCGAGCTTGCCGAACTCGATAAACGTCTGGCTGCACGCGCCGCGGAACTCAAGGCGCAGGAAGAAAAGATCGCCGCTCAGCAAACGGTTGTTTCCAGTCTGCAGGCCTCGCTCGATGCTTTGGACAAGGGGCTGGGCAAGCTTTCCGAAGAGCAGCAGCAGCAGGCTGCCAGCCTGCGCGAAATCCAGATGCAGATGATCGACAAGGCGGAGGCCTATGAGAAGGAGCGCCGTAGCCAGGCGGCAGAACTCATCAGGATCAACGCCCTCCTGAAGGGAAAGCAGGCAGAGGATGACAAGATCAAGCTTGCGGTGCGATCGCTCAATGTCAGCATTTCGGCGCTGAAACGCATGAAGGAAATCGTTGAAGAAATCGCCTTCTTCTTCAAGGGCTTCGCCGATTTCATGCAAGCGGTCGCAGATGATGCCCAGCATCAGATCACCGGCATTGAAAATGTCGCCGGGCAGGAGACGCTGCGAAAGAACCGCTTCGCGCAGCTCATCCGCTCCGTCGACGAGTTCTTCGTCAGGCAAACCGCCCAGTGGCACGCGGTGGTGATCGTCTCCGACCGCTTCAACCGCAGCTTTGCCGAAGGATGGTCGAAGCTGAACAAGTTGCAGGGCGGATATATCAAAAGTGACGATCTGCCGGCCTATCTGGCGGGTGTCGCGGAGAAGCTCTCGGCCATCGTCGCCGAACGCGAGGCCGCCGCGGACGCAAAAATCGCGTCGTTGCAGGCCTATCGTCAGGATCTGAGCAAGACCGCCTGATCCCCTGAGACCCTGCCGTTCCTTTCCGGCTCGGCAGAAACGCATCCATGATCTCAGCCGGAATCGTCCCCCTCGGGCATGGGATCATGGGCAATGTCCTGCCGGCGCAGATGCCGGCAGGACGGCCGCCGAAACTTCGACATTCACCAAATCAACGACAGGCATCCGGCCGCCATCGAAGCGTTCCATGCCACGTCATTTTCAGAAAGGAGAAGACCATGCCTACAGTCAATAACCCTCCCGTTTTGGTGCCTCAGGACACCCCCGCCTGGTGCTTTGCCGCCGTCGAGCAGATGGTGCGGGCCTATTACGGGCTTCCCGCCGCCACCCAATACGAGATTGCAAGGCGCAACACCGAGGCGCTTGCGAGCGTCGATCCGCAGGTTCAGGAGCGCTGGGAGCTGGCGCAGGTTCTGGATCAATCCGCCGGCATCGATGAGCAGGGCGGTGCCAATGCAAACAGCAATGTCGTCAAGCTGGTTTCCAGCCAGTGGAACGCCTTCGATCACACCACGACGGGCGGCCACTTCGTCAATGGCCTGACAGCCGATACCGTCAGACACGAGATCGATAACAACCGCGTCTTCGTGATCGGAACGGAATACCACTATTACCTCGTCTACGGCTACACCGTGAACGGCAAGAATCTCGAACTTCATATTCTCGATCCATGGCCGGCAGGGCGAGGCGGCGCCAGAACCCGCATCGGCCTGCAGGAATTTCTGGCAATGCCGGCCCGCGTCGCCATCGCCTTCGGTTAGGCCGGCAAGCCGACCGCATTTCCCTCGATTGCCGGAGATATCCGGCGCCCCAATAACACAAAATCCCACCATGCGCTCCTGCACGTCGACGTCCGGGAACAGGTGGCCCATGTCCCAAAAGGAGATACACATGCCAATTCTCAGCAATTTCGTCGTCAAGCATATTCGGCCCTTCGGCGAAGCGGGCTATGATACTTTCAGCAACAATGCGCAGACCATCGAATTCTTCTCAAGCCTTGGGCTCGGTACAGGGGATATCGCCAATATCTTCGCCGCATGGCGCCTGGCGGCCCTGGCCGATCCCGTCGGCGAGAGCAATCTTCTCGTTGCGGCAGCGAATGCGCTGGCGCAGGCGCGATGGGAATATCTCTATGAGACGCAGATGAGCACGGTGCTTTTTCTCGACGATGTCCAGCTCGAATCCCTCAGCCATCTCGAGCCCGGGGCGAACCGCAACTTTTCGTGGCGATCCCCGACCCCCATCGCCGCCGCGGTGACTATTCATAACGGCAGCAACCGGCATCACATCATCTGGGATGCGACGGGCTTTTCCGGCGGCACCGATGAAAATGGCTGGATTTCGCACTTCACCGCATTGTTGCCGACCGAGCGATAGGCCCTTCGCCGGATAATCGCCAAACGACGCCGGAACGTTATCGCAACGTTCCGGCGTCGATGCGGCCAGCCCCTTCATATCCCTGTCATAATGGTATCTGATACCGAAACCGTCTTGAGGCTGATATGTGTTGACGACTAGCCGTTGCACACAGGGAGTTCTTTGGTGAAATCGTCAACGCGAAGCATAGAGACCGAAGTGCACGGCCAGAGACACGGCACGCCCGGCGAGGTTTTCGCGGCATTCCTGAAGCTCGGCGTCACCTCCTTCGGCGGCCCCATCGCCCATCTCGGTTACTTTCGCGATGAGCTCGTCGTGCGGCGCAAATGGATCGATGAGGCCGGTTATGCCGATCTCGTGGCGCTCTGCCAGTTTCTTCCCGGTCCCGCCTCCAGCCAGGTGGGGTTTGCGCTCGGGCTGCGGCGGGCAGGTCCGCTCGGTGCGCTGGCGGCCTGGACGGGTTTTACCCTGCCATCCGCCATTTTTCTGTTTTTCTTCGCCATGGTCGCCGCCTCCATCGAAGGGCCGGTCGGCGCCGGCCTCCTGCATGGGCTGAAAATCGTCGCCGTTGCCGTCGTGGCGCAGGCGGTCTGGGGCATGGCAAAAAGCCTTGCGCCGGATCGTGAGCGGGCCAGCATCGCGCTTGCCGGCATCGTCTGCGTCGTGTTTGTCGCCGGCGCCTTCGGGCAGATCCTGGCGCTTGCCGTCGGCGCGCTCGCCGGGCTTGTCTTCTGTCGTGCCGATGCCGCGCGTCAGGCCACCCATCTCGCCTTCCGGGTGCCGAAAAGTGCGGGATACATTGCGCTCGCCACCTTTGCCCTGCTTCTTGGCCTCCTGCCGCTCTTTGCGGCCGTCGCGGCTTCACAAGGCCTCTCCTTGTTCGATGCCTTTTATCGCGCCGGCGCGCTGGTTTTCGGCGGCGGCCATGTGGTGCTGCCGCTGCTGCAATCGGAAGTCGTCGCCACGGGCTGGGTTACGGAAAATGCCTTCATCGCCGGTTATGGCGCAACCCAGGCCGTGCCCGGTCCGCTCTTCACCTTCGCTGCCTATCTCGGTGCGGTGGTGGGGCCGCAGCCCAACGGTGTTACAGGCGCGGCGATCGCCCTTGTTGCGATCTTCCTGCCCGGCATGTTGCTGCTCGTCGGCGCGCTGCCCTTCTGGGAAGGGTTCCGCAAACACCTTCTGGCGCAGGCCGCCATGCGCGGCGCAAATGCCGCCGTTGTCGGCATTCTCGGTGCGGCACTTTACGATCCGGTGTGGACAAGCGCGATCTTCACGCCGAAGGATTTTACCCTTGCGCTCACCGGCTTCATCCTATTGACGATCTGGAAAACCCCGCCATGGGCCGTGGTGATTTTCTGCGCGGCCGGCGGCGTTCTGCTCGCCCTGGCATAAGCCTTATCCCGCAGCGCCTATGCTGTCGAACATCCAGTCGGAAAAGGCCTGCATGGCGGGTGTAGGCGGTTTCGATTGCAGCCGGGTCAGCCAGTAGCTCCCGAGCGAAATGGTAACCGGAAAAGGCTGTATGATTGCGCCGGAGGCCAGATGCCGCGAAAACATCGATGGCGGCGCCAGCGCCACGCCCAGCCCCTGAAGCGCGGCCTCCATCATGCCCAGAGACGTGTCGAAGACGATACCGGCATTCACCTGTGCCGCAGGTATGACGCCGGCCGCCGCAAACCAGTTGCTCCATTCATCTGCTCGGTAGCTGCGCAACAGCGTCGCTTCCATCAGATCGGCCGGCTTTTTCAGTGTCTCCGCCAGTTTCGGCGTGCAAAGCGGTGAAAGTGGCGCCTCGAACAATCGGAACGCATCCGTCCCATGCCAGGATCCCTGGCCGAAACGAATGGCGAAATCCAGCCCTTCAGCCGCCATATCAACCCGGTTATTATTGGTGGAAACCCTGATATCGATGAAGGGATGCTGCTTTTGAAACGCCTTCAGCCGGGGCAGCAGCCAGCCCACGGCAAAGGTTCCCACAACACCCAGAAACAGCAATTCGCGCACCTGCCCGGCCTCGATCCGGTCAAGCGTCGTCGCCATCTGGTCGAAGGAGTTGGTTACCGTCGGCAGCAGGGCCTCGCCTTCGGCGGTAATCTTCAGGCCGCGCGGAAGCCGCTGAAAAAGCGAAACGCCAAGCCGCTTTTCCAGCCCTTTCACCTGCTGGCTCACAGCCGCCTGCGTCACACACAATTCGATGGCCGCGCGGGTGAAGCTCAGGTGCCGCGCCGATGCCTCAAAAGCCCGTAAGCCGTTCAGGGGGAGAAATTGCCGAACCATTCAAGACCTAGATTTTCTTGTGCCTCCTCCGAGATATCATGATTTGTTCGTGCAATGTAGGCCGGTTAAACGTCTTTCGCTGGGGATGGCAAACACGCCTAAAATCCACTCTAGGTTTTGGAGAACGCGAAAGATGAAACTCAACAGCAGACATGTCGCACTGGCGGCCTTGCTCTCGACGAGCCTGTTAACACAGGCTTTTGCCGCCGATGAGGCAAAGCTGAAAGCGATAACGGATGCCGCGATCAAGCCGATCATGGAGAAAAACGGCATTCCGGGCCTTGCCGTTGGTATCAGTGTCGATGGTGAAAGCCACATCTTCACCTATGGCGTCATGTCCAAAAGCTCGGGCAAGCCGGTGACGGCGCAGACGCTTTTCGAACTCGGCTCCATTTCCAAAACTTTCACGGTTACCCTCAGCACCTATGCCGAAATGAATGGCCAGCTTTCGCTCTCGAGCAAGGTGGAAAATTATCTTCCCTCCATGAAGGGCAAGCCCTTCGGCGATGTCACGCTGATGCAACTCGGCACCCACACCGCCGGCGGCTTTCCGTTGCAGGTGCCGGATAACGTCAAGACGGAACAGCAGTTGCTGGCCTATCTGAAGGCCTGGAAACCCTCATACAAGCCAGGAACGCACAGAACCTACGCCAATCCCAGCATCGGAATGCTCGGATACATCACGGCAAAGGCCATGGGCCAAAGCTTCGATGACGCCATGAAAGATACACTCTTCCCCGCTCTGGGCCTGAAGAACACCTTCACCGTGGTGCCCGAGGCAAAGATGGCCGACTACGCGCAGGGCTACAAGCGGACCGGCGAACCCGCCCGCATGACACCGGCCGTCCTCTCCTCGGAGGCCTACGGCGTCAGATCGACAGCGGCAGACATGATCCGCTTCGTCAATGCGAATATGGGACTGGAAAAGCTGAACGGAAAAATCCAGCAGGCGCTCATCAACACCCATACCGGATATTTCGGCGTCGGCGCCATGACGCAGGATATGGTCTGGGAGCAATATGCCCATCCCGCGCAGCTGGAGACATTGCGAGAGTTGAATTCTGGCGCCCTGCTCAAGACTGTTCCGGTCTCTGAAATCTCGCCGCCCATGAAACCGCGTCAGGATGTCTTCATCAACAAGACCGGCTCCACCAATGGTTTCGGCGCTTATGTGGCGTTCATCCCAAAGCAGAAATTGGGCATCGTCATTCTGGCCAATAAAAACTACCCCAATGAGGAGCGGGTTTCTGCGGCCTATGAAATCCTGACGGCGCTTGAAAAAGCGCAATAACGCCGTCCACCCGATCTTTTACCGGCGCGGGAGCTGATTGTTTCCGCGCCGGAAGCAACAGTGGGAAACAGCCCATAGCCGATGACAGGGACAGGCAATCGCGTTAACGGAGAAAAAGATGCGCCAGCTGCCGATTCGATCTCGGACGGTGGGCGCAAATCATAAAAAGCAAATTTTCTTGCGCGGTTGCGAACTGAAACGGGAAGGCCCCGGGAGGCGCGTGCCGGCTGTTTGCCAGGGGGGCGATATGAGCGATACCGGTGGTTACTTTCCGCGCTGGAGACTGAAAACAGAAGGACGCATCCTGCCCGATGAGCGTCTGCCTGCGGGCCAGACCGCGGTGCTTGGTCTTCAGCATGTCGTTGCGATGTTCGGTTCCACGGTTCTTGCTCCGCTGATCATGGGGTTCGATCCGAACGTCTCGATCCTGTTTTCAGGCATTTCGACACTGATCTTCTTCATCGCCGTTGGCGGACGTGTGCCAAGCTATCTCGGCTCGTCCTTTGCGTTCATCGGGCCGGTGCTCGTGGCAACGGGGGCAGCCGCCGGGGCAGTCAGTCCCAATATCGCGCTGGCGCTCGGCGGTATCATCGCTGCCGGGGTGCTTTATGCGTTGATCGGCGTCATCGTCATGATCGCCGGTCATAACTGGATCGAAAAGCTGATGCCGCCAGTGCTGACGGGCGCGATCGTTGCGGCGATCGGTCTTGTCCTCGCACCAATTGCGATCGCAAGCGCCTCTGGCTCGGGCCCGGGCAACCCCGATGGCGACCAGCTGTCGCGCTGGATTGCAATCCTGACGGTCACATCGGTCGGTGCGATTGCGGTCTATGCGCCCGGCATGGCGCGCCGTCTTCCCATTCTTCTCGGCGGTGCGATTGCCTATCTCGCCTATCTCGTGCTTGCCAACGGCTTTGGCCTCGGCAAGCCCGTCGATTTCTCCGGCGTGGCGGCCGCATCGTGGTTCGGATTACCGACATTCACCGCACCGGTGTTTTCAGGATCGGCGATTGCGCTGATCGCGCCGGTCGTAGTCATTCTCTTGGCGGAAAATCTTGGGCATATCAAGGCGATAGGCGCGATGACCGGGCAGAACCTCGATCGTTATCTCGGCCGCGCCTTTATCGGTGACGGCATCGCGACGATGTTTTCAGGCGCTTTCGGCGGCACCGGCATGACGACCTATGCCGAAAACATGGGCGTCATGGCGATAACCCGCATTTTCTCGACACTCGTCTTCATCGTTGCTGCACTGGTCGCCATCATTCTCGGCTTCTCGCCGAAATTCGGTGCGCTCATTCAGACCATACCGGGACCCGTCATCGGCGGCCTGTCTGTCGTCGTCTTCGGTCTGATCGCGGCGACCGCAGGGCGCATCTGGGTGGAAAACAAGGTGGATTTCTCCGAACCCCGCAACCTCATTACCGTGGGTATCGCTCTGGTGCTGGGCGCTGGCAACTTCAAGCTCAATGTCGCCGGCTTCACGCTGGATGGTATCGGCACGGCGACAATCGGAGCGATTGCCTTTTACCACCTGCTTGGCCTTGGCAGACCGAAATCGGGCAAATGATGTCCGTCACCTGAACGTTTTCCATTCATAAAGTCAGCATTGGTTTTCCGTTGCTGCCATGCTGCCTGTCTTCGCCATTCCCTATCAAGGGGGCCGGCGTCCACTTTAGTGGCCGCCGGTCGGCCAATGCCTAGATCGCCGAATAATCCATGGCTCTGAGATCATCGAGCAGGCCCGGACCTTTCGGCGCCCAGCCCAGCTTTTCCCGTGTGAGGGCGCTGGAAGCCCTGAGGTCCATGGAGGCAAACAGGGCAAACCAGCCGAAATGGCCGGCAGCCTCTTCTTTGCCTATTGATAGCAGTGGTAGCCCCAGCCCCTCTGCAACGATCCCGGCAACATCGCGAACCACAACGCCTTCTTCCGCCACGGCATTATATCGAGCACCGCGTTCGCCTCGAGCGAGCGCCATCACATAGAGTTTCGCCACATCATCGACATGACCGGCCGACCAGCGATTGCCGCCGTCCTCGACATAGGCGACGATGCCTTTGTCTCGCGACATCTCGATATAGGGCGAGATGAGGCCCTGTTTTACCGTGTCATGCACCTGCGGAAGTCTGATGACGCCGAGATTGACGCCAGCCTGCAATTGCTCCTGTCCCGCGAGTTCAGAGGCGATGCGCGGGTTGAAATGATGTGTATCGAACACATCTTCCCGCGCAGGTTCGCTATTGCCGGGATCGCCCATGCCGACCGCGGAGGTGATGAGCATTGGCCGGTCGGAGCCAGCCAATACGGTACCGATCGCAGCGATCACCCGGCGATCCTTTTCGCAATTGGCGGCGAAATTCGCAAAATCGTGATCGAATGCCGTGTGGATCACCGCATCGGCAGTTTCCGCACCCTGCGCTAGCCCTGCCGCATCTTCAAGCGTTGCAATATGTGCGGTGGCGCCGGCGGCCTCTAGCGCTCTTGCACCGACCTCCGAGCGGGTGAGGCCAACCACCTCATGGCCGTCCGCCAACAGTTCACGAAGAATCCGCGAGCCGATGAAGCCGGTCGCACCTGTTAGAAAAACACGCATAAAAATCTCCCGCGTTGACGGGAGAGGTGATCTCATGAAGAATTGTCCTGTTAAAGTAGTGACCTTATCATGGTATAATTCTCAACAGGCTGTGCCGGGGAATGCGATGACAGACAATGCGCTCAGTGCTTTCCTGCGTGATCGCCGTATGCGGCTTGATCCCGCGACGTTCGGTTTTGCCACCGGCCGCCGCCGCACACCGGGCCTGCGTCGGGAAGAGGTCGCTCAGCGCGCTAATATAAGCCCTACCTGGTATACCTGGCTGGAGCAGGGCCGGGGCGGTTCGCCCTCGGCGGATGTGCTGGATCGTATCGCCAAGGGATTGATGCTGACCGATCCCGAACGCGACCACCTGCATATACTGGCCTTCGGCCATCCGCCCGAGCCACGTTACCGTCAACCCGAGACCATAACGCCCCGGCTGCAGGGTGTGCTTGACGCTATGCCCTTCAGCCCCGCCATCATCAGAACGGCGACATGGGACGTTCTGGCGTGGAACCGGGCCGCCGCCCTCATCCTTACCGATTACAGCAAACTGGCGAGAGAGAACCGCAATATTCTGCGCCTGATCTTCTCAAATGACCGGGTGCGCACCGCGCAGGAGGACTGGCGCAATGTTGCCCGTTATGTCGTCGGCGCATTCAGGGCGGACGCCGCGCGCGCTGGCGCTGGCGCCGACGTCCGGCAACTGGTCGATGAGCTCTCGGCGGCCAGCGCCGAATTCAAGGCCATGTGGGACGACAACGAGGTCACAAGCATGCATGAAGGGCTCAAGCGCCTTCACCATCCCGTTCTCGGAACGATTGAATTGGAGTTTTCAAGCTTTGCGGTGGAGGGGCGCGGGGATCTCAACATGATGGTCTATAATCCTGCCAACCCGGAAATGAGCGACCGGTTTCGCTCGTTCATTGCAAAATCTCATTGATTCCGTCTCGCCGTTCTATTCGCCATCGGGGCGGTTCAAATGCGCTCACTCCCATTCGGTTTTCGGCATCCACCGCAACATAGTCTAGCGATTCAGGCCAGCGCCGCGCGATATTTCCGAGCATTGGCCGCACATCGAAATCAAGTAGCACGGCATGTGCCAAAGTCGTTGCACGTTCAGGCCCGGAGGTGAATGCCGGCCATGCTGTGAAATCACAATGCCTATTGCCCCACATAGCGCGCGCGGGGCCGGATGAGTTTATCGTCCAGCTTCTGTTCCAGAGCATGGGCAATCCAGCCGGTGGTCCGTGCGATGGCGAAGAGCGCCAGGGCCGAGCCACGCGGCAGCCCGAGATTGCGACGCAGGCTCACCAGCGCTACATCGCAGGTCGGCAACTGCCCGGTGGTGTCGTTCATCACTCGCAGAAGCTCAGCTCGCTTCGCATCCGATGGAAGATGGGGCAGGAGGCCCGCTGCCCGTGGATCACCGTCCGGGTAAAGCGGATGGTGAAAGCCCGGTATGGCTTCGCCGCGTCGAAGCCGTTCATCAATCACCCGTTCCACATCATCACGCCGTTCCAGCTCATCGAACAGGAGCTCGACGAGACTTGTCATGCCGCCATGCATGGGTCCGCTCAGCGCCGAAAGGCCTGCGTTGAGACAAGCACCGAGCGAGGCGCCTGTGGAGGCGACAACGCGCGCAGCGAATGCGGAGGCATTCAACTCATGATCGGCCTGAAGCACGAGAGCGCGGCGGATGAGATCAGCGCCTGCCGCATCCGTCCTCCAGACGTCAGCGAGAAACAGGTGAACCGGCTGCGTGCCCGGCTGGCCGAGGCTGCAGGCGCTGGCGACAGCTCGCAGCAGAACGGCGGCGCCGGACCAGAGACGATTGTTTTCGCGCCTCCACGCAGTTAGGCGGCCTGCTTCAACGAGAGGGAGAAGTGTTTGACACCGCTCCGTCAGCGGCAGGGTGCTGACGTAATCAAGGATCGGCTGTGGCCATGGGGCAGGTGCGGCCTTCATGTCATCGAAAGGGTTAGTCTCACCGCAATCCCACAGCAGACAGGCCACATCCTCCAGGGTCGCGGTTTGTGAAAGCACAACCGCATCATGCCCCCGATAGCGCAGGCGTCCTTCCGTTATCTGCGTAATAGAGGATTCGAGAACCGGCAGCCCCCAGTCAAGCGCGGAAGCGGCAACCTGTCCGGGGCGTCGCCCAACGATTTTCCTTTTCTTCAGCGCCTCGACATCATGGGTGCTGTAGAGCTTGCGACGCGGGTCACTTTCGGCTGCGCTCGTCTGGATCAAGCCACGGCTGACATAGGCATAAAGCGTTGCTCGGCTGATGCCGAGCTCGGAAGCCGCGCGGTCAGCGCTCATGTACTTGTCGTAAGGCTGCATTCCATATCTCATATTGATTATATCAATCAATATTGACCATATATATACGATGCCGCATCCTCAAGCGCATTCGTATTCAGATTGAGGAAAATTACATGTCCGCGATAGCAGCCTTGAGTGACAATAGGTCGGTGATCGGCCTCGATGATGTCGTCGCAGCCGAAACCATTCTCAGCCATGTGGACGGGACGGCTGGTGAACTGATTATTCGCGGGCACCATCTTTCAAGCCTGGCGGGCTGGTCTTTTGAACAGGTTCTGGAGCTTCTATGGGCCGAGCAAGTCCCCCAGCCTGCGGCGGCGCAGGACATTCGTTCTCAGCTGGGTTCTGCCCGGCAGCGGGCTTTCCAGCTGATCCAGCCGCTTCCTGACCTGTCACATCTTTCTTCCATAGAGGGCTTGCGCTTCTTGCTGTCCGCGTTGCCTGATGATGAAACGACTGCGCACCACATCATGGCCGTTGCGGCGGCGCCTGTTTTTGCCGCGGTCATCATCCGCGACAGGCAAGGGCTTCCGCCGATTGCACCCGATATCACGCTCGGCCATTCAGCGGATTTTCTGCGAATGATTTCCGGCGTTCACCCTTCGCCGGAGAAGGTGCGCGCACTCGATACTTACCTCACGACGGTTTCCGATCATGGACTGAACGCCTCGACCTTTACGGCCCGCATTATTGCTTCGACAGACGCCGGAATGTTCTCAGCAGTGGTTGGTGCGCTGTGTGCGTTAAAGGGGCCTCTTCATGGTGGGGCGCCGGGTCCGGTGCTTGATATGCTGGATGCGATTGGCAGTGAGGCTGACATTCAAACATGGCTGGAGGATGCGCTTTCGCGCGGGGAGCGCCTCATGGGCTTTGGCCATCGGATCTATCGTGTCCGTGACCCTCGCGCCGACGTGCTGAAAGGCGCGGTGTCGGCTCTCAAGGATGGATCCAGCCGCATTGCCTTTGCCGGCAAAGTGGAGGCGGCGGCGCTGGCGCTCCTCAAGGAAAAGAAGCCGCTTCGGCCATTGCAGACAAATGTAGAGTTCTACACGGCGCTGGTGCTGGAGGCGTTGGGTTTTCCACGCGACAGCTTTACCAATGTCTTTGCCGCAGGTCGCATGGCAGGATGGACGGCGCATGTGCTGGAGCAGCAACGGACAGGGCGGCTCATTCGTCCGCAGTCCCGCTATGTCGGTCCATCGCCCGAGTGAGGCCTTGCGTCAGCAAAGATTGAGTGACGAAAGGCGGGACATCCCCTGATCTTTCACCCGTGCTCACACGGCGGTTTCGGGGTCGAATTTGTTAAAATCCTTCCGAGACAATGAGAAGTCCTGAAACTTTTTCGGGTGCGATGAGTTTAGTGCAGGAGCACTCGGCTCACGTTTCTCACTGCATAAAATCGCCGCTACGCGGAGGATTGATCGTCCTTTCGGAGGAGATACCGCATGAATTCCATCATCTATCTAGTTGGACTCGTCGTCGTTGTCCTGTTCATTCTCTCACTGCTGGGGCTACGCTGATGGTTGATCCAACGGGTATCGAAACGAATCCAAACCGCAGCTATGTGGACTGGCCAGCGATCTTCGCCGGTGCCGTCATCTCTTCGGGCGCCATGGCAGTCCTCACCGCATTTGCGGGCGGCCTAGGCCTGAGTTCGATCTCGGCCGACGATGGCGGCGACATCAGCACAGTCTGGCTCATCATAACCGCGCTCTTCGTCATCATTTCCATGGTCGGCTCCTACATGCTGGGTGGCTATATTGCCGGCCGCATGCGTCGGCCTGCCGGCGCTGCCGACAGGAACGAACTGACGGTCCGCGATGGTGTGAATGGCCTGGTCGTATGGGGGCTCGGAACGGTCGTCTCGGCATTTCTCGCGCTCGGCGTACTGTCCGGTGGCGCCAAAGCTGTTGGCAGCGTGGCGCAGACCGCCGTCGAGGCCACGGGTTCCGCAGTCGGCGGCGCCGTTCAGGGGGCTGGCCAAATGGCGGGCGGCATCATTTCCGGCGCTGGCAGTGCGGCCGGTGGTCTGGCGCAAGGAGCCGGTCAGGCTGCAGCACCCAGCATTGAGCAGATGCTTCCGCAGGGCCTGAGAACTAACCCGATCGACTATTTCACGGATACGCTACTGAGGACCGATACGCCCGCCACCCCTGTGACGGGTGAACAGAGCGCCAGTGACTATCAGCGCCAGATTAGCGGCATTCTCGGCAATCTGATGGCAACAGGCGAAATATCTGATGCCGACAAAACATGGCTCGCCAATCAGGTCGCTGCCCGCACAAGCATCAGCCAGACCGATGCGCAAACGCGCGTGAACCAGACGGTTGAACGTGTGCAGGCCGTCAGGGCGGAAGCGCAGAAGAAGGTCGATGAAGCGCAGAAGCAGCTCGAGACCGTGAAGGCTGAGGCGCAGAAGGCATTGGACGATGCCAAGACCAAGGCTGCGGATGCCGCAGAAAAAGCACGCGTCGCTGGTATTCTGACAGCATTCCTGCTGGCCGCTTCCGCGCTCGTTTCCGCTGCGGCTGCCTATATCGGCGCAGTACACGGCGGTCGCCACAGAGACGAAGGCCGCATCTGGGGTGGGCTAGCCTACCGCAAGTAACCAGAGCGACGGCAAGAAAATCGGCTGTTCAAAAAAGTCCTGCCCGGACCACATTCCGGGCAGGACTTACGTTTTAGGCATCTGGCGTCACGGACAGGATCAATCACGACGCTGCAACAAGGCCAGAGCGACCGTGGATGCGGCCAGTATCGCGGTCAGCGCCAGCGGCGCAGTGGCACCGTAGGAATCGACGATATAGCCGCCGAAGACCGCACCGATACTGATGGCCACCTGAAAGGAAACGACCATCAGGCTGCCTGCTGCCTCCAGCGCATCGGGTGCACCGCGGGAAAGATTGGTCGGCAGCACCACGGGCGCCATGCCGAAGGCAAGGCCCCAAAGCGCGACGAGCGCGAATGCGGCGCCGCTGTGAACACCCCAGACAACGAGGGCAATCGTCGCGAATGCCATCAGGGCGGCGGTTACGATGAGTGCGAGGCGGATGCTGGTGTCAGCCATCCGGCCCCCCAGCACATTGCCGATCACGGAAGCAACGCCAAAGCCGAGCAGGGCGAGGGCAATCGGCGTGG